>NZ_JBLXXW010000004.1:0-153096 GCF_048512915.1 Rothia sp. P7208
TCAGGGTCAACAGGCTCTGGCTTCTCAGGGTCAACCGCGCCATTGCCGAGTCCTGCAAGTGCAACTGGAGTTGAGGCTGAATAGTTTCCAGCTGCGTCAACAGAACGCACGAAGTAGCGAGCGTTATCAGCATGTTCTACTTCGTAGGTAGTAACGCCGAGACCAACAGTTGCGATCACTCGGTCATCGCGAAGAATCTGGTACGTGGTTTTTCCGTTAGTCTTGCTATCCCAGGTGAGGATATCCTGACCGTTGCGGGTGGTAACAGAGAGGTTTGCTGGGGTTGCTGGAGGAGTTACGTCACGGGGTGCGTAGCGAGCGAAACCAACAGTTTGCTGAACGCCGGAAGCACCTGCGCTTCGGTTGATGTCACCTCCGACCCACAGAACGCCTGTGGAGTCTACGAAAGATTCCCAGATGCCGTATCCGCTAGCACCGCTAATGATGGGGTTGAATTCAGGAAGGACAGCTCCTGTGTTTGCGTCAAAAGCGTTAACAAGACGCTGCATGTGGATGTTCTTTGACTCATCCCATGGGCTGTCATGAGTCTGTGCGCCTTCATAAATCCAGTCTCCACAGTGGCATGATGCATAGATGACGTTGCCACTCTTGTAAAGGTCTTGGAAATCACCACCAGATTTAGTGATAGCAGCAGTGCGACGCGATAAATCGCTCTTGTTGTATTGTGAAACAAGATGTTCTGCGCCACCGGCCCATACTGAGTCATTGGCGTCCTGCACATCGAATTGGAAACCTGCATTTTTACGGCTTCCTTTAGTGTAGGACAGACGCCAGTTCCAATCTTGTTTACGGGTACCGTTGACGTAATCAATAGCTGCAAGTTTCCAGGTACGTTCTGAACCGAGGGTTGAGAAGTAACCTGCTGCGTAGACTGCAGAGTTATCGTCAGCAGCGCTAATACCGTTAACAGTGCCGTTAAAGTTTGGGCGCCACTTCCAATCAACTGCACCGGTCTCGAGATTGAAACGTGCAGCACTACGAGAATAAGCATAAGCAGAAGAACCAGAGCCCTTAACATGGGTAAAGATACCGCCGATGTAGAGGTAACCATTCTTTGCTTGAATAGTTTTGACGGTGGTTACGCCGGAGGACAGGCGGTTTTGAATATGCCAGTCGTAGGTGCGATCAATTTTGCCAGTAACGGGGTTGAGAATGACAAAACCGTCAACTTTTTCTCCGTTTACTTCAGTGAACTCTCCGCCAACAGCTAAGGTGCCGTTAGGTAAAGCCTCAAGAGCTTTAACCTGACCGTTGAGCTTAGGTACGAAGGAACGTACTAGTTCAGCAGTTTTAACGTTGTAACCGGCGATGAAGGGCTGGTTGACTGTCTCGCCACGCGCACTGACAACATTTTTGAAGTCGCCACCAGTGAATACAGTGTCACCGACCTGTGTGATGGCCTGAACATAAGTGTTCATCTCGGAGTCATTACCGGTACCAGTTGCTTCTGAAGTGCGCCACTTCATGGCAGAGGAGTAGCTATTAGGTAGCTCTCTCTTCTCAGAAGCTACTGCACCAGTATCAGGAATAGAGGGAAGGTTCAAATCAGCTTGGGTGAGCTTCGGGCGGAGATAAACCTGAGTGAATGGTACTGCGTAGGACCCATTGGGTGACCATAGGTAGGAGTTAGGGCTGGTGTTTCCATACACGCGAGGACCAAACTGGAATCCGAGTTTCCAGTTGAAGTCTTTAGAGGTGCTGAAACGAAGGACATTGTATCGGGTGTTAAAAGTTCCGATACGTCCTAGAGAGTGATAGTAGAACCGGTTCCAATCGGTCCAAGATGGGTTATCAAACTTGATATTTTCCCAGTTTGCGGTTGCTTGGAGTGCCCAAGTCCAGTTTTTAGCTTGAGCTCGTTGAGCAGTAAGCTCCTGCCATTTGGTTCCTTCAGTGTTGGTGCTACGACGGAATCGTACGCCATCTGAGAGGTCACTAGGGGCCTGTCCGTTAAGGAGTGCGTCAATGGTGAGTGAGGGAAGCTGAACGGGGGAGAAGGCGTCAGTGCCGTCAGGGTTTGTCGCTAGCTGTTGGGGGTCTCCTTGTCCAGCGTATTGCTCTGTCCAGCCTTCACGTCCTCGTCCGATGAGGACCCATCCGCCACCATTGGTTTCTTGGTCGCAGTAGAACTGCTCTGGAGCATCCATCTCTGGGGTATAAAGCCAGTATGTTCCGGAACGTGAACGGGAGTTATTTTGTTTGATTTCGTAGCACGATGCTGCTGCCTTGTCGCTGGATGAGCCATCTTTAGTGTTCTCCGCCTGTGCCGAGGTGGTAGGTAAGAACGATAGCCCAAGAGCTACGGTTGCGACAGAAGCTAAAAGTGCTTGGGATAGTGTTTTCTTCTTCATAGCCTTTAGCAATCTGGGTTGTTAGGGAAATCGTGAGATGCGATTTTCCACTGACCGTTATCTTGTATCAAAGTGAAAATGTTGAGTGATCGTTCAGGTGCTGAGGTGTTGTTAATGACGTCACCTGCAGCGTTTTTGACCTTAACTTGTGAGGAGTCAAGGCAGACCTGAAGTATTTTTGCTGGCTGGTCGTTGTATGTACCGTCAGCTATTTTGGGAGTGCCGACGACCTTTGCTGTGCCTTCTTGAGTCCATTGATTATTTGCGAACTCTTCGGCTGCGGCAATAAAGCTTTCAGCGGCGCTTCCTGTTGCAACAGAGGTAATTTTCTCTTCAGTGGCTTGGTCGAGAGTTACTGTTGTTGCTGGTGCGCTGTCTTCTCCGCTTCGTGCAGAATCTTCTTCTGCTGGTTCAGTTGGTGCGACTGTCCCAATGTTTGAGAGCACGTTTTGGTAGGAGGTGTAGAGCTTTTCTGTCTCGGCAACGTGTTCTTCTGAAGGTTGCACTTCTTTAGAGTTCTGAAGTGACTCTGCTCCAGCATAGTTTTCTTCTAGCTTTTGCTCAGGCTCCTTATGTTTTTGCTCTGTACTCGCCGGCTGTTGTGTTGAACGTGCTGAGGCGTCTTGGTGAGCTAGAGTTGTGGGATTCTGAGATGTGGATGCAGCAGCAGAGCTGTCTGTTGACGTCTCGTGTTGCTTTTGTGATGATGACTCGCTTTTTGAGTCTGGCTGTTCACTAGAGCATCCGGTGAGTAGAAGGAGGGGAACGAGTGACGCTCCCATAAGCTGCTTAGATATTAGTCTAGGCAGAGGTGTTTTATGTGCTCGATGCATTAAAGCCTCTAAAAGGGTAGACAGCATAGGTTTTCTTAGTGCGTGCACTAAGTGGCGTGGTTTTTTGCGAGTGATGCGAGTGTTTGCTGAGGGGTCTGCAAACTTTTTTTATTCTATAGAGTGAACTCGGGAAAAATTGGAATTATTTTGTACCCATAAATGTACCTGTGCAATGTGTAAAGGTTGAAAAATCCTTTACGTCGTTCAAAAATATCACCGGTGTTCAAAAATGAACAATATATAGTAGACACTATGTGGCTAATATGAAATAAAAAGACGCTCAAGGGTATAGGTGTTGGATATTTTTTCGTGAGGAAGATAATAGCTAAAAGGTAGGTTTTTACCAAACAAAAAATACGAATCGTGTCTTACGTAAGTCCCTCGATAAAGATTCCCATAAAACCCCTCGGAGACCTCACCTCAATAGTAAGAAGAAGAGCCGGCAGCCTGTTTCAACAGCTCAAGAACAGCTAAAACGCCTTAGAAACCACGCCTTTATCGATGCAACGCATCAAGAATCCCCTCTAACAACAGGGGAGCCCATGCGTCCTGCTCTGAGCTCTCAAAACCTCAACAACAGGAAGCATTACCAATGAGTAACCTAGAAAATCTCATTCTGCCTAAACACCACGGCGCATAGCGTCTCCCCGTAGGAATAAAATATCCCATGGAAGACACAACACAAGACTTTTCAATAAAAAAGCACGTCATACCAAGAAAATAAATACACAATAAAAAATAACAATAAAAATAATTAGTAATACAACCCAAAGAAAAAATATTATCCATGCCCCATATACAAAATATATCTGAGCACGTCACCGCTCAGTTACGAGAAAAATAACACCTAAAATCACCCCTGCAACAGCGGTCCTCCTATGCGATAATAATAAACAGCTTAAATCCACACTAAACAGCAGAAAGAAGCTCCAATGAGCCTCACGGGACTCACCCTACTTCTTGAAACAGAACCAACTTTCGCGCGTATCGGAGAATACGCGGCACAAAACCCCGAAAAACGAACCTCAGAACTGGCCATCGGTACCGTTGACGGCGCACGCCCCCCACTCATCGCACACATCGCAACCAACCTCCAAAAAACAACTCCTCAAGCAACCACCCTCGTTATCACCGCAACAGAACGAGAAGCCGAAGACACACGCCTAGCCCTAGAATCCTTCCTCGCGCCAGAAAAGATTGCTCTTTTCCCTGCATGGGAAACGCTCCCTCACGAAAGACTCTCACCTCGAAGTGACACCGTCGGAGAGAGACTCAGCCTCCTACGAAAACTTAAGACAACAACACCTCAAGTCATCGTTGCCCCCATCCGATCCATCATCCAACCCATCGTCGATGGGCTCGAAAAAATGGAGCCAGTTACCCTCCGCTGCGGAGAAGAACAAAACTTCGACGACGTCATCAAAGCCCTACAAAATGCTGCCTACTCACGCGTAGACCTCGTTTCCAAACGAGGAGAATACGCCGTACGCGGTGGAATGATAGACCTCTTCTCACCCACCGCAGAACACCCCGCCCGTATAGAATTCTTCGGCGACGAAATCGAAAACATCCGATGGTTCTCCGTCGCAGACCAAAGAACCATCACCTCAAAAGAACACCCCCAAACACTCTACGCACCACCATGCCGAGAACTACTCATCACCCCCGAGGTGATGAGCAAAGCCGCAAAGCTACAAAAAGACTTCCCCGGTGCACGAACCATGCTCGAAAAAATTGCGGGAGGAATCTACGTTGAAGGCATGGAATCGCTCACCCCACTGCTCGTCGAAAAAATGACCACCTTCATAGAAGTCCTACCAGCACACTCCATTGCAATCCTCCTCGAACCAGAAAAAATACGCACACGAGCCAGAGACCTAGTCGCTACCAACGACGAATTTCTCCACGCAGCATGGGACAGCGCCGCAGAATCCAACGACAACCACACCGACAAAGCACCCCTAGACGTTGGACAATATCGAGAAGATTTTAACGAAGGATCATTCCAAAGCCTGCAACAAGTGCGCCAACACGCACACGAAAACCACTGCTCCTGGTGGTCCATGACCGCACTAGGTATCGACGACGCCATCGAAAACGACGTCGACTCCGTCACCTTCAACGCCAGAGAACCACACTCCTACGCCGGCAAAGTTGAAGAACTCCTCAAAGAACTTCAACAAAAAGTACGAGAAGGATGGCGTCTCGTCGCCGTCACCGCCGGTAACGGGCCTCTGAACCGTCTAATAGAAGTACTCCACCAAGCTGATATTCCCGCTGCACGCATCGACAGCTTAGAAAACATCCCCGAACCCGGAATCGTTGAGCTAACCACCGCCCAAACAGGGAAAGGATTCATGCTCGACGACGCCAAAATTGGTTTCCTCACGGAAGCTGATATTCTCGGACGAACAAGCAACTACATCATCTCCCGTAGCGGAAACACTAAACTACCCACCAGACGCCGAAAAAATGCTGTAGACCCGCTTGCCCTCAAAACCGGAGACTACGTCGTTCACGAACAACACGGTATTGGGCAATTTATCGAAATGATACAGCGCCCCATCACCGGAACACCCCACAACGCACAACACAAAGCCTCCAAAGAATACCTTGTCCTCGAATACGCCCCATCCAAGAGGGGAGGCCCCAAAGACAGACTCTTCGTTCCCGCTGATCAACTCGACCAAGTCTCTCACTACGTCGGTTCAGAAGCACCAACATTATCTAAAATGGGAGGCTCTGACTGGGCAAAAACCAAAAGTCGCGCACGAAAAGCTGTTAAAGAGATTGCCGCAGACCTCATCAAACTATATTCTGCACGACAAGCCTCAAAAGGATATGCCTTCAGCCCCGATACCCCATGGCAACGTGAACTCGAAGAAGCCTTCCCCTACAATGAGACACCAGACCAACTCTCTGCCATCAACGACGTCAAAGCAGATATGGAACGCGACATCCCTATGGATCGTCTCATCTGCGGAGACGTCGGATACGGAAAAACAGAAATCGCCGTTCGTGCAGCATTCAAAGCAGTACAAGACGGAAAACAAGTGGCAGTACTCGTCCCCACCACACTCCTAGCACAACAACACTACGAAACATTCTCACAACGATTCTCTGGATTCCCCGTACGTATCCGTGTCCTCTCCCGATTCCAAAAAACAAAAGAAACTAAAGAAGCCTTAGAAGAAATTTCGCAAGGTACCGCTGATATCATCATCGGAACACACCGACTATTTTCACAAAACGTTGAGTTCAAAGACCTTGGACTCATCATCATCGACGAAGAACAACGTTTCGGTGTAGAACACAAAGAAAAACTCAAACAACTTAGAACAGACGTTGACGTCTTAGCCATGTCAGCAACGCCGATTCCTCGAACCCTAGAAATGTCACTTACCGGTATTCGAGAGACTTCCACCCTAGCCACAGCACCAGAAGAACGACACCCCGTTCTTACCTATGTGGGCGCTCGCACCAACCAACAAATCACGGCAGCTATTCGTCGTGAAATTATGCGAGAAGGACAAGTTTTCTTCGTACACAATAGGGTTTCTACTATCGAATCCGTGGCACGAGAACTACAAGAACTTGTTCCCGACGCACGTATCGCTATAGCTCACGGTCGTATGAGTGAAAGCAGACTAGAACAAATTATTGTTGATTTCTGGGAACGAAAATTTGACGTACTCGTTTGTACTACTATCGTCGAAACCGGTCTAGATATCTCCAATGCGAATACCCTGATCGTTGATCAAGCGCAAAACTATGGGCTCTCTCAGCTACACCAGCTACGTGGACGAGTCGGTAGAGGACGCGAACGAGCATACGCTTACTTCTTGTATCCTCCAGAAAAGCTCCTTGGAACGGTAGCGCTAGAACGTCTTAAAGCCGTGGCTACACATAACGAGCTTGGTTCTGGTATGCAACTAGCGATGAAAGATCTCGAACTTCGAGGTGCAGGAAACCTTCTGGGCGGAGAACAATCTGGACATATCGCAGGAGTCGGGTTCGATTTATATCTTCGTTTGGTTGGCGAAGCTATTTCTCAATTCCGTTCTCAATGTGAAGAAGAAAAGAGCCTTGAAGTCAAAGTTGATATTCCAGTCAACGCACATTTCCCTCACGAATATATTTCTTCTGAGCGTTTGCGCCTTGCCGGATATCGGCAAATTGCGCAAGCTGAAAGCGAAGATGAGCTCAACGACATCCGAGAAGAACTTAAAGACCGTTATGGTGATCTTCCTGAGCCAGTAGAAAATCTTCTTTTGGTGGCGTCATTGCGTATTTATGCTCGTTCTTTGGGCGTTCAAGAAATTATGGTGATGGGAACAAAAGTTCGTTTCTATCCGGTCGATGATCTTCCAGAATCTCGTCATATGCGCTTAGGACGTATGTACCCTGAAGCGACCTACCGGAAGATTCCAGAGAGTGCACATTCCCAGATTCTTCTTCCACGGCCTAAGACTGCACGTATTGGTGGTCAAGACCTCAGTGACCGTCCATTGATTGAGTGGGTGCAGAACTTCTTGAAAGTCATTATCGATCCACAATAAGGCATATCCTGCAGGGTATAACACTTCAAACAAAAAGCGGTGGGGGCATAAGAAAAATTCTTATGACCCCACCGCTTTGTTGAGGAGCAATTGTAGACTCCTCCACAAAAATTAGAGCTGGGTTAAATCAGTGCTACTAGTACGCTGCGCGGTGTTCGTTTTCGACGGTAAAACATGGAAAACAACACCCCAGATACTACCAAGAATCAGGGTTCCTAATGCAAACCAGAATGAGCCACCATCAGGGAACGTATTTAAGCACCATAGGCCGGACAAAAAGATGACAAAGAAGACCAAGAAGATACTGATATTTTCAAGGTGATGCCCTTGACCAGAGAACTGTGGGCCAGATTGTCCACTAGATTCTTTATGGTAGTCGTGCTGGTAGTGTGACATAGAAAAACGTCTTTCTCAATGCAGAAGCGAACGATATGTATAAGGAGTTAAACCTCAGTATAGATGGTGTAGAAAACTTATGCACATTGTGTGCCTAAGTTTTCTACACCTCTTAAAGATTAATAAGAGCTCTCAACTACATCTGCCGCACCAATAATAGCAATACCTTGAGATGCCCCAATACGAGTAGCACCGGCATCAATCATGGCAAGAGCCTGCTCACGTGTACGAATACCACCAGAGGCTTTAACTCCCATCTCGGCACCAACTGTTTGTCGCATCAATGCGATGTCCTCAACCGTTGCACCTGCTGAAGAGAAACCAGTGGAAGTCTTCACAAAATCAGCGCCAGCTTCGATGGCAGCTTCACAAGCAAGGATTTTCTGCTCATCATTGAGCTCAGACGTCTCAATAATGACCTTAACAATTGCATCACCGGCATGAGCTGCCTGAACCACAGCATGAATATCCTCGACTAAAGCCTGACGATTCCCGCTCAGAGCATGAGCAATATTAATGACCATATCAACTTCACGTGCACCGGCTGCTACAGCTGTCTGCGTTTCAAAAGCCTTTACCTCTGGGGCAGATGCGCCTAGAGGGAATCCAACCACAACGCAAGGAACCGCCGAGGAACCGGCTAACTCCTCGGAGAGGACGCTAGCCCATACAGGGTTTGCGCATACTGATGCGAAACCGTATTCACGAGCTTGTGCGCAGAGTGAACGAACCTGTTCTTCTGTTGCAGAAGAAGCAAGAATCGTGTGATCAATCATCTGTGCTAGCTCATCAGGACTTAACTGAGCTGCTGAGCTACCAGCGGTAGGTGTATTCATCTAAATATTCTCCATGACCGTAAAATATGGGGCACGCCACTGCAAGAGGACAATACGAAACCCAAAAATAAATAATTCTAGACGCCTAAAGCAATCTTCATCGTATGCGCAATACGTTCTAGACGTTCTTGCGCCTGTTGACGCGCTACCACGAGCGCACCATCTTCTTCAGAGACAGGAACAATAACCTCAACATAGCATTTGAGCTTAGGCTCTGTACCCGATGGGCGAACAATAACTCGTGAATTGTCTTCACTCAAGAACAATAAACCGTCGGTAGGAGGAAGACCTTCGTACCCTTCTGCTAAGTCAGCATGAGCGTTCACGGGAGAATCTCCCAAAGCGCTAGGAGCCGTGGTGCGTAAAGCACTCATCATCTGGCCGATACGGCTAAGGTCTTCAACACGAATTGAAATCTGATCGGTAGCGTATACGCCGTGTTCTTGGGCGATGCGGTCAAGAACCTCAATCAAGGAAGAACCTTGTTCTTTGAGACGGTGTGCATAGCGAGCCACAACAAGTGCTGCTGAGATACCGTCTTTATCTTTAACTAATTCTGGGGCAACGCTATAGCCGATAGCTTCCTCATAACCATAGCTAAGGCCCTCAATGCGAGCAATCCACTTGAAACCGGTGAGGGTCTGATAATGACGGACTCCGTAAGATTGAGCAATTGCGCTTAGCTGACGAGAAGACACAATCGAGTTCGCAAACGTAGCGTTCGTAGTGCCTTCTGGTGTTTTGGCGAGTTTCTCAACCATCGCCACACCCAAAAGTGAGCCAACCTCATCTCCGCGAAGCTGACGCCAAGCATTTTGGTGGGGGTCGTACACCGCGAAAGATGCACGGTCTGCGTCTGGGTCATTGGCAATAATAAGATCAGCGTCTTTCTGCTGAGCTAAAGCAAAAGCCAAATCTAAAGCGCCTGGTTCTTCGGGGTTGGGGAAAGACACCGTTGGGAAATCAGGATCAGGAACAAATTGTTCTTGCACAGGAAATACTTCACTAAAACCTGCGTCGTTGAGGACGGAAAGAACGGTCTGCCCGCCGACACCATGCATCGCCGTATACACGATACGTAAATCGCTAGGCTCTGAAGGTTCTATGCCAGCGATCGTTTCAACGTACTCTGAGGCGATGTTCTGATCGAGAACTTCCCAACCTTGTTCTGCTAAAACAATTTCTTCATCAACGATGTGAGCAATTGCTTCAGCAATATCTGCATCATAGGGAGGAACAATCTGTGCGCCACGGCCGTGCTCAGCAACAGCTTGACCGCCAAGATATACCTTATAACCGTTATCTTCAGGTGGGTTATGAGAAGCGGTGACCATGACACCAACCTCAGCATTAAATTTACGGCAAGCCCACGCTAATACAGGTGTTGGTAGAGCTGACGGCATCAAGAGCGTGCGGATACCGGCTGCCGTAAAAATTGCGGCGGTCTCTTCAGCAAAAATATCCGAATTATAACGTGCGTCATAGCCAACAACAGCGGTGATGCCAGACCATTGCTCTTGAGCTGAACGTCTAGTGACGTATGCGGCAAGACCAGCTGCAGCGCGGCGTACCACAACACGATTCATGCGCATTGGGCCAGCACCTAAAGCAGCTCTTAACCCGGCAGTACCAAACTGCAAAGTGCCACTAAACCGCTCGGCAAGATCTGCGGTAGCTTGAGTATCACCATCACGGGCCTGTGATAGTAGTGTTTCAAGCTCTTTACGTGTTGCAGCATCGGGGTCAATGCTAAGCCAATGTTCAGCTTGAACTAATACGTCAGAGGACTGAGCCATCTAAAAAATCCTTAGAAAAATGAGTACGGAATCAGGTGGATAAGAATTAAATTTTTGCAATGATATCGGCAAGCAAACGCGAAATACGAGGTCCGGCATCAATACCAGCTTGAATCACTTCTTCATGGTTCAACGCAGTTTCTTGGATACCAGCAGCCATATTCGTCACCAATGAAATACCGCAGACTTCTAGGCCTTCAGCGCGAGCAGCAATAGCTTCTAAGGCTGTCGACATACCTACCAAGTCAGCTCCCATGGTGCGCATCATACGAATCTCTGCAGGGGTCTCATAATGAGGTCCGGGCGCTTGATAATAAACACCTTCTTGTAAGGACGGATCAATATCTTGTGCGATAGCACGAATACGAGGAGAATACAGGTCGGTTAAATCAACAAAGTGAGCGCCCGATAGGGGAGAGGTTGCCGTAGCGTTAATGTGGTCGCTGATAAGAACTGGCATACCCGCTGAATATGATGGGTTGAGACCGCCACAACCGTTGGTCAGAATCATTGTCTTGACACCGGCAGCTGCTGCACACCGTACGCCATGAACAACAGCGTCTACACCACGACCTTCGTAATAGTGCGTTCTAGCGCCGATAACAAGAGCACGCTGGCCAGAAGGGGTCAAAATAGAAGAAATTGTTCCAGCATGCCCTGCAACACCAGAAGCGTGAAAACCGGGAAGCTCTGCTGCTGAGATAGTGTGCGTTGTTTCTCCAATGAGGTCAGCAGCTGCACCCCAACCAGAACCAAGGGTAAGCGCAATATCATGTTGAGCAACTCCGGTCAGCTCACTGATGCGAGTAGCGCTTTGTTGTGCAAGGATATGTGCGGGGTGCTCTGGCGAAGAAGTAGGCAGAGTCGACGTTAAAGTACTTTTCTCATGTATCACAATGCTAACCTATCAAAATTGCATTCAAAGGTGGGAAAAGTGTGCGAAAAAGGCGTAAGAGTTTGAACGAAATTATCTTCTCCATCACAATAGAAGGGTGACTCATACAACAGATTACGCATCACGCACTATTATCATTCTCGGCGGAGGCCCCGGCGGGTACGAAGCCGCACTTGTAGCGTCCTCCCTCGGCGCGCAGGTAACACTCATCGAACGACAAGGATTTGGCGGCTCCGCCGTACTCACCGATGTCGTTCCCTCAAAAACCCTGATTGCCTCAGCCGATATTATGGCATCCCTTGACGAAACAGCAGACCTCGGAATCTGCTTTTCTGAAGGGAAAACAACAGGAAAACCCTACGTCGACCTCAAAACTGTCAACGAACGACTCCTACATCTAGCACAACAACAATCAGCAGATATTAAACGCTCATTAGAACGTGCTGGCGTCACTATCATTGAAGGCACAGGAAAACTTAAAGACCAATACACTGTAGAAGTCCGTGAAAGTAACGGGCTAAGCTACGAATTACGAGCAGAGTTTATCCTCCTTGCTGTTGGAACCCACCCGCGAGAACTGCCAACAGCAAAACCAGACGGAGAACGCATCCTCAACTGGACGCAACTATACTCGCTCAAAGAACTCCCCGAAGAGCTAATTGTCGTCGGCTCAGGAGTCACCGGCGCGGAATTTGCTTCTGCCTACAACCGTCTCGGCTCACATGTCACCCTCATCTCTTCTCGAGACCGCGTACTACCTGGAGAGGACGAAGACGCAGCAGAAGTCCTCGAAAACGTTTTTGACCGCAGAGGGGTCAAAGTTATCCCACGTTCACGAGCGCAAGCCGTCAATTATTCAGAGGACGGAACAAAAGTAATCGTCTCTCTAGCAGACGGACGAAAAGTTCAAGGAACACATTGCCTCATCGCCGTTGGGTCTATCCCTAATACCGAAGATTTGGGGTTAGAGAAAGCAGGGGTTAAAACCCGTCAAAGTGGACATATCATCGTCGACAAAGTATCACGTACTAACATCTCTAGTATCTACGCGGCAGGCGATTGTACAGGAGTTTACCCGTTAGCTTCTGTTGCTGCGATGCAAGGGCGAATCGCTATGGCACATATGATGGGTGACGTCGTCAAACCGTTGCGTACTCACCAAGTTGCAGCAAATATTTTTACCTCACCAGAGATTGCCACGGTTGGTATCACCGAAAAAGAAATTGCTCAAGGAACATATCGTGCAGATACGATTATGCTGTCTCTTTCGACAAACCCGCGAGCAAAGATGATGGCGGTCAAAGACGGCTTCATTAAAATTTTCTCACGCCAACATTCTGGAACAGTTCTCGGCGGTGTCGTGGTCGGACCTCGTGCCTCTGAACTAATTTTTCCTCTAGCGTTGGCTGTCGATAAAAAATTGCACGTTGATGATCTTGCAGAGACCTTCACCGTATACCCCTCGCTAACAGGATCTATCTCAGAAGCTGCTCGAAAACTTCATAAAGCCCTCTAATCTTCAACGGATTGAGAACACATAAGGTGTGGGGTGTTACCAATTAGTTGGTAACACCCCACACCTTTATAACTGGCAGTTTACGATACTACCGCCCAATAGTATGCAAATCACGGTTCTTTGTTTCACCTGTAAGGGCAATGAAGAGCACAGAAAGTAAAGCCGCTCCACTAAGATACATACCCACGTACCCAACACCGCCAATAGAGTTCAAATAGACTGCCACAAAAGGAGTCAGCGCTGCACCAAGAATAGATGCTGCGTTGTACGCAATACCAGAACCGGTATAACGTACGTGGGTTGCGAACAACTCCGGAAGGTAGGCAGACATGGAACCAAAAGATAGACCCATCAGTGCCATACCCACTGACATGTAGGCCGTCAACAAAACGATGTTTGCGTTTTCACCAGTTCCGATAGTTGTGGGGGAAATGAAGAAAGAGAACGTCAAACCGTAAAGAGACATGAGCAAAGTGGTGATGAGCTGTTGCTGTTTACGCCCAGCAATATCTGCCCACCATCCTGATACTGGAATAAAGATAATGAAGAAAATGATGGATACGAGCTGGACCATGAGGAAATTATGATAGGAGATGCCTAACCCGCCCTTTTCAACCTTGCCGATTCCGTAAGAGAGAATCCACGCCGTCATAAGGTAGAACAAAACGTAGCAGGCAATCATGATGAACGTTCCTTGAATCATTGGTAACCATGCAGTTTTGAGAGCTTCAACCAGAGGTGCTTTAACACGTTCATCTTTTTTCAACGCCTGAGCAAAAACAGGGGTCTCTTCGAGCTTGAAACGAACATAGAGTCCGATGAAAACCATTACGAGAGAGGCTAGAAAAGGAATACGCCAACCCCACATCATGAAAGTATGAGACATATTGGAAGAATCAGCGGTGGAATCAAAAGACATGAGAGTGGTGAGGAAGAGGACAAAACCGTTAGCCAAGATAAACCCGAATGGTGCTCCCAACTGTGGCCACATGGCAGCGCGTGCACGTTTGCCTTCTTCTGCATATTCGGTAGCAAGCAAAGCAGCACCAGACCATTCACCGCCTAGGCCAAGACCTTGAGTGAATCTCAAAATGGTGAGCATTGCTGGTGCCCACAAACCAATTTGGTGGTAGGTGGGGAGCAACCCGATAAGGAACGTTGCGATACCCATGGTCAATAATGCCCCAACGAGGGTGGCCTTGCGTCCGATACGGTCACCAAAATGTCCGAAAATAATAGAGCCAATGGGGCGTGCTACGAATGCTGCACCAAATGTTGCCATGGACGCTAAGAGCTTTGCAGTGTCATCGACACCGATAAAGAATAAAGCGGGGAAGACTGCTACAGCAGCGGTTGCGTAGATGTAGAAGTCGTAGAACTCGATGGTAGTTCCAATCAATGAAGCAAGAATAACTCGACTTCGTGGAACCGGCGTTTTGTGGTGCGTTGGTGCACTGGGTGTATCGGGTGTGGTTCGTGTAGCCACGGGTACCTCTCTTGGAAAGAATCAGACATCATTGGTCTAATACTTTAGGACGTGAGAGGATATAAAACCCCGTTCATCTCATTATATGAAATATTGTGTCTGGTGTGAAACATCATCAGCCAAACACCACCACACAACTACTTAATCGTAGCTATCGTCGCACCAGCTGAAACCGTATCACCGGCCTTAAGCTTCAAACCACTAATCTTCCCCGAACGATGAGCCGTAATCGGCTGTTCCATCTTCATCGCTTCCAAAACAACAACAAGATCCCCCTCAGAAACCTTATCCCCGTCCTTAAGAGCAACCTTGACAATAGTGCCTTGCATCGGCGAAGTTAACTCATGAGAATTAACTGCAGCAGTACGAGAGCCCCCACGTTCTTTACGCTTCTTGGCCGTTGGCGCAGGCTTAGCAACCGAACCCAAAGACTGAGGAAGAACAACCTCAAGACGCTTACCATTGACCTCAACCACCACATGATGACGCTGTTCGCTCTGCTCATCTACAGAACCAGCCGCCCCATCATAAGGAGCAATCGTGTTATTAAACTCCGTCTCAATCCAGCGTGTATGCACACTAAAAGGAGAATCACCCTCAGGTGCAAATGCTGGGTCGGAAACCACCACACGATGAAAATTCGTTACAGTCGGCATACCCTCAACTACCAGTTGAGATAACGCACGACGAGAACGCTCTAACGCCTGCTGACGCGTCGCCCCCGTAACAATGAGCTTGGCAAGCATCGAATCAAAAGAACCGCCAATTACATCGCCCTCAACAACGCCAGAATCCCAACGAACACCAGGACCAGTAGGAATCACAAGCTTCTCAACAGTACCGGGAGAGGGCATAAAAGAACGACCCGCATCTTCACCATTAATACGGAACTCAAACGAATGCCCATGCAAAACAGGGTCAGAATATCCAAGCTCCTCACCGCGAGCAATACGGAACTGCTCTCGAACAAGGTCAATACCAGAGACCTCCTCAGAGACAGGATGCTCCACCTGCAAACGAGTATTAACCTCCAAAAAGGAAATCGTCCCATCCACACCAATCAAGAACTCACACGTACCCGCACCCTGATAACCAGCCTCCTGCAAAATTGCGCGAGAAGAATCATAAAGACGCTGCTGCTGCTGTGCCGAAAGAAACGGAGCTGGAGCTTCCTCCACCAATTTTTGGTTACGACGCTGCAAAGAACAATCTCGTGTAGACACCACCACAACATTGCCATGGGCATCAGCTAAACACTGCGTCTCAACGTGACGTGGCGAATCCAAAAAACGCTCAATGAAACACTCCCCACGACCAAAAGCAGCCGTTGCCTCACGTACAGCAGACTCATAAAGTTCAGCAATCTTTTCACGCTGACGAACCACTTTAATACCGCGCCCACCACCGCCAAAAGCAGCTTTAATCGCTAGAGGAAGACCGAACTCATCAGCAAAATTCTCTACCTCAGCCACAGAAGATACAGGATCTTTAGTGCCAGGAACCTGAGGGGCACCAACCTTATCGGCAATATGACGGGCCGCAACCTTATCACCTAACAAGGTAATTGACTCAGGTGAAGGCCCAATCCATGTCAAACCCGCATCAATGACACGCTGAGCAAACTCAGCATTCTCCGACAAAAAACCATAACCGGGGTGAACCGCGTCAGCACCAGAACGCTCCGCAACACTGAGAATCTTATCCATGACCAGATAAGAATCTGAGGCAGTGCTACCACCTAAAGAATAAGACTCCGTCGCTAACTTAACATGCAACGCATCACGATCAGAATCAGCATAGACCGCAACGGTGCTGATACCCTCATCTTCAGCAGCACGAATAACACGAACCGCAATCTCACCACGATTCGCCACTAAAACCTTAGAAACAGAACCTGTGTGACGACCTGGTACGCTCACAAACTGCCCACGTAGACGTTCGGTGTTTTTGCTCAATGAAAAAGCTCCTTGCCACCCCAAAGAGGTTAGCTACATTCTTCTGCGACAAGCACAAATAAAGATTATGGTTGAGAAAAGTCTACATTCTTATGACGTCAGCAGAGCTCTTCTCTTAGCCGATAGTACCGAAAAAACAGAAGATTTTTGAAAAATTATGCCGTTTTCGTCCAAAAATCGGTGATAGAAAGACCTAAATCAGCCAACATATCCTTAAGAGCATTCACCGACAAACCCACCACTGTGTGATACTCACCCTCAATACCACGGATAAAAGCAGACCCAAAGCCATCAATCGTAAACGAACCAGCCACAGCAAGCGGCTCACCCGTCGCCACATACTCATGAATCTGCTCATCTGAAAGAACATCACAATGCACCGTAGCAGTACGTAACTCAGACGAAGAACACCCCTGCACCACACGAGTATCAACCAACCAATGCCCCGTGTGCAACAACCCCGAAGCACCACTGAACAACCGCAGACGCTCAACAGCAATATCCGCACTATGAGGCTTACCATAAGCAACCCCATCTAACTCAAAAACAGAATCACACCCTAAAACAAGAGCCCCCGGAACATCCAAAGAACGAGCAACATCCTCCGCCTTAGCCCGTGCTAAAAGCAACGCAACCTGAGCCGGAGTCAGCTCACCCAAACCTTTAACATCAGCATCCTTTTGAGCACGAGCCACAACAGCATCCTCATCCACTGATGAGACACAAACCTGAAAATCAAGACCCGCATCACGAAGAAGTTTCTGACGAGCAGGAGAAGAAGACGCTAAAACTAAAATTGGCTCAGGAACAGATACCGAAGAAAAAGAAGTCATAACTACCAGTGTAGAAGTAACACCAGAAAGAACACCTACCTGAACATCAAAAGATGCCGGTAAATATCTTAGAAAAGATATATACCGGCACCTTCAAAAACTATCTTGACCTATCTAAGAGCGCAAGAACATATGCGTTCTTAAAGATCCAACGCCCTCTCCAAGCTATCAAGACCCATCGAACCAAGCTTCAACACACGAGTATGGAAATCACGGTCATCTTCTTGACGTGCCCGAGCCTTATCTCGCAACTGACCCCAAATGCGCTCGCCAATCTTATAGCTAGGAGCCTGACCTGGCCAACCTAAGTAACGAGCATATTCGAAGTTCAGCTGTCCCTCAGAAAGGTCTAGATTTGCCTTGAGGAATTGGTATCCGCTCTCTGCATCCCAGACACCAGCAGGAACACCGAGCTCCTTTACCCAGCGGTCTGGAATCTCAAGACCACAGTGCACACCAATATCGAAGACTACGCGAGCTGCACGCATACGCTGATTATCAAGCATGCCCATACGATCGCCCGGATCTTCTAAGAAGCCAAGCTCTTGCATCAAACGCTCAGCATAAAGAGCCCAACCTTCACCATGACCAGAAACCCAAACACCATTAGCACGCCACTGGTTAAGAGTCTGAGACATGGCAGTTGCTACAGAAAGCTGCAGATGATGCCCCGGCACACCCTCATGGTAGACCGTCGAAACCTCACGCCATGTACCGAAAGTTTCTTCTCCTTCAGGAACAGACCACCACATACGACCGGGGCGCTCAAAATCGGGGGAAGGACCAGTGTAGTAGATACCGCCTTCTTGAGTGGGAGCAATCATGCACTCTAGCTCGCACATGGCGCCACCAATATCAAAATAATCGCCGGCAAGAGTCTCCACCGCACGATCTGAGAGGTTCTGCATCCACGCTTTTAGCTCTTCAGTACCGTGCAAAGTGCGTTTAGGGTCAGCATCAAGAACAGCCTTTGCCTCCTCGATGGAAGCACCTGGTTTAATCTGCTCAGCAACTTCTTTCTGCTCGTCAATAATACGTTCTAGCTCTTGAACGCCCCACGCGTAGGTGTCCTCAATATTAATCTTTGAACCAAGGAATTGGCGAGAATACAAACGGTAACGATCAATACCTACTGCATCTTCTATAGGGGCTACTGGCAGAAGAGTCTTACGAAGATAAGAGTTAAGGGTACGGTATCCCTCAATAGCAGCGTCTGCTCCTTCTTGCGCCTGCAACGCCAAATCAGGGGCATGATGTGCAACTTCTTCTTGAAGCTTTTGGAAAAAACCATCTTCAGCAATATACGCATCGGTTTGCTCAATGACGATTTCGACCTGTCGACGTGCCGCAACATTTCCACGTTCGCGTGCATCTTCCAATGTACGAATATAGTCGTCAATTGCAGCAGGAACATTCTTCATGCGTCCTGCAATATGTGCCCAATGTTCAGGAGTCTCACGATTCATCAAATCAAAAATTGAGCGGATGTTTTGCGAAGCAGAGGCAATGTTATTGACTTCCCACGTGCCTAACCCTGCTTCATGCAATTCAAGTTCAAGACCGAGACGCTCTTGCATCGCATCAATGGTGACCTTATCAACATCATCAGCGGGTGTTGCTTGTTCAAGACGAGTGAGTGTCTGACGAATCAGCTCGATAGATTTCTCACGACCTTCAGGAGAGAACACATCACCGTATTCTGTCTCACGGCCGGTACGTCCGGCTAAAGTTGCAGATGATGGATCTAGCTGAAGAGTTGCCTCATAATATTCATTAGCGATAGCGTCTACAGGTGTGCTCTGGCGTTCTTGGCGGTAAACCGCAGGAATGGTATCAAATTTCGACATGCCTCCATTCTACTCGTTAACCCTTTTGTGAAGGCAAGCACAGTCCAAAATCTTAAGCTCAGAAAAGGAAGAGCCTCAGAACAATCCTCTAGGGCCTACATGGGGCGAGCACGACGCCAAGAACCAGGGCCAGGGCGTAACCGAACTCCTAGACTCTGACCACGTAATAAACGCCGCTGCCATTGCCCCATCGACGGTTTCTGCTGTTGTTGATGAGACTGAGCCACAGCAATTAAAACAGTAGATAGGGCTGCGAGTTCTTCTTCTGTTGGGTTACCTGAAATGACCGAAAAAAGTGGTTCTTGCTCTACTTCTGCATGGGATTCTTGCTGCTCTGAGGAGCGACGAGAGCCAAGAGAAAACGCAAAACGTAGCGAAGAACTAGCCATCATAAACTCCAAAAATATACAGAACAGAAAAACCAACAGGGTACAACTTCGATTACAAGGGGATATTTCCGTGCTTTTTCGCCGGTTGTGTCTCACGTTTATCGCGAAGAGCATGTAACGCACGAATCAGACGTATGCGTGTCTCGCAGGGAGCAATAACCTCATCAACATAGCCCAGCTCTGCCGCCTGATAAGGGTTGAGCAGCTCTTGTTCATATTGTGATACCAATTCTTCTCGTCGTGCCTCAACATCTCCTTGAGCCTGTGCGACTGACGCCAACTCACGACGATACAAAATATTGACAGCACCCTGTGCACCCATCACGCCAATCTGCGCGGTTGGCCACGCAAGGTTAATATCGGAGCCAAGCTTCCGTGAACCCATCACAATATAGGCACCGCCATAGGCTTTACGCGTAATGACTGTTACCAGAGGAACCGTTGCTTCAGCGTAGGCATAGAGCAGTTTTGCGCCACGGCGAATAATGCCGTTGAATTCTTGATCTTTGCCCGGTAAGAACCCCGGCACATCAACAAAAGTCACCACAGGAATATTAAAAGCATCGCAGGTTCGAACAAAACGTGCAGCTTTCTCCGAAGCGTTAATATCCAACGTTCCAGCAAACTGTACCGGCTGGTTAGCGACAATACCTACGGTGCGTCCCTCAATACGGGCATAACCAACCATCACATTAGGTGCGTAGAGCGCCTGCAGAGGCAAGAAATGGCCATCATCTACAACCGTTTCAATAACGGTACGCATATCATAGGGCTGGTTAGCTGAGTCAGGGATAAGAGTGTCTAAAGAATAATCTTCGTCTACGAGGTCTTCTTCCTGAGTGTGCTCCACTATTAGAGGTTCCGAAAGATTATTTGTGGGTAAAAATTCGAGGAGTTCTCGTACGAAGTCAAAAGCGTCTTCTTCATCTTCAGCAAGATACGCTGAGGTTCCTGTAACAGCGTTATGCTGATGCGCCCCACCAAGGGTCTCCATATCAACGTCTTCGCCGGTCACTGTTTTAATAACGTCAGGTCCGGTGATGAACATGTGTGAGGTCTTATCAACCATGATGATGTAATCTGTCAAGGCAGGGGAGTAGGCTGCACCGCCGGCGCAAGGACCTAAAATAACAGAAATCTGGGGAACTACTCCTGAAGCGCGAACATTCATACGGAAAATGTCGGCAAACATCGCTAATGAAGCGACACCTTCTTGGATACGTGCTCCGCCACCATCGTTAATACCAACTACTGGGCATCCGTTATCGAGGGCAAATTTTTGTACTTTAACAATTTTTTCGCCGTTAACCTGTGAAAGAGAACCTCCATATACGGTGAAGTCTTGCGAATATACTGCTACAAGACGACCGTCTACTGTTCCATAACCACAGACGAGGCCATCACCTAATGGGCGTTTTTTCTCCATACCGAAAGCTGTGCTGCGGTGTCGGGCAAAAGCATCAAATTCTACGAAAGAGCCTTCATCAAGGAGTATGTCAATACGTTCTCGTGCGGTGTTTTTGCCCCGACTATGTTGACGATCTACTGCTTCTTGTCCAGAAGGCATATAGCTTTTTTCTCGACGATCATAGAAGTCTGCGAGCTTACCTGCAGTTGTACTCAAATCGTGTGTAGAAGATTCTTCTGCTGTGCTGTGGTGATTCATAGACACGGGACATCCTTGACTGTGGGCATTCACTAACGTCACCGTACTAAGGCACAGCTAGTTTGGTGAATAATATGATGCCCTCAACTATAGGATGTTTCTTGAGACGAAAATACCCGATAAGTACTTATCTCGTCACAAAAATAACAAAATATGTTGAGGGCATCGTGCTATTTGTAATAGCTGGTCAGACTAGCAGCCTAAAGAACCTAAAACGGGGTTCCACTCGCGTACACAATAAGAGAGCACTGCTCCACCACGATACATCGGGTCTTGGCTGATATATTGATGAACCTCATCTGCAGAAGATGTGTTAAAGAGCAGCATAGCCCCTGGAGTTTCACCACCTACATAAGGGCCAGAAGCAATAATGATTCCTTGTTCAACAAGGGAACCTAAATATAGACGGTGCTCTGGCCGGTATTTTTCTTGTTCTTCTGCTGGAGCGTAGTTATAAGTGCAGATAAAGATACTCATTGGTTTTCTTTCTGTTTCCGGCTGGACGAGAGATTCATGTAGGCAACCCAGAGGAATACTGCAGAAAACGGGAAGTACCAAGGCTTTCCAAGAAAGCCGAGAATAATGCCTGTTACTGCGGTAATTATTGCCAATAGTGCAATAACTTGTTTGCTTGTCATGATATTTTTCCTTTGCTAGAGTCAGGGGGTAACGCCCTCCCGCCCCTGATTAGTAGATTTATTCAGGAGCGGGAGGGTTTTACTTACCGGTTTCGCTTATTCGCACGAACTGCACAATATGCGCAAAACTGTGGTCCACAATAGAGCCGAGAATTCTCATTTGCCTCTGTACTCTCCACCATAAAAGACTTTATATCATTCGCCAGTAGAAGACATCAGAAAATACGCTATGGAATAATGGCTTCAAAACCTCATTCGTATGAGGCTCAACAACTTCAAGAGAGAACACTACCCATGAGTGTACCGATACAAACCCTCGATAACTACCTCAAATACGAGGTAAGCCGTACCCCATCTAACGCTCCATACCACCAATACCGACAAGTTCTCCTCCTCGATACCGTTCCCTCAACCAACCTCTACGCTCATGAACTCTTAACATCGGCGGATTCCTTACAAAACCGGCGATGGGGCGAACTTTCCGTGATCGCAACAACACAACAAACGCACGGAAAAGGCCGACTCAATAGAGAATGGGTTGCCCCTGAAGGTAGCTCTCTTTGCGCATCATTGATGATTCGTCCACACGCTAACCCCGCTCACCGTATCGCATCCGAACAATACCACTGGTTCACCGTACTCCTCGCTCTGGCTGCAATTGACACACTCAACTTTTGGGGCATTGAAGCTCACCTCAAATGGCCTAACGACGTGCTCATTGGCGACAAAAAATGTTGCGGAATACTAGCTCAAATCGCGGTAGAATCTGCTGAAAATCTTTCAGCAATAGTTGGTATCGGAATGAACATTAACCTTGAACCAGAAGATTTCCCTGTTCCAACAGCAACTTCTGTTCTTGCTGTAACCCAGACACCGCGAAGTCTTGACGAAGGACTCGAGAAACTCTGCGAAAACTTTGCTCAACGATATGAAGATTTTGCTCGTGTCAACGGCGTCCCCTCTGCCTTACAACGACACGGAATTAGCCTCATGGATAGCGTCCGAACCAAAATGTCTACACTCGGTCAACGAGTTGCCATAGAGCTACCCGACGGGCAGAAAATACATGGTGTCGCAGAAGATATTAACGAAGATGGGGAAATCATCATCACAACAGACTCCGGAGCATCCCAAAGCTATGCAGTCGGCGACGTGATTCATCTGCGTCGAGCATAGAAAGACTATCTTTTTTAGTATTGCTGAGACAAGAGACCGTTCATTGCCGTAAGATAAGTGAGCTATGAGACTACGAGGAAATCTTCTAGAGGGAGAATCGGTGCGAGTTGCAACCAGAATGCATCGGTATTGCCTGCTACCTCCAATGTTGTATTTTCTGCTCAGCGTATTCTGCGTCAACTTTGCCTCTGCTATAAGTACAGCTAGCTTCATCTGGTCGTTCCTCGGATATCTGTTAACAGCCGTGTTTTTGTATCAGATGTTTAAACGTCTCAACCGGTATTTTTCAACCCAATACTTCATCACAACCCACCGGCTCATTATCCAGCGCGGGTGGAGAAATAATCGTTCTGTTTCGATTGGCTTCACAAACATTATTAGCTGCGCTGTTCAAGGAGCGTGGCTTGGATCTACAAAAATTGGAAAGCTGATGGTTCACACCCCAAGAGGTTCTCTTGTGCTGCAGCGTGTTCCCCGTCCTCAAGCATTTTCGGAGCAACTGAATCAAGCGTGTCAAGAATTTAACGCTTATAACAATGACGGTTTAGCGCCATATATATAGTTCCACATCGTAAGATGGTGAACAGTTTTTCGTCATTCTTCGTATTACTCTCCACAAGTAGAGTATTGTAAGTCACAGAGTAAGTTTTTATTGTCTCAACGAGAGCATGAGAAAGGATAGTCCCGTGGAAAAACCGGCACCTGGATCAGACGATAATCTTCATCCAGGGCCTCTGGAAGAAGAATTCGAATATTCAAATAACCGCGTACAAAGCAACGTCTATCGCACTAAAGAAGACCGTGAAGCGGTAAAAGCCCTCGAAAAATTTCTCCTCGGCACACAGCGAAACCTCACGAGTAAAGAAGTCATAGAACAGGCTGGGTCAACACCTCTATTAGCAAGCAAAATTTGGCACGCACTGGGAATACCAGATATTTCCGAAAACGAAGTATACTTCACTGGAGCAGACGCCGAAGGCCTCAAAAAAGTTGTTGAACTAACCGACAAACACGGTTTAGACCTCGAAACAACAGTGTCAATCGCCCGCTCCATGGGGCAATTGACAGATCGAATCGTTGCGTGGCAAATCGAAGAAATCGTCGATGACATTTCAAAACAACAAGGTCTCAGCGACGGTAAAGCACGTCAAGAGCTTCTGAAAGTACTACCAGAACTCATCACAACGTTACAAGAGATACTCTCCTACACTTACCGCAGACAATACAACGCTGGAGTGCTACGACTAGCACTGCGTAACGAAGAAGGAATCTCCGAGAACCGTGTTGATTTGCCTCTACTGCGCGGTATTGGTTTTATCGATTTAGTCTCTTATACGACCCTCTCATGTCAGATGAATGAGAAAACACTCGGTAAACTCGTCAAAACTTTTGAGCAACGTTGCGCAGAAATCATAGCGGTTGGTGGTGGACGAATCATCAAAACTGTTGGGGATGAAGTTCTCTTCCTGACCGAAACACCAGATGCTGCCGCACGTATTTCATTAGCCTTATCTAAAGCAATTGAAGAACATCCAGACCTCCCGCACACTCGCGTTGCGTTCGTGTGGGGACGTATCCTTCCCAAGCTAGGAGACGTCTACGGGCCTACTGTAAATCTCGCTGCACGCTTAGTAGGTGTCGCAGATGCTGGTATGGTACTTACCAATGACGATACTGCCCAAACATTAAAAGATGATGGACGTTTCCGCTTCACACCACAGCCAAAACGCAGCGTTCGAGGCTTCGGAGACATAACGCCTATAGCTGTTGAATCAGCTACCGGCAACGAATTGGAGATCGACGTAGAATGACCGCACAAAAACTAACAACTTTCTCTGGAAGCGCCACCGACGTTGGTGCTTACCGAGACAATAACGAAGACTCATTCTCTGTAGTTGGCACATTGCACATCGTTGCAGACGGGATGGGCGGGCACGAAGCCGGTGAACATGCAAGCCGACTTTGCGCACGGACCATCGCCTATAACCACTTATTCTCTCGCCCCTGCGGTATGACAGATGCTGAGCAAGAGAACTACGCGCGAGAACTTGCCGCAGAAGACAACGCCTCTACCGATAGCAATCAGGGGCTTCTCGGGCGACGTCGTAAAAAGACCACAGCCTTAAACCGGCAAATCATGAGGACTCTTGAACATATCCGTTCCATTATTGGTGAGTCAGACGAACGTATCAAAGAGATGTTCTCTCAGCGTGCTGGTACAACCGTAACCGGTGCTTGGCTGACGAACATTGGCGACCAGTACATGTGGTTCATCTTCAACGTAGGTGATTCTCGTACCTATCGTCTCGTACGTGAAGAAGACGTCGAAACAGACGCACATAACATGTCTTTCTCTGCAGGAAGCGTTGAAGGGATCACCCTAGAACAAATCACCGTAGACCACTCTGAAGTGCAATACCTTGTAGATACCGGACAAATTACTGCGATGGAAGCGCTTACACACCCTCGTCGAAACGTTATTACACGTGCGCTGGGAACTGGAAACTACTGGGAACCAGATTTTTGGGTGATTCCTGCTCATGAAGGAGACCGTTTGATGCTCTGTTCAGACGGCTTATCTGGCGAGTTGTCTCACGATTATATGGCGAGAGTATTAGCAACTGTCGAACATCCTCAAGATGCCGCAGAAGTGCTTCAAACGGCGGCGCTACGGGCTGGCGGTCGAGACAATATTACCGTTGTTGTTGCTGATGTCGTGACGGAAAAAACAGCTCAGGAAAGAGCTGAGCATCTCAAGGCGCTTACCTCAACAGAACAGCACCATATTGTGAGCTCTGCAGAAGAATATCAATCTCAATCTACGACAGTGGCGGAACAAGAGTCCTATCACGATGAGAGAGAATTACGCTAAAGTAATTCTTGAGGATATTTCGGGTTAACCCCCAGAGGAAAGTCCCTAACTACTGATTAAATGTAGTTAGGGGCTTTTCTATGAACGAAATACTCTTAAGCCACCCCTCAACAGACGAAACCATATGCGTTGGTCAATGCGAATACTGGCGTAACACAGCGCCTGTGAACCTTGGAGAAGAAGATGGACTCTACCTCAACTGAACAATCTAGTGAACCAATAACAGCTGAGCTACAAGAGCACTATATTGCTTTGATGGAGAGAATCCGTCAGGCTCAAAAAAAGTATTTTGTAGACGACGAACCAATTCTCTCTGACAAAGAATATGATGAGCTTTTTGTTGAGCTTGAAAAACTTGAAGCCTTGTATCCTCAGCTGATTTCTCAAGATTCACCAACCCAGCAGGTTGGGGCAGAACCATCTTCTATCTTCGCTCCAGTTGTTCATATCAGTCGCATGTATTCGCTTGAAGATGTCTTTTCTATCCCTGAACTAGAACAGTGGCTTAGCAAAACTGAACAGAACGCGCACCTTAGTGGGCTATCCTCTGTTCGTTGGCTAACAGAATTAAAAATTGATGGTCTAGCAGTTAACCTGTTGTATCGTCATGGGGAACTTGTACGGGCAGCTACCCGTGGTGATGGAACAACGGGGGAGGACGTTACTCATAACGTTCTTACTATTGGGACTATCCCTCGTAAACTTTCCGGTGAAGGCCACCCCGAAGAAGTTGAAATTCGCGGAGAGATTTTTATTTCTTCTCAAGATTTTCTGGCTCTTAACGAACAGATGATTGCTCAAGGTAAAGCACCTTTCGCAAACCCCCGCAATGCGGCTGCTGGATCGTTACGTCAAAAAGATGCGAAAGTGACTGCTCGCCGTCCTCTATCAATGTATGTGCATGGTATTGGTACGCATCAAGGGCTTTCAGTAGATTCTCAATATGAGACGTATGCTCTTCTTGAGCAATGGGGGCTTCCGGTGAGTCCCTATACTGAGCTGTTCTCCGATACTCAGCAAATTCTTGAATTCATTGAACGCTATGGTCAGCAACGTCATTCTCTTGCGCATGAGATTGATGGAATCGTTGTCAAAATTAATGATTTTTCGACACAAGAACGCTTAGGCTACACTTCTCGTGTTCCTCGTTGGGCCGTTGCTTATAAATATCCGCCTGAAGAAGTTCATACAAAACTTCTTGATATCCGTGTTGATGTAGGGCGTACCGGACGTGTGACTCCTTATGGTGTCATGGAGCCAGTAAAAGTGGCTGGTTCGACGGTTGAACGTGCAACGTTACATAACCAAGACGTTGTTAAGGCTAAAGGTGTTCTAATTGGTGATACCGTTGTGCTGCGTAAAGCTGGAGACGTTATTCCAGAAATTGTGGGGCCTGTGATTGCTTTGCGCGATGGTAGCGAGAAGGCTTTTGAGATGCCTCGGAAATGCCCTTCTTGCGGTGAGCCGTTAGCGCCTGCTAAAGAGGGTGACGTTGATATTCGTTGTGTTAATGCTCGCTCTTGCCCTGCTCAGCTGACAGAACGCGTTTATCATGCTGGAAGTCGTGGTGCGTTTGATATTGAGGCATTGGGTTTTGAAGCGGCTAAAGCGTTGACTGCTCCTGCTGAGCCTGATGTTGCTCCTCTTGTTTCTGAAGCGTTTTTATTTGATCTTCGCGCAGAAGATCTTGCCGATGTGAAAATACGACGTGAGAAGAAAAAGCGTGGGGTTCTTAGCGGAGAGTATGAGCTTGTCCCATATTTTTATACGCGTGGTACAGCGAAGAAACCTTCTGCCGTTAACGCAAATACAAAGAAGCTTTTTAAAGAGTTAGAGAAAGCAAAAGAACAGCCGTTATGGAGAGTTCTTGTTGCGCTGTCGATTCGACATGTAGGCCCTACTGCCGCACGTGCTCTTGCAACTGAGTTTGGTTCTATGGAAGCTATTGAAAATGCCTCTGAAGAGCGTTTAGCGGTTATTGATGGGGTAGGTGCAGTAATGGCTCGCTCTATTAAAGAATGGTTTGCGGTGGATTGGCATCGTGAAATTATTGAGCGGTGGGCTGCGGCTGGAGTGCGTATGGCTGATGAACACGACGAGACTTTGCCTCAAACATTAGCTGATTTATCTATTGTTGTGACGGGTACTCTAAAAGATTTCTCACGTGATTCTGCTAAAGAAGCTATTATCGCTCGTGGTGGTAAAGCTGCAAGTTCTGTATCGAAAAAGACTCATTATGTTGTTGCGGGTGATGCTGCCGGTTCTAAGTTGGATAAGGCGGAGTCTTTGGGTGTTCCGGTAGTAGATGAAGACGGCTTTAAAATGCTTCTTGCGGAGGGCCCTGCTGCTTTAGAATAGAAGCTTCTACCGTTGGGATAACAAAATATCTTAGTTTTTCGTAGAGTGTCGTAAAGAAAATTAAAAAATTTTTTTCGTGGTTTTTGCGCGGGAAATGTTGCGATTTGATAACGAAAATAACGAAATGGTAAAGACGACCTTCACGGTTATCCTTCCCTGAAATACGCGGATTTTGAGGAGTTATTTTTCTTATTTAAACAAAAAATAAGAGAATTTCCTGATTGTGATAAAAAGTAGACTGATAAATGGCGCGAGAACACGATGACCCATCAATGAGGTTGTACGAACCCAAATCGTTACGTTATCGTTATCCATGAACGCAATCCCGTACCTACGGGAAAAATACATTTCAGGGCTGGAAGAAGCCTTGAACTATATGCCGGGTTTTGCCGCACACCTGAGTCCGTCTACAGGGCAAAACCTCAATAGATACCCAATAAGCATCTACGGGTAGACGGCAACGCATTGAAGCCAAGGGATTGGTGGAGCGTTAGGTGGCCTACACTTGGAGCATTGTGAAAAAGACTTCCATTCGCCAAAACGTAACCCGTTCCGCAGCTGCACTAGCAGTAAGCGGTGTCGCCGCAGCATCTTTTGCAGTAGCACCTGCACAAGCAGCTCCTCTCCAAGCATGGGAAGCGCTATCTCAGTGTGAGTCCGGTGGCAACTGGTCTATCAACACCGGCAACGGCTTCTACGGTGGCCTACAGTTCACCCAGTCTTCCTGGAATGCTGCCGGCGGTAGCGGGTCTCCCCAGTACGCTTCTAAAGCAGAGCAGATTCGCGTTGCTGAAAACCTCCTTCAGATGCAAGGATGGGGCGCATGGCCTGCATGTGCAGCTAAGCTCAACCTTTACGCATACGGAACTGCCGGCGCACCTGCTGCCGTAGCTCCAGCTCCTGCACCAGCACCAGCTGTTGTTGAAGCACCTGCTCCAGCACCAGCACCCGTAGCAGCACCTGCACCAGCACCCGTAGCAGCACCCGTAGCAGCACCTGCACCAGCACCCGTTGCTCCTCAGTCTGAAGCAGTTGTTGAATACACCGCTCCAGCTCCTGCACCAGCACCAGCTGTTGTTGAAGCACCTGCTCCAGCACCTGCACCCGTAGTAGCACCTGCACCCGTTGTAGAGTCCACTCCCGCTCCTGCACCTGTAGCAACCGCTGGCACCTACACCGTTAAGCCTGGTGATACCCTCTCCGGTATCGCATACCAGCTAGGTCTTCCTTCCTACCAGGTAATTGCTGACGCAAACAAAGACATCATCGCTAACGTAGACCTCATCTACCCAGGTCAGGTTTTCGTTATCCCAGCTCTCTAATATCGAGATAATCTCCATTAGGTAGCATAAAGACTTCGCTTTCTTCCTCAACTCATTGAGGAAGAAAGCGAAGTCTTTTCTTTAACCTCACTGAGTTCTTTGAGAGAACCTGCCACATATCCTCAAGAGAACTGCCTAAAGTGAGTCCAGAGAGATAAACTAGAAAAGAAAACTTTTGTCCACTACGGAGAATCTATGTCTGACATCACCCGTGAGACAGTTGCGCACCTAGCGGAACTGGCACACATCGAAATGACGGATACCGAACTAGAAGCAATGGCACAGGAACTCGGCGTCATCGTCGAATCCGTCAAATCTGTTTCTGAAGCAGTATCCGACGATATTCCAGCAACATCACACCCCATCCCACTACAAAACGTCTTCCGAGAAGACGTCGTAGAGGAAACCCTCAGCGCAGAAGAAGCGCTCTCCGGGGCACCTGATGCAGAAGACGGAAAATTCAAAGTCCCAGCAATTCTCGATGAGGACTAAGGAAAAACTATGAACGAACTCATTAAACTCTCTGCTGCAGAACTCGTCGAAAAACTTAAGACTCGCGAAATCTCTTCAGTAGAAATCACCCAAGCACACCTAGACCGTATCAAAGCAACCGACGGGCAAGCTCTCGACAGCAACGACCGTTCCGCAGGAAAAGACGGACTCAACGCCTTCCTCCACACCAACGAAGAAGAAGCACTAGCAACCGCTCAAAGCGTTGACAAAGCCCGCGCAGCCGGCGAAGAACTCCCCGAACTAGCAGGCGTTCCCATCGCTATCAAAGACCTCATTGTCACCAAAGGACAACCCACCACCGCAGCATCTCGCATGCTCGAAGGTTGGATGAGCCCCTACGACGGTACCGTCACCCAAAAAGTTCGCCAAGCACGTATGCCCATCCTCGGCAAAACCAACCTTGACGAATTTGCAATGGGATCATCCACCGAACACTCCGCTTTCGGCGTCACCCGCAACCCATGGGCATTAGACCGTATCCCAGGCGGCTCCGGTGGTGGCTCCGCAGCAGCAGTGGGTGCTTTCCAAACACCTCTGGCATTAGGAACCGATACTGGAGGTTCCATCCGACAGCCAGCAGCCGTCACCGGAACCGTTGGCGTTAAACCAACCTACGGTTCTATCTCACGCTACGGTGTTATCGCTATGGCATCCTCCCTAGACCAAGTAGGTCCTTGCTCCCGCACCGTTCTTGACGCAGCATTACTTCACGAAGCCGTCGCAGGATACGACCGCCACGACTCAACTTCTTTGAACGAGCCGGTTGGCCCCTACTCTGAACAAGCACGGGAAGGTGCCCGAGAAGGAAGCCTAGCCGGAATCCGTATTGGCGTCATCAAAGAGCTCACTGGTGAAGGCTTCCAAAACGGTGTTACTGCACGCTTTAACGAGTCACTAGAATTACTTAAAGAAGCTGGCGCCCATATTATTGAGGTCTCTTTGCCATCGGTCAAAGAGGCTCTTGGCGCGTACTACCTCATCATGTCTTCTGAGGTTTCCTCAAACCTCGCCAAATATGACGGCGTACGTTACGGGCTTCGTGTACTACCAGAAGACGGCCCACTGACCATCGAACGTGTCATGGCAGCAACCCGTGCCGCAGGATTCGGCGCAGAAGCAAAACGCCGTATCATTCTCGGAACATACGCCCTCTCTGCAGGCTACTACGACGCCTACTACGGTTCAGCTCAAAAAGTTCGCACCCTCATCCAACGCGACTACGCTGCAGCCTTTGAACAATGCGATGTCCTCGTCTCACCAACAGCACCTACCACCGCATACAAACTCGGTGAAAAAACTGACGGTGACCCCATGGCAATGTACCTAGGCGATATCGCAACTGTACCTACCAACCTTGCGGGCGTTCCATCACTATCTCTACCAGCTGGACTAGCTGACGAAGACGGCATGCCCGTAGGTATCCAATTCACCGCCCCAGCACACGAAGACGCACGTCTTTACCGTGTTGGTGCAGGGCTCGAAACCCTCTTGAACAACACCTGGGGTGCCCCACTATGGACACAGATGCCCGACACCGAATCACTGATTCGCGATTTTAACTTTGGGGGAGCGAAATAATGTCTGAAGAAACCCTAAGCTTCGAAGAAACAATCGAAAAATACGACCCAGTATTAGGCTTTGAAGTTCACGTAGAACTCAACACCAAAACAAAAATGTTTGATGCTGCGCCCAACGAATTTGGCGATACACCAAACACCAACGTCACCCCCGTATCCCTCGGGCTACCTGGTGTGCTTCCCGTCGTCAACGGAAAAGCTGTAGAATCTGCCATCAAATTGGGTCTTGCACTAGGCTGCGAGATTGCACCAATTTCGCATTTTGCGCGTAAAAACTATTTTTACCCAGATACCCCTAAAAACTTCCAAACCTCACAATACGATGAGCCTATCGCCGCGAATGGCTCTCTCGATGTTGAACTTGAAGACGGAACAATCTTCACCATCGACATCGAACGTGCCCACATGGAAGAAGACGCCGGAAAACTCACCCACAAAGGCGGCGCAGATGGCCGTATTCAAGGTGCAGACTTCTCCCTCGTAGACTACAACCGAGCAGGCGTTCCTCTCATCGAAATCGTGACCCGACCTATCGTTGGGGCAGGAGAACGAGCACCAGAACTCGCACGAGCCTACGTGGCAGCTATCCGCGAAATCGTCAAAAACTTAGGAATTTCCGATGCGCGTATGGAACGTGGAAATGTCCGCTGTGACGCAAACGTTTCCCTCATGCCTAAAGGAAGCAGCACCTTTGGAACTCGCTCTGAAACAAAGAACGTCAACTCCTTACGCTCTGTAGAACGTGCTGTTCGATATGAGATTCAACGACATGCAGCTGTTCTAGAATCTGGACAAAAAGTCGTTCAAGAAACCCGTCACTGGCACGAAGACACCCGTGAAACCTCACCGGGGCGTCCCAAATCAGACGCTGACGACTACCGGTACTTCCCAGAGCCAGACCTCGTTCCCGTGGTTACCGATAGCGAATGGATTGAACGTCTACGCGCAGAACTGCCAGAACCCCCTGCAGAACGCCGTCGCCGTCTCAAAGCAGAATGGGGATACTCTGATGAAGAGTTCCGTGACGTTGTCAACGCTGGGGCAATGGACGCAATTGAAGAGACCGTCGCTGCAGGCGCTAGCCCAACGGTAGCGCGTAAATGGTGGATGGGAGAAATCTCTCGCCTCGCAAAAGTTCGTGAAACCGAACTGCTCGAGCTTGGTGTGAGCGCACAAACCGTTGTGGAACTTAACCACCTCATTGAGAGCAAAAAAATCAACGATAAAATTGCTCGACAAGTTCTCGAATTCGTCCTTGACGGTGAAGGAACACCCAGCGAAATCGTTGAAAAACGCTCTCTAGCAGTTGTTTCTGACGACGGTGCACTCAGCGGCGCTATCGACGATGCCCTTGCTGCAATGCCTGACGTTGCAGAAAAGATTCGTGGTGGCAAAGTTCAAGCTGTCGGTGCAATCGTGGGTCAAGTGATGAAAGCGACCCGCGGACAAGCAGACGCCGGACGTGTACGAGAACTCATCCTCGAAAAACTTGGCGTAGAACTCTAAGCCTCTTACACCTGGCTGAACACAAAAGCGGTGGTGTTGCCTCCAACGAGGCAACACCACCGCTTTTGTTATATACCGAAAAACCAGAAATATTATTGGTCTAATAAGTAAGTCAGCGCAAAAGCGTACTCCCACGCAATATCACGCCACGCAGTGTAACGGCCTGAACCGCCACCGTGCCCACCATCCATCTCAATTTTCAAGAGAGGAGTCACTGAGTCTGCAGAAATCATTTTACGTAGTTGAGCTACCCACTTCGCTGGCTCAACATATAACACACGAGTATCGTTAAAACTCGTCACTGCAACAATCGGTGGATACTTGACGTGACGGATATTCTCGTATGGAGAATAAGACTTCATATACTCGTATACTTCGGCATCCTCAATAGGGTTACCCCATTCCTCCCACTCCAAAGCAGACAACGGAAGATCTGGATCAAGAATAGTTGTCAACGCATCCACAAACGGAACACCTGCGATAGCAGCACAATACTTCTCGGGAGCAAGATTCAGAACCGTACCAATGAGCAAACCGCCAGCAGAAGCACCAGAAATAGCAATCTTCTTCTGATCAACCCACGGGCGTTGCCCTAAGAACTCCGTAACATCAACAAAATCAGTAAAAGTATTCTTCTTCTGAAGTTTCTTACCATCTTGATACCACTGGCGTCCCATTTCGCCACCACCACGAATATGTGCCACCACATAAATCACGCCACGATCTAGAAGCGACAACCTCGCTATAGAGAAATAAGGATCTATCGACACCTCATAGGAACCATAACCATACTGGAACACAGGATGCTGCTGAGACAAATCAAGATCAGCACGATGAATAACAGAAATAGGAATCATCGCACCATCACGGGCAGGTGCCCACATGCGATACGCCTGATAATCCTCAGCATGATAATCGCCTAATACGGGGGTCTCACGGCGAAGAATAAGCTCCTGAGTACGCGGAAAATAGTCATAGATTCGAGGGGGAGTCACCCACGACGTGTACGAAATACGAATGACCGGCGAATCAATAGAAACATGAGAAACACCAGTCGTATAAATTTCCTCCACAAAACCGGTCGGCTCACTAAAAACAACCCCCGCATTCGACTGCGAACGCAACAAGGCACGCAAACGGTCTAAATCGGCAAGAAAAACTCGTACCGTCGTATTCTCACGAGCCGTCACCACAAGATGAGTTGACGAAAAATCAAACCCCTCAATACGCACCTCAGAACGATGAGGCATAACTTTAAGCCATAACTGACGGTACTGCTCAAAAGGCTGAGACGTTGGATAAGGGGCAAGCACAATTTCTGAGTTAAGAGCGTCAGCATCATGCATGATGAGAACATAAGGCACACCATCAATACGAATAGGCTCAACACCGTATTGCACACGATGCTTCTTACCAATAACCAACAAAGGCTCAGCCGACATATCTTGAAGCGGAACTAAACGAACCTCCGAAAACTCAGAAGAAAATGACGTAATAACGATATGAGTCCGGTCAGCAGAAAGAGCGCTGCTAAGCCACATCGCATTGTCATGCTCGGTGAAAAGAACACAATCTTCTTCCCCCGCACCAATACGGTGAGCCCGTATCTCATATGGGCGCCATGACTCATCGACAAGAGAATAAATAAGGGTTGATGCATCAGGAGTCAAATATGCGCCACTAAAAATACCGGGCAAAGTCTCCTCTGAAAGAGTCAACGTCTCTAAATCTAAGAAATACTGGGTATAGCGTTCATCGCCAGAATCATCAACACCAAAGCTCAACAAAGAACCGTCTAACGAAGGCGAAAAAGACCCAAGAGAAAAGAACGGCAACTCTCGTGCAAACTCATTACAATCAAGAATGACCTGCTCTTGATCAAGAGGAACACCCGCCTGAACCTGCGGAGGAGAAAACATCTCCACCTCACCACCGTCTACCAAAGCAGGCACACGACAAAATACAGGGTACTGTTCACCCTCAACCGTCCGCGAAAAATACCACCAATCTCCATGGCGAGAAGGAACAGAAAGATCCGTCTCTAAGGTGCGCTCCTTAATCTCCTGAAAAATACTTTCACGAAGTGCTTGCTGTGACTGAGTGGACTGCTCTGTATAAGCATTTTCTGTATTGAGGTACTCCACCACCTCAGAATCGTCCTTAGCACGAAGCCACTCATAATGGTCAATAAACGTATCGCCATGATGAACACGTGAAGACTCCACACGCTTCGTAACAGGTGCTTGAGACATGAAATGTACCTCCGAAAAGAAAAATAGATAATGCGCCCTTAAAACAACGCGACATGAGAACTATTCTAAAGACAAAATATGACGAAACAAGACAAACTACCGCATTAGAACGTAAAGAAGAAGAAACGGCTCGACCCACAACAAACCACTCAGATACGATAACAACACGGTCAAGAGCGCTAATACCAAGACTCAGCTTATTAGCCGGCAACCCTCCACTCGCGGCGGGGTGCCACTGAGACAGACCCGGCACCAGAAAAACACTCTTAGACGGTGCAAGCGCGGGAGCAGTACGCACTACCTCCTCAACATAAGAGCCTGCACACCAAACAGGCAACACACCAGAGGAAACAACAGTGCAGATACAGCCCCAATCTACTACAACAATAGTTATTGGAGCATCTATGAGTACCCCAACAACACTCACTTACCAACACCACACAACCATCGAGACACTACCCCTAGAATCAGGGCACACACTACCTAACGCAACTATCGCCTACGAAACATGGGGAAACCTCAACAAACACAAAGACAACGCCGTGCTCATCTTGCACGCCTTAACAGGAGACACCCACGTCGCCCACAATGAGCACAACACTACTTCCGGCTGGTGGGAAGACCTCGTTGGAGCAGGAAAAACCATCGACACAAACACCTACTTTGTAGTAGCACCGAATATTCTCGGCGGCTGTAACGGAAGCACCGGAGCACACAGCACACACCCACACAAACAACCCCCACAACCATGGGGGTCATCCTTCCCAAAACTTACCGTACGAGACACCGTACACGCAGAAAAACATCTAACAGAAGCACTCGGCATCACACAATGGGCACATGTTATAGGAGGATCCCTCGGAGGAGCACGAGCCTTAGAATGGGCCATCACCTACCCCGAAAACGTACGTCACTGCGCCGTCATCGCCTCCGGTGCATACACCACCGCAGAACAACTAGCCTGGGCACAAGCACAAAACCTTGCTATCCGCAGTGACCAACACTTCTACGGAGGCGACTACTACGATAAACAACCTCCCAGCCAAGGACTAGGGATAGCTCGACGCATCGCACATATCACCTACCGAACCTCAGAAGAACTCCACACCCGATTTGGGCGCACACAACAAACACAAAACAGTACACAATACAGCGTGGAATCATATATGGACTACCATGCACACAAACTTGTGCAACGTTTTGACGCAAATAGCTACCTCAGCATTAACGAAATACTCATGAGCCACGACATCACCCGAAATCGTGGAACATTACACCAAACACTGCAACGAAGCCAATGCACATGGACTATCGCCTATGTGCACAATGACAGACTCTTCTACCCAGAACAATCACGTGAATTAGCTAGGGCCTTACCCCAACCGGTACAAGCACAAGCTATCTACTCTCCAGCTGGACACGACGGATTCCTCCTAGAGACAAAACAACTACAAAAAATCCTAGAACCAGTTCTAAAACAAGGCAGAAAACCCCACTAACAACACGAAAAGAAACAAACCCGGCATCGCCCTATTAGCCTAACAATAAGCTACTGACTGCTATTCTTCAGAAGAAAATTCCTCGTGAGATAGGGGAGAAGACGACGCTAAAAGTACCCCATCACAATCGACCATGGTACGGCGCTGGGAGCCATGAGTACGCACGTTAAATCCCTGCTCCATACTCTTGTCACTATAAATAAGAGTGAGCAGTCCATCTCCAGCGGCTAAGACACACCGTTCCCACAGATTATCTCGAACACGAGCCGAAACATTACCAACAAAAACACCCACCGATACTTCAGAAAGAAACCGTGTTAAATACCCATGTACATGCTGAGGTAAAGAAACCGTGGTGAGAACAACAAACATTATTGTCCCCTTCGACCATATTGAGTGTGACCAGTTACTTCCTCGCCTCTATCACTAATCAGACGATCATCATCACGATGCGGTAATTGCGGGCTATACACCTCTATCAACGTTTTCACCATACCCTGCAAAACATTCTGACGTACCAACTCCCGACGAACAGCACGCCTAATATCTTCTGCAATATTCTCACTACTCGAGAACGAAAAAGCTAACGGAATACTTAAAGAAGGCTTATAAAGATCCGCAAGGTCATACAATAAAGAACGAATATCACCACGATGGATCACCCCTAAAGCAGGGTTCAAACCCAAGGCTGCACAAGCCGAAGCAGCACAACCATACAAAATCGAATGAGCCAGATTCAACGCAACATTAACATTATCCGTTGCTGAAACATCACGTTTAAACCCCTGAACACCATGTTTCTTAGCCTGCTCTCGATATAGATTGCGTATCGTCCGGCCCTCTAAACCACGCATCGTCGCAATAGAACCACCCGGCATTTTCTCAATACCTAGCTGCTTTTTATACAGAATAAGAGCCGCTTGCTTTTGAAATTTCTCTTGGGCAACAGTACATGCCTGAGCAATAGCCCAACGAGCAGAAGAAGTCAGCGGCGTAGCATGAGAATATGCTGGTACACCGCCACCACCAGAGAACAGTACCGTGACACCTGCCCTCGTGCACGAGGTGATTGCTGGCTGAGAAATACTCGTCCCAGGACCTAACATCAAAACAGCAAGACTACTCACCGGCAATTGTATTTTTTGCCCCGCAAGTTTTTCAGAACCCCGCTCCGAACCCCACGCAACAACACCTGTTTTCTCTTGTTTAATAACGCAATACTCTAAGTAAAGAAAAGACACTCGATCTTCTAAACGAACCTGATGAGAAGCCGGTATCGTCGAAAAAGCTAAAGCCTCATCCGAATAAGCCATAAGAACATTCCCCTATTCCTCAGTAAAGAGGCGCTCTGAAAAGCCCGACGCAGAGTCATAAAAACGCTCAGCCTGAGGCAAATACGAATAGCGTTTCAGAAGAGACGGCGCATCAGCCAAAGAAACTAACTGCTCTGATAATTTTGAAGAAGAAACAACTAACGGCAAAGAACCTTTTAATGCTTGCCGAATCTTCTGCTGTTCTTGAGGAGTAATCTTTGCTAAGTCTTCGGGTGCACCATCCCACGCACCAGGAATACTGCCATCAGAACAGCAAAGAATAACCGGTGTGCTTTCACGCTCAATAAGGCGGGTGCGTCGTTCAGCAGACTCCTCGTCTCCACTTCTTTGAGTGAGCTGTTTGAACTCCGTAATGGTCGCCTCATCAGCTAACGCTTCTTCCAAAGGTGCCGCAGCCCCTAGCCCCGCACGAATACGACCGATAATATCGGCAAAAGCCTCTAAAAATGCGTCATCATCCTGATGAGCAAATGTATCAAGAGATAGAGACGAACTATCAATAAACCTTTGATTATCTGCAGGAACAACAAAATGCTGATGCTCTATCAAAAACGACCATGTACGCTCCAACTCGGCCTGAAAATACGGTGCACTTGAATACTTATCAAGCTCAGCAACACGAACCACCCGAATCGGTATATGCGGAACACCTGGAATACGCTCTGCACGCAAAACATCAGAACGCCTCCACACCCTACCAGCACGCTGAATCAACGACGCTGACGGGCACAAGTCCGTACTCAAAAAATCTAAATCAATATCCAAAGAAGCTTCAATAGCTTGAGTACCCACAACAATGACAGACTCAGCCGTCTTACCAGCACCAATCAGCGCTTCAAGCTGTTGTGCGTTAATACGACGATGCTCCGCCGTCATCCGAGAATGAAGAAGAACAACACCCCCATACTCTTGCTCAAGAGCAGCAGCAACCGTTTGCGCTCGCTGAACCGTATTACAAATAACGCCGATACGAGCTTTGGGGAATCGTTCACGCATGGAGCGAACCCACATAATATGGGAATCTTCTAGAGAATTAGAATCGACTGTATCTAACGAAAAATCAATACTATATGTGTCACTCGGTAGAGCAGAAGTCTCCGGTGCAGAAGAAGAACGCTCTAATAATTCTGTTGCAGGGAAAGCTGGAACAAGGCTGTGCTCGGCTAGAGACTCACCTGTATACGCTTCCAAAAATTGTTGACGCTGCCACTGCGGTAAAGTTGCCGTTAGCAAAGTGACACGCGTATTCGTCTTTCCCAACCACTCAAGAAGGGTGACCAATAATTGTGTTTGATAATGATCGAGAGTATGCACCTCATCAACCACAATATGAGAGTTTGCCAAAGCCAATAACCGCAGATGAGTCCACTTAAGAGGCAAAGAACCCATCAACGCCTGATCTACCGTGCCAACAAAAACAGGGGCAAGCAAACGAGCCGCACCAGAACGCACAAACTCTGTAGGATATAAACCGCCAGAACCTTGCCCCATACAAGAACTATCACCTATCTCAGAACCGCCAAAGCTCGTGATAGGGGTCTGATAAAAGTCCTCGATAGACGCTAGACCATGCGCCAAAGCCGCAACATTCGGTGTACCTTCATAAAATTTTTGCACCCTACGCATCAAAGCATTAGAAGTTGCCTGAGTTGGAAGCAAAAACAACAAACGTTCTTGTTCTGTACAATGACGCAACAAAGCCGCCTCTGTTTTGCCTCCACCGGTCTGCACCATCACATTCCATAATCCACCACCGGCACGCAAGGCTTCAGCTTGCATAGGTCGAGGCTCATAATCACCAAGAATAGCTTGACGAGCAGTAGCCTCGTCCTCCCAACCGTGGTAAATACCAACAGTTTCCTCAACCTTGTGAAGGGCCTGTTTAGATAAAGCTTTTACCCATTCGTTAGGTTTCTCTAAAACCAATGTGCCGTCAGCCATGAGCTGTTGATTCTGAGCGACCCAATCAGAATGCGAAGCAATCCTATCTGCAAGAATAGTTAGACCCGAAAGCAACACAATCACCGTATTAGATACCTCATCAGGGAACTCTTTACGGCAAATTCCTACTGCCTGCTCCAATAGCGACAATAAATCGTCCTGAGCCTGTGTCCAACCGTTTTCTTCAAGGAGGCAGGTAAAAGCACTGTGCAGTCGACGCTTCCGTTTAAAAATCTGCTTATTGTCAAGGTCGAATGGAATATCAAAGTACCCATGATGCCCTAGAGCTGGTAAACATTGCCAGATAGCTTGAGATGTGCCATGAGTACAGGAAGAACTATCTGCATAGAATCCGAGGGCTGAAGCGCTAATTTGTTCATGACGACGTAAAGAACGCTCTTTTCTCTGGTCATCGCTCAGATCGGATAACCCTTCAAACGCTAAGGGATTGTGAATCAAAATATTTTCACGAATACTATCCCAGACTTCTTCCTTTTGTGAAAACTGCCCTTGAAATAAGGGCGAGGCTTTACCAACGTCATGGCTACCAGCAATAAAGCACACGATACTCCGTGCTTGTTGACCTAGCTCTTGCTTAAAAAGTTCTTGAAGTCCTGGTCGTAACCAACGGTCGTAGAGCACACCTGCGACTGCTGCGGTGTCGAATAAATGGGCAAGAAGAGGGTATGTGCCGTGAGTCTTGTCTTGTTTTGACCAGAGATAGCTATGTGTTGGTACAGGCATGAGTATTCCTCACCGTTTATTGGGCGATTTTAATGCTAAGCATTCCACAGCCATAGGACTTGGCTCGTCCTACGCCGTTGAGAAGTATCTGTTCAAGAGCTGATGGGGAATCAACGTAGGCGAATCCGTCTACGGTATCTATCTGAACCGTCAAATCGCCTTGCTTTTTTCCTGTGCGATCTGTTCCTAAGACCTGGCGCTGATGATTCATGACGGAGATATCTTTGAGTACTCCAGAAAGACGTTGTTCAAGCCAATTGGTAAAGCTTAGCGGGTTCTCTTGGCTTTCCCCGTCAAAAGGTACAGGCGATATTTCTCGGGAGCGAGATTTGCGGATGATGCCGTTGATTGCAAGTCTAAAAGCAACAGGTGTTCCTTCTTGCGGTGACTGGAGAGAAATTTCTTTTGTTTCAAGCTCTTCAATAATGTCTTCTGCCTGTACAGGAATAGAAGACTGGACTAGGAAATATGGAGCGTGGCCCGGTACAGAATCTAAGCGGAAGAGGATGTTGTGTTTTGAGCGAGGGTTGGAAGATTCTAGATTTTCGTCAAATAATCCCATAACAGCACGGTGTCTGAACTTAGGGGAATCAAGTAGGAATCCCTGAGATGAGGGGGAGTGATTGCTCGCACGAGAAAGAGCGATGTGAACGGGGAACTTTGTAAGATGAACACTTGTGCTCATGGGATGTAGCTTCCTTTCTTGGTTTGTAGCTATAAAGAAGTGCTAAACTAAATGCTATTGGCTTTCCCTGAAGTTCTCGGGGGTATTTCTTTGTTTTTTGCTACTATAGCCATTTTCTCCGTATACGCGGAGGTATTTTTCTACTCTTTGGTCTTTATCGTATCACTGGTTGTCATAAAATCAACTTGTTATTTGCAAATATATTAATGTGTTAATTTTATGGCAATACTGTTGACAGGTTGAGATACGTTCTGTCACAATGTGGGTTATACGGCAGATTTTATAACCATCCTAAAGAAAGAGAAGTTTGTGATGGTAGACATACTCAAAGATGTTCCGTTTGTGAAGCTCACCTCTGAGTCCGTGACAGTGAAAGAAGCTTTACTCCAGGCGCACAAAAAAGGAGTGTTGCTTGATAAAAAAATCCCAGGATACCAATATGCAGCGTTTCTGAGACTGCTGACGACAGTGCTTGCTGTGACATTGAGGCATTGCGGAGTTGATAACCCTAAAAAAACTCCTCAGATTAGTGAAAAGCTCCTAGAATTAGGCATTCCAGAAGAAGCGTTAGATAAAGCATTAGAAGAATTAGCCACAGGTAGCGACCTTTTTGATGGGAACATGCCCTTTGTGCAGCGACCACCCGTCACACCAACTTCTGCAAAAGATAGTGCTCGTGCTCTAGGGCCGGGGCAGCAGCCCGTCAAAAAGCTTTCACCAGCCATGCCCTCTGATGCAGGAGAAGATTTTTGGAACCTCAGTGTTGCTCAACCTCAGTCTATTTCTCTAGAACAAGCTGTCACAGATATTTTGGTGTACCACCACTATTCAATGGCTGGAAATAATACCTACGATGGTGACAAATGCGCTATGGGTGCACCAGGGATTCGGTATCTGGGAAAAGGAAATGCCGCTACAGAAATCTTTTGGCAAGGAGAGAGTCTCCTTGCTACATTGCTGATGGCTATCCCTAAAAGCTGGGTCTTTAGTAAAGAGCTGCCTGCATGGGCAGACAGAGAAGGAAAAACAAAAGCGAAGACCCCCTCTGCGGAACCATCACTATGGGACGCAACATGGAGCTCTAACACCGTTGCTACGTATTGGGAAGATAAAAATCTTGCAGGCGTACGCGTTGGCGGTATACCAGAAAAATGGTATGTACCAGAAATGGGACCTGCTAGCGATAAACAAGCTAGAAAAAACTGGTGGGATACCCGCAATACACTAGATCCCTTCTACCTCTACATGCCAAATCAAAGTGGAGAACTTAAAGCCCAGCGTCTAGACTTCGGGCGAGACGCAACTGACCTAGCCGTAGAATGGGCGGCAGAATCAAAAGTTGAAGCGGCTTCTAAACAGCTAGAACAACGTTTCTATGACGGTGATGGGGATGAAACGCTGTGCTTTATCCGTCATCAAATTGAAGGAACTGCCTCATCCCCTAGCATTAGAGCTTCCTCTGTTTATCAACCAGACTCTACGCAATGGGTATTTGACGCCAACGAAGAATTACAAGAAGCTATCCAAACCCATGCAAAGACTATTCAAGAGTTACATAACATCGTGCGTGCTCCCTTCAGACGTATGACTGAAGGAGACAAAAAACGCCGAGATACAGGAAAAGGTGTTGTAGCTTTTGACGACTTGGAACATCGCAGAAAAGACGCCTCCGCGTACTTCTGGCGTGAAATTGGGCCAGTGTATGAAGAATTCGTTATTTGTGTAAAAGAAGGCGAAAAAAAGATTCCACGGGAAGTTCTTGAAAAAGCGCAAGCTGCTGCACTGCGAGCGTACGACAAAACTATCGCGCCTCATATAAGTCAGCATCCAGAACGCGCGGTTTATGTACGAGGAATCTTAAATCGTCGTTTACATCTTGCATTGTTCTCGCAAAGTTAATTTTATTAGTAGAAAGGAGCTCCTATGGCTCAGCAACCTTATTACGATCTCCTTAGCTTTACGCTAAGAGTGCGTGACCCGCTGACTGGCTCAAAAAAAATCTGGTCAGCTCTCCAAAAAGGCTTAGTGCCTACCATGGAACATTATGCATACCCTTACGTGTTGCCGCACATAGACAACTCCCATCATCGAACAGCGGTGCTCCGTTCCATTGGGCTCATCTCTGAATTCAACAATATCCCTCAAAACTTTGATAACGACGGGAAATACCAGTGGAAGAGCATTGGAACGTGGGCGGCAGAAGTAAGTCGTGCACTTGCCAACGATAGAGATATAGAGCTAAACCCCGATAACCCAGATAGGATAGGCCAGCTTTTAGCGTATCTACACACGCAAAACTTAGAAGAGGCAGTTCGTACTTTATACCGCATCATGCAAATGTCAGGGAAGCTTAACAACGTTCCTGCAATGCATTTTGGTGCACTCATCAATATGTTCATTTATTGGGGGAACGGTATTTCTGAGGAATCACGCGAACACCGTCTCACCATGATGCGCGATTATTATTCGGCAGTTTTCCCTAAAAAAGAAAAAACCGAAGAAACAGAAGCATAAAGCTTCTATACACACCAAATATTTTCTTAACACTACTTATTTTGAAAGGACAATGAAATGTCTCGCCATCTGACCTTGAGCATCGTCTCAACCGTACCCTACTCCAACCTCAACCGCGATGACAGCGGAACACCAAAGCGCGCAACTATCGGCGGAAGCTTACGTGCACTGCACTCCTCACAATCCATCAAACGAGGAATCCGTGTTGCTTACGAGAACGCCTCTTTGGATTACTCTGTACGTTCAGGCTCCCTCGTAAATGAAGTTGTAGCAAAAGCCTTAGAGCTTCAACCCGAGGCGGACGAAAAAGCTTTGACTAAGGAAGCTAAAAAAATTATTGGGGCCCTCACCAAAGGCGCAGAAAAAGAAACAGAAGGCGGCTCCGACCGTTCCTCTTGGCTCAGTGAAGAGGAACTCACCACCGCTGCATACACGGCACTAGGGCGTACCGACGAAACCTTCATCGAAGATGGACGTACTGGCTCTCTTGCTATCGCAGCTTTTGGCCGTATGTTCGCTAACGCACCCACCAAAAACACCGAAGCAGCTCTCAGCGTCTCACCAGGAGTGACAACACACCCCGCAACCATCGAAACAGACTACTTCTCCACCGTCGACGATATTAAAGAACGTAATGGAGAATCTGGCGCAACATTCCTTGGCGTTGCACAATACACGAACGGTGTTTTCTACCGCACTGTGAGCATCGACCGTGAACAGCTCAAGAAAAGCTGGGCAGGATTTGGCCAAGAAGACTCTAAAGAGAACCTACGCCAACTCATCACTGCAATTCTCTACGGAATGCCCCGCGGTAAAGAAAACAGTACCGCCCCTTATATTCAGCCTGCTCTCGTTCTAGCAGAAGAACAACAGTACCGTACCGCATACGACTTCGAAACGCCCGTACAAAATGGTGCTGAAGGCGGATATCTTGGCACAACAATCGACGAGCTTGCTCAACAATATGCTGCAGCACGACGCTTCGACCCAGACAACTTCGGACCCGTCGAATCCCTCACCGGAACATACACCAACCTTGACGGAAAATTTGGTGACCTCAAAGCTGTCTCCCGCAAAGAATTCGTAGAAAACATCGTAGAATGGATTTGCCAATGACATCATCGGTGTATTTGAGACTAGCTGGACCCTTACAGTCTTGGGCTGGTGCCTCCGTCACCGGTAATATCGTCAACACAGGTAAAATCCCTACACCAAGTGCCCTACGAGGTCTCCTAGCAGGTGCATTGGGGTATCAACGAGGGCAATGGCCACAATGGTTAGAAAACGTAGAGTTTACTATCCGTATGGAACGCCCCGTACAATACACTGATGATTTTCAGACGATTAATCCGCGTACAGGAGAAGAAACCTTCCGGCGTCGTATCCTCCTTGCACAAGGGCAAAAAGCATCAAGCGCAAAAAGCTTAGTCTTTACTCCCGACGCGCAATCTGGAACTTCCATCGTGAACCGTACATATCTTGCAGATAGCGAATTTATTGTACGTATCACCGCAGAAGGTAAAACTGAAGAAATAGATGCGGCGCTAAGAAGCCCCCAATTCAGCACCTATTTAGGACGTAAAGCGTTTCCTGCAGTGTTTCCTTTTTACTTAGGAGTAGGGGACTCGGACGAGATCTATAAAATCCCTACGGTCAAGAGGAAACAACGAAGAGAGCAACGCTCCACTGTGCAAGAGGCGGGCGCAGAAGAATCGGCAACAGTGACAATCTATCAATTTGTTGACGATACTCCCGTAGCACCGTCAAAGACTAGAGTTCCTGTCGTACAAGACCGCAATATGTGGTTAGAAAAAACAGCAGAACTTCTCAAACGACGTAAAACGCTCATATAAAACAGCAAGAACTCGTTGTGGAACCCTACTTTAGGCACACCACAACGAGTTCTTTTGCCATACCCATTACTAAGGAAAAACATGACCTATACCGTTGAATACCTACACCCCGCACCAGAACAAGCTAAAAAACACCTCGTCCTTCTGTTGCATGGGTACGGTTCTAATGAACAAGACCTCCTGCAAATAGCCAAACTCATCGGCTCAGAAAACATTACATGGGCGAGTATGAGAGCGCCTCAGCCCGTCGGCGCAACCATTGACGACACCGCAACCACCGCACATATTCCCGCCGTCAGCTACGGGTACCAGTGGTTTCCACTCAACCAGCTCTTAGATAGTTCCTTACACAGCATTAACCTATCCTGCGACTACGTGAACCAATGGTTAGACAAAAAATGTGCAGACTACGATGGGATAACGCTCCTCGGCTTCTCACAAGGTATGGCGTTAGCAACAAGTATTGCGCGATGCTATCCCGAAAAAATATCAGCAATTATTGGCCTTAGCGGATACATCATTGAAACAGAAGAATGGGCTAAAACCACACAACAACTCAAACAACGACAAATACCAGTCTTCTACGGTTACGGCGACCAAGACCCCATTATTCCTACCGGAAAAGAAGAATATACTCGCTCATGGTTAGAAGAAAACACCAACCTTGAATTACACGAATACTCTGGAATGGCTCACAGCGTCTGCCCGCAAGAAATACAGCACGTCGCGTCATTTATCCAGAAAAATATACTCCCGTTAACATAGCTATAGTGAGGGGAAGCAGCTACGCTACACGCACACCAAATCTTAGCTGCAACCGGTATATACAGTAATTTACTATTTACTTTCAGAAGCGACCTCAACAGTAATACCGTTGAGTGTTACCGTGTCGCCATGGCGTAGCTGCTTTCCGCGGGATTCTTCAATATCACCGTTAACCTTCACAAGACCATCTTGAATGAGTTCACGGGCATGAACACCGTTCTCTACTAAAGCAGCAAGTTTAAGAAACTGCCCTAGCCGGATACTCTCATCACGAATAAAAATACGTTCAACATTACTCATAACTAATACTCTAACCGATGAACCAGCAGGCAAAAGACCTACGCTCTAACTCAAGACGTATCACACCGCTCAGTAACAGAACGAACCATAATAATAAGGTACTCTTAGACAACGCGTACAGATACGCACAGACACTATAAAACAACCCCTGCACGTCGTCTCCAGCGGCGGGGCACTAGGAGTAATAATGGCAGAAAAAACAGTTCTCGATAACGTCATCACCTTGGCAAAACGCCGAGGCTTCGTCTTCCAAGCCGGCGAAATCTACGGTGGAACACGATCAGCGTGGGACTACGGCCCCCTAGGTGCTGAACTCAAAGAGAACATCCGCCAACAATGGTGGCAAACATTTGTACGCGGACGCGAAGACATGGTTGGACTCGACTCTTCCGTCATCCTCCCCACCAAAATTTGGGAAGCATCCGGCCACGTAGAAACCTTCACCGACCCATTAGTCGAATGCCTATCATGCCACACCCGCCTACGACAAGACCACCTCATCGAAGCCTACGAAGAGAAAAAAGGTCGCGCACCAGAAAACGGCATGGCAGACATCGCCTGCCCCAAATGCGGTACACGCGGACAATGGACCGAACCACAAAACTTCTCTGGTCTGATGAAAACCTACCTCGGACCAGTCGATAACGAAGAAGGCCTACACTTCCTCCGCCCCGAAACAGCGCAGGGAATCTTCGTAAACTTCAACAACGTGGTGACTGCTGCGCGCAAACGCCCACCCTTCGGCATCGGACAAATTGGTAAAGCCTTCCGCAACGAAATTACCCCAGGAAACTTCATCTTCCGAACCCGCGAGTTTGAACAGATGGAGATCGAATTCTTCACCCACCCTGAAGAAGCACCACAACACTTTGAACAATGGGTTGAAGACTGCTGGAACTGGTTTGTTGACCTAGGTATCAACCCAGATAACATGCGGAAATTTGATGTCCCTGAAGACGACCGCGCACACTACTCTGCCGGAACCATCGACATCGAATACAAATTTGGTTTCCAAGGCAACCCTTGGGGCGAACTCATGGGCGTTGCAAACCGTACAGACTACGACCTCGGCGTACATAACAAACACTCAAACGCTAAGCTTGAATACTTTGACCAAGGAACCGGCGAACGCTACGTACCTTATGTTATTGAACCGTCCTTCGGACTCACCCGCTCTATGATGGCGTTCCTTGTAGATGCGTATCTAGAAGATGAAGCGCCTAATACTAAAGGCGGAGTGGACAAGCGTACTGTGCTTAAACTTGATCCTCGTCTTGCACCTGTTAAAGCAGCGGTGTTGCCACTATCTAAAAAAGAAGATTTGGTGCCAACGGCAAAGAACCTTGCACAGCAGCTTCGTCGTCAATGGAATGTTGATTATGATGATTCTGGCGCTATTGGACGTCGTTACCGCCGTCAAGATGAGATTGGTACACCGTTCTGCATTACCGTAGATTTTGACACTCTTGAAGACCAGGCAGTGACGATTCGTGAACGTGACACGATGAATCAAGAACGTGTTTCTTTGGATAAGGTACAAAGTTATCTTGCCGAAAAACTTCTAGGCTAAAACCTAGGTTTATTCTTATAAAAGTTCATAATTCTTATGGTGTCTGGTGCTATCTTTATGGTAGCGTCAGACACCTTTTCTTTTGTGTCTAAGGATAAAGAATGAAAAAAGAGACAAAAAACTTATACGTTATATCAATAATTGTCGTAACCTTATTTATGTTTGCGTTTATATTGGTGGCTTCAGGAGTGCTGAGTTTATTTTTTGATTCTGATACAGAAAATAGCTTAGGTAAAACCAATTACCTGTCATTTGTATCTATCTCTTAAGTTTTCTGAGTTAGCTCAATAGAACCCCCGCTCTAAGCCTCATCTATGGGTGATGTTCTATGGGGCTACTAAGAGATACTGCTCTAACCTTGTGTATCTTCTCGTTATTGCTTGGGGTCGAGATGATTCGGGTTTTGTTTCATCTTCCTGTTTGATTGCCATTCTTGGTCTTCTCTATAAAGTTTCTTGAAGCCGTAGTAGAGAAAGCGAATCACCAATACAACTATTGCTAAAGATACGATTATGCTGATTAGGGCGAGAATGGAAACAATAAGGTGAGTCATAAAATATTCACTCCTTAGTCATTTTTGATGGCTTGACGAATGTCTATACGTATCGGTTCTCGCAAACCATCAAGTGAGATGCAAGTCACTATACACTACTTGTGTGGAGTGTTCAAGGAACTTATTGGATTCTCTGATGTGGGGGGGGCTGACTAGAAAACATGCTTGGGGTGTCTAGGGAAGTTTCACTCAAAGTTCAGGTGGGTTTGTAAAAAGTTTTTAAGTCGCGTTACAGCTAAGAAAACGCCCCCTATGCAAGCGCATAAGGGGTGTTAGGTTATTTATTTTTCTTCGTAAATTTTATTCTTCGGGCTTCCACGGCTTGCCCATAAGCAAGCGCGGTGCTTTCTAGCCACAGGGGGCTTTTCTTTTCCCCCGCGCCTTTGACCCATGCATCAGCAGGGGGAAGATCTTTAGCAATGGATAGATTGCTTGAGGCTTTCCCTATGGCTTTAGCGAAGCCAGATAAATTTAAATAATTTTCTCCGCTTTCCATAACCCTAAGAATAACCCAAAAGAACCGCGAATCATGGCAAGAATAGGAACCGCGCACACGTGAACCACCACTCCTAGGACACGAATACAATATTTGCCTCAAACGTGGACTACCTCCGTGCGTACGGAGAAGAGTTTCTCAGAGCCCTTAGCTAACCGTCTAACAAGGAAATACCTCCGTGCGTACGGAGAAGAGTTCCGGTTGAGGGCTACCGAGCCAATGCCCAGGAAATACCTCCGTGCGTACGGAGAAGAGGATGATGTTTGGGTTGGCAACATTGAAGCCTAGGAAATACCTCCGTGCGTACGGAGAAGAGCTGGGAGAGGCTTCTTTTGCGTCTGCATAGTTGGAAATACCTCCGTGCGTACGGAGAAGAGAGAAAACTATGACAACCCTCATCGACGGAACCGGAAATACCTCCGTGCGTACGGAGAAGAGCTAGCAGTATCTGAATACGCCCTAAAATACACGGAAATACCTCCGTGCGTACGGAGAAGAGAAAGAGCTAGAAATACCCGAAATCACCGCAACGGAAATACCTCCGTGCGTACGGAGAAGAGCTAACACCATCCAGCATGCAGATTTCCTCATCGGAAATACCTCCGTGCGTACGGAGAAGAGCGGATTTAGACCATTGCAACTTTGTTTTTAACGGAAATACCTCCGTGCGTACGGAGAAGAGCGCCGGTATTTGGTTGCAACTTCATAACCATTGGAAATACCTCCGTGCGTACGGAGAAGAGTTTTACCCTCATACGGAGAATACTCGTATCGTGGAAATACCTCCGTGCGTACGGAGAAGAGTATTACCGAAAGAAAATAGCGCATCCTTAGCAGGAAATACCTCCGTGCGTACGGAGAAGAGTATTACCGAAAGAAAATAGCGCATCCTTAGCAGGAAATACCTCCGTGCGTACGGAGAAGAGAAAGATTTAGGGAAGTCATGATAACCATAATAGGAAATACCTCCGTGCGTACGGAGAAGAGGATGTTCAGAGCGAGCTAAATGCTCTGATTTGGGAAATACCTCCGTGCGTACGGAGAAGAGGAAGAACTCCACGACCCAGCACTATACCTAGCGGAAATACCTCCGTGCGTACGGAGAAGAGGAAACGGTCTAGGTCGTATTCTTTTGTGTTCTGGAAATACCTCCGTGCGTACGGAGAAGAGAGGCATTTTAGGGCATAATCGCGCCATTCAGCGGAAATACCTCCGTGCGTACGGAGAAGAGACTCACAAACGGCGAAATGCTAATCACACATAGGAAATACCTCCGTGCGTACGGAGAAGAGAAAAATTCGCCCAATTTGCCTTTTGCGTTGAGGGAAATACCTCCGTGCGTACGGAGAAGAGCTAACCTCTCCCCCGCACCATCACAGATCGCGGAAATACCTCCGTGCGTACGGAGAAGAGTAGTTTCTACGGCGGTTTTCACTGCGGCATCAGGAAATACCTCCGTGCGTACGGAGAAGAGTCATCGCCGCCGTTGTGGGGTTAGTGGCAATTGGAAATACCTCCGTGCGTACGGAGAAGAGAGCCGTAGAGCTGACCTGGTAAACGCATTTTAGGAAATACCTCCGTGCGTACGGAGAAGAGACCCCAGCCATTCTTGATCCACATTTGCATAGGGAAATACCTCCGTGCGTACGGAGAAGAGTGATAAAGTAAGAGGCATGAATAATGCAAAACGGAAATACCTCCGTGCGTACGGAGAAGAGGAGTAAATCGCAGAATATTTTTCTGCGAGCTTGGAAATACCTCCGTGCGTACGGAGAAGAGCAGACATCGTCAACGAAGGCGAAACCAAACCAGTGAAATACCTCCGTGCGTACGGAGAAGAGGAAAGGTACGCTGTAGACATCACCTTCGCTCAGGAAATACCTCCGTGCGTACGGAGAAGAGGGTAGGCTGGTTATCTTATCGGTTGCTAACCGGGAAATACCTCCGTGCGTACGGAGAAGAGTCAGCGACTGCGCGTGCGCCTGTTGTGCCGGGGGAAATACCTCCGTGCGTACGGAGAAGAGCGCATCATCTTTATTTTTTGCTAATGCCTCGGGGAAATACCTCCGTGCGTACGGAGAAGAGCCAAAATCTTCAACTTTGCTCTCTAAAAATGAGGAAATACCTCCGTGCGTACGGAGAAGAGCCATTCGCCGTTGAGTTCAAACTGTTCTTGTAGGAAATACCTCCGTGCGTACGGAGAAGAGCCCCCTTGGCGAGAGAGGTAGTTCGCCACATCGGAAATACCTCCGTGCGTACGGAGAAGAGTCATCTTCGTATTCTTTAGCTGGAATAGTAATGGAAATACCTCCGTGCGTACGGAGAAGAGTCATCAAATTTTTGACCATCAGCACCCCAGTGGGAAATACCTCCGTGCGTACGGAGAAGAGCGAGGGCTCATCCATGACTTACGCAAATGTAGAGAAATACCTCCGTGCGTACGGAGAAGAGTGTGCCAAGCGCTGTTGGAGAGTATGTGACTCGGAAATACCTCCGTGCGTACGGAGAAGAGAGCACCGGTAACTTTTTCTCCCAAGGAGAGTTGGAAATACCTCCGTGCGTACGGAGAAGAGTCATTTCGCCGCCGAATGATGCCATTTGCCCTGGAAATACCTCCGTGCGTACGGAGAAGAGCTGAGCTCACATTCTCTGAATCTACGGCTAAAGGAAATACCTCCGTGCGTACGGAGAAGAGCCCTAGTAACTAACAACCATAGAGCGGGTTTTGGAAATACCTCCGTGCGTACGGAGAAGAGGGTTGAAGGCAATAGATTGTCATGCCCTAAATGGAAATACCTCCGTGCGTACGGAGAAGAGAAAAAATGAAAATCCTGAGGGCGTAATCCCTGGGAAATACCTCCGTGCGTACGGAGAAGAGGGGTTAGGCTTAGCAGGAATCTGACCGGATGTGGAAATACCTCCGTGCGTACGGAGAAGAGGCTCCCCATTTACATCGGTTTTGCTGTTACCGGGAAATACCTCCGTGCGTACGGAGAAGAGTTACCGGTGAGCCTGATTCCACCTTTTTCGAGGGAAATACCTCCGTGCGTACGGAGAAGAGGCAAAACGCAAACAAAAAGGAAAACACATCATGGAAATACCTCCGTGCGTACGGAGAAGAGTCAAGTGCCCCGAGGTAGGCGCTCATGTTTTCGGAAATACCTCCGTGCGTACGGAGAAGAGGCAGAATAACCATTTCAACTGGATTCCGCTAGGGAAATACCTCCGTGCGTACGGAGAAGAGCGCGTTCCATAGTGGACGGTGGTCTAGCTTATGGAAATACCTCCGTGCGTACGGAGAAGAGGCCCCATAAAAACTGAGAGAGAAGAAGTCAAAGGAAATACCTCCGTGCGTACGGAGAAGAGCATAACTTTTTGCACTGGTTCAATTGTGTTACGGAAATACCTCCGTGCGTACGGAGAAGAGGAGATTTGAGAATTTACGGCGCTCTTCCACAAAGAAATACCTCCGTGCGTACGGAGAAGAGTCCAGAAAGCCTCTAATCTCTCCCCCCGCACCAGAAATACCTCCGTGCGTACGGAGAAGAGTTTTTTTGATATTCAAGAGCCCTCATAATCCGGGAAATACCTCCGTGCGTACGGAGAAGAGGGACTCTGGTGAAGAATCTGGCCGTTTGACTGGGAAATACCTCCGTGCGTACGGAGAAGAGTATCGGTTTCTTTTATCTTCGCGGATTGCGTAGGAAATACCTCCGTGCGTACGGAGAAGAGACTATCTGGCTAGTAATTATTTCATAGAAAAAGCGAAAATATCAAAGTTTTTGATATTTAGCTGCATTTATGTATCTCCAAAGAATAGATATTTATGGAACATTCTCAAACAATGCGTATATCAATGTATATGTTTAGATTTTTACGACGGGCAGTGACGCAGTGCTGAGTGAGGCAGGGGAATGTGCTTGTTCCCAGTCTTTTCTGAGAATCGCTTTAATCATGGAGTCGTGATATTTGCCGTCGTAGTAGAGTGCTTCACGGCGGCGTCCCTCACAGACGAAGCCGCATGAGGTGTACACGTATCGTGCTCGTGCGTTGAAGTCGAATACTTCAAGTTCGATGCGGTTCAGCTTGAGCACCGCGAAGGCGTAGTTGACCATCATTTGTGTGGTTTCGGTGCCGAGCCCGTGGCCTCGTCCTTTTTGTCCGATAATGATTCGGTAGTTGACGGACTTATTTTGAGGTGAGTAGTCGTTGAATACGGCTTCGCCTACGTATTCGTTGTGTTTGAGTGAATATATTGCTAAGTCGAGTCTGTTGTTTTGGTTGTTTCGTGTGTCGTACCAGCTTTTTGCGTGTTTGACAGTACGTTCATTGCGGTTTAGTGCTTCTTGTGTGGAGTGTACTGCCCCTGTTTTGATGAGAACTTCTGGTTCTGCGAGGATGTTCATCATCGCTTGGGTTGATTCCTCGTTGAAGGGGCGTAGTTCGACGAGTTTTCCTGTGAGGGTGGGTTTGGTGGCGAACATGTTGGTGGGTGTGTTAACTTGTGTGCGCATGTTCTCATTTTAAGTCAGATAAGTGCATTTTTACCTCAACTGTTGGTGTAGGTTTTCATTCTCTTGGATGAATTTTTTCTGAACGATTCTAGATGTTGTTCCGGTGAGCTTCTGCGCTATGGTGGTGTACAGAACACATTAATAATTCGATGATTTTGAGGTAGGTTTTTGGTGGATAATTATACTTTTCGTCCGTGGCGAGAGGGCGATGATTTAGAACTTCTTCAGCTTTGGGGCGACGCTGAATCTTCAGGGTACGATTCTTTTCGTGCGATGTTTCGCCCTGATCAGGATTCTGGCCCGTGGTCTCGCACTCTTGTAGCGGAACATCAGGGTGTTGCGGTTGCTGCCGCCACTGTCTATGAGACGTCTTTACATGTTCAACGGTTATGGGCGTATATTGAGGTTGCCGTTGACCATCGTCGGCAGGGGCTTGGTGCTGAACTATTTCGCCGTTTGCAAGAGCTTGCTTCATCTTCGCCTTCGGGTGTTCAGGCTTTGCGTTCTAAAGTGCAAGAAGGCTCTGCCGGTGCTTCCTTCGCTCAGGCTATGGGGTTGGGGGCTATTCAGCGTAGTCAGATGGTGAAAGTTGCTTCGGGCTCTGTGCCTGAGGTTCCTTTGCGCGTTGATTCTTCGGGGCAGCCTATGCAGGTTATTGAAAATATTGCTACGGGCTCTGTCGAGCTAACACAAAAGATGTGGGAGTTCTATTCTCGTTCTCACCGTTGGGATCCTCCTGCTGAAATTTCCTTGGGGCAGGTTAACCGTTTGTTCTTATCAGATGAGGCTGAAGCGCTTGGCGCAATTGTGCTACGTGACTTTGATTCGTCTGATGATTTTTCGGGGAAGCCCCCCATCAAGGCTTTTGTGGTGAGTTACCGCCCGTTAGAGCAAGAGTTACCGGGGCGTCAACTAGCTGATGATGAGGCGACTGAGATTCTCTTAGGCTATGACTTTGATGATGTCAGTGCACGTGAAGCTATTATGCAGTTGCTGTATGTTCTAGTTCATCAGTACCCAGTCATCTTAGAGGTAGATGAGTCGATGGAAGACTTGCAGGTGATGATTAATCAGCTGGTGAAGATGGGTTCTGCTCAGGTTCTTGATACAACGTTGGTGGTTGCACACTAGCAGTCTTCTACTTTTCTGCTAGGCCGCTGTGATGCGTGCTTGGCTGAGTGTTTGTCGTATTTGTGTCACAATTGCTAAGTGACTGAAATATCGCAGACTTTTTCAAAGACTCAACAGCTAAAACTTCCTCCCTTACAATTAGGTAAATTCACGGTACAAACGCCGGTTGTTCTTGCCCCTATGGCTGGGGTAACTAATAAGGCTTTTCGTCGTTTGTGCCGTGAATATGGTGGCGGTTTGTATGTGACAGAGATGGTGACGGCTCGTTCTTTGGTGGAGCGTCGTCCTGAGTCTTTACGCATTATTGAACATGACGATGATGAGCAGATTCGTTCTATTCAGATTTATGGTGTTGATGCCGTGAATGTGGGCAAAGCGGTTCGTCTTGTGGTGGAAGAAGATCGTGCTGACCATATTGATCTAAACTTTGGTTGTCCTGTTCCTAAAGTGACGAAGCTTGGTGGAGGTTCTGCTTTACCGTGGAAGACTGATTTGTTCACTGCCATCGTAAAAACTGCGGTTGATGAAGCTTCTCGTGCAGATGTTCCTGTCACTATTAAGATGCGTAAAGGCATTGATGATGAGCATCTGACCTTTTTGGAGTCTGCGAAGATTGCTCGTGATAGTGGTGTTGCTGCTATTGCGTTGCATGGTCGTACCATGGAGCAACATTATTCTGGTCATGCCGATTGGGACGCTATCGCTCAGCTACGCGAGGCTATCCCCGATATCCCTATTCTTGGTAACGGCGATATTTTTAGTGCGGAAGATGCTATTGCTATGGTCGAGCAGACCGGTGTTGACGGTATTGTGGTGGGTCGTGGCTGTCAGGGTAGGCCGTGGCTTTTTGGTGATTTACAGAATGCTTTTGAAGGTTCTGCTGAGCGTATTAAACCCGGTGTTTCTGAGGTTGCGCAGATGATTTATCGTCATGCTGAGCTTCTTGTTGAGACTTTTGGTGATGAGCTCAAGGGGCTTCGCGAGATTCGTAAACATGTGGGCTGGTATTTTCATGGGTATCCTGTGGGCGGTCAGCTACGTCAAAAGATGGCTACTGTTCCTGATTTAGCGAGTTTTCGTGAATATCTGGCTGAGTTGGACCACAGTATTGGTTATCCTGGTGCTGCTGTGGAGGGGCCACGTGGTCGTGCTGGTAACCCGAAGAAACCTCATCTTCCCCATGGATGGTTAGATTCGCGTATCCTTGGTGATGCAGAACGTCTTGGTTTGGTCGGGGCAGAGCTCGACATTTCGGGTGGATAATATTGCAATAATGATGGGCTGGTAACGATGAAGAATGTACCTGTTGACGGTTTAGTTGAAGGCAACGAGTTGACGGAGACTCCCGGCTATGTGGCTGAGGATGTGGAGCGTTGGGTGCCTGAGCATCATCGTAATGTGTATCGTTCTGCTTTTGAACGGGACCGTGCCCGCGTCTTGCATTCTTCTGCGTTACGTCGTCTAGGCGCTAAAACACAGGTGATGGACCCTGATACGGATGATTTTATTCGTACGCGTTTGACGCATTCTCTTGAGGTTGCTCAGATTGGTCGTGAAGTGGGTCGGATGCTTGGCTGTGACCCTGATGTTGTTGATACTGCTTGTTTAGCTCATGATTTGGGGCACCCTCCTTTTGGGCATAATGGGGAGACTGCTTTAAACGAGTTAGCAGCAGATGCTGGCGGGTTTGAAGGGAACGCGCAGACTTTGCGTTTGTTGAGCCGTCTTGAGCCGAAGGTTATTGGTCATGATGGTTCTTCTGCTGGGTTAAATCTTACTCGTGCTTCTTTGGACGCGTGTTGTAAGTACCCTTGGACTCTTGCCGAGGCTCCTGCGCGTGCTGATGGGCGACCTAACCGTAAATTTGGTGTGTATCAGGACGATCAACCTGTCTTTGAGTGGATTCGTCGGGGTGCTATTGCGCAGGACGGTTCTTCTTTGCCTGCTAAGTGTATGGAAGCTCAAGTGATGGATTTAGCCGATGATATCTCGTATTCGGTACATGACGTTGAGGACGCTGTTTTTGGTGGGCATATTCAGTTAGAAGATTTATTAGACCCCGCAAAACGTGAAGAAGTTTTTTCGAAGACTCAACAGTGGTATCTTCCGCATGTTTCTGAGTTGGAGCTTGAGCAGGCGTTGTCTCGTCTTGAGGGCCTGCCTCAATGGGTGAAATATATGAGTGGTACTCGTTCGTCGATGGCTGCGTTTAAAGCGTTGACTTCTAAGCTGATTGGTCGTTTTGCGGCTTCTGCAATGGAAGCTACGCGTGCACAGTACGGTAAGGATCGACCTCTTGTCCGTTATACTGCGGAGCTCATCATCCCTAATTCTACGGTGCATGAGATTGCTGTTCTTAAGGGTATTGCTACAGCTTTCGTGATGAGTGTTCGTGACGCTCAACCTCATTATGAGAACCAGCGTGAAATTTTGAGTGTGCTGGTAGAAGCTCTCTTAGACGAACCAAAGTATTTGGCGTCTTCTTTTGCCGCTGATATGCAGGAGCTTGGTACACGTGATGATGATGCTCGTTTACGTTTAGTAATTGATCAGGTTGCTTCGCTAACAGACCGTTCTGCAGTGGCGTTGTATAAGCGTATTACGGGTAATCAATGGCACCATGGCGACAAGCCTCTGTGGTGAGTTCGGAAAAGTTATAAGTTAGGGAATTCGAGGTCTTTGTCCTCGTGCTGATGATGGATATGATGTTTTAAGTGGCTGGTTTAATTCGACGTGAAGATATCGATGAGGTTCGTTCTCGTACTGATATTCGCGAAATTATTGAGGGCTATGTACGCCTCAAGAGCGCCGGTATTGGGTCGTTTAAAGGGCTGTGTCCTTTTCATGATGAGCGCACCCCTTCTTTTCATGTGCGTCCACAGATGGGCACCTATCACTGTTTTGGGTGTGGGGAGTCTGGCGATGTTATCGCTTTTTTGATGCAGGTTGAACATACTTCTTTTACGGAGACTGTTGAGAAGTTGGCGGCTCGTATCAATTATGAGTTGCATTATGAGCAGGGGAGCGGTTTATCTCGTGAAGAAGTGGGGCGTCGGCAACGCCTCTTAGACGCCCATAAGATTGCGGCAGAGTTTTTTCAGAAGAATCTTTATATGCCTTCTGCCGTTGAGGCCCAACGTTTTTTGGGCGGTCGTGGTTTTGACGCAAAATCAACTGCTCAATTCGGTGTGGGTTTCGCGCCTCAAGGCTGGAACAATCTACTGAACTTTTTGCGTAAGCAGGGTTTTTCTGATGAAGAGCTTGAAGCCACCGGCATGTTTTCGCGTGGGCAGCGTGGTTTATATGATCGTTTCCGTGGACGTATTATGTGGCCTATTCGAGGTATTGCGGGGGAGACCATTGGTTTTGGCGCCCGCCGTTTATTTGATGATGATAAAGGCCCAAAATATTTGAATACGCCTGAGACGGTGCTGTATAAGAAGTCTCAGGTTCTTTATGGTTTGGATCTTGCTAAACGTCATATTGCAAAGCGCCGTCAGGTTGTTGTGGTTGAAGGCTATACCGATGTGATGGCTGCTCATCTTGCTGGTGTTGATACGGCGGTAGCAACGTGTGGTACTGCTTTTGGTGTTGATCATATTCGTATTTTGCGTCGTATTTTGGGAGATGACGGTTCTGGCGGGGAAGTGATCTTTACCTTTGATGGTGATGCTGCTGGTCAGAAGGCTGCGTTGTCTGCTTTTGAAGAGGATCAGCGTTTTATGGCGAGAACTTTTGTTGCGGTGGCGCAGGAGGATATGGATCCATGTGAGCTTCGTATCCGTCGGGGTAATCATGCGGTTCGTTCTCTGATTGAACATAAGCAGCCTCTTTTTGAGTTTGCTCTTCGTAGTACTATCCGTAAATTTGATATGGATTCCTTGGAAGGGCGTGTGCAGGCTATGCGTGCTGTTGCTCCTATCCTTGCTGGTATTAAAGATTCTGCGTTGAAGCCAGCTTATATCCGTGAGGTTTCTGGGTGGCTAGGTTTAGGTGCGGATGAGGTTCAACGTGCTGTTGTTTTAGCTGCTCAACAGGTTTCAGCGGAGTCTTCTTCGCTGCAACAAATAGATCATACTGGCGGGCCTGATAGTTCTGGCGAGGTTGTTGTCCAGTCCGCTGCTGTGCCGTTTGAAGTTCCTGATAGTCATGACCCTTTGGCACGTTTGGAGCGTACTGCCTTAGAGGTCTTAGTTCAGGTGCCGCAGGAGGTTCCTGTAGATTTTTGGCAGCAGTTGGTTCAGGTGCAGTATCGATATCGTTTACATACGGTGCTGGCGCAGGGAGTGATGTCTGCTGCTGCTGAGGTTGTTCCTGCTGCTGGTCATGCTTGGCTGAATCAGGTACGTTCGCATATTCCTGAGGCTGCTCATACGTTTTTGGCGGAGTTGAGTGTGTCTCCCCTTCCTGCTTCCTCTGCTGAGCAGCTGACTCGTTATGCGCACGATATTTTGAGGCGTTTGTTAGAGGAGGATGTGAATCGTCAGAAGTCTGAGCTGTTGTTGCATCTTCAGCGTTTGGATGCACGTACTGAATACGAGCAGTTTCAGCAGATTCAGCGTCGTTTGATGGAGTTAGAATCTCATCGGCGTAAGATTCGTCAGGGGATAGAAAACACCCTATAAACGTGTTATAGATTACATGCTTTTGATTTGTGAAGAGAAAAAAATCTGTGTATAGTTATTACTCGTTGCGGTGATAAGTCGTAACGAATATTCCCCCGTAGCTCAATTGGCAGAGCATTCGACTGTTAATCGAAGGGTTACTGGTTCGAGTCCAGTCGGGGGAGCATAGATAGAACACCTGACAAAATATTTGTCAGGTGTTTCTTTTTTTGCGTAAAAACTTCTCAAAAGCTTACTTCTCTCACTTGGCAAGTACCAATACTCTTAAATCGTCTAGCAGGAGTGAGCTAGCAGCTTATCTAGATACTTCGTCGACGATGTGACACGACTCAAACTCATAGATTGAAGAAAGTCTCTAACAGTAGAATAATGAGAGAAACTGGTACACTTGCACCGGAAAGCACACTTACTTTTGGAGAGGTTGAGTATGACCGATAACGGTACACCTATCAGCAACGGGGCTAAGAAGAAATCTTCTTCTGGCCTTAAAGCTACATTTTCTAACTTGAAGTCCAACGTCACCAGCACTATCGATGCAACTAAAGTAGTTACTCGCCTCACCCCGAAGCAGATTAAAGACGAAGTTCAAATTGCTAAACTTGAGCTCAAGAACAAAGGCGTTGCATTCGGTAAAGGTGCCGCATTTGTTGTCGTTGGTGTGGTCTTTGGACTATTCCTCATTATTTCACTGATTACTGCAGGCATTCTTGCTCTAGGTACCGTCATGAAGCCTGTCTACGCTGCGCTGACACTAGCATTAGTGTTCCTGCTTCTTCTACTTGTTTTCGCCCTTATCGGTGTCAAGAAGATTAAGAAACAGCTTCCTCTCAAACCTGAATCCGCAATTTTCGGACTCATGTATGATCTCGGCGTTCTCAAACATGGCTCCCAGATGGACTCTGCGCGTCTGAAACGTGAACAAGAAGAGAAAGCTAAAGCCAAAGCAGACGCAAAGAAAGCTGCTGCTGAAGAGAAAGAAAAAGCTGCCGCAGACCCTTCAACTACCGCAGTTCTTGCTTCTGCACCCAATGAAGAGCAACTCAAACAACGCACCAAACAGCGTCGTGAACACCTCAAGAGCCTACGTGATGACATTCAAACCTACAGCGGCAACGTTAAGGGGCAATTCACGGGTTTTTTAGACGAAACAAAGAGTAGCGTAGTTTCTTTGCCTGCGACTATCTCTGAAACAGGTAATCGTCTAGCAAAGAATGCAAGCGACCCCGACGTCCTCAAAGCTCGTGGCGGTTCTTTCGCGTTGCTCATCGGAGCTGTAGGCGTCTTCTTCATTTTCTTGAAAAAACTTCTACGCCGTAACTCCTAACAAAGGTTCTCTAAGCTAAGTACGTGCTAAGAACCACCCACTAAAAGGCGTCTTATTCATCCTAGTCTTCATAGGAAATAAGACGCCTTTTGTGTTTTAAAGCTCCCCGACTCTGAGACAAAAATATGAGATTATAGAGGAATAACAATAAGCTTTCTTCATTGATACGCAAGATACGGTCACTTGTAGAACAACTCTGCAAGGAAAATACAACGCGAATAGGTGTTCCATACGATATGACACAACAGTCTCTAACCATCATGATTGGTGCTGATACGTACCCTCCAGATGTTAACGGTGCTGCTCAATTCGGTTATCGTTTGGCAACAGCAATGCACCACCGCGGACACCAAGTCCATGTGGTTGCGGCAAACCCTAACGAACGTAAAAACTATACTCGCACGGTTAACGGCGTCGTTGAACATCGTCTCATCTCGCACAAAGCACTAACCCACCCTACTATCCGTATTTGTACACCTTGGGGTATCTGGAAACGAGTAGGCGAGATTCTCGACGATGTTAAACCTGATGTCGTGCATGTCCAATGCCACTACATCGTAGGACGAGTACTACTTCTTCAAGCCCGCAAACGTGGCATTCGTGTTATCGCAACAAACCATTTTATGCCAGAGAACCTCGACCCATTCTTGCCCTTTCCCCGCTGGTTTAACGATGCGTTTGCAAAACTCAGCTGGAAAGACATGCGCTTTGTTCTCGAGCGTGCTCAGGTTGTTACGACACCTACCCCGATTGCTGCGCGGGCGATGAAGGAAGCCGGCAATTTTAAAAAACCAGTTATTCCTATCTCTAACGGCATTAACTCTGACGATTACCAGCTTCGCGAGGGAGAGCATTTCGACCCTCACCCGCAGGAGCTTCGTATTTTCTTCGCTGGTCGTCTTGCTGTTGAAAAGAATATTGACGTGCTGATTGAAGCTCTCTCACTGTTGCCTCAAGAACTGAACCACACTGTTCTTGAACTTGCCGGTGAAGGTGAAAAGCATGCAGAACTCCAAGAGAAAGCACAAGAATGTGGCGTTGCAGATCGTGTACGTTTCCTTGGCTACGTTAGTGATGAACAGCTAAGAGAAGGATACCTTCGAGCCGACGTATTCTGCCAACCGGGAACAGCAGAATTGCAATCCTTAGTGACCCTTGAAGCGATGAGCGCTTCTCGCCCCGTTGTTTTGGCTAATGCGCTAGCTCTACCTCATCTGGTGCAGGAGGGAGAGAACGGTTATCTATTTGAACCGAATAACGCTGCAGATTTAGCTCAAAAACTTGCGCAGGTACTTCTTGCGCCGGAAGAGGAACGTCGCCGTATGGGGCAATGCAGCAGACAAATGGTTGAAACCCATTCTGCTCAAAAGACGTGGGAAACTTTCGAATCTCTCTATCTTTCTAACCAGATATACTACGATTTCGTGGTTTCTCAAAAAAAATAGTGCTGTAGATTTTTTCTCTACGGTTTTATCGGGTACGCTATTAACCGTTGCTCTTTTGGTAGCGACGGTTTGGGGCCTTAGCTCAGCTGGTCAGAGCAGGGGACTCATAATCCCTTGGTCGCGGGTTCAAGTCCCGCAGGCCCTACAAGAGCTAGTTCCGTTTTCGGTTCTGGCAATCATTTGATAGGTCGTCCCTACCGGTATAAAAACCGGTATGGGCGACTTTTTCTTATCTCTTGTCTTCTCTGGAACGTTGGTCATAGAGACACGCTAAGTGGTGAGAGCCTTGCCTAATAACTCGGTGAGAGTGGAATCAACATTTAGGGCTACCTCAACCTCTATTTCTTGCTGCGAGGAAGAGCCTATGCCGGTATCTGAGTCGAGTAATTTGCCCTAGTTCCGAGCCGTCTGCTGCATCTCAGATGTAGGCCGCAGCTGAAATCGGTAGTGAAGCAGCAACCGTTTTCGAAGACATATTGGGGTACGGTGACGTCCTCAATAACTGCTTCAACTAAACTGTTTTCAACAGCGGAGGGAGGTAATCGCAAACACCCCTCCACTTGTTTTTTAAAATCAATAGGAGTATTGCGTATGACATCAAACCATACTTACGACCAGAACCACCGAGAATATGTTTCTCTATCCACGGCGTATGTCGGGCACCTCATGACAAGTAGTCTTCTAGCACCCCTTGCAGGACTTATGTACGGGTTACTCTCATACTTCTTCCCTGTCCTCAATTTTGGGATTCAAAACCTCGTTATCTTTATCATTGCTGTGGTCATTGTGGGTGAGCTGATTGTGGTGCTGATTCAACGCCCCTTTATTATCAAGGCTTCTCACAGTGACCCAGGTGGATGGGGTTATGCTTTACCTGAGTTTCTAGTGCTCCCTTGTTTAGCTGGATTAGGAGCATTTCTCATCTCTCGTGAGCTGTCAGCTGGTCTTGTGTGCGCGCTTGCGTTCTTTATTGTTTTTGGGGTTGCAGGTTTGTTGTCTAAACCGTGGAAGCCAGGTCTGTCTCGTGCTGAGATTCGTGAGAGATATGAGCAAACTAAAGACATGATTCAAGCAGATTATATAGAGGAAAAATATCGTGATGTAGAAGTTGATTCTTTGCATAGAGAGCTATTTAAGAAACGATAGACTCTTACGACTTTCTGAAAAGACACGGAAGCTTTCTTCAATGTCTTTTTATGTTCCAAAGAGGTATATAGTGCTTTCTAGCATGAGATGCCTGTCAGCGTATTTTAGTTTTCATACCAGCACATCGGCCGAAATACGGGCGGCGGATAGCAGCTTTTTACTGTGAACCCATCCCTTACCTCATAAAGTTCACTGTAACAATAGATAAAGCCCCTAAACTCTGTTGTAAAAGTAGGGGCATTATCTATCTTTTGTTATGATTCGAGGTTACGTATTGTGGCTCTAATTGTATCGGCATGAGTGTAAATTTCTTCTAGCTCAGTGATGGGATGGCGAGTTTCCTTCTTGTCTGCATCAAATGTCCCAACGTACCACTGTGACTTAGCGTTGAAGTGAAGACGAGCAATTTGCTTACGGTTATTGTTGTCGAGAAGAATAGCAAAGTATGACTTCGCATCTCTGTGAACAATGCGTTGAGGTTTTACTTCAGAGCAAGCAATTGCCTTGACAATCTGATAGCCTGCAAGTTCTTCCTCTGTTGTTATGATACCTTTTTCGTCTGGCTGAGGCGTGGAGTCTGTCTCTGCAGTGCTGGTGGTGGGCTCTACTGCTGATTCGGGGAAGCTCATATCTGTATCTCCCAGCGCGGTCTTTAGACGATCGTTTACCTGCTCTTTGAGGAACTGTTTTAGGGCTTTGTCTACTAAATCTTTAAAAAGTGCCAAGTTATCAGCAGTAGCTCTTTTATCGGAGACACTAGTCATTAGAAGTTTAACGAATTCGGGAGGTAATTCTTTAAACATTGATGTCAGCTCTCGTTTGAGAGCACCTACATACTTGAGTTCTTCAGCTGAAGAAATAATTGAGTCTAAATCGAAGGTTTCCTTGGTAATTTTCTTGAGTTCAGGGAGTATCGTTTCATCAACATCAAGCAAATCCAGCACTAGGAACGGGCGCTTATCCATGATATTGGGGGATTCTAAATCCGTGAAGAAATGAAATACTCGACCATTGGTTAGAATCGCAATTCGCGCATTTGTTACTGAAAAATAACGGAAAAGTTGTGATGCGTGTTTGACGTTAAGCTCATCCCCAATTTTTTTACATTCGATGAGAATGCGTACTTCTCCATCTTGCATAATGGCATAATCAACTTTTTCACCCTTTTTGGTGCCATGGTCCGCAGTGAATTCTGGCATAACTTCGAGTGGGTTGAAAACATCGTAGCCTAGTACCTGAGAGATAAAGGGCATGATGAAAGCATTTTTAGTTGCTTCTTCAGTCTGAATAATATCTTGCTGCCCCTTCATCTTTTTAACGAGAGAGTTAATTCCAGCTTCAAAACTCATGGTTTTATCCTATCTATAGTTGTGGGTTGCATCTCGCTTTAAAGATACAACAGGAATATAAAAGCTACGAAGGCTACATGGAGGGTTTGTAAACTTAAATGCTAATTTAAGCGATATTTAAGTATAGAGAAGTTCAACTGAGCTTAGATTCAGTAACTATTTGTTAGATTACCCTGAAAACCCACTAGTTAGGCTAGTTGTCTATTTCGAGAATAATATCTATCCATAGCCAGAGAGTTCTGCATAAAGCAATTACGTAGATTTTGAGATTATCGTGCTCCGAGTATTATGTTGTGTCTTGTTAGGAGAACATATGGATGGTTTTTCAGGCATATAATTTATATCTGAAGAGGTATCGATGAGACGTAGTATTACTGCTTAGTCTGGAGCTGTTCTTGTGTTTGAGACACTCTTACGACTATTGCAAATAGTGTCTCTCACATATTTTGATATGTGAGAGACACTATCCCTTATTAACGATGAAACAGCTCTTTTCGAGGTATTGTCTAAAAACTCTTAACCTATCGAGTGATACTGAGCCCACCTGATTCTGACCACGTAAACACATATCCGCGAGAGAATTCAATACGTGCTTGCCCATGACGTACAATCTCGTCAGTTACCGGATAACCGTACCGCCGAATGTCTTTAATCCACGTATTATAAAAAGCGCCTCGGGCGTTCAGCACTTTCGCCCCAGTACTGGAATACCACACGATAGCGGTTCGATGGTGGCTTCCGGTTGCTTGATACGTTACTTGAGCACCACCGAAACTTAGGTCGCTCTCATCAGTGACAGGGAAACCTAAGGTTAAGGCTCCTCCTCGTTTCGCCCATGTATTGAAAATACCACCGCGGGCGTTCATAGAATGTGCGCCGGTTTGTTCAGACCAGTACACAACGGTTTCTCGACCAGTACCAATATTTTTGAATGTTTGTTTGGCTCCGTGGTTAAACGTGGATTCGTTCATTGTCGGGTAGCCCCAGCCGCGTATGCCACCATTGTGAGTATGTTTAACTCCAATTGCGCCCGGTTCCCATACGGTATAGGTTCCGGTGTGTGCTGACCAGTAGATTGCGGTGCTTTTTCCCTGTTTATTGCGGAACCGTTGATAGTATCCGCCATCTTGCAGTCTTTGTTCACTCATCGCGGGGTATCCAAGTTTTTGATAATGCTCAGTATAGTATGCGCCGATAGCGCCCGAACGTTTGACAGGGTGAGCGCCCAGCTGAGACGTCCAATAAATTGAGTATTGGTTTTCAAAATGTTGGACTACTGCACCATCTGCTAGGGGAATCTCATGGGACGTTGGTTCCCCGTAGGTTTGTATCCCGCCGGTTGCTCGGTATGTGTTTTCAATACCTGAGTTTTCTTTGAGACGGTAGACGGGCGGTGCAAGTGATTTTGCGGTGAGCACTGCTTTATGTGCGTGTACTAGCGGGTAGCTTTGTGTCCATGTTCCAGTCTCTCTAAGGACTCGGCGTATTTGTTCTACGCTCATCTCGGGATTGACTTCTTTCATCATGGCAATGACGCCTGCAACATGAGGTGCTGCCATAGAGGTTCCGTTCAATGCCGCATAGGCTGGTTTCTCTTGCCGATAAAGCCCTGTATTTGAGGTGGAGATAACAGGTGCTCCTACTGTTCCTCCGGGGGCAATGACATCTATTTCACTGCCTTTATTGGTGTATGCGGTCAGTGCACCCCATGAGGTGGTTGCGCCAACAACCATTGCTCGATAGCAGTTAGCGGGAGCATAATTTTTTGTGTTCTCGCTAAAATTTCCTGCTGCAACGACGACAGGAATGCCTCGTGCATGAGCGTAATTAACCGCTCTTTGCAGATACGGATCGCATTTGCCTTTCCACGCTAATGACATATTAATAACGTCTACGGGTGGTTGTTCAGGGAAACCTGATACTTTTCCGCCGGCTGCAGCAAAAACAGCGTCTGCAAAATCGGCAAGGTATCCGCTGCCGGAGTTTCCTATAGCTCTAAAATGCTTGGTGGATGCTTCTGGTGCTGTAATTTTGGTGTCACCTTCGACGTGTGTGCCGTGCCAGTCAGAATACCTAAATTTGGAGTATGTTCCGGTATCTGTTTCGTCCCAGTCTCTGCCAGGTTCCCCGTCACGTCCATAGAATTCGTCGCTGATGAGGTCTAACCCTCTGATTCTATTAGCTAGGAGTGATGGGTGTTGTGTTGCTCCTGAATCAACGATGCCAATAACGATGTTTTTCCCTGTAGCGAGGTGTTCTACGTTATGTGCATTAATTTGTTGAGCTGTCCACGTCGAAAGTGACGCATCTCGAACAATATGTTTTTTCTGTGAGGCAAGAGCATTATGGATAACAGGGTCAGGGCGAGCTTCTACAATTCTGGGATCTTCTTCAAGCGTTTGAATTGCGATGTTCTGTTCTTCTTGACCGAGCGGGGAATCTACCTGAATAACTGTGGTGTTTTCGTCGTCAAGCACAGATTCTTTGACAATTTGTGTGTGTTCAAGGGTGTCTGTTCTATCCTCGGCATTATCGAGCGCTTGAGCTTTTTCTTCTACATCGGTATTTTCTGTGAAACTGACGATAATCCTATCGGTTTCTTCTGCAATGTAGGGGCGTTGTTCGGCTAGCTCTTGGAGGGTAGTTTGTTGGTCTGCTTGCTGTTCGGGTGTTTCTTGCGGGGGCGTGGCCTGTGCTGATGTCATGTTACTCAGCATGAGAGCCACGGTGATGAAGATGGGGGATATCCTTTTCACTTTTTCTCTCTGTATAGGGGGGAAGGGATTTTGTGAGAGGTGTAGAGGAGACAACAAAAGGGGCGGAGCTTGTTGCTCCGTCCCCTCTTATATCTGCGAGTGAAGTATGTTTGTATTAGTATGAGTCTTTCGACACCCCTCAGAACTATCATTATGCCTTGTCAAAGCTATTTTGGCGAGTGAAGATAGAGTATTTTATGCAGTAATAGATACTTTTATGTCTGAATAACAGCTATGAGAAGACAGATTAGGCCAAAAAATCATCTTCAACGGGGAGAAGAACACTTGGCTTCTCTACCTGTAATAGTGCTAATGGGTTGATATATTCCCATTCCTCTGCAATCTTTTGACGAACACCCCAGTGAATACACTGTTTCGTGCAATGGTGAACAGTATTATCCACCTGCGCAATGATTTCTCCTAGGGAGACTTCTTGACCTGCTTCTTTTGCGTTGGTAACAGGCTCAAAACTAGATTTATACCCATCATCATGTTCAATAGTGATGACGTATCGATCAACAACTTTTCCTGAAAAAATGATTTTTCCGCTTCTGGGCGCCCGTATTGCGCCATCAGCAGCCATATCTACCCCTCTATGTCCTTTAGACCAACGATGCTGAGGTTTTTGAAAAGCTCGTAAAACCTCTACCGGTTCAGGAACAGGGGAGACCCAGCGAGGTTCTTGACGGTGTTTCATCACAGAATCAACAGGCGTATACCCCTCTTTCGACGGGGGAGCTGCGCTCGCAGTATTGCAAAAGAGTGCGATAACGATGATAAACAGTGTGGTAACTCTTTGGGTGGTATTGCGTATGGTTTTCATCTTGTTATGTTCTTTCTTCTGCAAGAACGGAAAAAATACTATCTTTTTGAGTTTTGTTGATGCTGTTCGCGTCTTTACCGGATTGGGTAAAACTGTGGATAACAGGGCGCTTGATCGTGATAGATATTGAGACGGGCTTCATTCTGTTATCGAGGGGGCTACCCTTTGATGACTTGAATAGGAATGTGTGGGAGGGGTATATCTAAAAAACATCGGTGTGGTGTATTGGTTGTTTGTGTGATGTTGTGGTGTTTCCTGTTGTCTGCATAAAACCTTGGTTTTTTGCTCACATTCGCCGTATTCCGTATGTTTTTGACGCTGTAGATGCGGTATAGTTGGCTACTGCAGTTCGATATTTCCTGCCTAAAAACTTTTGTTGTATGACTAAGGTTTTTTGTTGGGGTTTCGAAAAGTTGCCGTACATAGTGACTTGCCACTATAGAAGTGGTCTGACAACGCGTAAAACAATATCTTCATGATGACTCAACATCTTTGAACTTTCGTGAAGACTGAGAACTTTCGGTCCACCGAAGAGGTGGTGAAGGTCTGAGTATTGTTCAGGGTATCCTCCCTCGAACAATATGAGTTTTACCAGGGGAGTGTTTTACTCCAATGTAAACCGATAACTACTATGCGCGTGGACGGTTAGCCTGGAATCAGGGGTCGCCACGGCACATCTATATAAAAGGAGACGACATGCCAGTCGTAACTATGCGCCAGCTTCTTGATTCTGGTGTTCACTTTGGTCACCAGACCCGTCGCTGGAACCCCAAGATGAAGCGTTTCATCTTCACCGAGCGTAACGGCATTTACATCATCGACTTGCAGCAGTCCTTGGCTTTCATCGACAAGGCTTATGAAGCTGTTAAAGCAACCGTTGCTCACGGCGGCACCATTCTCTTTGTCGGCACCAAGAAGCAGGCTCAGGAAGCTATTGCTGAGCAGGCTACCCGCGTTAACATGCCTTATGTTAACCACCGCTGGCTTGGTGGTATGCTCACCAACTTCGAGACTGTTTCTAAGCGTATCGACCGCATGAAAGAACTAGAGCAGATCGACTTTGACGATGTTGCAGGCTCACAGTTCACCAAGAAAGAACTCCTCTTGCTTCGTCGTGAGCACGAAAAGCTTGAGCGCACTCTTGGCGGTATCCGTAACCTCACCAAGACTCCTAGCCTTTTGTGGGTTGTAGACACCAAGAAAGAGCACCTCGCAATTGACGAAGCTCAGAAGCTCAATATTCCTGTTGTGGCAATTCTTGACACCAACTGTGACCCTGACGAAGTTGCTTTCCCCATCCCCGGTAACGACGATGCAATCCGCTCCGTCAACCTCCTCACCCGCGTCATTGCTGATGCAGTTGCAGAAGGTCTCCTAGAGCGCAACAACAAGAAAGCAGGCAAGGGAAACACTGCTGAAGAGCCTATGGCTGAATGGGAGCGCGAGCTTCTTGAACAGCACAAAGCTGAAAAGACCGCAGAAACTACTGAAGCATCTGCAGAGTAATTTCACATAAAACTAATGGCGCCCACCTAAAGTTCTTGGGTGGGCGCCATTAGCAGAAACCATACTGTAACACCCCTACAGTGTGTATCTATAAATCTTTGAACTAAAACAATCAAGGAGTTCACAATGGCGAACTACACCGCAGCAGACATTAAAGCACTGCGCGAAAAGACCGGAGCAGGCATGCTCGACGTCAAAAAAGCTCTCGATGAGGCTAATGGCGACCAGCAGAAAGCAATGGAAATCATCCGCGTTAAAGGCCTCAAAGGCGTTACCAAGCGCGAAGGCCGTGCAACCGCTGAAGGCCTTATCGCTGCACGCGTTGAAAACGGCGTTGGCTACATGGTAGAAGTCAACTCTGAAACTGACTTCGTTGCAAAATCTGATCCTTTCGTAGAGTTCGGTAACAACGTCCTCGAAGCAGCTATTGCAGCTAACGCTTCCACCTTGGAAGAACTTCAGGCAGCTACCGTAGACGGCAAGACCGTTGAAGAACTCACCACCGAAGCTGGCGCACTCTTGGGCGAAAAAATTGTTGTTCGCCGCGTAGCACGCGTTGAGGGCGAGAACATTGCTGTGTACTTGCACAAGACCTCCAAAGACCTCCCTGCACAGGTTGGCGTTCTTTTGGCTGTCACCGGTGAAGACACCGATACCGTAGCACACGATGTTGCTGTACACATCGCAGCGTTGTCTCCTAAATACTTGAACTCTGAGGCAATCCCCGCTGCTGACGTTGAAGCAGAAAAGCGTGTTGCTGAAGAAACCGCTGCTGCTGAAGGTAAGCCCGAGCAGATTATTCCAAAAATTGTTGAAGGTAAGCTCAAAGCTTTCTACAAGGAAAACACTCTTCTTGATCAGGACTTCGCAAAAGATTCTTCAAAGTCTGTTGCTAAGGTTCTTGAAGAAGCTGGCGCTACCGCTACCGCTTTCGAGCGTTTCCGCGTTGGTGCATAAGTAAAAACTTCACTGTTTTGCTCTCAAAAAATAGAAATATTTTAGATTGAGCCGAACATAACAAGGGGAAGTGCCTAGAACGGCACTTCCCCTTGTCGTATGCTATTAGACGAGAACGCGTTTTATGACGCATCATAAATACAGAACTTTTTGGAGGCGCCATCATGACTCAGCCCGCTACTACCCCCACCTATCGCGATGACACAGGACGCCGTCGAGTTCTTCTCAAACTATCGGGGGAAGTCTTTGGCGGTGGAGAAGTCGGTATTGCAACCGACGTTGTTCGTGGAGTTGCTGAACAAATTGCTGCAACCATCGGCAAAGTAGAGACCGCTATTGTGATTGGTGGAGGCAACTTCTTCCGTGGCGCAGAGCTTTCAAATGCGGGAATGGATCGTTCCCGCGCAGACTACATGGGCATGCTAGGTACTGTCATGAATTCCTTGGCTCTTCAAGATTTCCTTGAGCAGGCTGGTATCGATACTCGTGTTCAGTCTGCTATCACCATGCCGCAGGTTGCTGAGACCTATATTCCACGCCGAGCTATTCGCCATATGCAAAAAGATCGTGTTGTAATTTTTGGTGCTGGTGCTGGCTTACCATATTTCTCGACAGATACAGTTGCTGCGCAGCGTGCTCTAGAAATCTCTGCAGATGAAGTTTTGGTGGCAAAGAACGGTGTCGATGGTATTTATACTGCAGACCCAAAGACTAACCCTGATGCTGAGCGTCTTTATAGCCTCACCTATGATGAGGCAATGCGTAAGAACATCCGTGTGATGGATCAGACGGCGTTCTCTCTCTGCCGTGATAACAACGTCACGATGCGCGTATTTGGTATGCAAGGTGACGGTAATGTAACTCGAGCTATTCTTGGTGAAAAGATGGGAACTCTGGTGACAGCCTAAGAATAACTAGGCGCGATGTTTTTTTGAGGGTTCTTTTGTTCATCTGGTGTAAATACCTAATGAACAAAAGAACCCTTTGCGTTGGTAGCTCTTCACTCTTCATGGAATTAACACTTGCTTCTTCGAGATGTCTTAAGCAAGAAGAGAGTAAATCAACTAGACTAATAGGGAGCATACCTGTCGGTTATTTTGACTGATAAAAATACTGTATTAAAAGGAGATACCGTTGATCGAGGAATCATTAGCAGAAGCAACAACAAAGATGGATAAGGCAGTGGAAGCTGCAAAGAATGAATTCGCTAACGTGCGTACTGGCCGTGCAAATCCTTCATTGTTCTCTTCACTGACCGTAGAATACTACGGAACTCCTACTCCCTTGCAGCAGCTGGCGTCTTTCCAGACTCCCGAGGCTCGAACTATTCTTATTACCCCTTACGATAAGTCTGCTCTTAGCGATATCGAGAAAGCTCTACGTAACTCTGATCTTGGTGCTAACCCTGCAAACGACGGTAATGTGATTCGCGTTGTGATGCCAGAAATGACAGAAGAACGCCGTAAAGAATACATCAAAATTGTTGGTCATAAAGCTGAAGAAGCGCGCGTTTCTGTGCGTAACATCCGTCGCACTGCAAAGAGCGCTATCGACAAGCTCGTCAAAGACGGCGAAGTTGGCGAAGATGAAGGTGCTCGCGGAGAAAAAGAACTAGACGCTTTGACAAAAAAGCATATTGACCACATTGATGAGCTTTTCAAGCGTAAAGAAGCGGAGCTTCTCGAGGTCTAAATTTGATGAGTGCTCGGGTTAAACAGCAAACTGGGTCAAAGAATTCTAAAGCGGGACGTAATCTTCCTGCTGCTATCTTCGTAGGTACCTTTTTAGGTGCTCTTCTTATTGTCGGTTTGTTTTGCTACCCTTGGCTTCTTGTCATTCTTGGTGCGCTTGCTGCTGCTGTTGGTACGTGGGAAGTAACTTCTGGTATCAATAAGAAACGTGGTATGGGAATACCCATGTTTCCTACAGTAGCAAGCGCATTATTCCTACCCCTAATCGCTTATATTGGGGGTGGGCAATGGATGATTACTGCGATGGTCTGCGCTATTCTAGCGCAAATTATTTGGCGTCTTTTGGGGCCTAAAGATGGCATGATTATGTCAGTGATGGGGTCTATCTTTGTGACCTCATGGGTTCCTTTTATGGTGGCATTAGCCTTGTTGTTGTTTAGAACTGACGGTGGTTCTGGCAAAATATTTTTAATTTTGTTGATGGCTGTTGCGAATGACACTTGGGGGTATCTGGCGGGTGTTCGATGGGGTAAGCACCCTATGGCGCCAACGATTTCTCCGAAAAAAACGTGGGAAGGGTTTGCTGGCTCCTTGATAGGGTCTGCATTGACTGCTGTTATTTCGTGTTTCTTTTTAGGGTATCCGTGGTGGTTTGGCGTTATTCTGGCGTGCGCATTGGTTGTGACGGCGACTGCTGGTGACCTTTCTGAATCTATGATTAAACGTGAAATTGGCATTAAAGATATGTCAAACATTCTTCCTGGTCATGGTGGAGTAATGGACCGGTTAGATTCTATTGTTTTTTGTTTAGCTGTTGGATACGTACTATTCACTGGTTTTGAATTCCTTGTTTAGGGTCTTTGACGATGAAGGAATAGTATGATTTTCATGGGTATTTTGAGGTGGTTTATATGGGAGAAAGACGTCAGCGTGTTCGTGAGTTCCGTGCTGTTGAGCCGAAGAAACAAGGATATTCTGCGCGTGAAGTAGACGCTTTTTTTGTTCAGCTGGTTGAGGATTTTGAAAATTTGCGCGCAGGACAAACTTACCCGGGGATGATGACCTCAACGACTATTCGCACCATGAGTTTTACACCGGTGCAGGGTGGTTACTATCCGGCTGACGTTGACGCGACGTTAGATCGTGTTGAAGACCGTTTCGCGTCTTTGGAACGTCGTCGTTATATTGAAAAATATGGACGTCAGACGTGGCGTCAAGCGGTAGAGGAAAGTGCTGAATTAGTGATGGGGCGTATCAACCGTGCCTCAGGAGAGCGTTTCCGTCGTCCTAGCTCTGCACGGGTTCAAGGATATTTTGTGGATGATGTGGATGCATTATGCGAGAAACTGCGTCAGCATTTTCGAGGTGAGGGAGAACTTTCTGCGGGTCTGGTTCGTCGGGCAGTTTTTCGTAGCGCTGTAGGTTCTTTATGTTATGAAGAGACGCAAGTTGACGCATTTATGGATCGCTGTATTGAACTAATACTTGATTTGAAATAGTTTTATGTCAACTTCATTACTTGCTGAGAGCATAATGTCTTAAGAAAATATCACCCTGCTGACTATCTAGGTATAATGACTAATGGTTGAAGCATTTTCTGTCATCATACTTTCAGAGAGCGGAAACTCTCATAAAAATAGGGAGATAAAAATGGGTCTTATTACCTGGATTATTTTAGGCCTCATCGCTGGTGCACTCGCTAAGTTCATCATGCCCGGTGAACAAGGTGGAGGATTTATTGTCACCACCGCATTGGGTATTGTTGGTGCGTTCATCGGCGGATGGTTGGGAACCTTTATTCCTGGCCTTTCTAACGGCATTACCGAGCTCAGCTTCGGTACTATCGTCACTGCTGTTATTGGTTCTCTTATTGCTCTGTTTATCTGGGGCAAACTAGGCGCAAAAAACTAAAACTTATCACTACCGTGCGATGCGAGGCTGATAGCTCTCAACCGAGATGCTAGCACCCTCGCATCGTCATTTTAAAACACGGCTACTAATCATGGTGTCCTCAAAGTGTTTCAGCAAAGACGGTAAACTACATACTATGAAATTTGGTGGCACAGCTAAACCTCGTACAAATACTCATCCTCTAGAGTCCCTAAGTGATGAATATCTTCAACATTGTGGGGTAGGCCGAACCCTTAGCATTCTTGGGTCAACTGGCTCTATTGGAACTCAAGCACTCCAAGTGCTACGGCACTTATGCTCCCTATCGCATACTAGCCTCTACGATGCTGATGCCCCCATCCGTGTTAGGGCGCTCTCTGCTGGACGAAACTCCTTAGAACTATTAGCGCAACAAGCTGTAGAAACTCGAGCAGAACTGATCGCAACGAGCGGAACAGAACAAGACCGTATCACCTTACAAGAACTCATCCAACAGCACAGCACAGCACATGGATTATCTGGGTACACCCCACAGATTATCTGCGGCGAAAACGCATCTTCTGAAGCTGCGAGCTGCGGTGCAGATATAGTACTGAACGGAATCACCGGTTCCATCGGTTTACGCCCAACCCTGGCAGCTTTATCCTCTGGCGCACACATTGCGTTAGCAAATAAAGAGTCCCTCATTGCTGGTGGGGCTTTAGTCCGCCAAGCAGTAGATCAATCACCACACGAACAACCCCTAATTCCTGTTGATTCTGAACATTCTGCTCTAGCTCAGGCCCTAAACACCGGACACGACAGCGAAATTGAACGATTAATCCTCACCGCATCGGGCGGGCCATTTCGTGGAATGACCAAAGAACAACTACAACATGTTACCCCTGAGCAAGCCCTAGCACACCCTACATGGGATATGGGTAAAGTCGTAACAACAAACTCTGCTTCGATGGTCAATAAAGCTCTTGAGGTATTAGAAGCACACTACCTCTTTGGTGTAGACCTTGACCATATTGACGTCACAGTGCACCCGCAATCAGTGGTACATTCTATGGTTCAATTTATTGACGGTACAACAATTGCCCAAGCTAGCCCACCGACCATGCTCCTACCCATTGCGTTAGGTCTGACATGGCCGTATCGTATCCCTCGCGTTGCACCCGCCTGTAACTGGAACATCGCACAGAAATGGACTTTTGAGCCTCTTGATGAAGAAGCGTTCCCAGCAGTCCGTATCATCAAAGACGCTGGACGTCGTGGAGGAACCCTACCCACGGTATTTAACGCTGCGAATGAAGAAGCAGTAGAAGCCTTCCATGAGAAGAAAATTTCTTTTACCGCGATGATTGATACCGTTCAAAAAGTACTGGACGAACATGAATCGTCGAGTGCATATTGTTCCGAAAAAAACTTGACCTTGGACTCAGTTTTAGAAGCAGAGCGCTGGGCACGTATACGTGCCGGCGAAATACTGGCACAATAGTAGATGTACCAAAACGTGTTGACCACGGCGGCAAGCTCCTTGAGAACTTGCCACCGTGGTCTTTAACAGCGCATATTTATGTGAACTACTAAAAAGTTCAGAATTCCAGTAACGGCACTTTAATAGACGGTGAGCCCGCGGTCCCGAAATTGTTGGCGTACCCGCTCTGTTTCTTCTTTACTGGGAGGACGAACATCTTCAAGTTTGTATTCAAGACCCAAAGAATGCCATTTATCTGTTCCCATCTGGTGAAAAGGTAAGACCTCTACTCTTCGAACAGATTGGGGCCAGCGGCATACAATATCTGCAACATTCTCAACATTCTCATAAGAGTCGGTGTAACCAGGCACTGAAACAAAACGAATCCACACATCTTTGCCAAGAGCGTTGAGTCTGTCACCAAAATCAATAGTTGGTTGTAAACGTCGTCCTGTCACACGATGGTAGGTTTCCTCATCACCGGCTTTAACATCGAGAAGAACTAAATCTACTGACTCAAGAAAATCATCGGTAGCTGCTGCACCTAAATAACCAGAGGTATCAATGCACGTATGAATACCTAAAGATTTAGCGCCCATGAGAACATTCCACGCAAAAGCACGCTGCATGAGGACTTCTCCACCAGAAATTGTTAAACCACCACCGGTAGATTTAAAAATTTTGCGATACCGTTTGATGCGTTTGATTAATTCTTGAGCCTCAACTGGCTGACCATCACGCATGTTAAACGTATCTGGATTATGACAGTACACGCACCGCAGCGGACAACCATTCATAAAGACCGTCATCCGAGTGCCGGGGCCATCTACCGCAGTAACGAGCTCCCAAGAATGGACAGAACCTAATTTTCCCTCTCTCATTCTTTTAAGCTGTTCGCTTCGTTCTAAATCGGTGAGTTCACCAAGACCCCACGTTCCAGCTCCTGCATGACGAGACGCTGGGGGAGCAAAGCCTTGTTCCCCCAACGGCATCGTTTCTACTGTTGATGTAGACATTATTGACCAGAAGAGAGTTAAGCACTCTGGTGGAAAGTCCGTGAGAGAACGTCAAGTTGCTGCTCACGCGTCAAACGCACAAAGTTTACGGCATACCCAGAGACTCGAACGGTGAGGTTTGGGTATTTATCGGGGTTTTCCATTGCGTCTTCGAGGGTCTCACGGTTGAGGACGTTGATATTTGCATGGTATAGGCCATGCTGATCTGCAGGGACGTTAGCTCGGTTAGCTTTCATCTCTGCAAGACGTTCTTCAAAGGTTTTGACTGCCATGATAATTTTCTCCTTAGATTTTTCAAGTGATGTGTTGGTATATGCCTCAGCACGAGGGCATATACCAACACGAGGTAACCCATGGGGTAACCGTTATATGCGGTTAGTCTTCTTCTGGTAAGAATCCTGCATCAAGGATGCCTACAAGGTTCTGAACTTGTTCTTCTTTGGTGCGCCCCAACGCGGTGGGAGTGATGGTGTTGGTCAAGGAAATACCGTCGAGGGCATCTTGATAGTCAAGTTTGCCAACAGAGAGCATGGATGCCACCATGCCGTGTGTATCCATACCGTTTTCGGGGTTTGCGCCGGGGGAGAAGGGTGTTCCTGCACGGTGTCCGGAAGGGAAGTTTCCGGTAGCTTTACCGTAGACAACATTCGAGGTAATTGTGAGCACTGACTGGGTGGGGATAGCATCACGATAAAGCGGGATAGCTTTAATCTTGCTCATGACCGTATGGACGATTGTTGCGGCGATATCGTCTGCTCTGTCGTCGTCGTTTCCGTAGGCAGGGAAGTCTCCTTCGGTGATGTAATCAACGATGAGTCCTGTTTCGTCGCGGACAGGGGTGACTTTCGCATATTTAATAGCTGACAGTGAGTCCGCAACAATGGATAGCCCAGCGATACCGCATCCCATAGCTCGAATGACGTCGGAATCGTGGAGCGCCATCTCAATAGCTTCATAAGCATATTTATCGTGGCAGTAGTGAATGATGTTGAGTGCTTCAACGTAGGTTGCAATCACCCAATCGAGCATTTCTTCATATTTTTGCCAGACTTCGTCAAAATCGAGAGGCCCGTCACCGGTGATGGGTTCGTACCCTTCAACGATGAGCTTTCCGCTCATCTCGTCTCGTCCACCGTTGATTGCGTAAAGCAGTGCTTTAGCAGCGTTGACGCGAGCGCCAAAGAACTGCATTTGTTTGCCGACTTTCATGGGGGATACGCAGCATGCGATGGCGGCGTCGTCTCCCCAAGTGTTTCGGATTTGTGGATCAGATTCGTATTGGATGGAGGATGTTTCGATGGAGATAGCGGAGCAGAACTCTTTGTATCCTGCGGGAAGTTTTTCGTCCCAGAAGATGGTGATATTTGGTTCTGGGGCTGGTCCGAGGTTGCGTAGAGTCTGTAGGAGTCGGAAGGATGTTTTGACGACGAGGGTTCGTCCGTCGTCTCCGAATCCTGCGTCGGACCATGTTGCCCAGTATGGGTCTCCTGAGAAGATTTGATCGTAGTCGATGGTGCGTAAGAAGCGGACGATGCGTAGTTTGATAACGAGCGCGTCGATCATTTCTTGTGCATCAGATTCGGTGATGGTTCCGTTGGCTAGGTCTCGTTCGAAGTAGATGTCGAGGAAGCCAGAGAGTCGTCCGATGGACATGGCTGCACCGTCTTGTGATTTGACGGATGCGAGGTATGCGAAGTAGGTCCATTGGACGGCTTCTTGTGCGTTTTTTGCGGGCCCTGAGATGTCGAATCCGTAGGATTGTGCCATCTTTTTGAGGCGTTTGAGGGCTTTGATTTGTTCTGAGTGTTCTTCGCGGTATCGTGCCCAGTGTTCGGAGAATCCTTGGTCAGCGACTTTGTGTTTATCGGCTTCTTTTTCTTGGATGAGGAAGTCTACGCCGTAGAGTGCTACACGGCGGTAGTCGCCGATGATGCGTCCACGTCCGTAGGCGTCGGGTAAGCCGGTGATGATGTGTGATGAACGGGCTGCGCGGATACGTGGGGTGTAGATGTCGAATACTGCGTCGTTGTGGGTTTTGCGGTATTCGGTAAATATTTTTTTGATGTCTGGGTTGGGTTCTTTGCCGGCTTCTTTGATGGCGGTTTCGACCATACGCCAGCCGCCGTTGGGCATCATGGCGCGTTTGAGGGGAACGTCTGTTTGTAATCCGACGCAGACGTCATCGTCTTCGCTGATGTAGCCGGCAGGGAATGCGTCGATTTCTGCAGGGGTGTTAGTGTCGACGTCATAGACGCGTTGTTTGCGTTCTACCGAGAGGTATTTCTTTTCGAGGGTGTCCCAGACTCTGAGTGTTTTGTCGGTGGGGCCGGCGAGGAAGGAGGCGTCGCCTTCATAGGGGGTGTAGTTGCGTTGGATGAAGTCTCTGAGGTCTACATGTTCTTGCCATGGTCCCGAGGTGAAATCTTTCCATGCGACGGCGAAGATGTCGTGCTCTGCTGTGTGCGATTCCGTGTGAACGGTCATGTCTGCACTCCTGTTTGCGGTAACCGCTTTTTGTTTATGTGAGCGGTGTTTTTATGTGACGTTTTTATCGTATCCATTGAGCTGTTGAATGTTAAAAGGTGTGCTGGTTTTGTTATGGAAAGAATTTTTATGATTAGCTTAAAAATGTCTTTTGACTAGTAGTTTTATTGATATTAGAAAATGTTATTTTGTATTTATGTGGTACGTAACGCCTATTATGTTCTTTTGTGAAGTTTTTGTGTTGGTGACATATAGTTAAAGTTCTGCAAGGTGTTGCGCAGAGGGTTTTTGTGACCATAAGGAGATTGTGTTCTTATGGTTTCATCTTTTCTTGTGTTGTTTTATGGAGGGAGGGGAACAACCTGCACAAATAACGCTCACGCCTCGACCCTGCACACAATAACCACCAAAAATACTGTAAAAACTACGCTTAACATCCCAGAAAAAACTGTGTACTAGCTCAATACATGGTGCGTAGCACTGCCACAACACTCGAAAACATGGTTTGATAGGTGAAGTTTAAAGAATTTCACCACGAACAGCGCAGAGAGGAAACAAACATGGGTACCGCCTTATTTATTGGGGGAGTCGTCATCATGACACTCGCCATCATTCTCTCTATCGCTTTACACGAAATAGGGCACCTCGTCCCCGCAAAACTCTTCAACGTCAGAGTGCCTCAATACATGATTGGGTTCGGCTCAACCATCTTCTCCCGAAAAGTTGGCGAAACCGAATACGGAATCAAAGCCATCCCTCTTGGCGGATACATCTCAATGATTGGGATGTACCCACCCGCCTCAAAAACCACTCGTCACAACCGCCTATCGCAGATTTACCAAGACGCACGCGACATCGACGCCGAACGTATCACGCCAAAGGACGAAGGGCGATTGTTCTACCAACTGCCAGTCTACAAACGCATTATCATCATGCTCGGCGGGCCCACCATGAACCTCCTCATTGGGGTTCTCTGTATGGCAGTGCTCATCCTCGGTTTTGGAAAATACCAGCCCACAACCACCATCGAAACCATTTCACAATGCGTACATACCGTCACTGCCACTAACGCAGACCAAGCCAACCGTGCCAGCTGCACCAACACCGATCTCGACTCTCCAGCACACGCGGCAGGTCTTACAGCTGGAGATACTATTACTGTTTTTGCCGGTGAACAGGTCACCTCGTGGGAACAACTCACCTCTCTCATCCAACGGAACGCAAACCACTCTGTTCCAGTAACAGTTGAAAAAGATGGAAAAACACGAGAACTGACCATCACCCCGTTGGAAACGGTGAGACCGGTCTATAACCAACTCACAGGACAATACGAAAAGAACCCCGACGGAACCTACAAAACCATCACCGTTGGTTTCATCGGTGTTAGCCCCACTAGCGAACTAACACCAGGACATATTGGACAAGTTCTCCCCGAAGTGGGGAACACCCTCGAACGTATTGGCGCAACAGTCCTCAAACTTCCAGCGAGAGTATTCTCAGTGGGAGAATCACTCATTACTGGAAGCGAACGCCCCGCGGACTCACCCGTTTCCGTTGTTGGAGTCGGGCGTGCTGCAGGTGAAATCGCAGCAACAGACCGTATCGATTTACGTTCTAAAAGCGCTACGCTCATCTCCCTAATCGGTTCCATGAACCTCATGCTATTCGTCTTCAACCTCATTCCATTGTTACCGCTTGATGGAGGACACGTTGCCGGCGCACTATGGGAGGGCCTCCGAAAAGGTTGGGCACGCCTACGAGGTAAAGCTAATCCTGGGCCCTTTGACCCCGTAAAGCTTCTTCCACTGACATGGGTCGTAGCTGGAGCATTCATCCTTATGTCGGTGGTCCTTATCCTTGCCGACATCATCAAACCTATTAACCTCTTCTAAAAACTATCTGTGACAAAACAGACAACCACTCTTATGAAGGTGGTATATCGTGGAAGAACAAACAAACACCGACGCTCTTAACATTGCGCTGAGAGCTATATCTACAGCAGAAACTCGTCGCGAAGCCCACTGCATTCGAAAAAACACTAGTATCTGGTGCACAATAGATAACGGTATCGGTGCGCATCGCGCGCACCACCGACAAGTCTTTGGAGGAACATCTTGGCTTCGGTCAGTTTAGGCATGCCCGCACCCGCCCCGCTTACACTTGCGCCACGTCGCAAAACCCGACAATTCAAAGTTGGGTCCGTAGGTGTTGGCTCAGACTCTCCAGTGTCGGTGCAGTCAATGACAACCACCAAGACACACGATATTGGTGCAACCCTCCAACAAATTGCTGAACTTACCGCTGCCGGTTGCGACATCGTACGTGTGGCTTGCCCCACCGACAAAGACGCAGAAGCACTACCTATCATTGCGAAGCAATCACAAATACCCGTTATCGCAGATATCCACTTCAAACCCAAATACGTATATGCCGCCATTGAAGCAGGCTGTGGAGCCGTTCGCGTTAACCCCGGAAACATCCGACAATTCGATGACCAAGTCAAAGAAATCGCGCAAATGGCGAATGACCACGGAACCTCCATCCGTATCGGAGTCAACGCTGGCTCCCTCGACAAGCGCCTCCTCCAAAAATACGGCAAAGCAACACCCGACGCGCTCGTAGAATCCGCAGTCTGGGAAGCCTCACTTTTTGAAGAACACGACTTCTACGACTTCAAAATCTCCGTTAAACACAATGACCCCGTAGTCATGGTCGAAGCATATAAACGCCTAGCAGAACGCGGAGACTGGCCTTTGCACCTAGGCGTTACAGAAGCTGGACCAGCCTTTCAAGGCACCATCAAATCCGCAACGGCTTTCGGGGCGCTCCTGTCTCAAGGCATCGGTGACACTATCCGAGTGTCGCTTTCTGCTCCTCCTGTTGAAGAAGTCAAAGTAGGTTCACAGATTCTTGAATCGCTGAACCTTCGTCCTCGAAAACTTGACATCGTATCTTGTCCCTCCTGCGGACGAGCACAAGTCAACGTCTGGGAACTAGCAGAAAACGTCACTAAAGGGCTCGAAGGCATGAAAGTTCCGCTTCGCGTTGCCGTTATGGGATGTGTCGTCAACGGGCCTGGTGAAGCTCGCGAAGCAGACCTCGGCGTCGCATCAGGTAACGGCAAAGGACAAATTTTCGTCAAAGGCGAAGTCATCAAAACCGTGCCCGAAGACCAAATTGTTGAAACTCTCATCGAAGAAGCTACCCGTATTGCCGAAGAAATGGAAGCCAACGGCGAATACATCCCAGAAGATGGGCCTGGTGCGCAAGTCATTGTCAAATAACCCGTAAGTACTGGCCAGGGAAACACCATACCCCTGGCCAGTGTCATACATTTAACCTGAAGAAAGCTGTGGCCACCGTGCTCTCATTTTTTCAACGCAACACAGAGGATGTTCTTATTCGTCCCCTAACCATTGACGATTGGGACGAACTTGAAACGATGATAGCCACCGACCCCATCAAGAACCTCTACGCTTCAGAACATCTAGAGCGCTTTGGACTACCAACACCCTCCGCCCTGAGCGGGCAACGCCAAAACTATGGGTTCATGGGCATCTTCATACCTGTTTATGAGAACGCACCGATAGTCCATCACGGAGTAGAACTCGCCTACGGTAACTTTGAGACAGAACGCAAAAACGCCAACACACGAAAACCGTATCTGCCCGATAGCGAACGAATGAGCCAAACCGTCAAAAAAGTTACGGAAAAACTTTTTGACAAAATTACATTAAAACCACGGAGACCTATCCCGCTACAAAATGAGATTCTTGAGCCTCATAAAAAATACTCTCAAGAACACTCCGCAACATTCTTCACGATGGTAGGCGCCTTCTGGCTAGGATCAAATTGTGTCCCTATCGTAATTCCCAAAGAATACCGTAAACATGCCAGTACCATGATTACCCGCTCTATCAAATACATATCATCCATCATTGGCGACGCTGAAGACGTTCTTGGGTTATGGGAACTTCTACAACCTAAAGCAGCAACGCCTCTCTCCGTGAGCGAAAATCAGCCGCTACTATACCTTGACCCACAGAAATCTTTAGAAACATTTACCACACAAAAAATTCAACCTCAGCAAAAAAACCTTGACGTTCCAGCCATTAAAGAGAACGCCGTCCGTTGGGCACGTACCTCCGACCGCCATTCACTACTTAAAGCTTCTGTGGCAATGTTTATTGAAGAAGTGGGTTATGACCCGATGACTAGAGACTCCGCCGGATACATCCAACGAGTTGAAGAATACATTAGAACAGGAAGAACCCTTGTTGCCACCAACGATGATGGTGTTGTCATCTTCAAAGCAGACCTTGGGCTAGCATACTCAGATCTTTGCCAAATACAGGGGGTATGGTTGCATCCTGCCTACCGTGGGGTAGGGCTATCTGCACCTCTGCTAGCTCAAGCTATCGAACTTATTCGCCCAAGATTCCCTCATATTAGTTTGTACGTCAATAGTCATAACCAACGCGCCTACCGGCTATATCAAAGTCTCGGTATGGAACAACACGGTACTTTTGCAACGGTGACGTTCTAAAAACTATCTTTTCTTCCCCATAACATCGTCGATGCCTTGCCCGTTAAGGAACATCATCAACAGAGCATCTACGCTAAAATAAGTACAAATATTCCTCAACAAGTGTCACAAACACTCATGAGCACCCCACAATAAGAATGGATGATTTTGGTGGCTATTTGCCTTTCACAACTCTTTTTGCGCACCCTGCGCGATGACCCTTCCGATGCAGAAGTTATCAGCCATAAACTCTTAGTTCGTGCCGGATACATTCGCCGTGCCGCACCAGGTATCTACACTTGGTTACCATTAGGACTCTCGGTGCTCAACAAAGTGCAGAACATCGTCCGCGAAGAGATGAACGCTATCGGCGCCCAAGAAGTACACTTTCCCGCACTGCTCCCACGTGAACCCTACGAAGCCACGAACCGTTGGGATGAATACGGAGATAACCTCTTCCGCCTCAAAGACCGCAAAGGCGCAGATATGCTCCTTGCACCCACCCACGAGGAAATGTTCACGCTCCTCGTTAAAGACCTATACACCTCGTATAAAGACCTCCCCGTCTACCTCTACCAAATCCAAACAAAATACCGTGATGAAGCACGCCCACGTGCTGGACTCTTGCGCGGACGAGAATTCATCATGAAAGATTCCTACTCTTTCAACCTCGACGACAAAGGACTCGAAGAAGCCTATAACGCACACAGAGGTGCATACCAACGTATCTTTGAACGACTCGGACTAGAAATTGTGATCGTTCAAGCGCAATCTGGTGCTATGGGTGGTTCTCGTTCTGAAGAATTCCTGCACCCAACGCCTATCGGCGAAGATACCTTTGTGCGCTCTGCTGGTGGATATGCTGCGAACGTTGAAGCTGTCACTACCTACCCGCTAGAAACTGTAGATGCGAGTAACACACCAGCAGCAAATGTTCGTAAAACGCCTCAGGCAACTACTATCGAATCTTTGGTTCAGGTATCAAACGAACTTTATCCTCGTGAGAACTGCTCATGGGAGGCGAAAGATACCCTCAAAACACTGATTGTTGCGGTTATTTTGCCTGATGGAGAGCGTCGTCTGGCTGCTATCGGCATCCCCGGAGACCGTAACGTAGACCTTTCTCGTGTGGAGGTTAACATTGGTGCGCTACTAGGTGTTGGCGGCGAAGTTGAGGTAGAACCAGCAAACGAGAACGACCTCAAAGACTTCCCGCAACTGGTCAAGGGATATATCGGCCCAGGCGTATCACGAGAGCAACAACTCTTAGGTGAAGAATCTGCTACAGGTATTCCTTTCTATATTGACCCACGTATCGTAGAAGGAAGCGCTTGGATTGCTGGCGCTAACCAAGCTGAACACCACGTGTATGACGCTGTTGTAGGCCGTGACTTCGTGGCAGACGCTACTATTGAAGCCTGCGAAGTCCGTGAAGGCGATATGGCCCCCGATGGCTCTGGCGAACTGTACACTGCTCGTGGTATTGAAATGGGACATATCTTCCAGCTAGGACGTAAATACGCTGAAGCACTTGAGCTCAAAGTCCTTGATCAGGACGGAAAGCTACAAACAGTTACGATGGGCTCCTACGGCGTAGGTGTTACTCGCGCGCTAGCTGCTATTGCTGAAAAAAATAATGATGAGAAGGGCCTTATCTGGCCCCGAAACATCGCACCAGCAGACGTGCATGTTGTGGCAACAGGCAAAGGTGAAGAAATCCTTGCTGGTGCTCAAAAACTTGTTGATGAGCTCGAAGCTGCAGGGATTGACGTGATTTTTGACGACCGTCCGAAGGTATCACCCGGCGTGAAATTTAAAGATTCTGAGCTGCTCGGTGTGCCAACAATTATTGTTGTTGGACGTGGCTACGCAGACGGAAAGATTGAAATTCGTGACCGCCGAACCGGATCATCTCGCGAAGTGGACCTTGATGAGGCCGTTGCACAAGTACAACAAGAAATAACGGCTGAAGAAGTATCTGCCTAAGAACAAACCATACGAAGCTGAGGGTGTTCGTACGATGTTTTCATCGGACGAACACCCTCAGCTATATACCTTGTCACGAAGTATCAGAAGAACTGAACTAGCCTTCTAAAAAGATACGGGTAGAAAGAACAAAAATTTGCGCATCACTTGGTACGTTGCGGTCGGCAACAACTGCTAAAGCATTCTTCTGTAAAACATCAGATTGTTCTTCTAAAAATGTGTACCCTTGTGCAACGTCAACCGGATAAGTAACCTGCTGTTTTGGTAACTGATACTGACACGATACTGCTTGAACAAGCTGGCGTTCAAAGAGTTGTGCTTGCTGCTGCGAACGCTCAATATCTGACACCTCTTGGGCAGAAAAGCTATCGACATCGGTTCTTGCCCCAATGACCTCACTGGCATAATGGTACGCATAGCTTGCTTGAAGAAGACGTGCAACGCTCTCAGGTGCTGGGGTACGCTCTGAAAGAGGACGGCAAGCAACTGTCTTTGGAGCTTTCACCTCAGAGAGCTTTATCTGATGTTCTTGAGCAAAATCTTGTAACTTCTGAACAAATTCTAACGGTTCAGAACGAACAAAATTTTGAGCTTCGGATTGTCGATCTGCATTGATAAAAACCTCGTGATATAGCTTCTGTACAGAAGAATCAAAGGTCTTCTCCCACGAGGGAGAATCATCCTTGGGGTGGTCCTTGCTCGCTAGAATATTTGCCGAATGAGGTAACGAATCTAGTTGTTGTTGAACCAAAGATTTTAGCTCATCAGATACGGGAGTTTGCTGTGAAGCTAAAGAATCTTGTACCTCAATGAGAGCGCTAGATATGCGAGTGTACGGTGCTAAAGATTCTGCCTGATGACGCTCCTGAACTTGAGAGTATGCGCCAAGGGCTAGCACTATGACAAGAGAGCTACCTGTGAGCGCGCTTGCTAGAGTCGAAGATTTCATCGTGGTATAACCCTTTTCTTGTCATCAGTGGTGTTGAGAGTGTACGACCTGCCGAATCTACCTTCTCTTTTTACGTTAGCTCTCACACACCACCGTGTTAGGGGTGTTCTCATAGGAAAAGTGGTGCCATAGACGGTAGGCTTAACCGCTAGTTCGATTTAATCTGAAAAGAAAGTAGCTGATGGTACAACCTTCTCAAAAGAATACTATGAATGCTAGAGAGCGTCGTGCAGCTGAACGTGCTTTAGCTCGAGTATCTGCACCCGAACAATACAGCGCCTTCCTCAACGTCGAGGACGTCAGAGAGAGCATTGAATCAGTAATTGCACAATTCGGTTGTGTGCTTGAGAGTCTTAAAGCTCAAGGTTCTGGCATGCACCGTACTCTAGAAGTTGTTGTTGACTACACCGAAGACCGCACTGACCTGCTCTCCCTCGACACCTTAGCTGAAATTTCTGGAGCTCTTTCTAACGCACTTGATGAAGCAGAAGACGGAAACGTCCCGTATGCTTTAGAAGTTTCTTCTCCTGGAGCTACACGTGCACTCACCGAAGTCCGACACTGGAAACGGGCACAGGGACGTCTACTAGACATCACTCTTGAATCAGGGGAACAATTTTTAGCTCGCTTAGACAACGTCGAAGAAGACGGCGCCATGATTCGTCGTAAAAAACAGACGAAAAAAGGTCAGAAAGAATCCTACAAAGAGAGCGAAAAACTTCTGTGGGAGGCAATTTCTGCCGCAAAAGTAGAAATTGAATTCAATCACTAGTGGGAAAATTCGCTAGAATCACTAAGTAGAGAAAACGTTAAACACGAAGGTTCATGCGGTATCTTCCGCCTGAATGTTAGAGAAGGCGGAGCCGGGGTACACGCGTGCCCCGGTCTGTTGTAGAAGGAAAGGCCTGCCATGGATATTGATTTGAGCATCCTGCGAAAGCTTGAAAAAGAAGGGGATATCGTCCTCGATGAGGTTATACCGATGATCGAGAACGCACTACTTTTGGCGTACCACAAACAGCCTGGAGCTATCCGCGAATCACGAGCAGAAATTGACCTCACCACAGGAACCGTCACTATCTGGGCACCAGAACTAGACGAAAACGACGAAAAAATTGGTGAATTCGACGACACCCCCAATAACTTTGGACGTATCGCTTCTTCAACAGCTCGACAAATTATTCAGCAACGTCTTCGTGACGCTCAAGACTCTCAAGTTCTCGGCGTTTTCCGTGACCGCGAAGGAGAGATTGTTTCTGGTATCGTGCAACAGGGCCCTAACCCTCGCATGGTTCATGTTGATTTGGGAGCTGTCGAAGCTGTCCTTCCCACTTCCGAGCAGGTTCCCGGCGAGCGCTACCCGCACGGTTTGCGTTTCCGCTCATATATCCTTGAAGCCCGCCGTGGGCCTAAAGGTCCTTCCATCGTACTTTCTCGAACACACCCCAACTTTGTGCGTGGACTTTTTGAACATGAAGTACCAGAAATTCAAGAAGGCCTCGTCGAAATCATGGAAGTAGCACGTGAAGCCGGCCATCGCACCAAGATTGCTGTGCGTGCTACCAAACCTGGCATTAACCCTAAAGGTTCTTGTATCGGTGAGATGGGCGCTCGTGTGCGCGCGGTGATGTCTGAACTTAACGACGAAAAAATTGATATCGTTGATTATTCTGAAGACCCCACAGAATTTATTTCTGCGGCTCTTTCACCGGCAAGAGTTAAACATGTAACGGTGATTGACCCTAAAACTTTCTCTGCTCGTGCGGTAGTGCCAGATGATCAGCTTTCTTTGGCTATTGGTAAAGAAGGTCAGAACGCTCGTCTTGCGGCGAAACTTACTGGTTGGCGTATCGATATTCTTTCTGAATCTCGTTACAATCAGGCCGTCGGAGAAGACGAAGAATAACACGCAGAATGCGAGTTAACTAACAAAGTTTCAGTTCTGTCGATGAAGAACGATAGACTGATAGTGGTGTTACGAAACGACGCACCATAGGTGTAGCCGTTTCTTGCGGGGCATTGACCCCAGAAGACGGCGTGAAATATCCGAATATAGTAAGAAGGGATGAGCTCATACTCATGAAACCCCAACGAACTTGTATCGGATGTCGTGAAGTAACAGCACAAGAAGAATTAGTCCGAGTTGCTTTAGAAAACGTCACGGCGGGGCAACCGCCTCGCGTGGTATGGGATATGCGACGACGACTACCCGGACGCGGAGCATGGCTACATCATAGCCATGAATGTTTGAATAAAGCTCAGAAAAAAGGAGCTTTCAATCGAGCGTTTCGCACACGGGTCAATGCCGTAGAACTCGTTGTCGAAACATCAACGTCAACGACGTTCTCCTCGGCTCGTCACCAGGCGAGTCGGGTGGCGAACTAATGTAAGTCAACTAGTTTGACGACTTCTTATTCGAAAGCGAGTCAGAAAACTGATGGAAACCCTATGAGTGCCGCACAATGAGTACTATTACGTGCTCTGTTACCGGCAAAATGATGGGTGGTTACAACCGTAATACACCCGTTTATCTCAAGTACTGAAGGTTCGCGCCGTCCTCGGCGTGAGCCAGGACAGGAGAAAAGTGGCTAAACCCCGCGTACACGAGATCGCGAAAGACCTCGGTATCACCTCTAAAGAAGCTGTCGCAAAGCTTCAAGAACTCGGCGAATTCGTCAAAAGTGCGTCTTCGACCGTTGAACCTCCCGTAGAGAAAAAACTACGTGCAGCGTTCCCCAAGAAAGAAAACTCTGCAGAAAAAGCTGAGAAAGCTCCGCAGAAGAGTTCTTCACCTAAAACAACAGGTGCAGCGAAGCCTGCGCCTAAACCTTCTACCAGCTCAGCTGTTAAACCTGGACCTAAACCTCCAGCTAAAGCACCAGTTGCGGAAGCTAAAACTTCTCAGCCTTCACCTGCTGCTAAGCCTGCAGCGCAGCCAGAGAAACCTGCTCAGCCTAAGAACGCTGCCAAGCCCTCTGGCCCTCGCCCCGGCAACAACCCCTTCTCTACACAACAGGGAATGTCTCAGCCAACACCGACACCGGCAAATACGCCTAAACCCGGTGCGGTCTCCGCTAAGCCTGGGCCTAAACCTGGCCCTCGCCCCGGCAACAACCCCTTCTCTACACAACAGGGAATGGGCAAGAACTCTGAACGTGGTGGGCGTTCTGAACGTGGCGGTAATGCTTCTACTCGTGGTGGACGTAACCAGCGTGGAGGACATAATGCCCCTCGCTCCGGTGGCGCAAACGCTGGAGCACGCCCCGGTGGTGGACGTAACCCACGTCCTGCCGGAAATGGTGCTCCTCGCCCCGCAGGCAACAATGCTCCTCGCTCCGGTGGCGCAAATACTCCTCGCCCAGCGGGTAATAACGCTCCTCGCCCAGCGGGTAATAACGCTCCTCGCCCCGCAGCAAATGCAGGTAGCGGCGCAAACCGCCCATCACCTAATATGATGCCAACAAAGATGACACCTGGTGCTAGCCCTCGTGGCGGCGGTGCCGGTGGTAACTCTCGCCGTGGCGGCAACTCCGGTGGCGGATTCAACCGCGGACCAGGACGTGGCGGACCCGGTGGTGGACGCGGAAATGCGCAGGGTGCTTTCGGCCGCGGAGGTGCCGGTTCTAAGCGCAAGAGCAAGAAGCGTGCACGCATCAATCGTGACCTTGAAGAGGTTCTACTACCGCACTTGGCAGGTGTTCAGATTCCTCGCGGTGACGGAAACACTCTCGTTCGTCTTCGACGTGGTGCATCTATTACCGATTTTGCTGAGAAAATTAACGCAAACCCTGCATCGTTGATTACCGTGCTATTCCGTCTTGGCGAAATGGCAACGCAAACTCAGTCATTGGACGAAGAAACCTTTGAACTGCTCGGCGCAGAACTCGGTTACGTTGTTAAAATCGTTTCCCCTGAAGACGAAGAACGCGAACTTTTCGAATCCTTCGACATCAACCTTGAAGCAGAAACCGCTGCAGAAGATGATGATGTTCTAGAAGTTCGTCCTCCAGTGGTGACTGTTATGGGTCACGTCGATCATGGTAAAACCCGTTTGCTTGACGCTATCCGTAATACGAACGTGATTGAGGGAGAAGCCGGCGGCATTACCCAGCACATCGGCGCGTACCAGATTCACACGACTGTTGAAGGCGAAAAGCGAGCTATCACCTTTATTGATACTCCCGGTCACGAAGCGTTCACCGCAATGCGTGCCCGTGGTGCTAAAGTCACTGACATCGCAATTTTGGTGGTTGCAGCAGACGACGGCGTAATGCCTCAGACTGTTGAAGCTATCCGTCACGCACAGGCCGCTAAGGTACCTATGATTGTGGCTGTCAACAAGATCGATAAAGAGGGCGCTTCACCTGATAAGGTTCGTGGACAGCTTACTGAATACGACCTCATCCCTGAAGAATACGGTGGAGACACCATGTTCGTGAATGTCTCAGCACGCGATAACCTCAACATTGATGCGCTCTTGGAAGCTGTCTGCCTCACTGCAGACAACACCATGGTCCTTAAAGCGAACCCCCATAAAGAAGCTCGTGGCGTTGCTATTGAAGCAAACCTCGACAAGGGACGTGGCGCCGTGTCCACGGTACTGGTACAGTCCGGTACTTTGCATATTGGTGACGCGATTGTTGCCGGTGTGGCTTATGGTCGTGTTCGTGCAATGTTCGATGAGAACGGTCAAGCCCTTACAGAAGCTGGGCCTTCACGTCCAGTTCAGGTACTTGGTCTTTCTACCGTTCCTCGTGCAGGCGATACGTTTATCTCTACCGAAGAAGAACGTACTGCACGCCAAATTGCCGAAAAGCGTGAAGCTGCAGACCGTAACGCACAGCTTGCTAGCCGTCGTAAACGCGTCACCTTGGAATCCTTCGATGACGCAGTTGCTGAAGGCAAGATGGACACCTTGAACCTCATCATCAAGGGTGACGTCTCAGGTGCTGTTGAAGCTCTTGAAGAGTCCTTGATGAAGATTGAAGCTGGTGGAGACGAAGTTCAGCTCCGTATCATTCACCGTGGCGTTGGTGCTATCACTCAAAATGACGTGAACCTTGCAACCGTTGATAACGCTGTGATTATTGGTTTCAACGTTCGTCCGGCAGAGCGTGTGGCAGAACTGGCAGAACGCGAAGGCGTAGAAATGAAGTTCTACTCCGTGATTTACCGTGCCATTGAAGAAATTGAGCTTGCTGTCAAGGGTATGCTCAAGCCTGAATACGAAGAAGTGGAGCTTGGTTCTGCTGAGATTCGCGAAGTATTCCGTTCTTCCAAGTGGGGTAACATTGCTGGTTCTATCGTCAAAGACGGAATCATCAAGCGTAACGCTAAGGCTCGTCTGGTTCGTGACGGCTCCGTTGTTGCAGATAACCTCAACATTGAGTCCTTGCGACGATTCAAGGATGACGCTACTGAAGTTCGTGAAGGCTACGAGTGCGGTATCGGACTTGGCTCCTTCAACGACATTCATGAAGGCGACATCATTGAGACGTGGGAGCTACGAGAAAAGCCACGCGTCTAAAGAATATATGACGCTAGGGTGAACACTACGCTAGATAGATGTGGTGATTCACTCCGCTAATCTATCAAGGGTGAGAGTGCAGGGGAGTCTGCGCTCTCACCCTTGATAAGTTTTTGAGTGCATTGACCTTTAACCGGTAGACTGACATAAGAACCGGTATATTAAAACTATTTTTCAAGGAGAGACTGATGGCTGATGCAGCTCGCGCCGCACGCTTGGCAGACCGTATCAAAGTGATTGTGGCTCAGGCGCTAGAACGTCGTATTAAAGACCCTCGTCTAGGATTTGTGACGGTAACAGACGCTCGCGTTACCAACGATTTGCAACACGCAACCGTGTACTACACCGTATATGGCACACCTGAAGAACAAGAATCAACAAAAGCGGCTTTAGAATCAGCCCGCGGAATTTTACGTTCTGAGGTGGGTAAGAACATTACTGCTCGTCTGACCCCAACATTAACTTTTGTTCCTGACGAGGTACCGGTGAACGCTTCTCATATTGAAGAGCTTCTACGTCAAGCACGCAGCCGTGATGAGGCTTTAGCGCAAGAATCTGCTCAGGCTCAGTACGCAGGTGAAGCTGACCCTTATAAGAAACCTGCTGAAGATACCGAAGACGAAGAAGCATAACCGGTGGCACGCCGAGCACCTAACGGGCCTTCAGGAATCGTTGTTATTGATAAACCTGCAGATCTAACAAGTCATGATGTCGTGGGGAAAGTGCGCCGTTTAGCGCATACTCGACGGGTTGGACACGCCGGAACTTTAGATCCTATGGCAACAGGCGTTCTCATCGTAGGCGTTAATAAGGCTACTAAGCTATTGACGTGGATTACGGGGGAGTCAAAGAGCTATACGGCTACCATCCGTTTGGGCGGTACTACTCATAGCGACGATTTTGATGGACAGCTGCGTTGGTTATGTTCTTCCGAGCATCTGAAAACAATACGTGACGAAGATATTATTCAACAGGTGCAGAAACTAACCGGAGATATTGTTCAAGTACCGTCATCGGTCTCTGCCATTAAGGTCGATGGTGTGCGTTCCTATGCTCGCGTTCATCAAGGAGAAGACGTCAAGCTTGCTGGACGTGCCGTACACGTGGCAGAGTTTAAGGTGCTTGATGTGTCTCGCCGGATGGTAAAAGTTGCAGATTTTGCTCGTGAGCTATCGGAAGAGCTCGTATCAGAATATACTCCTGAGACGATGGCTCCAGTCATCGATGTGCAGGTTGAAGTTTCTGTCTCTTCTGGTACGTATGTGCGTGCTTTAGCCCGTGATTTAGGGCAGAGCCTTGGCACCGGAGGATATTTAACTCAGCTGCGTCGTACACGTATTGGTACTGTGAACTTAGAACACTCGGTTTCTTTAGAAGAATTAGCCGAGCAAGAAGAGACGGACGGGCAGATTCGTCTGATTTCTTTAGAAGACTCTGTTCGAGCTATTTTTCCTTCTCGTACTCTTCTGGCAGAGGAAGCGACGGATATTTCTTTTGGACGTGCTATTAAGGCTGCCTCTGAAGACGTCGCTTTATACGTTGCTCCTGAAGAACCGAATAATCATCCGCAGGTTGAGGGTGTCGAAGCTGTTTTTGCTCCTGACGGTACATTGGTGGCGTTGGTAAAAAACCAGAAGAAGCGTGGAAAGGTCTTGAGCTTTCCATTATTGGTGTGGGAATCAGGAAAAATATTTGAGGATCAAAACGCATGATGTTCGCTGGTTTAGATGTATGGTTTTGGGGGACCGCACTATTAGGTGGAGTATCTTCTCTTATCTGTTGTTGGCAGTTTCTTCGAGGAAGGGTTCCTGATGATTGGTCTCAAGGTTCTGTTCTGATTCTTGAACTATGGCTGGTGATATATCTCATCGGTTCGGTAATCATGCAGATAACTACCGATGGTCCTAGCGGAGACTGGTTAGAATACTATGGTTATCTCATCACTGCGATGCTTATTCCTGCCGGAACTTTTTTCTGGTCGCTTTCAGAACGTACTCGTTGGTCTACCTTAGTGTTGGCTTTAGCGGGCGTTGTTTTGATTGTGATGGTGCATCGGATGAATATGCTCTGGTATTACTATTAGAGCTCAACTTTTCCGGTCTATGATGTAGGACGGATAAGAGTCCGCATTATCATGCGCTTGGACATGGTGCGCGGGTTATTTTCCAAACGTTAGAAGAGAAAAAGAGAACATGTCTAATCTCACCGCAACAAAGTCTCGTGGTTTTGGCAGACTGCTCATTGTTATTTATTGGGTGTTTTCGTTGTCTGCGACTGCTCGAGCTGGGTATCAACTGATTCGTAAGTTTGACCAAGCTCCAGTGTCTATTACGCTTTCTGCAATCTCTGCGGTGGTTTATATTGTGGCAACAATTTGTCTTGCTCGAAAAGATGCGACTTCTTGGAAGCTTGCTGTTGGTGCGGTAAGTTTTGAACTAGTAGGGGTAATATCGGTCAGTGCGCTGTCGTATTTGCGTCCTGATTTGTTTCCTTTAGCGAGTGTGTGGTCTCACTTTGGTCAAGGGTATGGGTACATTCCTTTGGTGTTGCCTATTGTTGGGCTGTGGTGGCTGATGCGTACTCGGAAGCTTTCTACACCTTAATGGTGCATGCTATACCAGCTCGTAAGCTCTGAAACTTTTCTGTGAGTGTGTCCCGAACCTTGATGTGTTCTTGTGGTACGGGGTTCATTGCGTAGGATAGAAGTAAGAGAACCAAACTCAAGGAGAACTGTGGACGTCTACCGTCATCTCAACGATATGCCTGCACAAGGGGCACCCTCTGTGGTGACTTTAGGGAACTTTGACGGTGTACATACCGGTCATATTGCTGTACTGAAAACTGTTGTTGATTATGCTCAGCAACATGGTTTACGGTCGGTTGCGATTTCTTTTGATCCGCATCCTGCGCGGGTTCATCGTCCAGAGGTTTCTTTGGAAGAGATTATGGGGCAAGACGATCGCCAGGTTTTCTTGGAAGAAGTAGGTATTGAGCATTATCTTCTGATGGAATACACTCATGATTTTTCTCTTCAAAGTCCTGAAGAGTTTGTCGAGTCTACTTTTGTTCATTCCCTCAACGCTAAATATGTGGTGATCGGTGAAGACGTGCGTTTTGGCCGGAATAATAGTGGTGATTTGGCTACGATGCGCCAGCTTGGGCAACGTTATGGTTTTGAGGTCGTAACTGTCGCAGATCTTAAGACAGATGATGGGGAGCGGGTCTCTTCTACTCGTATTCGTGAGCTGTTAGCTCACGGTAAGGTCCATCAGGCTGCCAAACTTTTGGGCCGTCCACATCGTATGCGTGGAGAGATTGTTCATGGTGCTGCTCGTGGCCGTTTATTAGGTTTTCCAACCGCAAATATGTCTGCTGATGCTGAGGGCTTCATCCCCGCTGATGGTGTCTATGCAGGATGGTTAATCGATGAGGCGGGGACACGTCACCCTGTGGCAACGTCGGTTGGAACGAACCCTACTTTTGAAGGTATTACTCGTCGTCAAGTTGAGGCTCATGTTTTGGGCCGCCCCGAAGAACCTATTGAAGATTTTAACCTTTACGGACAGCACGTTGTTCTAGAATTTACAGAGCATCTTCGGGATATGGTTGCCTATACTGGAGTCGACGCTCTGATTGAGCAGATTTCTCAAGATGTTATTGACGCTCAACGCGTGTTATTTGAAGAAGAGGTATCATCTTAGAATTGGCGTAGAAATAACAAGGTGGGGTGTGAACCGTTAACGGTTCACACCCCACCTTGTTGTGGGATAGAGTCTTTTACATTTCTTCGTGTTCTAGGGGGTTGTACCCTTTGCATGGAGCGACTTTATCGTATTCGGTAATACGTTTCATCTGTTCAGGGTTGAGTTCCCACGTGAAGACGTCGATATTTTCTTCCATACGTTGTAAGTTAGCGCTCTTTGGAATGGGAACCATTTGCTGTTGTACTGCCCAACGGAGCGCAACCTGTGCTGGGGTGACTCCAAGTTGCTGTGCAATATCGGCAAATACTGCATCATTTTTGAGGGTTTTCATACGGCCTAATGGTGACCAGCATTGGGTAATAATTGCATTTTGTGCGTTGTATTGTGTGAGTTCTTCTTGACGGTAGAAGGGGCTCAACTCAATTTGGTTGACGGCGGGGGTGACACCGCTGTCTGCAACGATACGGTCAATATGTTCTGGGAGAAAGTTTGAGACTCCGATAGAACGGATTTTTCCTTCTTCTTGCATACGGACCAGTGCTTTCCACGTGGGTACGTAGAGATTTTGAGAAGGGTTAGGCCAGTGGATGAGACACAAATCAAGATAATCGACGTTGAGACGTTCTAAAGACTTGTAAACTGAATTGATAGTGGTGTCAAAGCCATGGTCACGACCTGGTATTTTGGTGGTGACGAAAAGTTCTTCTCGCTCAACTCCGCATCGTTGAATGGCTTGTCCTACACCGTGTTCGTTGCGGTAATTTTGTGCGGTGTCGATGAGCCTGTATCCTCGTCGGATTGCTTCTGCTACGGCGACTTCTGCTTGGACGTCATCCATACCGTAGGTGCCTAAGCCGATGGGTGGAATGGTGTTTCCATCACGCATAATGTGGTCTTGCATTTTAACCTTCCCCTGACAGTTATTTCTTTATTTTTTCTATCATATGGAGGATGTATTGCGCTGAACGCGGTGCAACGATATCCATTGAAAGATGAAAATCTTGGTCTGCTGCTGGCCCGCAAAGGTCTGAGACACATCGTATTGCGATAAATGGTACGCGATGGCTGTAGCATACTTGGGCGATTGCGGTGGTTTCCATATCCGTAGAAAGAGCAGAGGGGAAGACTTCTCGTGTGTCTTTGACGTTATGTGTGGTGACGAAAGAACCGCCAGCTAACATTAATCCAATTTTGACCGGGTGGGTGCTTTCTGTTTCTATAGTGCGTGTATTCTCTAGGAGTTCGGTGTTGCTGTCGTAGTATGTTGGCATGCTGGGTACTTGTCCGCGTTCATATCCGAATGCGGTAGCGTCTGCATCGGTGTAGGTGTATTGTGTGCCGATGATGATGTCCCCAACGTTAACGTTTTGGTGGAGTCCTCCGGCTGTTCCACCGCATAGGATGGCGCTGGGATGTTTAATCTGTGAGAGGGCGAAACTGGTCGCGCTGGCGGCATTGACTAACCCGATTTTTGAGCGCACAAGCAAGATGGGATGTGCTGTTTCTTGGTGCATATGGTATCGGGGGAAGAATTTTGCTTCTCCGATGGTGTAGCTGGGTGCTGCTTCTATTGTCTTCTCGAGAAGTGGTGCGGCTTCTTCATCCATGGCTACTTGGACGATGACAGCGTGCGAGAATGCTTCTGGTAGGTCAGGTGTTGTATGTTCCATATTCCTTATTCTCTCTTACCTCTATGTTTTTAGCTACTGGGGCAGAATAAAACGGAGTGTTGGCAGGGGGAGTATCTGTGTGGTGGATGAGGTACGGGAGATTCTTCGGGTTTTACTCTGGTGTTTCTCAGGCGTGAACCATAGACTACAGGAGATTACTTTTGCAGGTTAGTGCAAGAAAATTGTGCTGATTGTAATTTTCTAAGGAGAATAATATGAGTGTGATGATTCCTACTATTGCTAGCGCTACTGGTTTGATGGGCGGTTATAAGATCGCTCGTGTTACTGGTGTTCGTGCTCTTGGCGGTGTTTTGCTTGCTGCCGGTGGCGCTGTTGCGTATTCGGGGTGGAAGAAGAATGCGGGGACTCCTACGGCTCTTGCTTTGACCGGTGTGTATCTTGGGAGCTTTGGTTATTCTCATGTTCTTGCTCATAAGATTGGGGCGTGGCCTTCGGTGTGTGCGGTGACTGGTGCTACGGCTATTGCTTCTATAGTGTTTGGTCGAGAATCTCGTTAACCGTTGATGGGTTTATGACGGTAGTTGTCAAAGTTTTGTGAGTTTTAGTGTTTCTTATATCTCATCTATAGGAATAAGCACGCGTTATTTTGTGTACTGATGTAACAATGAGGGGTCAGATTGATTCCCCAATGATTCAGGAATAGCTCATGAACACTACCGTCTCTCCCTCCACCTCGGATACTCCCTCCACCCTGAGACGAGGTTTATCTCTTCGTCATATCCTTTTTATTGCTCTTGGTTCAGCCATCGGAACCGGACTTTTCTATGGTTCCGCATCCGCCATTTCTCTAGCTGGACCTTCAGTGCTCTTGGCATACATCATCGGTGGAGCGGCTGTTTTCATGGTCATGCGCGCCATGGGGCAAATGGCTCTAGCCCACCCCGTCTCAGGTGCCTTTTCTGAATATGCCACCCGATACCTCGGACCATGGGCAGGATTCACCACCGGATGGACATACGCCTTCGAAATGGCACTCGTTGCCATTGCTGACGTTACAGCCTTCGCCGTGTATATGCAGTTCTGGTTTCCTTCCTCTCCGGCATGGGTCTGGATCGGCGTAGTTTTACTGTTGATTATGGCTATTAATCTTGTTCAGATTAAAGCTTTTGGCGAAAGTGAATTTTGGTTCACCACAATTAAAGTCGCTGCAATCATTGCCATGATTATCGGCGGCATTATTCTTATGCTGATTGGAACTCAATCTGTTGCTGGAAACACCGCCTCCATCACAAATCTTTGGAGCAACGGCGGATTCTTCCCTCACGGTATATCTGGTTTTATCGCCTGCTTTACCGTCGTTATGTTTGCTTTTGGCGGTATCGAAACTATCGGTATTGCTGCTGGAGAAGCTGAAAATCCTAAAGTATCTATTCCTAAAGCCGTCAACACCACACCCGTACGTATCCTACTGTTCTACGTTTTAGCGTTGACAGTCATTATGTCTCTTATCCCTTGGAACCAGATTCAAGGACAGAGCTCTCCCTTCGTGCAAATCTTTAGCGCTTTAGGTATCCCAGCAGCTGCTCACATCCTGAACTTTGTGGTTCTTACCGCCGCGGTTTCGGCTATTAACGCTGACGTATATGGTGCTGGGCGTATGCTGTATGGTCTTGCACAACAGAAAATGGCACCTGATGCATTTACTCGTACCGCAAAAAATGGAGTTCCCTACATGACTGTTGTCTGTACCGGCTTAGTCCTGATTGTGGGGGTTTTCGTGAACGTCTTCTTTGAAAATGCGTTCTTAGTGGTTGCTTCTCTTGCAACTTTTGCAACGGTCATGGTCTGGGTCATGATTCTTCTATCCCATATTGCCTTCGTCCGAAAAAACAACCACAGTGCATCTCCTCTCGGTTCCTATGTGGCATTGGCTTTCATGGCCTTTATCGTATTGCAGTTTGCGTTCTTTGCGGATACTCGTTTAGCGCTGATAGTCGGTGCTATCTGGTGTGTGTTCCTCGGCGCTTTTTATGTAACTTTTGTCAAAAAGAATCAAGGAAGTTCGCTCCTGTAGTTCTCCTAGCGTTTTCTTTCAGGTAGAGTAAGAGAGATATGAGACTGCAGTCCGTGGTTGTCTCATAGTGTTCTTATTGCTTCTCGGCTTTTAGCGTTGCTAAATCTGAGGCGTAATATAACGAATCCCCGACAACAAAAATGTTGTTCGGGCCGTACACGGCACTAACTCTAGGAGTTATAACAGTGGCGCTAGATCCCGCAGTTAAACAGGAAATTATCAAGGAATACGCAACTCACGAAGGTGACACCGGTTCACCTGAGGTACAGATTGCAGTTTTGACTCGTCGTATCACCGACTTGACTGAACACTTGAAGTTCCACAAACACGATCACCACTCTCGTCGTGGCTTGATGATCCTCGTTGGTCGTCGCCGCAACATGCTTGGCTACCTCAAGAGTGTTGACATCGAACGTTACCGTGCTCTTATCGAGCGCCTCGGTATCCGCCGATAAACATTAAACTTTGGGAGGGCGAAACCGGTGCAACATCTTTCATAGCCTCAGCGATGAGAGATGAAACATTGGTGACGCCCTCTTTCGGCTTTCAGAGACTCATCATCTCTCTCAAAGCCACCACCTAATACACCACCATAAGACCCGATACCTCGCTCAGAGGATTGACCGGTCCTCGGTTGCGGTTTGCGGAGCACCACATCAACTCGTGCGTGTGCCGAAAACTTCCATCGAAGATCGATCTTGTCTGAGAGAGATATCGGCAGAGAAGAAATGGAGGAACCTTGGAAGGTCCCGAAATTAAATTTGCAGAAGCTATTATCGACAACGGAAAATTCGGTACTCGTACCGTCCGTTTTGAAACTGGACGTCTCGCAAAACAAGCAGCAGGTTCAGCTCTCGTCACTATCGACGAAGACACCACCTTGCTTTCCGCTACAGCTATTAGCAAGTCTCCACGCGAAGGCTTTGACTTCTTTCCGCTCACCGTGGACGTCGAAGAACGTATGTACGCAGCAGGAAAGATTCCTGGCTCATTCTTCCGCCGTGAAGGACGCCCCACCACTGAAGCAATCCTTGCAGCACGCCTCATTGACCGCCCACTTCGTCCAGCCTTCACCAAAGGTATCCGCAACGAAGTTCAAGTAGTCGTTACCGTTCTGACCATTGATCCTGACGAAATCTACAACACCGTAGCAATCAACGCAGCATCATGTTCCACCACTCTATCGGGCGCTCCATTTAGCGGTCCTATCGGTGGCGTGCGTATCGCCCTCATCGACGGCCAATGGGTATGCTTCCCGAAACATTCACAGCTTGAAAACGCCGTTTTCGATATGGCTGTTGCTGGTCGTATCGTCACCAAAGCCGATGGAACAGAAGACGTTGCCATCATGATGGTTGAAGCAGAAGCAACCGACAACTCTTGGACACTCATTAAAGATAACGGTCAGCAAGCACCCACCGAAGAAGTTGTTGCACAAGGCCTCGAAGCCGCAAAACCCTTCATCAAAGCGCTATGCGAAGCTCAGCTAGCCCTTAAGAATGAAGCAGGTAAAGAGCCTCTTGATCTACCAACTTTTGGTTCACACGACGAAGACGTAGATAACGCTGTCAAAAACTTTGCAGCGGACAAACTCGTTGAAGTGTACTCTATCGCCGGTAAACAAGAACGCGAACAAGCTGCTACCGAACTACAGAGCGCACTACTTGAACAGCTCACCGCTGAAGGACAAGAGTTCGAAGGCCGTGAAGACGAAGTAGAAGCAGCCTTTGCAGCTTTGACAAAACACACGGTGCGTCAGCGTATCCTCACCGAACAGGTACGTATTGATGGACGTGGTCTCACCGATATCCGCCAGCTAACTGCTGAAGTTGAAGTTCTTCCTCGCGTACACGGGTCAGCAATCTTCGAACGTGGCGAAACCCAGATTATGGGTGTCACCACGTTGAACATGCTCAAAATGGAACAGCAGCTTGACTCCCTACACCCCGTCAAAGCAAAACGTTACATCCACCACTACAACTTCCCTCCATACTCCACCGGCGAAACCGGTCGTGTTGGCTCACCTAAACGACGTGAAATCGGACACGGTGCTCTAGCAGAACGTGCGCTTACACCAGTGCTGCCTTCTCGTGAAGAGTTCCCCTACGCAATTCGTCAGGTCTCTGAAGCTCTCGGATCCAACGGCTCCACCTCCATGGGCTCAGTCTGTGCTTCAACCCTTTCGCTACTCAACGCTGGCGTACCTCTACGTGCACCTGTTGCAGGTATTGCTATGGGACTTGTCTCCGATGAGGTTGACGGCGAGACCCGCTACGCAGCATTGACCGACATCCTTGGCGCAGAAGATGCTCTAGGCGATATGGACTTCAAAGTTGCCGGAACCAGCGAGTTCGTCACCGCAATTCAGCTCGACACCAAACTCGACGGCATCCCCGCATCTGTTCTTGCCGCAGCACTAACTCAAGCTCGTGAAGCACGCCTTCACATCCTCGAAGTTCTCAACGCAGCTATCGACGCCCCCGACGAGATGAGCGACTACGCTCCTCGCGTGATTTCAGTACAAGTTCCTGTCTCAAAGATTGGTGAAGTCATTGGTCCTAAGGGCAAGATGATTAACCAGATTCAAGAAGATACCGGAACCGATATCTCCATCGAAGATGACGGAACCGTCTACATCGGTGCAGTGGACGGGCCTTCAGCAGAAGCTGCTCGTGCGGCAGTGAACGCTATCGCGAACCCACAGGTTCCCGAAGTCGGCGAACGCTACCTCGGAACAGTCGTCAAAACTACAACTTTCGGGGCGTTTATCTCTTTGACTCCCGGCAAAGACGGTCTGTTGCACATTTCTGAACTTCGTAAGCTCAACGACGGCAAACGAGTCAATGACGTTGAAGACGTTGTCTCAGTGGGACAGAAGATTCAGGTTGAAATCGCCAAAATCGATGATCGTGGCAAGCTATCTCTTGCTCCTGTCGTCGCCGGCGAAGAAAACACCGACGAAGAAGAAAACGACAACGAATAATCTCGTAGGTTGTCTCTGAAAAGACGCTACATCTGTAGCGTATTGTTTCAGTAGCCTGCATAAGTGTCTTGTGTACTTGTGCAGGCTACTCTTTTATGAGTTTTTAACCTTTCTAGAACAACGCCCAAAAACATGCCCCCCATCTAACGGTAAAAGCTGAGCGGGCCGAATAGTACACTTAAAACACACATTTAGGGGAATAATGGCTATATTGCTTCCAACCTCATGGAACGAACTTCGTGATGAACTAGACTACGAAAACGGAAAAATCATCGAACAAGGAGAAGGCGGCCACGAAGTCCGTCGTTCTGTTCTACCTGGTGGTATTCGAGTCATCACCGAAAAAATGCCAGCATTACAAAGTGTCTCTTTAGGTTTTTGGGTGGGTGTCGGCTCACGAGATGAACAAGCTGGAATGTACGGTTCCACCCACTTCCTCGAACACCTCCTCTTCAAAGGAACCGCTCAACGAACAGCTCTAGATATCGCCGAAGCCTTTGACAGCGTCGGCGGAGATTCCAACGCCTTCACCGCAAAAGAACAGACCTGCTACTATGCTCGAGTTCTGACAAAAGATATGCCCCTCGCCATAGACGTCATGGCAGATATGCTGGCGCACTCTTTACTGGATGAAGAACTTTTAGAAAAAGAACGCCAAGTGATTCTTGAAGAACTCGCTATGGGCCAAGACGACCCTGTAGACGTAGCATTCGAAAGTTTCACAGAACAACTCCTTGGCACACACCCATTAGGGCGACCCGTGGGCGGTACGGTAACAGAAATTGAAGATGTACCGCGCCAATCTGTGTGGGAACACTACCGCCACTACTACACCCCTGAACAGCTAGTTATTACCGCCGCTGGTGGGTTAGAACACCGCGAGGTCGTCCAACAGGTTCTCGAAGCATTCTCTCGGTACGGGTGGGAACTACCCGAGAATACTGCTCCTATTGAACGACGTGCTAAAGGAATCAGCCACATCGCTGATGGAATAAACCACAAAATTATTGATAAAGGTTGCGAACAAACACACATCTTATTGGGCGTTCACGGCATTATCTCTCAAGACGATAGACGCTATGCATTGAACGTTTTAAACTCAGCTTTTGGGGGAGGGATGTCCTCACGTCTTTTCCAAGAAGTTCGTGAAAAACGTGGACTAGCATATTCCACCTCTGCTTTTTCGAATTCATACTCTGACGCCGGAATTTTTGGTATGTACGCAGGATGTTTACCCGATAAAGCTGAACAGGTACAAGAAATCCTCCGAACAGAATTCGATAAGCTAGCTCAAGACGGTCTACACCCAGAAGAGCTGAAAAAAGTAATTGGGCAGATGCAAGGCTCTATGTTGCTTGGTTATGAAAGTCCTGAATCACGTATGACTCGTCTAGGAGTTATTGAGCTAGGTTCGGGCATCTATCGAACTCTAGAAGAAAGTAGCCAGAAACTAGGTGAGGTCACTTTAGAGCAAGTACAAGAGCTAGCACAATTCCTCGCCCAACAAGAGATGACAACAACAATCGTCCGATAGAACACCCCACATTAGAATGTTGATACGAAACTAAACGGTTCTTTACCAAGCGGGGGAAGTTGCTGGCTGAACAGGTTCTGCCGGCTCTTCCTCCGCCGTATCTTGTCGGTCTAAATCTTTTTCCGCCTGAGCTACTGCTGTAGCAATAGTTTGGGCATAAACCTTTTGACCGATAGCTTGAGGATGCACCCCATCCGAGACAAAATACTCGGGGTGGTTCTGCGCTGCCTTAGCCCAATCTGCGATGACAATACTCTTCGGGTATTTTGCGGCAGCTTCTTTAATGACCTTATTAGAATCTTGAACCCACGTCAGATGTGCCGGAGCAGCGCCCGTGACAAGAACAATTTTTCGTTGACCATGATCTGAAATATCTTTAATCAGCTGGTCAATCTCTTCTATCGAATAAGTGGAATTGGTTGTTACCGAAAGTACGACAACAGAACCTAATTGTCCATGCTCGTTAAGACGAGAAATCACGGGGAAAGCCTTGACGATAGTACGAGAGACTTCTCCATCAACTGTCGCGTCAGGTAACGCCTCGTGAAGGGCCTCTGCCGAGGCTAAAGATACCGAATCCCCAATAACCGTTACCGAAGGATTCTCTTCCTGTTTCGTCGCTTGTTTAGAGGAGTTTTCTCTTTCTGTAGCAGCCGCAGAATCAGCATCGGGTGTAGGCGTGGGCTTTTGGTCGACGATATGTTCTTCATGCGCCTTTTGCGCTTGTTCGCCAGCTGCCACAATATCTTCTGCAGAAGTTGTCTTGGGTGCGGTAATGACTGCTGCTGTGGTAGCAGCAGTACATAGAAGAACCGCACCTAAGGCCACAAAAGAGGGTAGTTTTTGTTCGCCAGAGAAGGTATTCCAAACAGACGATGCACATGCCACAAAACCACGTTGGCGGATAGGCTCCTCAACATACATATATGACAAGCCCGAAATGATTAAAGTCAAAAAGAGAACAAAGAATTCAACCCAAAGTTTCTGATGGACACCAAAAGTGTAGTGTGCAAGAACATAGAGCGGCCAATGCCAGAGGTAAATACCGTAAGAACGTCGCCCAATCCACACTAAAGGAGCCCACGAAAGAACCTGACGTAGAACATCTGAAGCAGGATTATGCACGTCAGGTAAGAGAGCCTGAATTACCGACAATGCTAAGAAACCGGCAAAGAATAGTCCACCAGGCATAAAAAATATTTGGGTCTGTTCTAAAAGCATTGCATAAAGTACTAACCCAAAAAGGGCTAACCAACCAGCACCTGAACGTAAAGCACCTTGCCAACGCTCCCCATAACCGACCAGCTGATATAAGCGAGAATCGGCTGGCGGGTACATGCTCCACGGAATCATTAGCGCTAGAAGAACACCCAACATCAAAGGAAAAAGATGCGTATCAGTACCATAGTAGATGCGGTTTGGAGAAACCTCGAAAACGTTGAGAACAACACATAATAGAACCGATAGCAACCCCAAAATAACGGGGATAAGCGCACGACGACTCCACCGCGAAACAAACATGAAAACAATGACGAGTACTACCGGCCATAGAATATAGAACTGCTCTTCAACTGCTAAAGACCAGAAATTAGTGAGCAACTCAGGGGAAGTCTGTGTGAAATAATCATTGCCAGAAAAAATATAGAGCCAGTTAGAAGAAAAAGTGAACGCACCAAAAATTTGACGCCCCAGATTCACCTGCGCGTCATGGCCAATAATGAGTGTAAGCGTACCAATAACAATGATGAGCAGAACAATCGATGGAATGAGTCGACGAGCACGACGAACCCAAAAATCAATGATGTTCATCTTGCCGGTGTAGGCACCTTCACGCAAAAGCAAAGCAGTAATGAGGTAACCGGAGATGACGAAAAAAATATCGACACCAATCATGCCCCCTGGAAGCACTCCCGGCCATAAGTGATAGACCACCACACACAATACGGCTAACGCTCGTAAACCGTCTAAACCAGGTAGACGATACTTCCGTTGGCCTTCTGCAGGGTCAACACTGGAATAAAAGACATGCTCTTGATTCAACTGTTACCTCTAATTACCTAATCAGTTACTTCACGAGAAACGAAGTAACTGTATAAGTTTATGGCACAGCTGAGGATATCTCCGCAATTTTTCTGCGCTACATTTAGAGTGTTATACAGACATTGAAGAGAATAACGACTCTCTACCTGCATCGAAACACACCTCAAGGAGAAAACGTGAGTATGAGCACCCCCTGGAAAGTCGCTATCGCCGGAGCCTACGGAAAAATGGGACAAGAAGCCGTCCGAGCCGTAGAAAATGCACCTGACATGGAACTCGTCGCTCAACTCGGCTCTCACGATCCTCTAGAAAAGATGATTGAAGCGCAAGCACAGATTCTAGTAGATCTCACCGTACCCAATAGCACCGAACAAAACGTCCATTTTGCTATTGAACACGGAATCCACGCCGTCGTTGGAACCACCGGATGGGATGAAGAAAAACTCAACCGGCTTACAGAAAAACTGACACAGAATCCAATAACCGGAGTGCTCATTGCCCCGAACTTCGCCATCGGAGCCATTCTCGCCACAGAATTTGCAGCACGGGCAGCCCAATACTTTGAATCAGTAGAAATTATTGAACTTCACCACCCACAAAAAGTTGATGCACCATCTGGTACGGCCGTACACACCGCACATAAAATAGCTCAAGCACGCAAAACAGCAAATCTGCCAGTATCTCCTGACGCTACCGTCACAGACACCGGAAACTCTCGTGGAGCACTCATCGACGACGTCAGAGTACACGCCGTACGCTTGCGAGGGCTCACTGCAAGCCAAGAGATACTTCTCGGGGACGAAGGGCAACAATTAACGATTCGCCACGACTCCTTTGATCGTTCCTCGTTCATGCCTGGGATATTACTGGGCATCCGAAAAGTCAGCTCTCACCCTGGCTTAACACACGGACTTGACCATTACCTCGAACTGAGCTAAAAACCATGAACTCGCTACGAAACTTCACAGCGAGCGCATGCGTGCTCTTAGTCCTCACCATCTTCATACTGCCCTTAGAAAATCACACGAAACTTTCTCTAATCGCGGTTTTAGCCTGTAGTGCTCTATTCCTCTTCTGGGAGGTAACCGGACGAACCAAAGCCTTCGCATGGGCTATCATTATCGCGCTCACTCTTTACCTACTGATGAGCATGAGATATGCTCTGGCTTTATTCCAAGCAGGAACATCCACCGGTTATCTGATGGGCGCTGGCATGATAGGTCTACCAATACTAGGGGGGTGGGCCATGATACGAGAAATACTCTTTGGTATACGTGTCGAAAAACTTGAACAACAACTCCACCTCGAGGACACCTCCAACTCGTATCGTGAACTGCTCCAACAGCTAGATGACGGACAGGCACAAGAACTCTTTAACACCATGGAGAAACTCATCGAACAAGAACCTCACAGCTGGAAGAACTGGTTTGTTCTTGGACGCATCTACGAGGTGCTCAAAGACCGTAAACGGGCCCGAAAATCTATACGTATAGCGCTCGCCTTATCTGAAGGTAAAACACCCGCATCGTTAGAGGTGTAGAGGTGTCAGCGGAGATGATGAGTCGGCAAAATACAAAAACTGAGCAAAAGAGGGTAGTCTAAGGAATATGTCTGAGTCCTTAAACCACACTAAAGGTACGTTTGTTGAGCCCATTTTTGGCAGAATGCTCACCGCTATGGTGACTCCTTTTTCTGCTGACGGCTCTGTTGATGAAGAAAAAACAGCCCAACTGGCACAATACCTTGTTGATAATGGTCACGATGGGCTAGTTGTTTGTGGCACAACAGGCGAGTACTCCACCATGACAGACGAAGAAAATGAGCGGGTTTTCCGTATCGTCAAAGATGCGGTGGGGCAGCGTACCACGATTATTGCTGGTGTTGGTTCTAACGATACTGCCCATACCTTGCATTTGGCTCAGCGTGCTGAAGCAGTTGGTGTTGACGGTCTTTTAGTGGTGACACCGTATTACAATAAACCGACTCAGTCTGGTTTGCTCGGGCATTTTACCGCTATTGCAGATGCTGTACATACTCCGGTGATGCTTTACGACATTCCTGGACGTGCGGGTATCCCTATCGCTCCTGCTACCTACCAGAAGCTTGCTCAACACGAAAATATTGTTGCTGTCAAAGATGCTAAGGCTGACTTTTCTGCGGCAACAGAAGTGATGGCAACAACCGATTTACAGTTTTATTCTGGCGACGACGGACTCACCTTGCCATGGTTGGCTATGGGAGCTGTCGGACTTATCGGCGTGACAACTCATATTGCACCGCAATTATTCCGAACATTGATTGATGCCGTTGTCGCTGAAGACTTATCTCAAGCGCAACAGTTGCATCGAGAGCTCACTCCTATTGTTACGGCAACGATGTCGTGTGTTCCAGGATGTGTAGCTGCCAAAAAGATTCTTACATGGCAAGGACTTTTGGATTCTCCAACGGTTCGCTTGCCGCACGTGGAGCCGACGCAAGCAGAGGAGACTCTCATACGTTCTTATCTAGAGCAATCGTCGATAGCTTCCACTCTTATTCGCTAAAAACTCGGATGAAGCGGGTTCATGAACTCTTCTAGTTTGTGGACTCGCTTTTGCCATGACATATATTGAAGGACATAATATTGGCAGTATTTGATACAGAACTTCGCCAACCTAAAAAGTTGAAGAAAGACACTCTACGTGTTGTTCCTCTTGGAGGACTAGGCGAAGTCGGACGTAACATGACCGTATACGAGATTAACGGTCAGCTTCTCATCGTGGACTGTGGCGTGCTCTTCCCTGAAGAATCTCAGCCTGGTGTCGACCTCATTCTGCCCGATTTGAACTACATCAAAGACCGTCTTGACGACATCGCGGCAGTTGTCCTCACTCACGGACACGAAGACCATATCGGTGCGGTACCGTATCTATTGCGCCGTCGCCCTGATATTCCGTTGATTGGTTCTCAGCTGACTTTAGCGTTGGTTGAAGCGAAGCTTGCTGAACACCGCATTAAACCTTACACATTGACTGTTGTTGAGGGGCAGACCGAAAAAATTGGTCCTTTTGAATGCGAATTTGTGGCTGTTAACCACTCTATTCCAGACGCTTTAGCTGTATTTATCCGTACAGCTGCCGGTAAGGTGCTTCATACCGGTGACTTCAAAATGGATCAGTTGCCGCTCGACGGTCGACTAACGGATCTCCGTCATTTTGCCCGTCTAGGAGAAGAAGGCATTGACCTCTTCTTGCCTGATTCAACGAACGCAGAAGTTCCTGGTTTTACTCCTACCGAGAAAAATATTGGTAAGGTTCTTTCTCAGGTCTTTCGAGATGCCACCCAGCGTATTATTGTGGCGTCTTTCTCCTCTCACGTGCACCGCGTTCAACAGGTTCTCGAAGCCGCCCATGAGCGTGGCCGAAAAGTAGTGTTGGTGGGGCGTTCTATGGTACGTAATATGACCATCGCCGAGAAATTGGGGTACTTGAAAGTTCCTCCAAATACTTTGGTTGATTTGAAGAAAATTGACCAATACCGTCCTGATGAAATCGTCATGATGTGTACCGGTTCTCAGGGAGAGCCGATGGCAGCTTTATCTCGTATGGCTAATGGGGATCATAAGATTCAGGTTGAACAAGGTGACACTATCGTTCTTGCTTCTTCTCTGATTCCTGGCAACGAGACGAGCGTTTATCGCGTTATTAACTCATTGTTGAAGCTTGGTGCTGAAGTGATCCATAAGGGTAACGCAAAAGTCCACGTTTCTGGGCACGCTGCTGCTGGAGAGCTGTTGTACTGCTATAACATTCTCAAACCAAAGAATGTTATGCCTGTTCACGGTGAGGTTCGACATCTTATCGCAAATGGTAATTTGGCAATTGAGACGGGTGTCCCTGAAGAGAACGTCTTATTGTGTGAAGGTGGAACTGTTGTTGACTTGGCAGATGGCGTTGCTCAGATTGTCGGTCAAGTTCGTTGCGATTATGTGTATGTTGATGGTCGTTCTGTCGGTGAGATTACGGAGGAAGACCTCAAAGACCGTTTGGTCTTGAGTGAAGAAGGCTTCGTTTCTGTGGTTGCGGTGATTGACCGTGAAACAAAGCGTGTGGTTTTTGGTCCTGATATTCACGCTCGAGGAGTGGCTGAAGACGATTCTGTCTTTGAAGATATTGCACCAAAGATTACTGCTGCTCTTGAAGACGCTTTGCATCTTGCTCCAGAGAAGGTTCATACTACACATCAACTACAGCAGATTGTCCGTCGTACTATTGGTTCGTGGGTTGCTCGTCGTCTGCGACGGAAGCCCATGATTTTGCCAACGGTTTTGGACACTCCTTCGGCAAAGACTGCAACTACTGAATAAGTTAAAGATAAGGTTTAACTTATTAGTTTTTATTCGTTATTATTCAAGCGGGTGAAACGACCTTTGGGAAGGTTTCGCCCGCTTGAGTCCACTGAAAACTTACGGGATGTATGGCACGCAGAACAACATCAGCTCATAAAACGAACACAAAGCGTCCTTCAACACGCACGCAAACTCGAAAGAAGAGTACCTCAACACGCTCATCAGCGCGTTCAACAGCGAGAGTTGAGCGTCCTTCTTGGTTCTCTCGTACCGTCCTTGGTACGTGGAATGGTTTTGCGCACCTTATTGGTGGAGCTATCCGACGTATGGGCGAACTTCGCACGGACATTGCACCAGAAGAGCGCCGCGACGGAGGCGCATTAGTTGTTTTGCTCATGGGCCTTATGACTGCCGGCGTTGAATGGTGGGCTTGGAGCACACTGTCTTTGCCGTCATGGGTTGAAAGCCCTCTGCGTTGGTGGCATGTATTCATTGGGGGAGTCTGGGGACAAGGCGCTCTATTGATTCCCTTCTTCGCTGTGTTCTTCGCTGTACGTATTTTCCGTCACCCTCTAGAGGTTCGTTCGAACAACCGTATTGCTGCTGGGCTAACCATTATGCTCGTTGCCGCTTCGATGGTTGCCGCGAAACTGGACGATTTTCCAACCTTTGCTCAAGGTTTTGAAGGTGTCTGGAATGGTGGTGGGGTTGTTGGACTGGTTGTTTCTGCTCCTGCAGTGCGTCTTGTCGGCGGCATCAATATTCTTGAATGGGTTCTTTGCGGGCTTGTTTTTGCTGTAGGTCTATTGATTGCGACGAAGACGCCACTTCGTCACATTGGTCCTCGTTTGGTGCATATTATGGGGATTCTCTTAGGAGAGCCGCCCGCAAAAATGCCAGAAAACCATGAACCTGAAGATAAGGTTGAATCAAAGCTCCCTGTATACCATGATCGTAGCTACCTCTACGAGAACGAAACCACACCTGAAAAACCATCCTCCTCACGAGGCTTTTTAGCATGGCTTGGATTCGGCAAAAACGCCCGTCGAGACACCTCTTTAGACCGCTACGACGGAGACGAAGCCTTTGAAACTGCACTCCTAACAGAAGAACTAGAACCACACGAACAATTCACCCCAGAGCCTGCCGAAAACACCAGAAAAGGCCGCACTAAACGACGCGCTACAAGAACAGAACCAGACACACACAACCTAGAGACACTCTCTACCACCCAAAAACTTAACGGAAAAACACGTGTTGTTTCTCAAACCACACCAAAGCTCTTCGACCAAGACCAATGGGCGACACCAGAAACAAACACCCTAGACGCTCCTGCTCAACGTCTGGCACAAGCTCAACAAGCAGCCATGATCCGCGGACGGCGTGAAGAACCTCAACAACACGAAAATATCTTCTCAACACCTGAAGAGGCTCCAACCTCTACCGTCGAACCCTCTACCGAAACACCGACGGCTACTGTTGAACAACCGTCTCCTGCTAAAACAGCAGATGTAGCACCACCTGCTATCGGAAAACCCGCACCACCAAAACCCGCCGTAGCGGAAAAACCCGTGGTAGCCGAAAAATCTACGGTGCAGTCACCGCTAACAAATAACACGCTCAAACCTGCAGTACAAGAGGCCCGTCCTCAACAAGTGGTAGCACTCTCGAACGGCACATACGCTCTACCTGAAGAGTCCATGCTCGTTGCCGGACCTCCTGCAAAAGAAAGCTCTGAAGTTAACGCTCAAGTCGTAGAATCCTTAACCAACGTCCTCGAACAATTCAATGTTGATGCTGAAGTTACGGGATTCTCTCGGGGGCCAACAGTAACTCGCTACGAAATTGAGTTAGGTGCTGGCACCAAAGTTGAGCGTGTAACCGCACTATCAAAGAACATCGCCTATGCTGTGGCCTCTGCGGACGTGCGTATCCTGTCACCTATCCCCGGTAAATCTGCCATTGGTATTGAAATTCCCAATACCGACCGAGAAACGGTCGCTCTCGGTGACGTTCTACGTTCTAGCCAAGCACACCATAATGACCACCCCATGATTATGGGCGTTGGTAAAGATGTTGAGGGCGGATTCGTTCTAGCTAACCTTGCAAAAATGCCGCATATGCTTGTTGCTGGTGCTACTGGTGCCGGTAAATCATCGTTTGTGAACTCGATGATTACCTCTATTTTGATGAGAGCAACTCCTGATCAGGTACGTTTGGTCATGGTCGACCCTAAACGCGTAGAACTGACCGCATATGAGGGCATTCCCCATTTGATTACCCCCATTATTACGAACCCTAAGAAAGCTGCCGAAGCTTTGCAATGGGTCGTTCGTGAGATGGACGCACGCTATGATGATTTGGCCCATTACGGTTACAAACACATCGATGACTTTAACAAAGCGGTCGAAGCTGGAAAGATTCAACCGGATCCAGGTAGTAAGCGCACTATCAAAACATACCCATATCTTTTGGTGATTGTTGACGAGCTTGCGGATTTGATGATGGTTGCTCCACGCGACGTTGAAGAAGCTATCGTTCGTATCACTCAGCTTGCACGAGCCGCTGGTATCCATCTTGTTTTGGCTACGCAGCGTCCTTCTGTTGACGTTGTCACCGGCTTGATTAAAGCAAACGTTCCATCTCGTATGGCCTTTTCAACCTCCTCTGTTACTGACTCTCGAGTGGTATTGGATCAGCCGGGTGCTGAGAAACTTATCGGTCAAGGTGATGCTCTGTTCTTGCCGATGGGTGCCTCGAAACCGATGCGTGTACAAGGTGCTTGGGTCAGCGAATCAGAGATTCACCAGATTGTTGAGCATGTTAAAACGCAGATGCCAGTGAACTATCGTGAAGATGTTCTACAATCGGCTCCAAAGAAACATATTGATGACGATATTGGTGACGATCTTGACGTCCTTCTGCGTGCAGCTGAGCTAATCGTAACGACGCAATTTGGTTCTACCTCAATGCTGCAACGTAAATTGCGTGTAGGCTTTGCTAAAGCAGGACGTCTAATGGACTTACTGGAATCTCGCGAGATTGTTGGTCCTTCCGAAGGGTCTAAAGCACGTGATGTTCTTGTACCTCCTGAGGAATTGCCGACTGTGCTTGCGCGCTTACGCGGTGAAGATGTACCAGAACCATCTGTAAGTTCGCACAGCGCCGATACTGATGAATATCTCAGCGCTGGTGAGTCCTCATCGGATGATGATTCAAGCGAAGACGCATGGAGTTTAACTGGTCGATAAAGTCGACACAGACAGAGGAAGGTACTGTTATGGTCAGAAAAAAACAGCAGGAACTATGGAATGTGCCTAATATTCTTACCATGCTGAGAATTGCAATGGTGCCTTTATTTATGGTGCTGTTACTGGCTTCAGGCCCTTATGGCCAGTCTTCTTCTGCTGCGCGTTGGTGGGCGGTCGCTGTTTTCGTCATCGCAATGCTGACCGATTGGCTTGATGGGTATATTGCTCGTTCGCGAAACCTCATCACAAATTTTGGAAAAATTGCAGACCCTATTGCCGATAAATTATTGACCGGTGCTGCTTTTATTGGGTTTTCGCTCTTAGGTGAGCTTTGGTGGTGGGTTACCTGCGTTATCCTTCTTCGCGAGTGGGGCATTACGCTGATGAGATTCTTCGTGATTCGTTATGGCGTGATGGCCGCTGGCAAGGGCGGAAAACTCAAGACCGTATTACAAACCGTTGCTGTGATTCTCATGCTTCTTCCTCTGGGACTGTTAGGTTTCTGGGCCTTACTACCGGGATATGCGGTGCTAGCGGCAGCAACAATATTGACGGTTACTACCGGGGTTGAATACGTGCGTCATGCTTTAGAGTTGCGTCGTAGTGCTCGTAGAAGAAGGTTGTGATGTCTTCCCAGACTCTTGCTGAACAGGTCGTGTTCTGCGCTCGCCAACGAAAAGTTTTTATTGCTACTGCCGAGTCTTTGACAGGTGGCATGATTTCGCAACATTTGTGTTCTGTTGTGGGAGCTTCTTCGGCGTATCGTGGCGGTATCGTCTCATACGCAACAGATTTGAAGGCAAAACTTTTAGGTGTAGATGAACAACTTCTAGAACGTGAAGGTGCTGTTCATCCTGAAGTGGCTCAGAGCATGGCTTTGGGTGCTATGCAGGTGTGCGGGGCAGATTATGCTGTTTCGACGACGGGAGTTGCTGGCCCTGAACCGTTGGACGGGCAACCCGTTGGTCGAGTATTTTTAGGTATTTCGACGCCTGATGGCGTTTTTTCTCAAGAGAAGATGTATCAGGGTACTCGTGAGGAGATTCGTGAACGTTCTTGTCAGGATGCTTTAGAACTTTTGTTGAACTATCTGAAATAACGTAAAAGATGTTTTTAGCTGAACTTTCAGTGAAACTACAGAAAACTTTGAGATAAATAGGGAATGAAACACGCTCGTTGTGCTGTTATATATAATGCCTCTTTTATAGAGCATTGATGATTCTAAAAAGTTCTTTGTGAATCAGGATAGTAGATAGCTGATTGAGTATTCATCATACGCTAGGCTATAAAAAATATAGCTTCGAAGATTCGAAGCCGAAAATATCAGGAGTTAGGTATAAAAATGACCAAGCAACCCGTATCCGTGAACGGTGTCGTCCGTTGGAAGGATGTGGGTCAGTCCACTCATACTGCACCCACTCAACATGAGCCAAAAGTACTTCTTTTGCGTCAGGCTATTGGTGAGGTGCTTCGCGACGTTCGTCAGCGTCAAGGGCGTACGCTTCGTGAGGTTTCGCATAGCGCTCGTGTGTCTTTGGGGTATCTTAGCGAGGTGGAACGTGGGCAGAAAGAAGCATCTTCTGAGCTTCTTGGTTCTATCTGTCAGGCACTAGATATTCCGTTGTCTCAGATGTTACGTGAAGTTTCGGATCGACTATCTGGGGAAGATCGCTTCAGTGTGCCTGATACTGTTCCTACAGAATTTTCGGAGCAGTTTAATCGTGAGTATGGGATTGCTGCAACATCTTCTAAGGATATTCCTGCTGAGTGCACAACAACACGCTAGAACAAAGCGGTTAATAGAACGTGAAGTACGGTTGCTTACGATGGTAGGCAACCGTACTTTATCTGTGAGGACATTATGCGTTTAAGCGAGTTTTGGAGACTGATGGATGATGAGTTTGGTGCTCATTATTCTCGGGTACTTGCCAAAGATGTAGTTTTGGGTGCGTGTGGAGATATAACTGCTGTTGAAGCATTAGAGCGGGGTGTTCCGGTTCGCCAAGTGTGGGAGGCTATTTGCGATATGCAAGAAGTTCCTGAATCTCGACGTTTGGGGCGAGATATTCCACCGCGAAAAAATTAGTAATTTTGTTCGAGGTTATCTTCCGAGTAAGTAGAAAATATATTCGATAAAGGGTATGCTCTGTATTCGGAGCTTGAAGATATAACGCACGGTATCTTATCCACAGTTTTGTACTTCTCTGTTTTTCAGCTCGAACGCTTGTAGAGTGGTAACGAACAATAACAATAGTCATTCGGACGTGCCGAAGTGAGGTAACACAATATGGCAGCTAAATCTCGAAATACTCAGCCTGTAAGCCGAGTATCTGATGAAGGTCGCGAAAAAGCTTTAGAGACCGTTCTCGCTCAGATTGATAAGAGCTACGGTAAAGGTGCTGTGATGCGCCTCGGCGATAAAGAGGCCGTTAAAGTAGAGACTGTCTCAACCGGTGCTTTGTCTCTGGACGCTGCTTTAGGTATTGGTGGGCTACCTCGCGGGCGTGTTATCGAGATTTATGGTCCTGAATCTTCTGGTAAAACAACGGTAGCTTTACACGCCGTTGCTGACGTTCAAAAACGTGGCGGTATTGCTGCGTTCATTGATGCTGAGCATGCACTTGACCCTATCTATGCTGCAAAACTTGGTGTTGATACGGATGCTTTGCTTGTTTCTCAGCCTGATACTGGTGAACAAGCTTTAGAAATCATGGATATGCTTGTTGGGTCCGGCTCTGTAGATATCATCGTCGTAGACTCTGTGGCTGCTTTGGTCCCTCGCGCTGAGATTGAAGGCGAAATGGGGGATTCCCACGTTGGGCTACAGGCTCGTTTGATGTCTCAAGCGCTACGTAAAATTACGGGTCGTTTGGCACAGACCGGAACTACCGCAATTTTCATTAACCAGCTACGCGAAAAAATTGGTGTGTTCTTTGGTTCTCCAGAAACAACAACCGGCGGTAAAGCTCTTAAATTCTATGCTTCAGTTCGTATCGACATTCGTCGTATCGAGACGCTAAAAGACGGTGCGCAGCCTATCGGTAACCGTACTCGAGCTAAAATCGTGAAAAACAAGATGGCTCCGCCCTTCAAACAAGCTGAATTCGACATCCTATACGGCGAGGGTATCTCCGTTGAAGGCGGCATTATCGATATGGGCGTTGACAACGGCATCGTTAAAAAATCTGGTGCTTGGTTTACTTACGAGGGTGAACAGCTTGGGCAAGGTAAAGAAAACGTTCGTAAGTTCTTGAAAGATAATCCGGAACTGACCGAAGAAATTAAATATAAGACCTTAGTTAAACTCGGCATCATCGAAGATGATACGCAGATTGGGGAGAGCGAAGTTCAGGAGAGTGACCCTCTCAATAGCTCTTCAGACGGGCTCTAATATTTCTTAGATAGTGGGGTAAGGAGCGTATGCTTCTTACCCCACTATTTATTCGTGAACCATTGACATTTCATGTTGAGCTATATTGCCTAGCATCAAAGTTGAGGAGAAGAACATGGAATCTTTTGACGAAGAGAACTATCCTTCATGGCACCCTGCAGCATGGGGTGCAGCCGAAGAAGACTTACTTAAAAGTTCTCAGGACTTCTCTGGTTCATCTTCAGCGAGTCAAAGCTCTTGGGGCGATCAAGAAGACGCCTCTGAGAGCAAAGAGCTCAGCGAAGAACAGAAAGCCCGCGAGTTTACGCACGCAAAAAATATTGTGTATCAGCAGCTAGCCGCTTCTGCTAAATCGCGTTTTCAACTCGAGAAAAAACTATCTGATAAAGGAATCTCTGCGGAGATTGCAGAAGACCTTTTGCAACGTTGCGAAGCTGTTGGTCTTGTCAATGATGAAGAGTATGCCCAAATGTATGTTCGCACAACAGCGAACATGAAAAAACTATCTCGTTCAGCGCTACGTCGAGAGTTAAAAACTCGAGGCATCCGCGAAGAATATATTGAGCAGGCTTTAGCTCAACGTAGTGATTCTGACGAATATGAGGATGCTGTTAGCCTAGTTCAAAAAAAGTTGCGTCCATCAATGAACTTGAGTGACTATCGAGAAAAAGAGAAAATTATGCGCCGTCTCGTCTCTATGCTAGGACGTAAAGGATATTCTTCTTCTCTGGCATTTTCTGTAGTGCGTTCGGAAGTAGAGCGCATGGCTGAACATCAAGAACGTTCATCCTACGAATAAAGTTCACAACTAGATAGGGCAAGAGAACACATCGTATTGGTTGGCGCTATACGTACTTTGGTATGAGTGACCAAAAACCCGTAGAATCTACTCTTAGTGACAGCCTGACAGTATCTTTCATCGAGTAGGGTTAAAGAGTGACTTTGAATCTTCCTGAACAACAGACTTCTTCAACTACGTGTGCAACGACCTCTAAGCCTTCACGAACCTATGAAGTTCGTACTTTCGGCTGTCAGATGAACGTTCACGATTCCGAACGTATGAGCGGGCTACTCGAAGCTAATGGCTATGTACCCGCCAGCTCAGAACAAACACCAGATCTCATTGTCTTTAACACTTGTGCTGTACGTGAAAATGCTGACAACAAGCTATACGGTAACCTCGGTCAGCTTGCTCCTGTAAAACGAGCCCACGAAGGTATGCAGATTGCTGTCGGCGGATGCTTAGCGCAAAAAGATCAAGATACCATCATCAAAAAAGCGCCGTGGGTAGATGTCGTCTTTGGAACACATAATATCGGCTCACTACCAACATTGTTAGAACGTGCACGTCATAACCACCAAGCACAAGCGGAGCTTCTTGAATCTCTTGAAGTCTTTCCCTCCACGCTGCCGACTAAACGAGATAACGTATATTCAGGCTGGGTCTCTATCTCTGTCGGTTGTAACAACACCTGCACTTTCTGTATTGTGCCAAGCCTACGCGGTAAAGAGAATGACCGCCGCCCTGGAGAAGTCCTTGCAGAAGTTCAAGCACTTGTCGACGACGGCGCTATTGAAGTCACTCTTCTTGGGCAAAATGTGAACTCTTATGGTGTAGATTTTGGTGACCGTCAGGCTTTCTCAAAACTTCTGCGTGCCTGCGGAAATATTGAGGGCCTTGAACGAGTCCGGTTCACCTCACCACACCCTGCAATGTTTACCGACGACGTCATCGACGCAATGGCTGAGACACCAAACGTTATGCCGGTACTACATATGCCTTTGCAATCTGGTTCAGATAAGGTGCTTAAAGATATGCGTCGTTCATATCGGTCTAAGAAGTTCCTCGGCATCTTAGATAAAGTTCGTGCCCGTATTCCTGAAGCTGTGATTACTACGGATATTATTGTCGGGTTCCCTGGAGAAACTGAAGAAGACTTCCAAGAGACACTAAAAGTTGTTGAACAAGCACGTTTTTCCTCCGCCTTTACTTTCCAATATTCGATTCGTCCTGGTACTCCAGCTGCAACAATGGAGAACCAAATACCTAAAGAAATTGTTCAAGAACGCTATGAGCGTCTTATTGCTTTACAAGACCGTATCGCTGGTGAAGAAAACCGTAAACAACTAGGAAAAACGGTAGAACTCATGGTGGTCGCAGAGTCAGGTCGTAAAGCAGAACAAACTCATCGTCTTGCCGGACGTGCCCAAGACCAGCGTTTGGTGCATTTTTCTGTCCCTGCTGGTTGCGAGCAACCTCGACCCGGAGACCTCGTCACTTTACCCATTACGGAAGCCGGTTCTTTCCACCTGATTTCAGACCCTAGCGCTGAAGAGTATTCTTTACGCCGTTCACGTGCAGGAGATGCTTGGGATAGAGCACAAGCTGATTCTTGCGGTACAACTGGCACTACTCAAGTTCCTGGGACACCGGTGAACTTAGGGTTTCCCACTTTTCGTTCCTAACCGCTAAAGGTGGTGTGTAATAGCCATGCCTGCTTCTAAAGTTCAAGAAGAACACGTTGTACCCGTCATTGCTGTTGTCGGCCCAACCGGTGCAGGGAAAACGGACTTTGCGATTGAGTTAGCTCAACACCTCGGCGGAGAGTGTATTAATGCTGATTCGATGCAGTTCTATCGGGGGATGGATATTGGCACGGCTAAAGTGACCGTAGAAGAGATGCGGGGGATTCCTCACCATCTTCTGGATATTCTCGACATTCGTGATGAAGCTTCTGTAGCCGTTTTCCAGCAGCAAGCAAGAGAACTCTTCGACCAGATTCGTTCACGTGGAAAATATCCCATTATGGTGGGCGGCTCTGGGCTTTATGTTCGTGCCGCTTTAGATATTTTAGATTTTCCTCCTACTGATGCTCAGGTGCGTCAACGACTAGAGCGAGAGCTTATTGAACAGGGGCGTGGTGTTCTTCTCCGACGGTTGAATGAGGTTGATCCAGTATCGGCATCTCGCGTGCACGATGACAGGCGTCTAGTGCGTGCTTTAGAAGTGTGGGAAGTGTCAGGACGAACGTTTTCTTCTTTTATGCCTGAACGTGAGTATTTTCAGCCTGCTGTGCAAGTAGGCATTAACTGTGAACGTTCTCAGCTGCATCAGCGTTTAGAAGCTCGGGTCGAAAAAATGGTTCAACGGGGGCTTGTAGATGAAGTCCGCTCTTTAGAATCTTTAGGCCTTCGAGAGGGGAAAACGTCATCTCGGGCGATTGGGTATAGGGAATTTTTGCGTCTTATCGATGCAGAACGTTCTGCGTCCAAGAGCTATTCTTTAGAACAGGCTATGATAGATACCACGACTGCGACTCGTCAGTTTGCGCGCCGTCAAATCACATGGTTTAACGCTGATTCTCGAGTGACTTGGCTCGAAGGCGATTCTCACGCAAAACTGACTCAGACACAGCAGCTTCTGGCAGAATACTGATAAATATCTTCGATATACAAAACAACATCTGATGTTTTGAATCAATGGCGAAAGGTAAAGCGAATGACGGAAAATACTTGGGGAGATCTCAGCGGTGTTCCTTTAACTAAAGGACACGGGACTGGTAACGACTTTATTTTCGTCACTGACCCTGAAAAACAGCTAAAACTACCAGAAGAACTCATTGCCCGTGTCTGCGACCGTCACTTCGGTATTGGTGCTGACGGTTTTATTCGCGCAGTCAAAGCACAGATGATGGAATCTGATGCACCTGAAGACCGCTGGTTTATGGATTATCGTAATGCTGACGGAACCATCGCAGAGATGTGCGGTAATGGTGTTCGAGCTTTCGTAGAGTACCTAGTTTCTGAAGACTTGTTGACGCTTGAAGAAGGCGAACGAGTACGCATTAGCACCCGTGCTGGAGTGAAGACCGTGGGGCGAACAGACAACGGATATGCCATTGACATGGGTCCCTGGAGCTTTATCGACGGAGACGTCGCTCGTGAAAGTGGCGTAGATTCACAGGTGAGTGTTCGTGGACTTAAAACCCCACGCTCGGCACTTTCTATCTCGATGGGAAACCCCCATACTGTTGTCGCCTTGGGCACTGACGGAAAACTAGATGGGCTGAGCCTTGATGCTGCCCCGAAAGTAAGCCCGACACCTGCCCACGGTACAAATGTCGAGTTTGTTGTTCCTGAAGAAATTGAGGATACAGAAGCTGAAACAGGGGTAGCACATGTGGGCGCTATCCGTATGCGTGTTTATGAGCGTGGCGTGGGGGAAACCCTCTCTTGCGGTACTGGTGCTTGCGCAGCAGCAGCAGCAACCCGATTCTGGGCTGGAGACGATGCCCCTGACGAATGGCTCGTATACGTCCCAGGCGGAACTTTAGCTGTCACCTTTGTAACGGGCCCTGACGACCTCGAACATGTGGTGCTAGCAGGTTCGGCTAGTATGGTTGGAAAAGTCGTTCTTGTATAGTCGTGATGAGGTGAGGTTCTATGCTTTGAGAACCTCACATCATCTTTTTAAGCGTTGCGAATTAAGCGTTGCGAACAACTTCAAGGATTCGGAACCCCTTAGAGGTACTGTAGCGTGATACTTGAAAAGTTCCCTGTGGCTGTTCTTCTAATTCGTGTGCTAACCATTTTTGTAAAGAATCTGCCCCGAGGTTCTTTTGAACCACGAGATATGCGCATCCGCCCACGTTTAACCGTGGAATCCATGTGCGCAATATGTTGTGTAGGACATCTTTTCCTACACGGATAGGTGGATTAGACCAGATGGTGTCAAACCGTAAATCTTGAGGTACTTCCTCTGGAGCGTAGACCGTCACATTGGTAAGCCCTAGCTTTTGCGCATTGGTACGGGTGAGGTGCGCAGAACGTTCGTTAACCTCAACACCGGTGACCTGAGCTTGAGGGTTTTTTAACGCCAAGGTCAGGGTAATAGGGCCCCACCCCGTGCCGATATCGAGAAATGATGTGCCTTCCGGCTCGGGCACGTTCTCAAGGAGTATTGCGGTGCCTTTGTCGATACCGCTGGGACTAAAAATACCCGATGCGCTTTGTACTCGTACTCGTTGGTTTGTTAGAGTGACGTCAATTTCACGAGGGGAGAAATCGCTATTGGGTGTAGCGGAAAAATAATGTTCGGCAACCATAGCTCACTACTTTACGGGAAAACAGAAGCTGGCGCTTGAACCTTCTTCCTCTGAGCTCGAAGAAATATCGTGGCTTCATACTGAATAAGGGCTGTAGAATGAGAGCAGATTGACGAAAGGTACTATGAATACTTCTGAATTTAATGAGCAGAATCCTCAGAAACTCCCTAGCGACGAACTGTTGAGAGAGACCGTAGACCGTGTTCTTGGGCGTTCTGCATCTTCTCGTTCTGGGGCGCGTGTTTTGGACGAACAAGCACGCGAAATATCTGCCGTGGATGTTGAACATTCACACTATGATGGCGCTCAAGAAGATCTTGCTGAGCGTCGAGCCTTGCGACGTGTTGCGGGTCTATCAACAGAACTTGAAGACGTTACAGAGGTTGAGTACCGTCAGCTTCGTCTAGAGCGTGTGGTTCTTGCTGGATTATGGACAGAAGGTACCGTTGCCGACGCAGAAAATTCTTTGCGTGAGCTTGCTGCCTTGGCGCAGACAGCGGGTTCAGAAGTCTTGGACGGCATTATTCAACGTCGTTTAAAACCAGACCCTGGCACTTTTCTCGGTTCAGGTAAAGCACTTGAACTTAAAGATATTGTGCAGGCGACTGGTGCTGATACTGTTATCGTTGATTCAGAGTTGGCTCCTTCTCAGCGTCGTGCGTTAGAGGATATTGTGAAGGTCAAAGTCATTGACCGTACTGCTTTGATTCTTGATATTTTTGCTCAACACGCAAAATCCCGTGAGGGTAAAGCTCAAGTTGAGTTGGCTCAGCTTGAATATATGCTTCCTCGTTTGCGTGGCTGGGGTGAATCTCTGTCTCGTCAGGCAGGTGGGCGTGCCGCGTCTGGTGAGGGTATTGGTTCACGTGGTCCTGGTGAAACCAAAATTGAGATGGACCGTCGTCGTCTGCGTGCTCGTATGGCAAAGCTACGTCGTGAGATTGCGGCGATGGCGCCCTCTCGCCAGACCAAGCGTTTGAATCGTCAGCGTCATGACGTTCCTTCTGTGGCGATTGCTGGCTATACCAACGCTGGTAAGTCTTCTTTGCTGAATCGTTTGACTGATGCTGGTGTCCTCGTTGAGAATGCTTTATTCGCAACTCTTGACCCTACGGTCCGTAAGGCGCAGACACCTGATGGTGTTGGCTATACGCTTTCTGACACGGTAGGTTTTGTGCGTTCTTTACCTACACAGCTGGTAGAGGCTTTCCGTTCTACGCTTGAAGAAATTGCTGATGCTGACGTCATCGTGCATGTGGTTGATGGATCTCATCCTGATCCTGAGGGACAGATTAAGGCAGTTCGTGAAGTTCTACATGAAGTAGATGCGCACGAGATTCCTGAGATTATTGTTTTGAACAAGGCAGATGCTGCTGACCCGATGGTGCTCGAACGCGTACAGCAACGTGAACGAGATACTGTGGTGGTGTCTGCTCGTACGGGACAGGGCATTGTAGAGCTTCAAGAAATTATTGCTCAGCGTATTCCACGCCCTTCGGTTCAGCTGAATCTGCTTATCCCATATACGCATGGTGAGGTCGTTTCTCGTTTGCATCAGTGGGATGCGGAGATTCTATCAACAGCTTTTGTTTCTGATGGGACATATATTCAAGTGCTGGTTCGTGAACAACTTTCCTCTGAACTAGCAGAATATGCTTTAGACGACGAGTTGATGGAAGTCTTACGACCAGAGATTGAACAAGCTCGTCAGGATGGTGCTGTTGAGGTTTCTTCTCGATGAGTTCTTGTGAAGAACGGGTGAGCGCTCCTACTGGAGAAGAACTTGAGACGTTGCCTGGAGCGAAGCCTGCTCTTGAACTACTAGATCATGTGATTGCTTCTAGCGGGGGAGAACAGCGTGCTGGGCAACGGAAAATGCTCGCTCATGTGGCTCAGTCCTTTGAACTGAAACGGCATCTGCTGGTCCAAGCTGGTACGGGAACGGGAAAGTCTTTGGGCTATCTGATTCCTGCTGTTTATTATGCTCAATTTTCGGATAAGCCTATTGTGGTTGCGACGGCGACTTTGGCGTTGCAAACGCAGATTATCAATCGTGATTTACCGCAACTTTTAGAAACCCTTTCGAATGTTCCTGAGGGTCAAACTGATGTTGCTGTTCTCAAGGGCCGTAATAATTATGTGTGTGTTCATAAGCTTGAGGGCGGTTACCCCGACGATGAACAAGAGGATACTCTTTTTGCTGCAGATGTGGCCAGTGGTTCTGTTGGCCGTCTTGGTCAGGAAGTGTTGCGTCTTCGTCAGTGGGCTCAGACAACTGATACTGGTGACAGGGACGATATTAAACCCGGTGTTTCTGATCGTGCTTGGCGTCAAGTCTCTGTTTCTGCTGCTGAATGTTTGGGTAAACGCTGTCCTTTGGTGGAGTCTTGTTTTAGTGAGCTTGCGCGTGAGAAGGCTGCTCAATCAGACATTATTATTACGAATCATGCTCTTTTAGCGATTAATGCTTTTGAAGGTATTGGTGTTTTGCCGGAGCATGAGGTTGTTGTTATTGATGAGGCACATGAGTTGGCAGACCGTGTGGCGGGTGCTGTGACGGGCTCTCTTTCTGCCGGAATGGTATATTCGGCTGCTCGTTTGGTGCGTAAACACACGAAAGCTAGTTCTGATCCTTTAGAACATGCTGGTAGCGCTTTAGAAACGTCTTTACGTGGCGTTGCTGCAGAGCTTTTACCTCGTGGCTTGACGGAGAGTATTGCTCATTCTGTGGAGCTGGTGCGTGAAGCTGCACGTGTAGCATTATCTGATACGAAAAGTGACTCTAAAGATAGTGATGCACCACGTCAGTTGGCGCGTAGCGCTCTTTCAGAGTTATTAGAGATAGCTGAACGGTTATTGGGCGCTGACGAGCATCATGAGGTGGTGTGGCTATCTCGTCCACAGTTGTGGGAAGCTGGGCGTGGTTATGCTCCTGCTTCTGATGATGACCCCGCAACGTTGTATATTGCTCCTTTATCGGTTGCGATGCAGTTACGTGAAGGACTTTTTGACGGGCGGACGGTGGTGCTGACCTCTGCAACGTTAAAGTTGGGGGAATCTTTTGATGTGGTTGCGCATTCTTTGGGGCTGAGCGGTGCAGGTGCTCCTCGATGGGAGGGGCTAGATGTTGGTTCTCCTTTTGATTACCCTAAACAAGGTCTGCTGTATGTTGCTGCTGATATTGCTAAACCATCTCAGGGGATTTCTACTGCTCAATTAGAGCGTATGTGTGAGCTGGTAGAGGCTTCTAACGGTGGTGCTTTGGGGCTTTTTTCTTCGAGGCGTGCGGCTGAGGATGCGGCAGAGTATCTTCGTGAACATACCGATGTTTCTGTTCTGGTGCAGGGGGAGTCTTCGCTTGGCTCTTTGGTGAAGGAATTTTCTGAGGATAGAGATTCGTGTCTTTTTGGGACGATGAGTTTGTGGCAGGGTGTTGATGTGCCGGGGGATTCTTGCCGTCTGGTACTGATTGATCGTATTCCGTTCCCTCGTCCTAACGATCCTTTGATGCAGGCTCGTACTCGGTCTGTTGCTTCTCGTGGTGGTAACGGTTTTATGAGTGTTTCTGCGTCATATGCGGCTGTTCGTATGGCTCAGGGTGTGGGGCGTTTGATTCGTTCTAGTGATGATCGTGGTGTGGTTGCTGTTCTTGATTCTCGGTTGGCTACTCAACGGTATTCTGGATATTTGATGAGTGCTTTGCCTCCTTTTTGGAAGACTACAAGAACTGATGTTGTATGTGGCGCTTTGCATCGCTTGCATACACAAGTGAGTTAGCGCATAAAAATATTGGGTGTGTTCCTGTTAGAGGCAGGAATACACCCAATATATTTTTTATGTGGTTTTGGTATTAGAGACTTCGTAATACTGATACGACTTTGCCCATGATGGTGGCGTTATCGCCGAGTATGGGTTCGTATCGGGTGTTTTGTGGTAGTAGCCAGGTGTGTCCGTCGCGTTGGCGGAAAGTTTTGACGGTTGCTTCGTCTTCGAGGAGTGCTGCAACGATATCTCCATTATTTGCGGTTTGTTGTGCACGGACGACAACCCAGTCTCCGTCACAGATTGCTGCGTCAATCATGGAGTCTCCTTTGACGTGGAGCATGAATAAGTCTCCGTTGCCAACAATTTGGCGTGGCAATGTCATGACGTCTTCGACGGATTGTTCTGCGGTGATGGGACCGCCTGCGGCGATTCTTCCGACTAGGGGTACTACAGCGAAATCTTCGCTGTTGTGTTGAGGTGTTGGTAACTGAACGATGACCGATTCGGTGCTTTTTTCTTCAGTCGTTTCTTGTTCTTCTGCGAGTATTTCGATGGCTCGTGGGCGTTTGGGGTCTCGTCGGATGTAGCCTAGTTTTTCTAGTTGTGAGAGCTGGTGTGTTACTGATGATAAGGATGCGAGACCTACGATATCTCCAATTTCTCGCATTGAAGGGGGGTAACCGTGGGTGTCTATAGCTTCAGAGATGGCAGTCAAGATGTGTTGTTGACGTGAACTGAGAGGTTTTCTGCCAGATTGTGGCGCAATAGTAGCGCTGGAGTATGTGTTATCGCTCACGGCGTTCCTTTGTCCATGTTGAGGGGCCTGTCTAATGATGTTCTGGCGTAGCACCCCTAGCCATTGCTGACATAGGGGATTTTAAAAGTCGTTAAACACTACCTGCCAATAAACAGTGTTAGGACAAGAGTATGGCACGTATCGAAAAAGTTCAAACATTTGTTCTAGTTTTTCTCGACTATATTCGAATTTTCTGATAGTACATATGTACTATATAGAACATAGTTTCGATTTATTCAGGGTGAATATTCGATATATAGCTCTATTGCTATCAGGAGGAAATATGTCAAACGTTCTGTCTTTCAAAGGTTCAGCACCTGTACGTGTCGTAGTCTCTTCACGTTCAATGCCACAGAACACCTCACGAGTTTATTGGGGCAACTATCGTATTTCCTTTCTAATAGGCGTGGTTCTTTGCTGCATCGCATTATTGACTCTATTAGCCTGTTTTTACGTGGTGAACACCGCCCATGCTTCAACGATGCAAGAGCTACATCAAGTGACCGAACAAGTCACGGTTGGATACGGTGATACTTTATGGAGTATTGCTGAAGAACATTCTGCAGGTATGGATGTTCGTGACGTTTTGCTTCACATCATACAAATTAACGATTTATCATCAACATCCCTAGATATTGGGCAAAAGCTCGAAGTGCCTATCTACTCGTCTTGAGAACTTGAGAGAAGAATGTGCGATGACTATCTGTTCTCGATAGACTGTAGGAGTGAATGAAGCATTAGACCCCCTTTCAGCATTACCTATTCGTGACGACTTACGAGGGCGCTCTCCCTATGGTGCTCCGATGATTGATGTTCCTATTACTCTCAACGTCAACGAAAATACGCACCCAATGCCTCAAGAAGTTATTGACGCAATTACCGCAGAAATAGCAACGGTAGCGCGTACCCTGAATCGTTACCCCGATAGGGAATTTACGGCTCTTCGTGAAGAACTCGCCGACTATCTAGGACACGGACTTAAACCCGAAAATATTTGGGCTGCTAACGGTTCTAATGAAGTATTGCAACAGTTATTCCAAGTCTTTGGTGGGCCAGGACGAAGCGTGATGAGCTTCGTCCCTACCTATTCGATGTACCCTCTCTTAGCTGATGGAACAAACACTCGCTTCATCGCGGGAAAACGCGCACCCGATTTTTCTCTCGATGCAACATCTGCTGTCACCCAAATTCAAAAACATCGACCAAATATCGTTGTTTTATGTTCTCCTAATAACCCAACAGGAACAGGGCTTGGGCTAGACGTTATTGAAGCTGTCTACGAAGCAATGCAAGAGCACGAGGGTGTCACCATCGTGGACGAAGCGTACGCTGAATTCGCTCAAGATACCTCTGCTCATGCGCTAACTCTTCTGCCAAACCGCCCTCGACTGGTCGTAAGCCGTACCATGAGTAAAGCCTTTGCTTTTGCCGGAGCTCGGTTAGGATATTTTGCCGCAGACCCCGCGATTGCTGATGCGGTGCGTCTTGTTCGCTTGCCGTACCATCTATCCAGCGTCACACAGGCTGTCGCAATAGCAGCCTTACGCCATCGAGAAGGACTGCTCGCTAACGTACAAGATATTAGAACCCAACGTGACCGTATCGTAAAAACTCTCAAAGAATACGGTTTACATCCAGCTGTATCAGATTCTAATTTCATCTTTTTCTCAGGCTTATGCGACGAAAAAGAAGCATGGCAATGGCTTCTAAACGACGGCATTCTAGTACGAGATAACGGTATCGCCGGACATCTACGCGTCACTGCCGGAACAGCATCAGAAACAACAGCTTTCCTTGAAAGCCTTAAGAAGTATTTGGAACATTCCGGAGAACTACCAGCCTCTTGCTAACATCAACATGAGATGATTCTTATAACAGAACTTTTCTCATCAAGAGTCGCCAAGACGAAGTATCTGCTCCTTACTATCAACAGATACCTTACGTGTACATCATATAAACCCAGAATATATAGGTAACCAATGCCAGCAAGCACTACAGGAATTGGCCCCCGTACCGCCAGATTAGAACGTACTACGAGTGAGTCCTCGGTCTTTATTGAGATTAACTTAGACGGTGAGGGGCGTTCTGATATCGACACCAGCGTGCCTTTTTACGATCATATGCTCACAGCTCTTGCGAAGCATTCCCTTATCGATATGACGATTAAATGTAGTGGCGATACCCACATCGACGTGCATCACACCGTCGAAGATACCGGCATCGTGCTCGGTGAGGTGATTCGTGAAGCTCTCGGTAATAAAGCTGGTATCCGTCGTTTTGGGCAAGCAACAGTTCCCCTCGACGAAGCTTTAGCTCAGTGCGTCGTTGATATCTCAGGGCGCCCATACCTTATACACACGGGAGAACCAGAAGGCTACGAATTCCACCTCATTGGTGGGCACTTTACCGGCTCGATGGTTCGCCACGTTCTTGAAGCTATCGCTTATCATGCTGGAATCTGCCTACACATGACGTTATTAGGAGGGCGAGATCCTCACCATATTGCAGAAGCTCAATTCAAAGCCCTCGCACGTGCGTTGCGTCAAGCGGTTGAACCTGACCCCCGTCATTCTGGTATTCCCTCAACTAAAGGAGCACTTTGATGATGAATGCAGCTGTTCAATCATCGCAGAATAAACCAGTTGTTGTTGTTTTAGATTATGGTGCTGGCAACGTCCGTTCTGCTGTGCGCGCTTTAGAACAAGCTGGAGCTGACGTGATTCTTTCTCGCCAAGAATCTGATGTGCTTAGAGCAGACGGTCTAGTCGTTCCAGGAGTCGGCGCATTTGATGCGGTGATGACGAGCCTCAAAAAGATTGATGCGCTTCGTATGATTGGCCGGCGCATTGCCGGCGGTCGTCCTGTTCTTGGTATCTGCGTTGGATTGCAGGTGTTCTTTGAACAGGGAAACGAACACGGCGTCGTCTCTGAGGGCATGGGAGAGTGGCCTGGGACAGTAGAAAAACTTCGCGCGGAGGTTATCCCTCATATGGGGTGGAACACTGTCTCTGCCCCCGAAGGGTCAGTGCTCTTTGACGGAATCGAAAACGAACGCTTCTACTTTGTGCACTCCTACGCGGTGCAAGAATGGTCCTTCGATCAAAATAATGAAGCAATGCTACCTCCACAAGTCACTTGGTCTACCCACGGAGTGCCTTTTATTGCTGCTGTAGAAAACGGCCCGTTGAGCGCAACACAATTTCATCCAGAAAAATCTGCTCAGGCTGGTATTCGTCTCTTGCAGAACTGGATTAATTCTTTACCTCGTACAGGGCGGATTATCCCAGCAGGAAAGGACAGATAATGAGCCCTTTTCTCTCAGGAAGCTTATTGATGCTAGTAGGGGCTTTTTGTCTCGGTGGCGCAATTTCTTTTCGGCAACAAAAACTTCCTCTTATCGTTCAGCTGGCCATGCTCTGTGTAGCTTTACTTTTTATGGGCTACGCGGGATACGTCCTCTTCGCCTACAACTAAACTTTTACTTTTAAGGAATGTGTGATGACAACTCTTTTAGAACTTCTTCCCGCCGTAGATGTTGCGAACGGGCAAGCTGTACGATTGGTACAAGGCGAAGCCGGATCGGAGACTGGGTACGGGGATCCCGTAGAGGCTGCTCTTGCTTGGCAGAATGCTGGTGCGCGTTGGCTTCACCTCGTTGACTTAGATGCAGCTTTTGGCAGAGGCCACAACATCGAGGTGCTGACCTCTGTTGCTGAACACCTCGATATTAATATTGAAATGTCTGGTGGTATTCGTGACGATGAGTCTCTAGAACGGGCATTATCGTTGAACCCTGCTCGCATTAATTTGGGTACTGCCGCTCTCGAAAATCCGCAATGGACTCGAAAAGTGATTGCAGAACATGGCGAGAAAATTGCTGTTGGTCTTGACGTGCGTGGAACAACTTTAGCTGCTCGTGGTTGGACTAAAGATGGCGGTAACCTGTGGGATGTTCTAGAACGCTTAGAAGCTGACGGTTGCGCTCGTTATGTGCTCACCGACGTAACCAAAGACGGAACTTTGACTGGACCAAATCTTGAGCTTCTTAAAGAGGTCGCGCAAAAAACCGATAAGCCGGTGGTTGCCTCTGGCGGAATTTCAACTCTCGAAGACATCCGTGCTTTGCGTGAGCTAGTTCCCTATGGTGTTGAGGGGGCCATTATGGGTAAGGCTCTTTACGCTGGAAAATTTACTTTAGAGCAGGCTCTTGAGGTTGCTGGTTACTCGGAAGAAAACGCCGAAAAATAATGAGTAATAGTCACTCTGCGGGAGCTTCTGCGTCGCGTTCTTTGCCCGCTCATATTCAGGCTCAGCTCAACAGTGCTGGGGGCGAAACTGATACTGGTGGGCAGCCTTGGAAGGGGCGAAATTTAGGTGAAGGAACGAGCCACCGTCATCAATTTTCTGAGGATGATGGTGCTCGTGATGCTGTTATTGCCGAGGTTTTTGAGAAGTTCGTTTCTGGTTCTTGTCGGGAAGAAGATGTTGTTCGTGCTCTAAGCCAGTGTCGAGTTTTTGTTCCTGTTGTTGCTGAGGTATCTCATTCTGTTGTTACTGATGAAGGTCTCGTTGCCGATAAAGAAGCAGATATGGCGTTGGTGAGCATTCAGGCTCCTGACGGTCGGAAGGCTCTTCCTGTTTTTACTGATGTGAAAGCGTTGCAACGATGGCACCCTGATGCTCGTCCGGTTGCTGCTTCGATGAGAAAAACTGCTCTTTCTGCGGTAGAAGATGGGCAGCAGCTACTTGTGGTTGATCCGGGGGAGTCCTTAACGTTTGTTGTGCGTCGTCCCGCGTTGTGGGCGTTAGCTAAGGGCGAGTCGTGGGCTCCTTCTTATCGTGATGAGATGGTGGAGCGTGCGCTTAATGAGTTGATTCCTGCTGGCAGTGGTATTGTTCGTGTCCGTACTGTAGCTGGTGATGGTGTTGTGTCTCAGAGTGCTGAAGGGCAATTGCTCTCTGGTGGTGGTGCCGGACCAGAGCTTAAAATTGTGGTGGAGTTAGTTCCTGGTTTGACTCAATCTGAGTTGAATGTTGTGGTTGAGGAATTTCAGCGGCGTTTGGCGTCAGATGAATTAGTGGGTCAGCGGGTAGACTCGGTGCAGTTAGTCTTGTCGATGGTCTCTTCGTCATGAGGTTAATGATTTTTAGGTAGAGATGAGGATTTATGTCTAATCAGTATTCGTTCGATGAGGAACAGAAAAAAGTTCAGGAGCAGGTGCGTGATATTGCTGAGGTTCCTGCTGTGGAAATTATGACGACCGCTGCGGTGCATTTGATGAGCGCTGCTGCTGTTAAATGTGGTTTAGCGGAAGGGGAGGATTCTCAAAACCTCAAAGACCTTGATGAGGCTCGTAAATTGATTACGGCTCTTGCTGGGTTGGTGACGGCGGCGGCTCCCGAAATTGGTTCTCAGCATGCAGCTCCGTTGCGTGATGGCTTGCGAACTTTGCAGTTGGCTTTTCGTGAAGCGTCGATGATTCCTGATGCGCCGGGGCAAGGTCCAGGGGAGAAGTTCACTGGTCCGGTAATGTGACCTATCTTGTGAGTATCTTTGTGTTTGACGTTGAAATGCGTTCGTAAAGCCGGTAGACTGTACACAGTTTGCAAGCGGAGGTTACTCCCACCTGCTTCAGCCACATTCATCCATATGATTAGGTTGACGGGTTATTCGTAGGTTTTCATGAGAATGAAAACTGAAGAAGTACACCTTCGTTTGCTGTGCATCGAAGGTGTTTTTTATATCTTTTATGTACTGATTATTATTCACGGGGAAACCCACTGAGCTAACAGGAGCTACTCATTAGCGATCCACGCATTAATGAACGTATTCGTGTCCCAGAGGTCCGCCTCGTTGGGCCAGGCGGCGAGCAGGTAGGCATTGTTCGTGTTGAAGATGCCTTGCGTCTTGCACAAGAATCTGATTTGGACCTTGTAGAGGTTGCACCATCAGCGAAACCGCCTGTATGTAAGCTCATGGACTTCGGTAAGTACAAGTACGAAGCCGCAGTTAAAGCACGTGAATCCCGAAAGAAGCAAGTTAACGCTTCTTTGAAGGAAATCCGTTTCCGTCTCAAAATTGATACTCATGACTATGAAACCAAGGTAGGGCACGCTCGTCGTTTCCTATCTGGTGGTGACAAAGTCAAGGCGATGATTCAATTCCGTGGTCGTGAACAGCAGCGCCCCGAGATGGGTGTGCGGTTGCTAGAGCGCATGGCAGACGATTTGGTCGAGGTTGGTTCCGTAGAGTCAACCCCCCGAATTGACGGCCGTAACATGGTAATGGTTCTTTCTCCGCTTCGTGGTAAAGCTGAAGCACGTAAAGAAGCACAACAACGCTCAGGCGGACGCAAGGGTCGTGAACGTATCGACACCACTCAAGCTACTCCTGTGAAGAACTCTTTGGCAGATGCAATGCCAGCAGAGCTCAAAGCACAGGCTCAAGCTGAAGCGGAATAGAACAACAAAGTAGAAACGGCGCGGATAGCCATCTAGCAATGTTCTTTGAACGTTGCAGGTGTCTTTCCGATTGTCATGTTTTCTCAGTTTCCGTAGAAAACATGAACCTACCTTGTACATGCGAAGAAATTCGCTCAAGAGTTCTTTTGGAGATCCTCCAAAAGCAGAACGTAAGGAGAACGGCAGCTATGCCGAAGCAGAAGACCCACTCTGGTGCTAAAAAGCGCTTCAAGCTCACCGGTACCGGCAAGGTTAAGCGCCAGCAGGCCAACCGTCGCCACTACCTAGAGCACAAGTCCTCTCGCCTTACCCGCCGTCTGGCTTCTGACCAGATTGTTACCGGCGGTCAGGCTAAGGTCATCAAAAAGATGTTGGGTAAATAAGCCCTCTCATCTTTGAGAAACTTGTGCCTCAACGGGCAATAACTTTTTAGACTCGCTCCTTGACTGGCATCAGCTAGCAAGGACAATAAGACGAAGGAGACACACGTGGCACGTGTGAAACGCGCGATTAACGCGCATAAGAAGCGCCGAGTAATTCTTGAACGCGCATCCGGTTACCGCGGACAGCGTTCACGCCTTTACCGTAAGGCAAAAGAACAAGTCATCCATTCATTGGTATACAGCTACGATCACCGTCGTAAAAAGAAGGGTGACTTCCGCCGCCTATGGATTCAGCGTATCAACGCTGCAGCTCGTGCTGAGGGCCTCACCTACAACCGTTTCATTCAGGGCTTGAAAGCTGCTGAGGTTGAAGTTGATCGTCGTATGTTGGCTGAACTAGCAGTCAACGAGCCGGCAGCTTTCTCTGCACTTGTAGAGATTGCTAAGAACAACTTGCCTGAGGACACTTCTGCACCTAAAGGTGAATAATTCTTAAAAGAATACGATTGTGCCGTTCTCTACTTGTAGTAGAGAACGGCACAATCGTATTCTGGGCTTTTTCAGGGCAAAAGATACAGAAAAATATATATCCGGTAGAGTGGAGACCGTGGATTTTAAAAAACGTTTAAGTACCCCCGTTATCATGGAAAACCCTCAGGCTGACCGTGTTAAAGACATCGCATCATTAGCAACACGTCGTGGGCGTCATAAGAAAAAACAATTTCTTGTAGAAGGCCCGCAAGCCGTAAGAGAAGCCCTCAACGCGCATCTTCATACGCCACTTCTTGATGCCGTATACGTAACGGAACGTGCCTTCGACCGTCACGGCGATATTGCTGAACTACTCGAAAAAGTACACGGCACACCGACACCAGAACAAGGCCGTAAAGTTTTTATGCGCATGGTCACTGAAGAAGTGCTCGAAGCCATGTCGGATGCTGTCACCCCACAAGGAATGATTGCTATAGCGTTCATTCAAGAACCCGATATATCACGTATTTTCTCGGCTCAAGGAAAAATACCTCAACTGGTTGCTGTTCTTGCGCGCCTGCAAGACCCCGGTAACGCGGGAACTATGATTCGTGCCGCCGATGCTGCTGGCGCCGATTTAATTGTGAGCACGGCAGACACCGTAGACATCTATAACCCTAAGACCGTGCGCTCTACCGCCGGTTCACTTTTTCATCTTCCTGTGGTGAGTAATCTAGCCTTGGCAGATTTTATTGAGACTGCACGTCGTTACGGTATGGGTATTCTTGCTGCAGATGGGTACGGGGCACTAGACCTTGACGAACTATCCGATATTGCAGCCGCTAAACGATGGGCAATCCCTCATGACGAGAACTCATACGATCTTTCTCAACCAACGGTATGGCTATTGGGCAACGAAGCTCAAGGGCTAAGCGCCGACGAGAAAGCTCTAGCAGATGAGCGCGTTGCAGTTCCTGTTCATGGTTCTGCAGAATCTCTCAACGTGAGTGTTGCTGCCGCATTATGCCTGTACGCTTCAGCTCGAGCGCAACACGGAACGAAAAAATGACCCATATTTTTCCTCTCCAAGTTGTTGGCGGGGCCATCGTCGATTCTTTAGAACACCCGACTCGGCTTCTGATTGGGCAACGTCACGCCCCCAAAGAACTTGCTGGTCTATGGGAGTTTCCTGGCGGAAAAGTTGAAACCGGTGAGAGCTGTGAACAAGCCTTAACACGTGAACTTTATGAAGAACTTTCTATACGCGTCACGTTAGGGCACGAGATTACGGGACCTTATTCTCAGGGGTGGGCTTTATCAGAGCAAGCTGCCATGCGCGTATGGTTCTGCGCCATCTCTTCAGGAGAAGCTCATATGGTTGAAGGACACCAACAAATACAATGGGTTGATATTGACAGTAGCCTACTATCGATTGACTGGATACAAGCAGATTACCCGATTGTACAAAAACTGATAAAGATGACAACAATGCCTCATCCTAGTGGACTGTGCACAGAGAACACCGAAGGTACACTAAACTAGGATGAAGACGAGATAAAAGGCGCATTCTGCGTTATACCACTATGCAACGAGACGAGTTATTAATGACTGATTCATTATCTGAAAGCACTAATCTGCCAGAGTCTTACCATACTCTGGCGAGCCTTCAAGAAGTTCTTGAAGCAGATTCTGTGCAGGGAATAAAGCGAGTTAAGGACGCTTTTTCCCAAGAACTTTCACGCGCCTTAGCTGCTGTTGAAGAATCATCAAACACCTTTGATGAACTCAAACAAACACGTTTAGCCTTCTTGGGAGATAAAGGAAGCTTCACTCTCGCCAATAAGCAGATGCGTCACCTCTCTAAAGAGCACAAAGCTGAGGTCGGCAAACTCATGGGGCAGGCTCGTGGACGTCTGAGTAAAGCTATCGAAGCGCGTAATAGTGAGCTTGAAGAAGAACACGCTGCTCGTATTCTCGTTGAGGAAGCGGTAGATGTTACTGCTGTTTCCGCACGTCGCGCACTAGGAGGACGGCATCCTATTAATATTTTGCAAGATCGTCTCACCGATATTTTTGTGGCTATGGGATGGGAAGTTGCTGACGGCCCTGAAGTCGAATCAGAATGGTACAACTTTGACTCATTGAATTTCCCTCCAGACCATCCTGCCCGTGAACTTCAAGATACATTCTTTGTTGAGCCTGTACAGGCACATTTGATGCTTCGTACTCATACTTCACCAGTGCAGATGCGTTCTTTGCTCACTCGTGAGCTTCCGGTATATGTTGTCTGCCCTGGGCAGGTGTATCGTACTGACGAACTCGACGCAACTCACACTCCTGTATTCCACCAGATTGAAGGTCTTGCCGTCGATAAAGGGCTCACCATGGCAGATCTCAAAGGAACTCTTGAACATATGGCTCGAGAGATGTTCGGTGACGACGCAAAAATTCGTTTACGCCCCAATTACTTCCCCTTTACGGAGCCTTCTGCCGAACTAGACCTCTGGCATCCAGGGGCTAAGGGCGGGCCCCGCTGGATTGAATGGGGCGGTTGCGGCATGGTTAACCCGCAGGTGCTTCGTGCAGCAGGTATTGACCCCGAAGAATACTCTGGTTTTGCGTTCGGCATGGGTATTGAAAGAACCCTGATGTTCCGCAACGGTGTAGAAGACATGCGTGACATTATTGAAGGCGACGTTCGCTTTTCACAGCAGTTTGGAATGGAGATTTAAAAGATGCGGATACCTCTCTCATGGTTGCGTGAGTACGCACCCGTCCCTGAAGAAGCACGTTCCGAAGACGTCATGGAAACCTTGGTGAAGGTTGGACTCGAAGAAGAAGACGTTCACCGTCCTACCGACGAAATTTCAGGGCCGATTGTCATTGGGCAGGTCCTTTCTCAAGAACCAGAAACCCACTCCAACGGTAAAACCGTGAACTGGTGTCAGGTGCGTGTTGTCCCTGAAGGGCAGACTCAAACCCTCACTGGTAAAGGCATCGAAGAATCTGGTATTCAAGGAATTATCTGTGGTGCCCATAACTTTAGCGTGGGCGATAAAGTGGTTGTCACACTTCCTGGCGCAGTACTACCTGGCGGTTTTGCGATTACTGCACGTAAAACATACGGTCACAAATCAGCTGGTATGCTTGCCTCCGCTCGTGAACTGGGCTTAGGCGAAGACACCGGCGGAATCATCGTATTATCTGATTTAGGATTAGACCCCGAAATTGGTACTGACGCAATGGAACTACTGGGCTTATACGATGAAGCCGCAGAAGTTAACGTCACACCCGACCGCGGATATGCATTCTCCATTCGAGGTATTGCACGCGAATACTGCCATGCAGTAGGGGAGCCTTTCCACGACTTCGTCACAGACTTAGCAGAACGCGCGCCTCAAACACACCCCTCAGATCATGAGGTCACTCTCAACGATGAAGCTCCTATCCACGGCAAACCTGGTTGCACACGCTTCGTCACTCGCAAAGTTACCAACGTCGCATCGGACACCCCGACTCCGTTGTGGCTGGCTTCACGTCTGCGTTTAGCTGGAATTCGTTCAGTATCCCTTCCTGTAGACATCTCAAACTACGTCATGTTAGAGACAGGGCAGCCACTCCACTTTTACGATGCACAGAAACTTTCTGGTTCATTGTCAGTACGTCGCGCTCGCGAGGGTGAAACTCTTCTGACCTTAGACGAGAAAGAACGTACTTTACATCCAGAAGATCTTGTCATCTGTGATGATTCTGGTGCTATTGCTCTTGCCGGTGTTATGGGCGGAGCAAGTACTGAAGTGACGGCTGAAACACGTGAGATTCTCATCGAGTCTGCACGTTTTGATGAGGTCTCTATTGCTCGTTCGTCGCGTCGTCATAAGCTCTCGTCAGATGCTTCTAAACGTTTTGAACGCGGCGTAGATTCTGCATTGCAGGCAGCTGCTGCGCAGCGTGCTGTTGAACTATTGGTAGAACTTGCTGGGGCAACGATTGCCGCAGAATCTAGCGATGTGAACCATACTGTTCAACCTCAACCGATTTTCCTTCCTACAGATTACACAGAATCTCGTATTGGAGTTGCATACACTCAGGAAGAGATTGTTAGCACACTGGAATCTATTGGTGCTCAGGTGAAGACTGCTGATGATGTGTATGAGGTGCTTCCTCCTACATGGCGTCCTGACCTGACAGATAAAGAAGACCTGACAGAAGAGGTTGCTCGTCTTATCGGATATGACAAGATTCCTTCGACTGTTCCGGTTGCTCCTCCTGGACGCGGATACACTGTTGAGCAGATGACTCGCCGTCGTGTTCTTGACGCGCTTGCTTCAAGCGGGATGACTGAAGTGTACGCTTATCCTTTCGTCTCTGCTCAAGCAAATAACGTGTGGGCTCAGCCTGTTGCCGGTGACGTTGTAGCCTCTATTCAGCTTGCTAACCCGATTTCAGAGGCTCAAGGTTTTCTTCGCCGGTCTTTGCTTCCAGGGCTGATGGACGTTCTTAAACGTAATATTTCCCGTGGGTTCCGCAACCTTGCTCTTTATGAGACGGGGCATATCTTTGTTCCTTCAACTCAGCATGGTTCGGAGAGTATTCCTGGTTTGGGGAAGCGTCCTTCTGATGAGGTTATTGCTGATTTGAATGCGGGTATTCCTCACCAACCGCGGTATATTTCTGGTGTATTCTGTGGTGATGAACATGAACAGATGCCTGGTACGTCTGCTCGCGCTTATGATTGGCGTGACACATTAGATGCTGTGGGATTGATTGCTGATGTCGCCGGTGCAGAGTTTAAGCTTGCGCAGGGGACTCATCAAGCTTTCCATCCCGGTCGTACCGCTGTGCTTTTTGATTCTTCTGGCACGGTAATTGGTTATGCTGGAGAGCTCCATCCGCAGCTACTGAAAGAGCACGATCTTCCTGAACGTACTTGTGCTTTTGAGATTAATTTCTCGGCATTGCTTGAGGATAAAGCTGAAGTTGTTGAGGCTTACAGCATTTTTGGGTACCCAGCAGCTACGCAGGATGTTGCATTATTAGTTGATGTCGATGTCCCCGCTGCTGATGTGGCTCTGGCTTTATCTGAAGGCGCTGGTGAACTTCTAGAAGATTTACGAATCTTTGATGATTACCGCGGTGAGGGTATTCCTGAGGGTAAGAAATCTGTGGCTTTTGCTTTACGTTTTAGAGCTTCAGACCGTACTCTGACAGCTGAAGAAGCGAGTGCTTCTCGTGAGGCTGCTGTGGCCGTAGCAGTAGAACGTTTTGGTGCTGTTCCTCGTGTCTAGGAGTAGTTTGTTCTAACGCGCATCCATGGTGGTGTTTGTGGTGCTGATGCTAGTTTGTGCTGGTGTCAGCACCATTTTTTCAGGAGTTTATGAGGTTTATCGTGAAGAATGAAAAAATCAGAAATCTCTGAGGAAATCAGGGGACTCTAGTTGTTATCTAACGGGGCTTTTTGAGAAGTACACGTACAATAGTGTCTTATCCTCAGTGAGAGAAAACTATCTAAAACATCGGGAGATAATATCGTGACTGAAGAACCCGACAACGATTCTTTTTTTGGCTTTGATAAGGCTGAAGATTATGATGATGAGGTTGTTGATCACCGTAGCCGTTGGCTAACCGTCGGAATTATTATCCTTGCGATTATTTCTTCGGTATTTTTGGGTATCCAAGGGGAACGTTCATTGTCTGCTGCATCTTTCCACTCTGGTTATGAAGATCGTACGTGGGTATTGACTGGAACCTATAAGGACCTGACTCCTGATTTGAAGACAAAAGACAATGTTGCGATTTATAGCGGTAAATTGCCGGTGGATCAGCAACTTGATAACAAGTTATTTATTTCTGACTTGGGGGATCCTCTGACTGTTCACGCTGGTGAGATGGTTGAGTTCCGTGGTTCTGACGTTGGTCGTGTTCGAGCAGATTTCCCTCAAGAGGTAGATGCCTTGTTGGCGAAGACGAAGGATAATTCTCTTGAAGTGATTCGTACTGGCGCTCAAGGTACGTTGAAGCCGATTACTGCTGATGTGGTATTTTCTGAACAGCTTACTGGTTGGGCGTATATCATTGGTGCTTTTGTGATTTTTGCTGGTGGTATTTTTGTGTCGGTGAAGATTAATCGTCGTCGTTCTGTGATGGATGATAACGAGTATTAGTCTTGTGTCACGGAACTTTTGAGTTTTGGTAAGAAGAAGCCTTTTGCGATGATGGTACATCTCGTAAGAGGCTTCTTTTTTGCCGGTTTATGCTATCCGTTAAAGAGTATGTTTATGCTTATATAGATGCTTACTATGGAGCATTTTTTGCGTACTCTTTAGGAAGTATTCGTGTATTTTTCCTATAAGTGTATAAATATCGTAAAAATACTCATATAATCGGTGTGTGCTGTAGAAGATGTACAGCAGTCTAGTTTTCTTATTCTGTGATGTTGCGGGACTAGACTAACTAGCAGATTGCTTTGCTGAGAAAGAGAATGAAGAGAATGTCTATCCCCTCGACGAAAACAGCTCGTCAAGCTCGAATTGTTGATTTATTGCAAAAACATCATGTTCGTTCCCAGGCTGAGTTAGCGCAATTACTCGTCGACGATGGGGTCAAAGTAACGCAAGCTACCTTATCCCGTGATCTTGTTGAGATTGGTGCGGAGCGTGTGCGTGATGAGAAGTCCGGATTAATTTACGCGGTTCCTCATCATCCCGTTCGCCGTTCATCTGCAGACGGTGTTGATGCGCGCATGATTTCTTTGTTTAAGGAACTTCTCATCACTGCTGAAGCCTCTGCGAATTTAGTTATTCTTCGGACTCCTCCAGGTGCTGCACAATTTATGGCGTCTGCTATTGATCAAGCGAGTATTGAACCTATTCTTGGTACTATCGCTGGTGACGATACTGTTATGGTGATTACTCGTGACCCTCTTGGTGGGGAGCAGATGGCTCAAAAATTTTTGGAGTGGGCAGCTTAGCCCTGTTTTTGGTGTTCTTCGATGAGCTGTTGCATCTCTGTGAGCTGGAAGAACTGAGCAACTTCGAGTGGGTGTTGTACGCCGATGCTTAAATCTGCTCCTGCGTTGAGAAGTCGTTGTGCGATCTCTTGGCTATTTTTGAATACTGCGCACAGTAACGCGGTTTGTCCTCTGTCGTTGAGGCGGTTAACGTCTGCTTGGTGTTTGAGTAATAGTTCAACGACGTTGAGCTGCTGGTGGTAGCTTGCAAGGATGAGCAGGGTGTCGCCTTGGGAGTTGGTGAGGTTTGCGGGAATACCTTGGTTAAGTAGTGGTTCTAGTTCTTCGGTATTTCCTTCTCGTGCGAGGTCAAAAACTCGGTTGAGTAGGTCAATTTCTGCGGGGGTTAGTTCAGTCATAAGAATCTCCTGTGTTATTGTGAGTAACTCATAATAACAGATTTGCGCTTCCGAATAAAGCAAACTTCTTCTGAACGAAACCTTACGCAATCTTCAAAAGCTGAGGTTGCTGTCGCTCTTCTCCTGAGAACTTGACGTGCACTAATATGAGAACGTACCCAAAGCCTACAATGAATAGAACACAACGTGACAACCTCCCTCGAAAACCCTTGTAATGTAGCAAATCTTCTTCTCTCTCATACTCACCTTGACCGTCATGCGTTGCTATATCAAGGTACTGTTCTGAGCTACCGTCAATTACAAGAACGAGTGGTTCGCGCTCAAATAGAACTACGAGAGCTTGGAGTGGGGTATCAGACTCCAGTGGCGCTTTGCTTGCCTAATATTGTGGCAATGCCGGTGTACTATTATGCGATTATCTCTCTGGGAGCAGTGTGTATTCCGCTAAATCCTTTACTCTCAGAGCGTGAAGTGCAATATCACCTAGAAGACTCTGGTGCGCAGTTGCTGATCGCATGGGAAGGGTCTCGGGTCGTAACGGAACAGGTCTCCTTTGCCGGGGTGCAACAGCACATTGTAGATGCTCAGGCTTTTGTGAGTCCTTCGGATATGGGCATAGCTACCTTAGAAGATGTCGCTGCTGAATTAGTGCAGGTTTCACCTCAACACCCTGCCGTCATTCTCTATACCTCCGGTACTACGGGAAAGCCCAAGGGTGCTATTTTGACCCATCACAATCTTTTATCAAACGCTACGACGGTGGCAGAATTCTTTGATTACACTGCAGAAGATGTTTTCTTCGGGGGGCTACCGCTTTTCCATTCTTTTGGGCAAACAGTTTCGATGAACGCTGTTTTTGCAGCAGGTGCTTCGGTTGCTTTGCTGCCACGTTTTACCGCTGAGTCTGCTATCGAGTTATGTGTTCAAGCTAAGGTGAGTATTATTGCTGCGGTGCCGTCGATGTATGCTGCAATATCTGCAACTTTAGAGGGGCAAGAATCTTCGGCGTTAATGGGGAATATTCGTTATGGAATTTCTGGCGGTTCTCCTTTACTCGCTTCAACTCATGCCGATTTTTATCAGCTGGTTGGCTGTCACATCCTTGAAGGATACGGCTTATCTGAAGCTTCTCCGGTTGTCTCTTTTAATCAGCCTTCTCGCCCGCCTGTTATTGGTTCTGTTGGGACGGCATTGACGGGTATTCAAGTGCAAGTGCGTGATAACTCTGGAGAGCTGCTCCCCGTGGGGGTTCCTGGGCAGCTGTGGGTCAGTGGGCCTAATGTGATGCTGGGGTACTGGAATAATGTTGAGGCAACTTCTCAGGTACTCTCTGAGGGATGGTTAGCAACGGGGGATGTGGCAACTATCGATGAGCAGGGGAACATTTTTATTGTTGATCGACTCAAAGACATGATTTTACGTCACGGATATTCTGTGTACCCTCGAGAGATTGAAGATGTTATTGCGACGCATCCTCGGGTGCGCATGGTTGCTGTTGTAGGGCGAAAAGATGTACGTGTGGGGGAGGAGATTTATGCTTTTATCCTTCCTCGTCAGCGTTGCTCTCAGGATGAACAAGAGGTTCTTTGTAAGGAGGTTGAGCGTTTGTGTAGCCAACAACTTGCTGTGTATAAACGTCCTCGTCATTATCGGGTTGTTGACTCATTACCTTTAGGTGCTACTGGAAAAGTTCTCAAGCGTGAGCTGCGTCAATAGCTTATTAAAAGACCTTTGAAGAAATATTATCCATAGGTTTGCATATTTATAGATAATTATTCATACTTGTTGATAGTGAACAAACCCACTTCACCACCAACAAAACAAAGGAACACCCCATGAAAGAACGCGTCGTCCTAGCATACTCTGGCGGACTAGACACATCTGTAGCCATCGGCTGGATTGCAGAAGCAACCGGAGCAGAAGTCATCGCCGTAGCCGTAAATGTAGGACAAGGCGGAGAAGACCTCGAAACCATCCGCCAACGAGCACTAGACTGCGGAGCCGTCGAAGCCTACATCGCGGACGCCCGCGAAGAATTCGTCACTGAATACTGCATGCCCGCACTCGCAGCAAACGCCCTCTACATGGACGCTTACCCTCTAGTCTCAGCACTATCTCGTCCCGTCATCGTCAAACACCTTGTACAAGCCGCCCAAAAATTCAACGCAACCACCGTTGCCCACGGTTGCACAGGAAAAGGAAACGACCAAGTCCGTTTCGAAGTAGGTATTCAAACCCTCGGACCAGAACTCACCTGTATCGCACCAGTACGCGACCTTGCCCTCACACGAGAAAAAGCTATCAGCTACGCAGAACACAACAACCTACCTATCGTTACCACTAAGAAAAACCCATTCTCCATCGACCAAAACGTCTGGGGTCGAGCTGTAGAAACAGGGTTCCTCGAAGACATCTGGAACGCACCGACCAAAGATGTCTACGACTACACCGACGACCCCACATTCTCCCCAGCACCAGATACCTGCACCATAACGTTCAAACATGGAATCCCCACCGCTATCGACGAAAAACCCGTAACACCGCTAGAAGCCATCACCGAAATGAACCGCCGAGCAGGAGCGCAAGGCATCGGACGAATCGACATCGTAGAAGACCGACTCGTTGGCATCAAATCTCGAGAAATCTACGAAGCACCCGGGGCCATGGCGCTTATTGCAGCACATCAAGAACTTGAAAACGTCACCATCGAACGTGAACAAGCACGCTTCAAAAAAATTGTTGGCCAACGCTGGAGTGAACTCGTCTATGACGGACAATGGTTCTCCCCTCTAAAAAAATCTCTTGACGCCTTCATCCAAGACACCCAACAGATGGTCAACGGAGAGATCCGTATGGACCTACACGCCGGACGAGCAGTCGTCACCGGACGACGCTCCACAAGCTCTCTCTACGACTTCAACCTCGCAACCTACGATGAAGGCGACTCCTTCAACCAAGCGCACGCACGCGGGTTTATCGAAATCTTTGGTCTGTCCTCAAAAGTCGCCTCCGCACGAAATCAACGCCTCAACCCCTAACACCGCACACCTACATCCCTCTACCAAGGTTCAAACTTATGTCTTCAGCACCTTCGAACGGCACAAATTCTGGTTCGCTCTGGGGAGGCCGATTCGCCTCAGGCCCAGCCGATTCCCTTGCCGCACTGTCTAAATCAACTCATTTTGATTGGCGTCTAGCACCCTACGATATCGCTGGATCTCGAGCACACGCCCGCGTACTACACCGTGCACATCTGCTCAACGACACAGAACTAGAACAGATGCTCACCGCCTTAAACACGCTCGAAAAAGATGTTCGGGAAGGAACTTACACCCCCGCAGAACACCACGAAGACGTTCATGGTTCCCTCGAACAAGGGCTACTAGACCGTGCCGGCAAACAACTCGGAGGAAAACTTCGTGCCGGACGTTCCCGCAACGACCAAATCGCAACACTTGGCAAAATGTACTTACGAGATAGTGCAGCTGCCCTTGCCCGCAAACTCCTCGAAGTTATCGACGCTCTGCTTTACCAAGGGGAACAACACCCCTACGCCCCTATGCCTGGACGTACCCACCTACAACACGCACAACCTATCCTCTTATCTCACCATCTCTACGCTCATGCTTGGGCTCTTAGCCGAAATCTTGAACGTTTCCAAGACTGGGATCGCAGAGCAGCCGTCTCACCCTATGGGTCTGGCGCATTAGCAGGTTCCTCTTTAGAGCTTGACCCAGAATCCATCGCACAAGAACTCGGGTTTAGCTCAGCAAGCTATAACTCTCTTGACGCAACGGCCTCACGTGACGTTTACGCTGAATTTTTATGGATTGCTTCCATGACAGCTATTGACCTATCCCGTCTATGTGAAGAAATCATCCTCTGGTCAACCCAAGAATTTTCTTTCGTCACCCTCGATGACGCCTTTTCAACAGGGTCCTCCATCATGCCTCAAAAGAAGAACCCCGACATCGCAGAACTTGCTCGTGGCAAAACAGGTCGTATCATTGGCGATCTCACCGGTCTCTTAGCGACCCTTAAAGCGTTACCGCTTGCCTACAATAGAGACCTACAAGAAGATAAAGAACCCCTTTTCGACGCTATCGACCAGCTCCACCTTCTCTTACCTGCTATTGCCGGCATGGTCGGAACACTGATATTCAACACGGAACGCATGAGCTCCCTCGCCCCGAAAGGTTTTGCGTTAGCCACCGACATCGCCGAGTGGCTTGTCCGTGAAGGCGTCCCCTTCCGAGAAGCCCACGAAATAACAGGCGAAGTCGTCCAACACTGTGAAAAGAATCAATGCGAGTTATGGGAGTTAAGCGAAGAAGACTATCTCAATATTTCTCCTCACCTGAGCTCCGGCGTACATGAGATACTCACACTAGAAGGCTCCCTCACCTCTCGAAAGACTCAAGGCGGAACTGCACCAGAAGCCGTTGCTAAACAACGTCAAAAACTTCTTGAAGTGTTGAACGAACAGCGAAATTTTGCTTCACGAAAACCTCTTGTCGAGCCTTGGACGAACTCCTAAGAAGGGTATACCGCGTTGTTTCTTGAACAAGGTATTTTAAAACTACTCAGTATCACTCAGATTTTTGGCGTATAATCTCCTACGGACTTTCTACTGTTATAAACGCCGTCATCATACGGCACGTAAGGTTTACATCACTCATGCATCAGAATGTATCTGCCGATATGCCCATCGACGAGTTAATTCCCGCCGCATGCGCACAAATACCGGACTACCCTAAAGAAGGTATTCTTTTCTACGACGTCACAACGCTTTTCGCTCACCCCGAAGTGTTCAAACGTTCCATCGACGAACTCGTTCATCGTTTCAAAGGAACCTTCGATATCGTTGCAGGCGTTGAAGCTCGTGGATTCCTCATGGCATCTGCTATCGCATACGCCGCAGGTACCGGAGTGATGACAGTACGTAAAGCAGGAAAACTGCCTCGAGATACCTTCACTAAAGAATACGAACTCGAATACGGCTCCGCGGCTATCGAAATTCACCGTGACGATATTCCTGCAGGAACGCGTGTACTCATCGTCGACGACCTGCTTGCAACCGGCGGAACTCTTGCTGCTGCCGCATTCTTAATGGAACAAGCCCAACTTAAAGTTGCTGGTATCGGCGTCCTTCTTGAACTCGACGGACTTGGTGGACGCGAAGCTATCGGAAACTACACCATCGAAGCGCTGAGCACCGTGACCGAATAAAAGGTGACCGACCAAAATCTTGAAGGAGGAGTAAGTTGTGTAAAACAGCGACACACAACTTATTCCTCTTTCCATTTCCACTAGAGTAGTAGCTCAACAAAAACGGTTTAATACTGCATAGGCATAGCGAATTAAAGAGTCCTCATCTTAAAGATGTTCTGCCACCTCTGAACGAAAGAAAGAATACGCATGACCGAGAACCTCAACGAACCTTCAACGTCTACGGCTCAACAGAGGAACGACGAAACTTACACGCGGGCGCTTAACCTTGAACGTGCCTATGTCAAAAAACTGTATCAACGCTTAGATGAGATGCGCGCTGAAACTGAACAGAAAATCTCTGATGTTCACCTTAACCAAGAGGCTGGTAATCATCAGAACCGTTCAGAACGTGACGCCTACGCCAGACATTATGAAGAGCGGCTGGCTCAGCTTAACGCTGTAGACCACCGTTTAGCTTTTGGACGTTTAGACTTCGACGATGACAAAACCCACTACATTGGTCGTATCGGCATAGCTTCGGCAGATTATCAAAGACTTCTCACCGACTGGCGTGCCCCAGAAGCTGGCACCTTTTACCAAGCTACCGCTTTCGATAGGAACGGTGTGCGCCGTCGACGGCACCTTACCCTTGAACGTCGTGAAGTAACAGCTATTGAAGACGACATCCTCGACGCCTCCTTACTCGAAGATGAGAGCGCTTTACACGGAGAAGGTGCACTATTAGCAGCTTTGAACAGAAAACGTACCGGGCGCATGAGCGATATCGTAGCAACCATCCAATCGGAACAAGACCGTATTATTCGTGCAGATTTGCCAGGAGTACGAGTCGTTCAAGGCGGACCCGGCACGGGTAAAACAGCAGTCGCTTTGCACCGTGCCGCATACCTGCTATACACCTTCCGCGAGCGCCTGAATAATGCTGGTGTTCTCGTCATTGGGCCAAGTGCTTCTTTTATGTGGTACATCGACCGTGTGCTACCTTCTCTTGGCGAAACTGGAGTGGTGATGTCCTCTCTAGCAACGTTATTCCCCGGAGTACGTGCTGTTACGGAGAAAGACCTTAAAATTCATCAGCTTAAGGGCGATTTACGTATGGTTGAAGCGATTAAACGTGCTGTACGCGACCGCCAGAAAACCCTCGAAAAAACAGAATTTTTGAAGGTCGGTTCGAACCAGTTAAAGCTGACTCCTCGTATGGTTCGTTCTGCACGTGATCGTGCCCGTTCTACGGGAAAACCTCATAATGAGGCACGTGAAACCTTCGTCAAGATTCTGATTCGTGAGCTGACTCAACAGCTTCAAGAACAACTTGATTCTTCGTCTGGGCAGAGCCTAGAACGTCCTTATCTAGAAGAGGATATTCGTTCTTCTATGGATGTGCGTAAAGCACTGAATCTTGCGTGGATGCCGTTATCCGCTGAGACTTTGGTGCGCTCGCTTTTTGCAAAACCTCATTATCGTGATTCTGCGTTATCTGAGTTTACTGCTGATGAACGTCAACTATTGGCACGGAGCTGGGATGCCCCCTTGACTGAAGCTGATGTACCTCTTCTAGATGAGGCGGCTGAGCTTTTGGGTGATTTTGAGAAAGTTGTTGGTGCTTCGGCTGCTGCTCGTGCACGGTTGGAGCATCTTTCTAACCTTGAGAATGCGAAGAAGACTCTTGAAAATGTTCATGCTCAACTTTCTGATTATGGTGTTGAGGGCGTTATTACTGCTGAACAATTAGCTGATTCTTATGCGGTGGCTCCTGAACGTATGAGCGCTGCTCAGGCTGCGTATGCTGATCGTACATGGGCGTATGGGCATATTGTGGTGGATGAGGCTCAGGAGCTGACTCCGATGCAGTGGCGAGTATTGTTCCGCCGTTGTCCCATGAAGTCTATGACGATTGTTGGGGATATTGCTCAGGCTTCTTCTGCGGAGAGCGCTTCGTCATGGGAGCAGGCGTTGGAACCTTTTGTGGGGGATCGTATGACGTTGGAGACGTTAACGGTGAACTATCGTACTCCGGCGCAGATTGCTCAAGCTGCGGTTGCTGTTGCTCAGGCTGCGGGGCGTCAGGTGGATGCTCCTCGTGCTGTTCGTCAGGGACAGTGGGCGCCTATTTTGCATCGTGTATCTTCTGAGTCTTTGTGTCAGAAGGTGTTGGAATGTATTACGGCTGAAGTTGATAACGGTGGCGGTCTCATTGGTGTGATTGTTACCGATGAGCATTATGCTCAGGTTGTTCAGGCTGTGGCAGAGCAACATCGTGAATGTTTGGGAACGTCTATGACGGCTTTAGAACGTCAGATTCTGGTATTGACACCGTGGGAGTCTAAAGGTTTGGAGTTTGATGTGGTGATTGTTGTTGAGCCTCAGGCTGTTATTCGAGCTTCTCACGGTGCTATTGGCGATTTGTATGTTGCAATGACTCGTCCAACTCAGCGTTTGTATATGGTTGGTGCTGAAGAATTCCCTGCGGGGTTAGAATAACCGTCGTATAGCGTTGAACGTGCCTCGTGATAGTTTGGGCATGTTTTGTAATGTTTTTGCCGATACACTAGAGACGGTATCTTGAGTTTTTGGAACAATAGGTTTGTCGGGAGAACCGTAAGAAGGAGTAAGTATGTCTGTGAGTATTCTAGAGCAGCAACGTAATGATGATTCTTTTGAGAACATCTGGCAGGAGCTTAAATGGCGCGGTTTAGTACATGTGAGTACTGATGAGCAAGCGTTAGAGAAGGCTCTTTCAGAGCAGACTCTTACTTTTTATACGGGTTATGATCCGACTGCAGCATCCTTGCATTTGGGGCATTTGGTTCAACTGTTGTTGATGCGTCGTTTGCAGCTTGCTGGACATAAGCCTTTAGGCTTGGTGGGTGGTGCAACGGGGCTGATTGGTGATCCTCGCCAGACTTCTGAGCGTGTTTTGAACTCTCGTGATGTTGTAGCTAGTTGGGTGAGTAAGCTTCGTTCTCAGATTGAGCGTTTCTTAGATTTTGAGGGCGAGAATGCTGCTCAGATGGTAAATAATCTTGAGTGGACTTCAGAGCTTTCTGCTATTGATTTTTTGCGTGAGATTGGTAAGAATTTCCGCGTTGGCACGATGGTGAAGAAAGAGATTGTTGCGAAACGTCTGAACTCTGATGAGGGTATTTCTTATACGGAGTTCTCGTATCAGGTGCTTCAGGGTAATGATTTCCTTGAGCTAAATCGTCGGTATGGGTGCACTTTGCAAACTGGTGGTTCTGATCAGTGGGGTAATTTGACTTCTGGTACGGAGCTGATTCGTAAGACGGAGGGCAAGAGTGCACATGCTATTGGTACTCCGTTGATTACGAATTCTGATGGTACGAAGTTTGGTAAGTCTGAGGGTAACGCGATTTGGTTGGACGCTCAGATGTGTTCTCCATATGCGTTCTACCAGTTCTGGCTGAATACTGCTGACGCTGATGTTTTGGATCGTTTGAAAGTCTTTACGTTTAAGACTCGCGAGGAGATTGAACAACTGAGTGTTGCTGTTGAGCAGGAACCTCATAAGCGTTTGGCGCAGAAGACTCTGGCATTTGATGTGACGTCGTTAGTGCATGGTGTTGAAGCAACTCAGAAAGTTATTGCTGCGTCTGAGGCTCTTTTTGGGAAGGGTTCTTTCTCTGATTTAGATGAGGATACTCTTGTTGCTGCTACTGCTGAGCTTCCTCGTGCGTGTGTGAACGTTGACGGTCTAGATATGGTTAACGTTTTATGTGAGAGTGGCTTATCTGAGTCTAAATCTGCTGCGCGGCGTACCCTTAAAGAGGGTGGCGCTTCGATTAATAACGTGAAGGTTCAAGGCGAAGACGCTGCGATTTCTCTTGATGATTTGTTGTTTGGTCGGTACGCGCTGATTCGCCGTGGTAAGAAGAATATGGCGGTTATTGAGGTAACTCGTTAGGTTCTTGATATACAGTCAGGCCCTCCTCTAGTTTTCTAGGGGAGGGCCTGAGTGATGTATGGGGCTATGATTTTTTCTTGGTGTTCTGGTAAACGATATCGAGGATATAGAAGAAAACAGTTGGAATCATCGCAATAAACGGTAGCGCAATGAAAACTGCTCCGGTAAAGGTATTCTGTGGGATTTTAGCAAAGGTCATGTCGACGTCTTGTGAGAAGAGCGTTATGCCGATGAGGAAACAGACGAATGGCCAGATGATTTTACTGGGGGAGAGTCCGCTGATACGACTGATGATGGTGTTTGTCGTTTTCTTTGTTCTTTTTCTTTGGAATGCTTGTACCGCTTGTAGTGCTGTGATGATTCCAAGGATAATCAGGAAGATGCCGAGGTAGTAGTTTTGGTAGATGACGTAGTATTTTGCGTTGAAGTTTCCGATGCATAGGGCAAGACCAAAGAGTAGAAATGCGATAGCTACAGATGTCTTTTGCCACGGGTTGTGTTTGTTCTGGTTCATAGTGGGCTACCCCCTTCTTTGTGCTTGTCCCCTAATCTACTATGGTTTTTATAAATTTTTAAGGTCTATGGTGTAATCCTGTTGAAGAATTCTTCTTCGCTGAGAACTTGTATTGGTGAGCCTGCTTCTTTGAGGGCAGTGGCTTTAAGTAGCTTTCGTGATGCATTGGAGTTTGCTTTTTCGTGCTGGGGGCTGGGTATTCCGACGATGAGTAATGTCGTTTTCTTCGTGAGGCTTTTTTCTGCTGTTGCTCCGAGAACGGTGATAAGTTCTTGCACTGCACTACGTTGGCCGTGTTTGAGTGTTCCTGTTATAGCAATGCGTTCTCCTTCTAAACAGGGGGTTTGTCCATATCTTTCGATGAGTTCTTGAGCTGAGAGCTGTTCTGCATAGAGGCCTGGGCGTTGTAGACTTCCGCTTCTATTATTTTGTGTTGGAGGGCAGAGCTCTTGGATTTGTTCATATGGGTAGTCTTCCTGCATACGAACAAATATTTTGGCGCAGGCTATAGCATCTGAAATAGCTTGGTGGTGTGTGAATTCTTCGTTGGGGAAATAATAGTAGTAGACGTTATCGAGGCTTTTACGTTCTATCTCGGATGCAAGAATTTTGCGGGCTAGGCGTAGGGTGCAGAATCGTCGGTTCTCGATTGGTTTTTGTTGGTATAGACGATTGAGGTCAGAGAGTACGTATCCGTCGAAGGCCATGTTGTGTGCAACGATAGGATGCTCTCCAATGAACTGAGCAACTTCTTTTGCGATATCTGACCATTCTGGTGCGTCTTCGATGTCTTTTTCGGTGATTCCGTGAACCCAGCTGTTAATAGGGTTGAAGTATCGTACCTCGGGGTGAGGTTTGATGAGGGTGTAGTAGGTGTCGAGGACTTCTCCGTTGGTCGTAAATTTGACCATACCGATGGAGCATGCTGATTTACGTTGTTCGTTGGCAGTTTCAAAGTCGATGGCGATGAAGGTGTTCATAATATTTCTGGGCTTTCTGTGATGCTTTAGTGCTGTTGTATGAGTGGTTTCCTAGAATCGATTTTATCTTTTTAGAGTGACGGTGATTGCTGTTTTGTATCACAATTTTATTTTCTTACTTCTAAATATCACTCTTGACTAGCAGTTTTGTTATTTTTAGGGGAATCTTTTTCTGAAAATGTGACCGGTGTCTACGTTTTTCAAGTTGCAGAG
>NZ_JBLXXW010000005.1:0-110611 GCF_048512915.1 Rothia sp. P7208
ATGGGCAGATTTTCTTGATCAAAAGATGAGAGAACGCCACCGCTTTAAATATGGGGAAAATGAGCAAACCGCTCAACACATATTAGTTCCTAAAACCGTGAACAGGAGAAGGAATTCTTCCACCGCGAGCCGCAAATAGTTCAGAAGATTCAGCGTGAATAGGCATCACAGGAGCCCGCCCTAGAAGCCCACCAAACTCCACCATCTGCCCGACCTTAAGACCAATAGCAGGAATAATACGCACCGCAGTTGTCTTATGATTCATGACGCCTATTGCAGCTTCATCAGCAATCATGGCAGCAATCGTAGATGCTGACGTATCACCGGGAATAGCGACCATGTCTAACCCGACAGAACAAATGGCTGTCATTGCTTCGAGCTTATCAAGAGTAATTTTCTGTGCGGCAGCTGCTTCAATCATGCCAATATCTTCTGATACTGGGATGAAAGATCCAGATAACCCACCAACATGAGAGCACGCCATCATGCCACCTTTTTTCACAGCATCATTGACTAACGCTAAAGCAGCAATTGTGCCGTGTGTACCAACACTCTCTAGGCCCATCTCCTCAAGGATATGTGCCACAGAATCTCCCACCTCGGCGGTAGGGGCAAGAGATAAATCAACGATGCCGAACTGAACGCCTAGACGTTCTGCGGCGAGGTTTCCGACGAGCTGCCCAACACGAGTAATTTTAAAGGCTGCTTTCTTCACTGCTTCTGCGCATGCATCAAAAGATTCGCCTCGGACTCGTTCAAGAGCACGTTTAACCACGCCGGGTCCAGAAACTCCTACAGAAATAACGGTGTCAGCTTCTTGTACACCGTGGAATGCACCCGCCATAAAAGGATTATCAGATACGGCATTCGCAAAAACCACAAGTTTAGAGCACGCAAAACCATGTTTATGAGCTGAGCCTTCTGCCGTTTGACGAATAACTTCACCCATCTTAGCGACAGCGCTCATATTAATGCCGGCTCGAGAAGACCCAATATTAACCGACGCGCACACAACGTCCGTTTCGTTAAGCGCCCGGGGGATACTCTCAAGCAAACGGCTATCTGCAGGAGTCATACCTTTATCGACAAGGGCGCTGAAACCACCGATAAAATCTACCCCAGTGGCTTTCGCTGCAGCGTCTAAAGCTTTCGCGTACTCCACATACTCTGTTGCCTCGCTAGCACCGGCAACTAAAGAAATAGGGGTAACAGAAATACGTTTATTGATGATGGGAATACCCAGTTCGGCTTCAATGCCCTCAACAACTTCAACAAGGTTTTGTGCGCGTTGAGTAATTTTTTGGTAAATCTTTTGGCAGGCAACCTCGGCCTGTGCGTCAGCACAGTCCAGCAGAGAAATACCCATCGTTACCGTACGAATATCAAGCTTATCCTCCTCAATCATTTGCAGAGTTTCGAGGATATTAGCGTTACGATCAAAAACCATCACAGACTCCTAGAGGGTGTGCATTGCGTCGAAAATAGCTTCAGATTGAATACGAATTTTCAGACGCTGTTCCTCTTCTACACTGCGCATAGCCTCTTGTAGTTCTTGGATACTTTGAGTCTCGTCATCGAAACGTCCGTGCAAAATCATGGTGAAATAATCGTCCATGAGAGTCTGCGAAATATTGAGAATATTTACCTGATTCTTTGCCAATTCTGTGGCAACAGCTGCCACAATTCCTTGATGGTCGTGTCCGGTAACAGTCAAAATGATATTCATGGGGGGTCTTTCTTTTGGCTCAGTAGCTGAGTCTATATGTACGCGGCGATGTAGGCTTCGCCAACACCGCTCATAGTGGTGGGGGTATCGCTGCCAGCATGTAACAGTGATTCTGTAGCACCGAGAGTGAGCTGAACATTAGGGGTGCTTATCGTCAGTTCTCCGCTTGTGCCAATCACTGCAGCAGCACCTTTAAAGGTATAAGAAACGCTCTGACCTTGAGAAAGTTTAACGCGTGTTACGCTCAATCGTGGATCCCACATGCTAAACACCCCAAGAGCGTCATCATCAGGTTGAGCACGCTGAACCACCGGCGCATCCTGTTGTACCGCAAGAATACGGATGAGCTCTTCAACATCAATATGTTTGGGGGTGAGCCCTGCTCTCATGACGTTATCGGAGGGGTTCATCAGTTCAATCGCTGTACCTGATACGTACGCATGAACTTGCCCGTCTGGAGTATACGCAGAATCGCCAGGGTGCAGGTGCAAAAGGTTCATCACCATCGCAACCAGCGCCCCAATATCGGCAGGGTGCTTCTGCTGAAGAAGTTGCATCAACTGTGCAACATCGTAAAGGACACCCTCTACAACAGTAGGGTTCTGTTCTAGCCATTGAGCAGTATGAGATAGCGTCACCTCTAGGTGACGCTTCGCGTCAGCTGTATCCATACGCAAAATAGCGGCAAGAAGTTCTTTATCGTTAGGTGCTGTTAGTAGAGGTAGAAGCCACTGAAGGTCAAATACCTGCGCAATATGTTGTAGCTCTTCAACAGGACGTACACCGGTCAGAATCGTCATATCAGATAGAGCAATAACGGTCTCCGGTTTGGAATGCTCATCTTTATAGTTTCGGTGTGGAGCATCTACAGGAATATTTTGCTCATTTTCGGCGTGATAGCCGGCGAGCGCTTGTTCAGGCGTTGGGTGGACTTGAATAGAAAGTGGGGCGTCGATAGCAAGAATCTTGAAAAGAAATGGAAAAGTTGTGCCCTCATAATTCGAAGGTAAGAAGTGTTGAGGGTTCTGTTCGATGAGCTGATTGAGAGCTATGCGGTCTTCACCAATTAACGCGTATGAAGGGGCAGCATCATGTGCACCAACCCAAAGTTCTGCTTCTGGTTGTGTTGAGGGAGTTTCTTCTCCTCGCATTTTTGCTAAGGCTGTCAAAGAACCCCAAGCATAATTTTGTATTGTGTTTTCTAAACGTATTAGTTCACCCATAGCGTCCATCATATCCTTATCTATACTCTCGGGATTGTTTCATCAGCCAGAAGTATTTTTCAGTGTTTATAGCCATACCCTAGGAAAATAGTCCGGTATTACTGTGAGAAACAGTTAGAATAACCCCGTGAATACAATTGATCTAACCGCATCCTTTAAAGCGTACGATGTTCGCGGCATCGTTGGGGAAACTATTACTGAAGAAACTGTCCGTGCTACGGCAGCTGCATTCGTTGATGTTCTAGAACTTTCTGGTCAGAACGTCCTCGTCGGTAGCGACATGCGCCCATCTGGCGAGAGCTTCACCGAAGCGTTCGCTGAAGGTGCTACTGCTCGTGGGGCAAACGTCATCAAGATTGGCCTTATTTCTACTGATGAGCTGTACTTTGCGTGTGGTGTAGAAAATGCTGCTGGCGTGACCTTCACTGCAAGCCATAATCCAGCGGAATATAACGGCATGAAGATGTCTAAAGCTGGTGCCGTACCTATTTCTTCTGAAACCGGACTTTTTGATGTTCGTGACCGTGCCCAAGACTACCTCAATGAAGGGTCTATTCCTTCGGTAGAGAATGTTGGCTCTGTCAGCGAAAAAGACGTCCTCAAAGACTACTCGGAATATCTGCGTAATCTCGTTGACCTGTCGAATATTCGCCCTCTTAAAGTTGTTGTCGATGCCGGTAACGGTATGGGTGGAATGACCACCCCAGCAGTTCTTGGCGACTCTATTCTTCCTGGTCTACCTCTCGAAATTGTTCCACTCTATTTTGAGCTTGATGGAACTTTTCCGAATCACCCAGCTAACCCGCTAGAACCAGCAAACCTCGTTGATTTACAAAAAGCTGTTGTAGAGCATGGTGCTGATATTGGTCTAGCTTTTGACGGTGACGCAGACCGTTGCTTCGTCGTCGATGAAAAGGGTGAACCGGTTTCTCCTTCCGCCATTACCGCTATTGTTGCCGAACGAGAAATTGCTCGTGCGCAAGCTGAAGGCGTTGAAGAGCCCGTTATTATCTATAACCTCATTACGTCTAAGGCTGTACCTGAACTTGTGGAGAAGAAGGGCGCTCGCGCCGTAAAGACTCGTGTGGGTCATTCTTTCATTAAGGCTGTTATGGCTGAAGAAAATGGTGTCTTTGGTGGTGAGCATTCTGCTCACTATTATTTCAAGGACTTTTTCAATGCTGATACTGGCATGCTTGCGGCAATGCATGTTTTGGCTGTTCTTGGTTCTTCAGAGAATTCTCTTTCTCAGATTGCTGCTGAGTATTCTCCATATGTGGCTTCTGGCGAGATTAACTCTGAAGTTGCTGATAAAGACGCCACCATTGCTCGTGTGGTTGAAGCGTTGGGCGACACTGTGGAGGTATCGACCATGGACGGTACCACTTTTGAGCACCGCTCTGAGGGATGGTGGGCTAATCTTCGCCCGTCTAATACGGAGCCGTTCTTACGCTTGAATTTGGAAGCTCCGGATCAGCAGACGATGGAACGTGTTCGTGATCAGATTCTTAGCATTGTACGTGCCGGCTAAGTCGTTTTTCTGTTCACGTTAAAGTGAAGAAGCTGCCCTGACGTTTTAGGACGTCAGGGCAGCTTCTTTTATTGAGGGGAAGAGAATTAGTGTTGTGCTGCGCGGGCGGTGTCGCGAAGCATCCACTGGTCAGGACCAAAAATTTCGTATTGGATACGAATACCGGGGATACCTGCGTCAATGAGTTGGCTTCTTGCGTTCTTCATGAAGGGAAGAGGCCCGCATAGGTATGCCATGGCGTTGGGGTCGATATCGAGTTGGGTGATATCTAGTCGCCCTTGATGTTCTCCGTCGTGGGAGTCTTCAAAGAATCGCACAATTTTTCCGTTCTGCAGTGAAGAGACGAGTTTTTCTGCTTCTTCACGTAGTGGCCAGCTTTCGGGGGTGCGGTCGCTATGTACGAGGACGACTTCACGGGTGGAGTTTTCGCGTACCATTTCGTCGAGGAAAGCGATCATAGGGGTGATGCCGATACCTGCGGAGAAGAGATAGAGGGGGCTGTTTCCGTCGTCGCCAAAGCCGCCGAGGGTGATGTCACCGTAGGGGTTGGAGAGCTGGATGATGTCTCCAACTTTGAGTGCGTGGTGAATTTTTGTCATTTCACCGTTGGGGTCAAGTTTACTTGCAATACGGCGCTGGTTTTCTCCGGCTGGTAGCAGGGTGTATTGTCGGGCTTGGTTGAGGCCGTCTTCAGCTTTTGCGATGAGGCTGACGTATTGTCCTGCTTTTGCTGGGGTGAGGGGGACGTCGTTAGCTGCTTCAAAGGTCATGTCGACGACGTTATCGCCGGTTTCTACGCGTTTGATGAGGCGGAAGGGGGCGTGCATAACATCATTTGCTTGGGAAGCGTAGAGGCCTTTTTCGATGTTGATGAGGGCGTTGCCCATGAGCCAGTATACTTCGCTCCAGGCTTCGGCTACTTCTGGGGTGCAGGCGTCTCCGAGGTCTGCGGCGATGGCTTCAAAGAGGTATTTGTAGACGGTGGTGTATTCGACGGCTTGGAGTCCGAGGGATGCGTGTTTGTGGGCAACACGCGAGAGGACTTCGTCGGGGTATTTGTCGGGGTTTTTGAAGATGTAGTCTGCGAAGATGACGACGGAACCGGCGAGTGCTTGGGGTTGGGTTCCTTCGAGTTGGGAGGAACGTGAGAACATTCCGTCCATGAGGTCTGGTCGTGCGGCAAACATTCGGCGGTAGAACTCTGGGGTGATATGTGGCATTCGTTCTGCGACGACTGCCAGTGTTGCCTCGATGATGGGGCGTGACTTTTCTGAAAGCATGTGATGTCTCCTTAGTGACAGGTTGTGTATAAACCCGTTATTAAATTAGCATATTTCATGCAAGAATTACGTATTGGGAAACAAAAAGCAGGTCATCTCAATCAAGAGACAACCTGCCATAGCGCAACAAAAAGGCTATTACCCCTTACCAGAAGGCGATAATCCTAGTTGAATAAAAACTGGTTGCAATTGCTTTTGTGTCGGCAACGAAGAGATAACAACAGGGTCCAACACCTCATAAAACGCCTGACGAGCACGCGCCAAATGAACACGCACATCACACTCAGTATTAAGCGGACAAGAACTTTTTGCACCTTCACATTCAACAATCGGGCTATCGCGCTCAGTATGCCGCAACAACTGCCCAATCGTCACTTTCCGACCTTCTTCAGAGAGTTTCACACCCCCTGCGCGCCCTCGACTTGAAAGCACCCAACCCTGATGAGCTAAGAAAGCAACTGATTTTGTCACATGGTGATAAGGAGTTCCTACCCCTTCAGCAATAGCCTGAGTAGAGAGCTGATGCCCCTCAGCGCCAGAAAGTAGCATCATGATGCGCAAAGAAACATCTGAAAACGCTGTAAGTCGCACACGCTCACCTCCCATAGACTTTGCACAAAAGACAACAATAAAACTGTATCTGTTAGAAGAGAAAAACCCGAATAAAACTCCCTGACACTCAGGCACAGAAGTGTTTATTACCCTGATAAAACCCAAAAAATGTCCTTTTTTATGTCAAAAGTTTTCCTATCTCAGCTAACGACACTCCCACCGTGTCCCCTAATTTGTTGTGCAAGGGGTAATATGTATAAAGCATTTGCATTTTAAGATTCCTCAGTGAATCTACTTGCACGAACCTCGTGTGGCGGGTATGCCCGATACATCAAGGATCTTCGGCAACAACGCAATAGACTTTTTTCACTCGAAACTAAGAAAGGGATTTCAATGTCCTCTCTAGAATCCTCAATTCAGGAACTCCTCTCCATCGAGGGCGCTTCCGGTGCAGCACTTGTTGATATTTCTTCTGGTATGGCTCTCGCTTCTGGCGGTGCTCCCGGTTTTGATTTGACCGTTGCTGCAGCAGGTAACTCTAACGTAGTTCGCGCAAAGCTCAAGACCATGACCGACCTTGGCCTTGGCGGAAACATTGAAGACATTATGATTACCCTCTCTAGCCAGTACCACCTCGTGAACGTACTCAACGCTTCTGAGACTTCAGGTCTTTTCGTTTACCTCGTACTTGACCGCAACACCGCTAACTTGGCACTTGCACGCCACAAGCTCAACAGCATTGCTTCACGCATTTCCCTCTAAACTTCTTCGTTTCTAGAGGTACGAAATAAGGGTGTATCGTCTCGTCACACGAAACGATTCACCCTTATTCTTTAAATAAGATTTGGGGTCTACCTTTGAAAGGTAGACCCCAAATATTATTTAAAGCTCGTCGTCGCCAATAGCAGCTTCCATCAACGTATCTTCAGTAGCTTCTTCATTACTCTGAATAGACACCAACTTGCCGTCGTGCATCACAGCGATACGGTTGCACAGCTCAATCAATTCAGACATATCCGAACCAATCAGAATAATCGAGGTGCCTTTTTCTGTGAGTTCCTTAAGCATCTTGTAAATTTCAGATTTAGCGCTCACATCAATGCCACGAGTGGGGTGGTTAAGAATCAGAATCTCACAGTCAGTAGTCATCCACCGAGCGAGCGCAACCTTCTGTTGATCACCGCCAGAAAGTTTACCGACTTCACTTTGAATGTTAGTGGTCTTGATATGAAGCTTCTGGATTTGGTCAGCAACCTCACGAAGAGCAGAAACCTCGTGTAAGAAACCCTCTGCATTGCTTTCAATACCAGCAGATTCCATGAGCGTCTTTGCGATAGAACGCTCATTAGCGATGCCTAGCTCATCGTCATCGTCGGAAAGATAACCAATACCATACGAAACAGAGGCTTCGGGGTTTCCCAAAGTAACATCTTCACCGTTGATTTTTAGCGTCTTAAAAGTAGCTTTTTGATCAACACCGACGAGAGCGGCTGCTACCTCGTTAATACCAGAACGACGAAGACCTGTCAGACCAAGAACCTCTCCCTTATTAACGGAGAATGTCACATCTTTCAAGAAACCGTCTGCGCCACATAGTCCTTCGACCTGAAGTTTCTCATGCTCACCAGAGAATTCTTCGGGGCGCTGCCCCATAGGAATTTCACGATGGAACATCTTAAAGGCAATCTCTTGAGAGCTCATCATATTAGGGGAAATCTCGTGAGAGATAATTCCATTATCTAAAATGACGGCGCGATCAGCCAATGAACGAATCTCGTCAAGACGGTGCGTAATGTAAATGACGGAACGTCCCTCTGCTACGAGACGACGAGTAATCTCGTGGAACTGATAGATTTCGTAGTCGTTAAAGGTTGCTGCTACCTCATCCATGAGCACCAGCTGAGTTTCTTCTGCTTCCATACGAACAACCTCAATGAGAGCTTGTTCAGCGCGAACCAGTTCACCCATCTTTGTGGTGGGGTCAATAGACAGACCAGCGTCATCAAGAAGTTTTTGGGCACGCTCGTTCTGTTCTTCTTCAGATTTATCAGCGTGGAATGTCGCACGGAAAATAGCTTGAGCAACAGTTAGTTTAGGATCAACTTTGAATTTCTGGCGGATAGACCCAACACCACAAGCAAGCGCTTCATCTGGGGTTTTAGGGTTATAAGGCTCTCCGGCGAGTGTCATAGTGCCAGAGCTGGCAACGTCCCAGCCACCAAGAATAGATATTAACGTTGATTTTCCAGCGCCGTTCTCACCGAGTAAGCCTAGAACCTCACCTCTGGCGACGTCAAAATCGGCGCCCTTCAATGCGAGAAGGTGATCATGCTTCTTAGTTAATCCTCTAACGCTGAGCAGGTTCTCCACCGTTGCTTACCCTCCGAAAGAAATAATGCGGCGACAATACTTTATGTAAAGTATCAAGAATCTCTTATGAGATTCCTAGAATACTTTCCCCAAATAAAGATACTAATAGTAATTAGTGTCAATTAGGTAATTATATTGCACTGCGCCCCTTAAAACATCAAAAACGGCAGTAATGTGTATGAACACATCACTGCCATTTCTGATATGACGCTCATATATTGCTGATATTACTTTCCAATGCGCTCAGCAAAAGCACGACGCTGAGCTTTAATCGCATCAGGAAGACCTTCCCCTAAGCTTTCAAGCCACTGATCGATACTTTCGAGTTCTTCACGGCATTCTTCGGGATTAACAGCCAACGCCGCACGCATTTGGTCTTCTGTAATATCCAGACCATCGGTGTCGATATCTTCTACACCCGGCACAATACCTAAAGCAGTCTCTTCGCCGTGAGCTTTTCCTTCAAGACGGTCAAAAATCCATTTAACAACGCGAGAGTTCTCACCAAAACCAGGCCACGCGAAAGCTCCATCAGGTGTGCGACGGAACCAGTTCACATAGTAGATTTTGGGCATGTTCTCTTCGCCGTGCTTTTCTCCTAGAGCAAGCCAATGAGCGAAGTAGTCGTTGACGTTGTAACCGATAAAAGGCAACATCGCCATAGGGTCACGACGCACCACACCTACTGCACCTTTTGCCGCAGCAGTGGTCTCGGACGATAGCGTTGCTCCGCGGAAGACACCTTCTTCCCATGTGCGCGCTTGAGAAACAAGTGGCACCGTTGTTTTACGTCGTCCACCAAAAATAATAGCGCTCAACGGAACACCGTCAGGTTCGCTAAATTCAGGTGCCAACATATCAACCTGTTCAATAGGGGTGCAGAAACGAGAGTTCGGGTGAGCTGCCGGACGCCCACAATCAGGAGTCCATGACTCACCACGCCAGTCCGTGAGGTGTTCTGGCACATCTTCAGTTTTTCCTTCCCACCAGACAGAGTTGTCGTCAGTGAGAGCAACGTTGGTAAAGATAGTGTTGCCTTTAGCGATAGCTCGCATTGCATTAGGGTTGGTGCTCCAACCAGTACCAGGAGCAACACCAAACATTCCCGCCTCGGGGTTGACGACGTGGGGCTTACCGTCTTCGTTGAAGGTAATCCATGAGATGTCGTCGCCAATCATTTCAGCTTTCCAACCTTCGATGGTTGGCTCCATCATTGCAAAGTTTGTTTTTCCGCAAGCTGATGGGAAGGCTGCAGCCAGATAGTGGGTTTTCTGTTCGGGGTTGGTGACTTTGAGGATGAGCATATGTTCTGCCATCCATCCTTCGTCTCGCCCCATAGCGGACGCTATGCGTAGTGCATAGCATTTTTTGCCGAGGAGGGCGTTTCCGCCGTAGCCAGAGCCAAAGGACCAGATCTCTCGAGTTTCGGGGAACTGGACGATGTACTTTTCTGGGTTGCATGGCCACGGCACGTCTGTTTGGCCGTCCTCTAAGGGTGCGCCGACGCTGTGAAGTGCTTTGACGAAGAACCCTTGTGTTGCAGAGAGTTTATCGAGGACGGCTGTACCGATAGTGGCCATAATGCGCATGGAGCATACGACGTAGGCAGAATCGGTGATTTCAATACCGTATTTTGGTTCGGTTGCATCGAGTGAACCCATGACAAAAGGAATAACGTACATGGTACGTCCGCGCATGGAGCCGGCGTATAGTTTGCTCATGAGTTCGCGCATTTGTGCGGGGTCGCGCCAGTTGTTGGTGGCTCCTGCTCCTTGTTCGGTTTCTGAGCAGATGAAGGTTCGTTCTTCGACGCGGGCGACGTCGTCAGGGTCAGAGAAAGCGGCGTAAGAGTTAGGGAATTCGTGGTCAGAGAGTCGAATGAAAGTTCCGGCTTCGACAAGTTCTGACGCTAAGCGGTTGTATTCTTCTTCGCTTCCGTCAACCCAGTGGATATTTTTAGGTTGTGTCATCTGTGCAATATCTCGAACCCAGTCGATGATATCGGTGTAGGTGGTTGGTGCGTTCTCTAGCTGTTCTAGTACGGCTGTGTTGAGAGCGTTTTCATCGGTGTTTTGATGTTTGTTGCTCATTAGGAGCTTCCCCTTTTAGTGTGTTGATGGTTTCAGTACCTCGATGTGCTGAAACAACGCCCCTTGGTTGTGTTGGTTTTTGTGCGATAAACGCCAAAAGCTCCTAAATCTTTGTGCAGACGGTACTGTACCGCGCAAGGTTTAGGAGCCAAACAACCAAAGGTTGCTCACCTCATCGTGATAGACCAAGAGTATCGTCTGGGTTTTGTGGCGCTTGTGTAATTACACGTTTTTCTCCAATCATGTTGGATTTATCCGTACCAAAATAGTTTTCGCTCGTCAGAAGCTGTGTTTTTTAGAAAAAAGTGACCATTACCCCACGCCAACACCCGACTTACCTACAATGAGATAAGCGTCACTCGTTTTTAATTTGTCTTTTCACCAGAAGACTCTGTAAAGTATTACCTGTTGCAACGGCAAGGGTTCAGAACCAAGCCGAGAAACATGCGCCTGTAGCTCAACGGATAGAGCATCTGACTACGGATCAGAAGGTTGGGGGTTCGAATCCCTTCGGGCGCACCACGGAAAATAAACCCGGTTCTTAGGAATCGGGTTTTATTTTTATCATCAGCTTCATAACAACATAGAAGAACGCTCTACACACCATATTTATGGAGTACTTTCTCACACCTACTACGCACAACACAGAATAAATAGGAATAATAGTTAATCTAAGAGCGTTCCATCAGCACAAGACCAAAACATACCAACGTCATCCAAGGAGTACACCGCATATGAGCATCAACATCAACGTCACCGACGAAAACGGAGAAACCCGCTCAGCAGAGTGGGAAGAAGACCAAACACTACTTGACGCACTTCTTGCCAATCAATTCCCCGTGCTAGCAACCTGTGGCGGAAACGCCTCATGCGCAACCTGCCACGCCTTCATCGACCCAGAACACTTTGAAGCATCTGGTGAACGCACCGAAGCAGAAGAAGACCTTCTTGACATGGTAGATGACGTCGCAAATGAATACTCTCGACTATGCTGCCAAGCCGAATACGCAGAAGGCATGGACGGCGCAACGATAACACTTAAACCTGGGATGTGATATGAAAATCTTCAGTTCCCCCACCACAAGATTTCTTCCTTACTTAGCAATCGGGCTATTCACACTCAATGCGTGCTCACAAAGCCCGCAACATCATTCTTCTGCGCCTACCCCTTCAGCAGAGACTTCCTCCCCCGCCTCTACTTCTTCTGCTTCCGCTCCAACGGCTACACCAAAAGCAGCTGGTCCGAACCCCACAGCAGAATCTGCGACAGTAAACCCTTCTTCTGCTCCATCATCGAGTGAATCTGACGCAAAATCTGAAGAAAACGTACAGAATACTCAATCATCAGCACCTGCACGAGAGCCAGAAAGCCCTCTCACCCCAACTCAACAGCCACCGGTTACAGAGTACAGTGAGCCTCCTGTTCCACGTGGAACGGTTATTACAGTTCCTCCAGAACCTCCTATAGCTGCTCAACCTACCCGCGGTGAATCTAACGCAACGTCCCAGAGTGCACGCCCTGAGCCTGCTGTTCCGGCACCAGCTTCAACAGCGCCAGTTACAGCAAGTACCCCTACCTGCGATTATGGGCATATCCGTATCGACGCTCAAGCAAACCCCGGTGCTGGTGCTGCCGGTTCTCGTTATATTAGTTTGACGTTCAGCAACACCGGCACAACTCCGTGCTCTCTTAGCGGTTACCCAGGCGTGAACTATGTAGATGCAAATGGGCACCAGATTGGGGCAAGCGCGGTACCAGCTGGAGAATGGACAAGTTCAGGTAAGGTCTTACGTTCTCAGGAGTCTGCAACAGCAATTCTTAGAGAAACCCGAGCCGGTCTTTATAGCGAACAAATGTGCCAACCAACAACAGCTGCCGGCTATCGTGTGCACATCCCTGGAACTTCAAACTCGTTAGTGTTGAAATTTCCAGCAGAAGCATGCTCCAATGATTCTGTCGCGCAGCTTAGCATTGGGCAGATAGGCGCCAGCTCCTCATAAGATTCATCTAGCTGGCACCTATTCCTGCCAGCTAGATGAAAGTTAAAGAATCTCTGCAACTTCCTCAAAACTAAAACGTGGATTTCGTTTGTACGGGGTTGGCGTACTATACCCGATGTTCACGATCATAAAGGCACGTTGCTTTCCGTCTGGGAAGAACTCTTGGTTGATAGCAGAGAAGCTTGCGCCGGTCATTGGCCCAGCAGATAATCCGAGCGCACGAATAGCAGTGATGAGATATCCTGCAGAAAGTGTTGCTGATTGTTCAGCAGAATGAAGGCGTGATTCTTCTCGTGAGAACTTTTGCGCAGCATGCGCCATCGACGGGTTAAATTGCTCAAATTTGTCAACCCAACAGGTATCAAAACTGAGGATAGCGCTCACAGGCGCTTGCTGAATCTGCGGCTGGTTTGACGGCGCTACATGAGGTAGCAGGCGTTCTCGGGCAGTGGTGCTTCTCAAAAAGGTCAGGCGCAAAGGCTGGGAGTTAAAGGCTGTCGGACCCATTTTAGTGAGGTCATATATTGTACGTAGCTGTTCTTCAGTAACCTCTTGATGAGTGAACCGGTATGCGGTGCGCGGTTGCACAAAGATTTTATGAAGAGTTTCTGTATCGAGGGGCTCTAGTGTCATGATGATCCTCTTGAACTAACGAACTAATTGCTACTAAGCATAAACTTTTCTTCTCCTCTCATAAAAGGGGTTGTTGGGGTTCTTTACGTTATCGTTGGTGTTATCTTTTTGTTTCTTTGTGTGTCTCATATGTCAAAGTGTGGTGTTCATGGCTGGTCGAAGTCGTAGACGTCTTCTTACTAAACCACTGCCTCAGCGTCTGGGCATTGACCCTATCTCGCTCAGACTCCCCCTCGAGTTTCCCGAAGATTTACGTGCACGGGTAGATACCCCTACCCCCACCATTGCGCAGTATCTTATTGCCCGTTTTTATCCTGATACGCCAGAGGTTGTTAACCGGCTCTTTCACCGTAGAGAGGTTGTCGCTGGGGACGGAGTGCCCTTACCTGTCGATGCGCCTTTTGAAGGCGGTTTAACAATTTGGTATTACCGTGAACTGTCTCAAGAACCTCAATTACCTGATGATATTCCTGTTCTTTATGAGGATGAGTGGATTCTTGTAGTAGATAAACCACACTTTTTACCCACCACTCCTCGCGGCATGTTTGTTGCGCAAACAGCGTTAACCAAATTGCGGGTTCAGCATCAGAATCCGTTACTTTCGCCGGTGCATCGTTTAGATAGAGCGACGGCGGGTGTTTTGGTTTTTTCAAAGGTTCCCCAGAGCCGTGGCCCTTTTCAGACGTTGTTTCAGAGCCGCCGCATTGTCAAAGAGTATGAGGCAGTTGCCCCGCTGATTCCTCAGTTGGAGGGTTCGGCTTCCCCATGGCAGGTGGTACGTAGTCACATCGTTAAAAATCGTCAGCAGGTTCAAGTTATTCAGCATTCTGAACAGCAGTGTCTGAGTCTAGGACTTGAGCCTAATGCGCTCTCTGAGGTTGAGTTAGTTCGAAGTATTCACTATTCGACGGAGCAGCTTCATCAGCTGAGACTGGAGCATAATCCTCGTCTTGTAGCCCCTAACTCGCGTAATCTTTATGGGGTATATCGCCTGAAACCTCATAGTGGTAAAACTCACCAGTTACGTGCCCATATGCTCCTTTTAGGTGCCCCTATTCTTGGTGACACTCTCTACCCTACGGTGTGTCATGAGTTTCCTGATGAACAGAATTTACCGCTACAGTTACTTGCCAAGAGGATTTCTCTTAGACACCCGCTAACGGGAGAAGATCTTGTCGTCACGAGTTCACGAACTTTGGCTTTAGCCCAATAGTTAGGGTCAGTACTGAGGGAACGGTAAAGGTTTAGACTTTTCTTCGTACTCGGTTATTGGGTTTCTCTCACTGAAGGAGATATATGGAGCAGGCACCTAGTCGCAAGTCGCATCGTTATGAGATTTCAGAGGCCGAAAGTCGCCAGCTAAAAGCTGAGTATGCTCAAACTATGAGCATGCGGGCTGAAACTGCTGGTTCTTCGGTATTACACTTTTTTGCTCAGCGTGCATTATCCATTCCTGGTACTCTTTTGGGGGCTCCTCAGGTGCCTGATTGCCGTTCAGTTAAAGAACGTTTGACGCATTGGCATTTTTGGTGGCAGGCGCATTTCTTGGATTGTGCTCTTGATGCGTCATTCCGCGCTCATCGACATATGGATTCTTCACAGGCGACGAGATGGTTTGAACGTTCTCAACAGATTTTACGCGGTATTCGGGCTAGAAATTTTGGTCTCTACACGAATACTTTCTACGACGATATGGCGTGGCTTGCTCTCGCTGTGGGGCGTATGAATGCGTTATCTGAGCTGTTGTATGGTCGCGGGTATATGCCAGCACAAGATGCAGGGGTGCAACTTTTTAAGGCGTTACGTCGAGGTGCTACGGACCATCTTGGTGGTGGAATGTTTTGGTCTACTGACCATGATTTTAAAAATACTCCGGCTACTGCTCCTGCAGCTCTAGCTTTTGCACGGGCACATCAGCACGATCAGGCGCGTGCTCTTGTTGATTGGCTTCAAGAGAATTTGTGGGATGAACAGCGTCGTGCATATCTTGATGGTATTAAGATTCTTTCCGAGCAGTCTCAACTAGAAGATTCTCTCTTTTCGTATAATCAGGGCCCTATTTTGTCGGCTCTTCTTGAAATTCACGGTGTGGGTATGCCTTTACCGGATAAAGTTCAAGACCATATTTCCGCTTTGCTTGAGGGAATAGTCGAACATTTTACAGAGGATTTTGATATTTCTGATACGGAACGTTTGAGGATTCTTCGCACAGGCAAAGATGGTGATGGTGGCCTGTTTACCGGTATTCTTGTCCGATATTTGGCTCAGGTTGCGCTCTCTGTCAACGTTAAAGAGTCTTCTCGTTCTCTTGCTGGTGATTTAGTGGTTCATACAGCAGAAGTTTTGTGGGAAGGCAGAAGAGAATTTGATCCAACGTTGCCGGTTAATGAGGCGGGAATTGATGTTCGTGAGATTCGTGGGGAGCCGGTCGTTCTTTTCTCTCCGGATATTCTTCAACATTCTTCGCAAACGTTAGTGCCTGGTGCTCCGGTGGAGCTGTCGTCTCAGCTTCAGGGGTGGATGATTCTTGAGGCTGCTGCACGGGTGTTAGAACAATAAGTTTTACACTCATTTTGAGTAGTGGTGCTTTAAAATGTAGTCCATGATGTTCTCAGCATAAAAAGGGAAAATAGAGACAAAACGGTATCTCGCTTAAATTGTTCTGCGATTAAGTTGTACAGGAATGATGAGGAACCCGTACAACCAGATAATCTATATCTAAAACACGTCTTGAATCACAGAAATCAAATATGCCTAATATTTTTCGTTCTCTCTGGTCTGGAGAGCTGCTCAGCTTCACCTCGACACAGTTCATATTATTTATACTCCCTGTCATAGCCATATCTTCACTTAATCTTGAGAATTCTCAGGTCTCTGCCATTAATGTTGCGGTAGGGGTTGGCACGCTTTCTTTTCTTCTTTTGTTGCAGCGTCTGGGTGATTCTCACAAGAAGATTATGCTTCTTTCTTTATGCTCTCTTATACGGTCGCTATTGTGCTTCTCAGTTAGCTACTTGCTGGCTATCGGTGAGTTCAAGATTGTCTTTCTTTTCTTCTTCGCGTTTCTTATTTCGGGGATTACGGTTTTCTACGACAGCTTGTTCTCGTCCTTGATTCCTGCGGTGATTGATAAAAAGTATATTCCTCGGGCAAATCGATGGTTTGCCAGCCTTCATTCGGTGGCAGATATAGTCGTTGGTGCTACCGCTGGAGTTGCGTTTGGCATGATGAACAGTTCAAATCTCTTCATAATTTTTGGTGTCCTGTATGCGTTGTCGTTGATTGGACCGGTATCTGCCGCGAGAAGTTACACGGGTGTCGCTGATACCAAACAAAAGGTTTCGGAAGATACCCATACAGGGTATTGGGCAGGGTTAACTTTCTTAGTGAGGGACAACATCCAGTTTCCACTGACCAAGAGTATCGTTTACTTTAACTTTATAACCTCAGGAATTCAGGCAGTCTATATTATTTATCTGCTTCGGAACACAGATTTTTCGGTACTTAGCTTAGGTGTTGCGAGTTCTCTTGGTGGGGTCCTTGGAATTATTCTTGCTCATTTTTCTGGTCGAAAGATAGATACCTTAAAACCATATTATGTCCTCATCGTGACTTTTCTGCTTCCGGTTGTCTCTGGGGTTGGAATCTATATTTCTCAGTATTTTAATAATGTTTTTTCGATTGTTATCGTGGGAGTTTCGCTTGCCTTATGGTCTAGCTCTATGATGATCAATATTTCGATTTCGGAGACGCTTAAGCATCTTTTGGTTCCGCATGATGTGTTGGGAAGATTCTCGATGTCTCAGCGGTTGTTAACGTGGGGAGCTGATCCGTTGGGTGCTGTTCTCGCATCTTTTCTTTTAGCGTATTTGCAGGCTGGTACGGTGTTTCTCGTATTTTTGTTGTTGCTGTGCGTATCGCCGTTGTGGGTTATAATTTCAGGCGAGATAAGAAAACTTCCGGTTTTATCTGAAAACGGCTAATTAGCCTATGTGTAGAGTTCATCTTAGTGAACGTCATTGTGTGGATATTCTGTAAATCACGTTCTTTGAGCTTTGTTCTATCTTCAAGGAAGGTGGGGTGAGAGTGTGATGTGGGGTATTTTGACAAGATGAAATAGGAGAACTTCTTGTATGGTCCGTTGTTTTGTTTTGTATAAGACTGTAGTATAAAAAATTAATGATTTGCGCTTCAAAAGGTGCAATTTTATGGGCAGAGATACTGCTCATAAGGTCTTTCTTGATGGGCTTCTAAAGCATGTTGTGAGGACGCCTAAAGTAAAGGGGATAAATACATGGATAAGTTCGTTGCTTTTCTTGTCACTGTAGCAGTTTTATTATTCATGCCATTACCTATTGCGTTAGTGCTCAGCGGAGGAGAACTCTTTACCAGCGGATGGGCAGGGATTTCAAAAGAGTTCTGGGTTACCTATTGTTTTGGTATGGTGACTTTTTTGGCTAGCCTAGCATGGCACATCTGGAAAGATTCACACTCTACTAAGGGCAAGAAGACCCAGAAATAGTAGTTGATTTTTTCATCGCATTGTTAGTGTCAGCGCGTGACTTTTGTTGAGAAGTCACGCGCTGAGTGTTTCTTTCGAGGTGTCTCACAATTCTTCCAGTAGGAGCATCCAGAAGAATATGAGGCAGCTAAGATTTAACTCTTCTCATCTTCTTCTACTGAAGCCTGAACGAACTCCGAAGAGAAGAACCCCCTCTTATAAGTAACCCCTGTTTGGACCCACCAAATATGGAACTTACTAGGTATCTTGACTGAATATATTTCATACTAATTTTATTCAAACTTTAAACTCAAAGGTCGCTCATATCGCCATATGACGTATTCTTACCCTTCCGCGCAAGCAGCTCAGAACGGATACCTTTTGCATCAAATTCTGCGAGCCACCTCAAGATGAAAGTTATTTTGAACGCCTCACACTAAGAGTTATTATAAAAATTCTTAAATTTCCATCTAGAAGAAATTAAAATAATATGCTAAAGTGACTTGTATCATCTTTATTGCTTCCAAAACCCACCCAAGGAGTTATCATGAGTAAAGAATATATCACAAATCACACCTTTTGCAGTAACCAATAAGCAAAAATATAAATGGGAAATATAAAACATAAAACATTTTTACTCGCAGTATCTTACGGGATATTGATAGCCTCTATCAGAATATCTCTTATACATTTTCAAATTGGGTATAGCCCAGTAGATTACGGCGTCTATAAAAATGTAAGCAGTCTCCTGCAACACGGTTTAAGTATCTACGACAATGACGCTATTGGAACATATGTAGAACAGGGGCTTCCTTTTGTATACACACCTTTCTCTGCCATAATACTCTATCCCTTAGGATATTTCCCAGAGCCTTTAGGTGTATTTACTTGGACTTTTTTAAACGCAATTTTACTGTTTTATATAGTCAAGATATCTATTAATGATATTAGCGGAATAAAAATATTTTTATTTTCACTAATGTTTTCGTCATTTAATATCATAGCTCAGCACTTTATGTTTGGGCAAATAAATATAATACTATGCTTTTTATGTCTTTATGACTTGCTTCGCAAGAACATAAAGGTGCTCCCCCGAGGTATATTAATAGGAATAGCTGCAGGAATTAAACTGACCCCCGCGCTATTTATCGCATTTTTCTTATTTTCAAAGAGATGGAAATATTTTATTTATTCTTCTATTTCATTTTTGATAACAGTCATTATAGGTTTTCTTTTTACTCCCCACAATACGGTGGAATATTTTACCTCTAAAATCTTTAACCTCTCTTCAGTAGTAGACTTAGGCCAAAACTTTTCAACGTCGGGGAATAGCTCAATACAAGGTGTTATCTCTAGATGGACTGGTAATCACGACAGTGCACTAGTTGCCTTACTTTCACTTTTTGTAATATCAATATCGTTCATAGCAGCATCGCGTCTATTACAATTAGGTGATTATCTAGCTGTAGCTTCTATCATTGGAGTCGCGTCATGCCTGCTCTCACCAGTATCGTGGTTACACCATTGGGTCTGGGCTGTTCCTTCAATCATATGGCTCCTACGCTCAACCCGACAGCTGTTTAAGATACCTCTTGCAGTAGCATGGTCGCTAGTATGTATGGCCCAAGGAACAGATTCAGGTGACTATCTTGCATCAGTTGGTGCACCACTACTATTTTACGAGTTCTTCAGATCATCACTTGTGTTGTGCGGAATACTCTGGATTATGTACATGTTTGCGAACACCACTAGAAGAATTTTAAACAATAAAACGGGGCTATAATCGGTCAGTACCGACTATAGCCCCGTGGCAAACAGTGATATGCAGTATTGCATGCATCATCAAAAATGTAGAGTTGAGTTAGATTCTACTGCGACGCTTTCAACGACAACACGCAGGAATAGGTCCTGCGATGCATTTTTAGTTGGTGTTACGTAGCTCTTTAGCCAAGTTTTCCGCTAAGACGGTTATTCATTCCGTGGCTCATCTCATTGAGACCAAAAACTGTTGCTGTTTTCCCAAGAGTCTCATACTTAAAAATAATGGAATCTAATGCTGAAACAGTAGAAGCATCCCACACATGAGAATTACTCAAATCAATCACAATATTCTTGGGATCATCACTATACGAGAACTGGTAGTACAAGTCGTTTGATGAGGCGAAGAACAACGGGCCATTGACACTGTACGTTACAGTATCTTCGCCCTGCACAGCACGCTCCACCGTGACCACATGGGCAACACGTCTCGCAAAAAGAACCATCGCAACAAGAATACCGACACCAACACCAAGAGCAAGATTATGTGTACCGACAGTAACAAGCACCGTCATCAGCATGACGGCGGTCTCTGCTCGTGGCATAGCTTTAAGGGTGCTCCAGCGTACGGAATGCCAGTTAAATGTACTAATAGCAACAAGAATCATGACGGCAACAAGCGCAGCCATAGGAATTCTCGCAACGATATCTCCAAGAACAACAGAGAGCACCAAAACAAAAATTCCTGCACAGAAAGTAGAAACACGTGAACGAGCGTTACCTGTTTTAACGTTAATCATGGTTTGCCCAATCATGGCGCATCCTCCCATACCGCCAAAGGCTGCAGTAACGATATTCGCTACGCCCTGTCCCCATGATTCACGGGTTTTATTGGAGTGTGTGTCGGTAATATCATCGACCAGTTTTGCGGTCATGAGGGATTCGACCAGACCCACAAATGCCATAGCAAGCGCAAAGGGGAAAATGGTTTTAAGAGTTTCTACAGTGAGCGGTACGTCGATAACGCTCAACACCGGCAATGAATGTGGAAGATCGCCATATTCACCGACAGTAGGCACTTTAATACCCGCGTATATTGTCACGGCGGTGAGAAGAATAATAGCGATGAGAGGCGCTGGAATAGTTGTGGTGATTTTAGGGAGACCAAACACAATGATGAGTCCAACAACAACTAGCGGATAGACGGCAAAAGGCACGTCGATGAGCTGTGGCAGTTGAGAAGAAAAAATCAGGATAGCGAGCGCGTTGACGAAGCCGACCATGACTTGGCGCGGAATAAAACGCATGAGTTTAGCGACGCCGAAAACTGCTAGAAGTATTTGTAGAACTCCGGCAAGGAGCACTGCTGCAATGAGGTGGGGTAATCCGTGGGTTGCCATAAGTGGTGCGATAACGAGGGCGGTAGATCCTGCTGCGCCGGATATCATGGCGCTACGTCCACCAGTTATGGCGATAGTTGTTGCCATGGTGAAGCAGGCGAAGAGCCCAACTTGCGGGTCTACTCCGGCTACGACGGAGAATGCGAGTGCTTCGGGGATGAGCGCTAACGCGGTGACAAGGCCGGCGAGTATTTCGATGAGTAAGAGTTTGGGGTGTTTGAGGACGGTGAGTGTTGCTCCACGTTGTGTGGGGCTTAGTGCGGGGTGGGGTGTGGTGTGCATGCTCTCTTTTGCCGGTTGGTGGTGACAGAATATTTGAACAAGCCTAGCAGGGTTATGTGCTGGTGTCTGATGTGGGGAGTGTGAGTTAGCACGGCTTAGCGTGTGCAGGTGCGGATGTCATGGAGTCTGTAGCTGGCGACCGAGTAGACTAGTGTCCGTGCTGAATACTGATTTTTCTAATCCAACATTTTCTTTTGAGCTGGGTGATCGTCTTGCCGAGCGTGAGCAGATTTCTGCTGAACGTACTACTGCTAATGGTGGTGAGTTTCGTGGTAGAACTGGTGTGATTCATACTCCTCATGGTGATATTCAAACTCCTGCTTTTACTCCGGTGGGGACGAAGGCAACGGTTAAGGCTGTTTTGCCTGAGGCGATGAAGGAGCTTGGTTCGCAGGCTCTTTTGGCGAATGCGTATCACTTGTATTTGCAGCCGGGGCCTGATGTTCTTGATGCTGCCGGTGGTCTTGGCCGTTTTATGAATTGGTCGGGTCCGACGTTTACCGATTCTGGTGGTTTTCAGGTGATGAGCCTAGGTTCTGGGTTCAAAAAGGTGATTGATATGGGCACCGTTGAGCAGGCTCGCGGTATTGATGGGCGCCCGTTGGGTGATGATGATGTTGCTCGTGGGCGTGAGCGTATGGCGCATGTTGATGATGATGGCGTTAATTTTAAGTCTCATATTAATGGCAGTATGCACCGGTTTACGCCTGAGGTGTCGATGCAGGTTCAGCATAAAATTGGTGCTGATATTATGTTTGCTTTTGATGAGTTGACGACGCTTTATAATTCTCGTCGTTATCAGGAGGAGGCGTTAGAGCGTACTCGTTTGTGGGCTTTGCGTTGTATTGCTGAGCATGAGCGTTTGACGGTTGAGCGTTCTGATAAGCCGTATCAGGCTTTGTTTGGTGTTATTCAGGGCGCCCAGTATGAGGATTTACGTCGGCAGGCTTGTCGTGATTTGGGTGCGATGCCGTTTGATGGTTTTGGTATTGGTGGTGCTTTAGAAAAAGAGAATTTGGGGACGATTGTTCGCTGGTGTACTGAGGAGTTGCCGGAGAATAAGCCTCGTCATCTTTTGGGCATTTCTGAGCCGGACGATATTTTTACCGGCATTGAGAATGGTGTTGATACTTTTGACTGTGTTTCGCCGACTCGTGTTGCCCGTAATTCTGCGGTATATACCCCTGATGGGCGTATGAATTTGACGAATGCTCGTTTTAAGACTGATTTTCGTCCGATTTTTGAGGGTTGTGATTGTTATACCTGCGGTCATTACACTCGTGCGTATCTTCATCACTTGTTTAAGGCTGAAGAGCGTTTGTCTGCGACGTTGGCGTCTATCCATAATGAGCGTTTTATTGTGAAGATGGTTGATGATGCTCGTGAAGCAATTAATCAGGGTGATTATTTTGCGTATCGTGATGAGTTTCTCGGTAATTATTATTCTGATCGTCGCCCTGAGTAGGGTTTATTCTTTTTTGATTTTTGGAGGTTTTGTGTCGGGTTTTCCGTTAGATCATGTTTCTGAGAATGAGGTTGTGAGCGTTTCTCATGATTTTGCGGTCAGTTCTGATGAGTTGTTGGCTGCGTTTACTTCGCGTGATCTCTTTTTGCAGTGGTATCCGCCGCGTGGTTGGTCAGTTCAGCCGGATACGGTGACTTTTGAGCCTCAGCGTGGTGGGCGTGTTCAGTTGGCGATGAAGCATGAGTCTGAGCTGAATGTTTTTGCTCCGGTGTATCTTCGTTTTGAGTCGATTTCTCTTGAGGGTTTGGAGCTGGTGGAGTCTATTGCTGGGCCGATGGGTGAGCCGACGGATCATTTGATGGGTATTCGTATTGGTTTTGTTCCGGGTACGGTGATTACGTCTTCTGGTGTTGGTGAAGGTATTACGGTGAAGGTTGAGGTAGGTCCGTTGCCGGAGCAGGTTCATGATGATGTGGCTGCTACCTGGAAGGGTTCTTTGACGAAGTTGGAGGAGGTTCTTTCTTCGTAGTTTGCACCTATTTTTAAGCGGTAAGCCCCTGCTGTGTCCTCGTGGTTCGTTGGTGTTCTTTTGGAAGGGTGGTACAGCAGGGGCTTTTTTGGTGGGGTTTTAGCCTTGGCGGGCTTTGTATCGTGGGTTTTTCTTGTTGATGACGTAGGTTTTTCCGCGTCTGCGGACGACTTGTGCTCCGGGTAGGTTTTTGAGTGAGCGTAGTGATTTACGAACTTTCATGTTTTTCCTTTTCTGGGTGGGTGTTGGTTCCTCTTAGCTGGTGCTGTTGAGGAGGTTTTCTGCTATTTCTTCTCCAGTGATAATGCACTGGTTGAGAAGTTCTTGGAGTTCGGTGGGGTTGAGGTCGTCTCCGGTGATGGCGATGGTGTTGTGTGGTTCTTGTTGTTCCCATTGCCCTTGTTGTTCGAGCCAGACGAAGGGCCCGATGCCTTCGATGGCGATACGTTCTGAACCGTAGCTGTTGATGCAGAGTGTTCCGCGAAGTCGGCAGTTGCCTTCTGCTAGGTGTGGTAGTGCGGAGGCGAATCTGTCGTGGTGGAGGATTCCGGAGGTTGTGAAGACGACGGTGGTGAAGTTTTTTCCGGTGCGTATGGCGGTGTTGATAGGTGTGTGTTGTGGGGTTTTGTTGGTAATGGGGGTGAGTTCTTGGGTGTTGATTCCTAGGTGTCCGGCTTGTGTTCGTTGAATGCTGTCTTCTCGTTGGTGGCATCCGCAGATGGGTTGTGTTGTTTCTGTGCAGGAGATGATTTTTAGGTGTGTTCCGAGGTGTGCGAGGAGTTCTTGGGCGCGGTGTTTTTCGGTGTCGGTGCTGTGGGTGAAGGGTATTTCTGAAGTGATGGCGGTGTCTGCCCAGGCGATTTCGGTGATGATGAATTCTCCGGGGGTTCGTTCGTCTTCGCAGCCACCGTTGAGGCCTCGTTGTTCGAGGGGTTTGTTGTCCCAGAGTTCGTCTTCGATGGTGCTGATGTCGAGGGCGAGGATGGCGCTGTGTATGTGGTGTTCTAGTTTTTCTGCGACGTTGATGACGGTGTTGAGGGATACTCCTGGTGGTAGGAGGATGAGAATGTCTTCTGTGTTATCTGATAGTTGTAGGCAGTCGGAGAGGAGGAGTGTAGTTGCGCAGGATGAGCAGTTACTTTTGAGGATGATGTCGGTGGTTTTGGTGGTCTCGTGGTGGTTTCGGGTGACTCGTATGGTGATTTTTTCGGGGTGCGCGTTTTCTTCGGGGTCGAGGATGTCGAAGCTGAGGATGGTAGGCGTGGTCTCTGCGTTGTTTTTAAGCGCTTTGAGGGCGGTATTGAGGGCGTTGTCTCGTGCCCAATGGCTTAGTGATGAGATAGCTGTGATGGACATACACCTAAGCATAAATGAGAATCGTTCTCATGTAAACTTCAGAAGGAGCATGTTGTTCGACACGAGATATTAAACGCCAAGGCCCCCTTGAGGCGGGGGCCTTGAGCAACACACAGACATTGAATGCATGAGAAGATCATGCGTTCTAATATCTACAGTCTAAACGATAACGATTCTCATATACAAGAGTTGTGCAGAAAAAGTTTTAATAAAACATCAAGCCTCTGAAGAAGACCCACTAGCACGCCGAGCCTCCTCAAAAGCGCTCTCGTCCACAACATGAACCTTACGTACCACCGCAAAATACACCATCGTCAAAACCACAAAATACGCAACCCCAACCGTAGCAGGAGCAATCGTCCCCTGAGTAGCAAAAAGCGCAGACCATACGGCACAAAGTCCTACAATTCCCAGAGCACCCGTCGCACGACCGCCCCAAAGACGAAACGCAGACGAATTACCTTCAACACGTTTAAACGCAAGATACGCCAAAAGAATCAGAACCCACACCGTCAAAGCACTCACCATAACCAGCGTAATCATCGTGCCAAAAGCATCACCAGGTTTAAACACTGCCAAAAGAATAGCTAAAACAACACCCAGCGTAGAAAGCCACATCGCCCGAACAGGAATACCTTGACGATTCGTACGAGACATCATCCGAGGAGCCATAGAATCAGCAGCCAAAGAATGCATCAAACGAGTACCCGCATAAAGATTTGCATTCGCCGCAGAAAGCGAAGCCACCAACACCACAAGGTTAGTGATTGTCGCAATCGCAGGAATACCCAGCTCAGAGAACACCAACACAAAAGGTGAACCCTCAACTTCCCCATTAAACGTTGCAGCCTGACGCCAAGGAATCACCGAAACAACCACAAACAACGAAAGAATATAAAACGTTGCAAGACGCCACATCATCGCTTTGGCAGAAGAACGCACCGAACGAGCCGGATTTTTCGCTTCAGCAGCAGAAATAGAAATCATCTCAATACCGCCAAAAGAAAACATCACAATCGCCAACGAAAGCCACACAGACTTAATACCACCCGGCATAAAACCACCGTCATCACTCAAATGCGCAATACCCGTAGCAGCATGCCCCGGCAAACCGAAGAACACCAAGCACAAACCCACCAGAATAAAGGCACTCAGCGCAATCACTTTCACCGACGATAAAGCAAACTCCATCACGCCAAAATAATGCACAGAACGAATGTTCAACAAGATAATTAGGGCACCAAAGGCCACAATACCGACCCATAACGGAAGCTGTGGCCACCAGAACTTCAGATAAGAGGCCACCGCAACGAGCTCAATACCGGTAATGACCATGGTGCACGTCCAATAAGCCCAACGCGTCAAAAATCCGGCGAAAGGCCCAAGATACTTACCAGCGATAGACCCAAAACCGCCGCGCACCGGAGAATGAACTGCCATCTCCCCCGTTGCTCCGCCAATAATGGCAGCAAGCAAAGAGCCACAAGCATACGAGAGAATAACTGCTGGACCAGCTAACGCAATAGCGCTACCAGAGCCAAGGAAAAGCCCTGTACCTAATGCTGAGCCCAACACAATCATCGTCATCTGACCATGGGTCAAAGAACGCTTAAGGTTTCGAGAATCTTCGAATGTAGATCTAGTCACCGAAGTTGCCACAATATATATCCTTTATGATGCGAGAGTTCCTCGTCCTCCGTAGAGTTTTCAAAACTACCAAAAGATAGACAGAACCCTCAAAAAGATGAAGAAGATAAACAAAAAGAGAAGAAAAACGTTACGGTTCGCACCATATGATGCGCGATAGTTCATATCAACCGTGCAATATGGTGCGAACCGTCTAGTGTGTTATCCACTAGTTTTGATAATGCTCAACATGTGAACGAGCCTCTTCAAAAGCAGTGTCATCAACGTGTTGACGAGAGCGAACACCTGCAAAATAGACCACAGTGATGAGGGCGAAGAAGCCAACACCAACCATCGCAGAAGTGGTCATATTACCAATGAAGAAAAGCGCTAAGAAGGTTGCGAAAACACCAATTAGACCTAGTGAAGCAGTTGCAGAACCGCCCCATACACGGAATGGAGAACTGTTACCCTCAACGCGTTTAAAGCTGATGTAGCTCAGAAGAATCATCGTCCACGTAACAAGGACGCAGAGAATGACCAAAGCCATCATCAACGAGAAAATACCGCCAACACCAGAAATAGCCATCACAATAGCAACAACAGAGCCAAGCATCGAAACGCCTAAAGCAAGTGCCGGAATACCCTGCGAGGTGGTTCGCGCAAAAATTGCGGGCGCCATACGATCGTGTCCCAAGGCGTGAAGCTGCCGTGTTGCGGCGTAAAGGGCGGCATTAGCTCCAGAAAGAGCAGCAATCAGAACAACAAAGTTAGTGATACCCGCAATATAGGGGATGTTCAGTTGAGAGAAGACGAGTACAAAAGGAGAGGTCTCAATCTCTCCGTGAAGGGATGAGGCTTCACGCCAAGGAATGATAGAAACGACAACGAAAAGTGCTAGTACATAGAACGTTGCAAGACGCCACATCATCGCTTTGGCTGAAGCTCGAACCGAACGCACAGGGTCTTTCGCCTCTGCAGCAGAGATAGAGATGAGTTCGATACCGCCGAAGGAGAACATCACGATAGCCAAAGCGAGCCAGATTGAGGACAATCCATTTGGCATGAATCCGCCGTCGTTGGTGAGGTTTTGGATACCAACTGCGGGACTTGATGGAAGACCAACAAAGACCAGCAATAAGCCAAAGATGATGAAAACGATTACGGCAATAACTTTGATGGAAGAAAGGAAGAATTCAAGTGTTCCAAAAGATTTAACGCTCGTGAGGTTCAGCCCCACAATGATTGCCCCTGAGAGGGCAACCCATATCCAGAGGGGTACGGTGGGGTACCAGTAGGTCATGTATTGTCCGACGGCTACAAGTTCGGCGCCGGTGAGAGGTACAGTCGTCGCCCAATATGCCCATCGCGTAGTGTATCCGGCATAGGGTCCGAGGAATTTTCCGGCGAGCGTGCCAAAGCCACCACGAACGGGATAGCGTACGGCCATTTCGCCGGCACAAGCGCCGATGATTGCGGCAATGAGTGAGCCAATCATGTAGGAGATAATGACGGCTGGGCCGGCAATGGCAATGGCTCCGCCAGAGCCGAGGAATAGTCCGGTGCCGACGGCTAGTCCGAGGGCAATCATGGTCATTTGACCGTGGCTCAGTGAGCGTTCGAGTCCGCCGTCTGGAGTGGGTTCTTGTTGAGAAGCCATGGGGTATACCTTATGGGTGTGGATGGTAATGCATATACATGCATACTGGATGATACATATGCTACAGCTCTTGGCTCACTCTTTCGGAGTTTTGTTCAGATTATGGTCTTTTAGATGCGCCACATCTTATCTTCTCTATACAGCATCACGAATCTACGAAGAAGCCGTCTCAGATACGCTCCGATAAGTTGGCTCATTCTTCTTAAACCACGAAATCACCGGAACAGTGACGGGCATCAGCACAAGTTCGACAAGACATTTATAGAAATAGCCGACAAGAACATAATTGAGGTAATTATCAAAAGTACTAATTCCAAGAATCGGTGCAGCAACCGTGCAGAAAATAATAGTGTCCGCAAGTTCGCCTACTAAGGTAGATCCAACAAGCCGTCCAACAAGGAACTTACCGTCAAAACGTTTTTTCATGGCAACCATAACCCATGAGTTCAGTAGCTGCCCAATAAGGTATCCAGCAAGAGAGCCAGCAACAATCAACGGCACCGGACCCAGCACAGCTTCTAAGGCTTGTTGGTTCTCGTAGTAGTCTGCACTCGGAAGTTTAATGAGTATCCAGAAACTAAGGCTTGCAAAAGCTGCCGCTAGAAACGAGATAATAATGACTCTGCGAGTGCGCGCAAAACCATAAATTTCGGAGAGAACATCCCCAATAATGTAAGCCAAGGGAAAGAGGAAGAAACCGCCGTCAGTGAGGATACTGCCGAAAGCAACACCTTTCGTGGCAGCAATGTTAGAGAGGATAAGAATAATAGCCGAGGCACACAGTAATAGGTCGTAGTAGGTACGAGAAGGCTGGGCATAGTGTTGTTGTGAGGCGGTGGCGGGCATAAAGTCGCTCCTTGAACTTAAATAGGTAGGGAGTGTCATTGAGATATGCTGCCCGTCTGCCACCCAGGCATTTTCTCTAGAAGAAGTATAGTGCCTTCAGGGTAGAAGATAAACTTCTGCGGTGACGAATTTTATGGTCATACATAGTATTCGTCACCGCAGAAGCTACGATGTACCCTCATATTGCGCGTTGTCATAAACACTCCAAGAGTGTTACAGCGTAGCTTGTGTAGGGATGGTGCTATTGGTTGATTTGGTAGAGCGCATCAAAGGGCGCGTTAGAACGGACGCGTTCTGCGATACCGGCACTCACAAACTTTTTCGCCTGTTGTGCTGCTTCAAGGGGCGTTTTTCCTTGCGCCAAGTAGCCGGTAATGGCAGTGGCAAGGGTACAACCTGCACCAGCGACAACTGCACCATCATCAATTTTGGGTGTTTCTAATACTTCGAGGGTGTTTCCGTCATAGTAGACGTCCACTGCATTATCACCTTCGAGTCGGATAGAACCTTTTGCCAGAACTGTTGCGCCAGACTTTTCGTGGATGATGCGCGCTGCTTGCTCTAGCTCTTTAACGGTGGTGATGGAATCCATACCAGACAGGCTCATTGATTCAAAGTGGTTCGGGGTGACGAAAGTTGCCAGCGGTAGAATTTTTTCTTTAAGAGCGTTGTCAATATCTAATGCGGCACCGGGTTCTTGTCCCTTACAGATAAGTACGGGGTCTAGTACGAGGTTTTTAGGGGTGTGTTCTTCAAGGAAGCGTGCCACTGTTTCGATGGTGGGTACGGTGCCGAGCATTCCAATTTTCACGGCGTCAAGATTGTAGGTTGCGTGCACTACTTCTAATTGGTCGTGCACAGTCTGAGCGTCCACGGGAACGAAGCGATGTGCCCAGTCGTTCTTAGGGTCGAATGAGACAATGCAGGTAAGTGCGAGGGAACCATAAACGCCGAGGGCTTGGAATGTTTTGAGGTCTGCTTGTGCGCCTGCTCCGCCGGTTGCCTCGTTACCGGCGATGGTTAACGCGTAGGGTCGTTTTGTCATAGCGTCAATGTACCGCGTGGTAGCGATATTCGCTCGTTTTTTACACTAAACCCGTGTTTTTGTGATTCAGGCTACTCTGCATTCTGAGATTACGCTGACAGTTTTCCGGTTTTTGTCACTATCTGAGCAAAGTTAGTATACAGTAGCGTTATGCCTAGAATTTCTGCAGCCTCAAACGCGGCACAACGCGAGAACACCAAACGTGCCATTCTCGACTCTTTTGGTCGACTCCTCTACATGCGTGGACTACCCGGACTCACCATGACCGACGTCGCAAAAAACGCTGGTATTGGACGCACCGCAGTCTATAACTATTTTGCAGATATGGGCGAGCTACTTGTAGCATACGCAATGGACGAAACGGACAAGTTCCTCTCCGATCTTAACGAGGGCCTTGAGGGTATTACCAACCCGATTGACAAACTTGCCGTATATATCCGCCTAGAAATTGAGCGTCTTTCCCTACACCACATGCCACCGGGGCCAGCAATGCGCTCAGTACTCTCCCCCGAGTCTTTCGCAAAACTAGGTAAGCACGTATCCGCGTTACAGATTGTTCTGGGGAAAATACTTCAAGAAGCTATCGACCAAGGTTACATTCTAGAGAACGACATTCGCGAAATGGCTCGTCTTATTCATGGTTCTCTCTCTTCTAGTGCAGAACGCACTGACGAGACACCTGACGCTAAGGCACGTCAACGTCATATTGATTCAACGATTCGTTTTATTCAAATGGGTCTAGGCGCTCGTTTTGATGAGGTTGGAAATCCTGTACGTTTGGACGGAAAGAGCCCTTATTTAGTAGCTGTTTCTTAGCCGTACACCTCTTATTTATATGCGTGGGGTTTGATAAGTTTTATCAAACCCCACGCATATTTTTTATAAAATATTATTTTATTGCTTAAATGCGTTGTGTCCACAAAAGTTTTCTTTTGTGGACACAACGCTACTATTTAAAAGTAGATATTTACATTTCTCTAGATATTAACGGTCAAATACCTGAGTGCGGGCGAGACCGTTCTTGTCTTCCAAAGGCCCACCGTTAATACGCATACGGATTTGGTAAAGATAAGATCTCCAGATACTTGGGTCACCTTCATTAGAGAAGAAGTCATAGCGTGGGAACCAGTAAGTTCCACCGCCACGGTTCTGTCCAGCTTCAGAGATATTACTTCCGCCAACCCAGTGAGTGGTATACGGATAAACAGTCTGAGGTGCACCGTTTTGAGTTGCAACACGAGGTTCTAGCGTTTCATCACGCGAGAGAGTAGTCCAGAAAGGGCTGGAATCACGTGTTGAGCTAAAAGTGAAGTTATCGAAGGGCAACCAGTAAGTAACACTAAGGTCACTTACAGTGTCCTGTGGAAGAACATTTCGGTACTGTACACCAAAAGGTCCACCAGGATTTGGGAAGACATGTGCGTGATAACCGTCTTCAACAAAGTGAGTCACACGGGAACTACCGTTCCAGCGAAGGTCTGGGTTGGTGTGTGGTTCATCAAATGATGCTGCATAAGCGGGGACAGCAGCAGTAGCCACAACTACTGGAGCAGCCCACGCTGCGGACTTAACTAAATTACGGCGAGTGACACTCATAATTACCTTTTTCTTATATATATTGTGTGGTTTCCATCGTGAGGATTCATCAAAAATGAAGCTCAGGTAAAATCATAGACAACTCCAAGCAACCGTTCAAGAATATAAACGACATAAGAATTCAGTGCAATGACAAAAACTTCATACTTTTTCAGTTATCTATAGGAAACTCTCGCCAATTCTTAGCTTTGAGAAAAACGACACTTTTATTTTCGGGAGTTTTGTTTTCCGTGAACTTATCATCGATAAGAAAATATATAAAGTTTATTTTCAATACTTTATTGCTATTTTAAGTGTTTCTTTGAGTGAAGTTTCACAACAAAATACATCCTATTTACTAGTTGAAATATATAAAAATAGGATGTCGAAACATCAAAAAATCTCTTGAATAGGAAAATTTAAAAGCCGACATAGAGATGGACAGAAGTCGGCTAAACGGCCCACAGGCAACATTTCGCCTATCCGACACTTTTGCCAAAAAATCAGACAAATGGTTGGAAATTCTCAGATAACTTTGACGTCAGCAATTTGAACAATTCTGGAAACTACCAAAAAATGTTACGCAAAGCACTCGCTTTCGTCCGCAAAATGAGACACAAAAAGACATGCTACCCAAGAATTAGAGCTTTACTTAGAACTATCGGCCACCTGAGATTAAGCCTCTATGAGCAACTCAATAGATTAGAGAGCAAACACTCCTCGGCAACTAAATATTAAAGCAATGGACTCATTACCGTTTATAGTAATGAGTCCATTGCTTTATGGCGGAGGATGGGGGATTTGAACCCCCGAGGGCGTTAACCCAACACGCGTTCCAGGCGTGCGCCATAGGCCGCTAGGCGAATCCTCCAAACGCTACGTAGCTTTCTCAAGCTTCACGTAAGCGAACAGATAAAAGCCTACCGCACTTTTTAAACGTTCGCAATTCCTAGCCCCTAACTTTTTCGTTAGCTACACCACTGACTGTTTTTCGCTTCACCACCTTGTCAGCTTTCTTTCAATGACTTTATGAGGTAAGCTTTATATCAGCCTCTTACGTGGCGTTATCTTGGAGAACTCCCCCAGGGTCGGAAGACAGCAAGGGTATCTGGGCTCTGACGGGTGCGTAAGGGGTCCTTTTTTATGCCCAAGCTTTACAAAGCATCTTCTGCTCTGCGTGGATAAATTACCCTTAACGCTGACCTATTCATTAGACTAGGGTGCAAGATTCTTTTTTATTGCACGAACGTATAGGGTTGAGCTGTGAGCACTGCACTTTATCGCCGTTACCGCCCAGAATCCTTTAACGAGGTTATCGGTCAGGAACACGTCACCGAACCACTCATTACAGCACTAACCAATAACCGTGTCAATCATGCCTACCTGTTCTCGGGCCCACGCGGTTGCGGCAAAACAACGTCTGCTCGTATCCTCGCGCGCTGCCTCAACTGTGCAGAAGGCCCAACACCCACGCCTTGTGGAGTCTGCGATTCGTGCAAAGAGCTTTCTCGCCACGGCGGAGGATCCCTAGACGTCATTGAAATGGACGCCGCCTCACATGGTGGCGTCGACCATGCTCGAGATTTACGCGAACGAGCAACTTTTGCACCGGTTCGTGACCGCTATAAAATCTTCATCATTGACGAAGCCCACATGGTCACTCGCGAAGGGTTTAACGCTCTTCTTAAAATTGTTGAAGAACCACCAGAGCACATTAAATTTATTTTTGCGACGACCGAACCGAATAAAGTTCTCGGAACGATTCGTTCTCGCACCCATCACTACCCTTTTAGGCTTGTTCCCCCAAGCACTCTTTCTTCCTACCTATTGCAACTGTGCCAAGAAGAAAACGTGCAGGTTGAAGACGGCGTTATCCCACTGGTGGTTCGTGCCGGTGGTGGGTCTGTTCGCGATAGTCTATCTATCCTTGACCAGTTGATGGCTGGTTCTCAGCAACAGCATATTTCCTATGATGTCGCTACATCTTTATTAGGCTTTACCCATAGCGGACTTTTAGACGACGTTATTTTCGCTTTTGCTCAGGCAGATGCTTCCGAAGTATTCCGTTCAGTAGACCGTGTTATTCAAACGGGACAAGACCCTCGTCGTTTTGTTGAAGATTTGCTAGAGCGTTTACGTGATTTGATTATCATTCAGGCGGTTCACGGGTCTGTTGAAAGCATACTTCAGAATATGAGCGCAGATCAGGTTGAACGTCTACGCCAGCAGGCCTCGGCTTTTGGTGCTGCAGAGCTTTCACGGGCAGCCGATGTTACTAGCCATGCGCTCAACGAGATGAGTGGTGCGACATCACCTCAGCTTCATTTGGAGTTGTTATGTGCTCGTATTCTTTTGCCGGCTTCTGAGAAGTCTATTGGCGCTGTCGGCGCACGTTTAGATCGCCTTGAGCGTCGTGTGCGTTCTCTTGTTGAAGAGAACGAGGACGATGCTAGTCGTTCTACAGCTCGCGCAGAGCATTCGTTATCTGCGAGTGAGCAGGGCGCTCAATCGATGAGTCGTCCGCCGTTATCTGCTCCGCCGTTGGCTTCGGCTCAGCCCGCTCAGCCCGCTCAGCCCGCTCAGCCCGCTCAGCCCGCTCAGCCCGCTCAGCCCGCTCAGCCCGCTCAGCCCGCTCAGCCCGCTCAGCCCGCTCAGCCCGCTCAGCCCGCTGCCGAGGATACCTCATCTTCCCACACAGCAAACACCCCCTACGCGCCACTCACAGGAGCAGCACTTCTCAACGCCATCACCACACGATGGAAAGAAGTTCTCGAAGCCATACCCGAAAGCCAAGTGCAAGAAAGATTTAGCCACTGTAACCCCTGCGATTTCACCAACAACGCACTCTACATCGAAGCTGATATCCAAACATTACGAGGCGTTAAAGAGTTTCTCCCCCTCCTCAAAAATGCCCTCTTTAAAGTCTTCGGTGCCCGTTGCGAAATTCATGCAAAAGTCCTCAAAACTGCACCACAAAACGCGCCATCACCCCAGCCCTCCCACACCGTTACAACGGAACAGCCACAAGAACCTACCACTGAACAACCAGCACAAGCACAGCAACAGTGGAACGAACACCTACAACCTCATACAGGAAAAGCCCCAGAATTTAGCCCCGAAAATTGGAATGCGCCCGTTACCGACTGGGAAGTAGCTCCTGTACCGTCGCACCCCGACGAAGAACAAACAACAGAATCTTCAACGCCAGAACACCCGAAAACAACAGTTCTTAGCCCCGTACCAGACCCAGATGAAGAACCAGAACTAGCAGAGATAACGCACAACGACAGTGCCGAGAACGAGCACGAACTAACTGATGAGGCAGACGAATACGATGCAGAAGAACCTGCAGAAGAACACCCACACTTACGTGTGATTGATGGACAAGCACCATCTCTGCACAATTCCTCACGAGAAAATCATCCCACCTCACAGCACTGGAAACGCCCAGATATCTCGGTTGCACCAGAACAACCAGAAGAAGCTGAAGACGAAACTCAAAACGTAGAAAACGACGGCGAAAAACACGAAGATACAGCACCAAGCTTCCGCGAAAAATACGCTAAAGAAGTAGCCGAAGGAAACCGCTCCGTACACGAAAAAGCTGAAGAGAATTCGGATAAGAATCTCGTAGAAGAAGATTTTGTCCCCTCGGATGAAGATGAACCGTTAGAGAAAATCATGCTCATTGGGCAACGGGCCGTTGAAAAAATTCTTGGTGGAGTTGTCATCGACAACATCAAACACTAAACACGTACTTTTCTATTCGTGTTCTACCCATATATAAGGAGCTATCTCTATGTACGATGCTGCGGTGCAGAACCTCATCGATGAGCTTGGCAGATTGCCAGGTGTGGGGCCAAAGTCTGCCCAGCGTATCGCCTTTCATATTCTGAATGCTGATTCTTCAGAAATGCAAAAACTCACTAACGCAATCAACACCGTCAAAAATACCGTTAGTTTCTGCCAAATATGCGGAAATATCTCCGAAACAGACCAATGCGCTATCTGTCGCGATGAACGTCGTACCCCAACGACGCTATGCGTTGTTGAAGAGTCAAAAGACGTGATTTCTATTGAACGTACTCGTTCTTTTCATGGACGTTACCATGTCTTAGGTGGGGCCATTAACCCTTTAGCGGGGCTTACGCCTGAGCAGCTTCGTATTCGTGAGCTCATTGCACGTCTTGCTGACGAACGTATCGAAGAAATTATTTTGGCGATGGATCCCAACCTTGAGGGTGAAGCTACAGCAACGTATCTTTCTCGGTTACTTGTTCCTTTAGGTGTGCGAGTCTCTCGCTTAGCTTCTGGATTGCCTGTAGGCGGAGACCTTGAATACGCAGATGAAATTACTCTTGGACGTGCGTTAGAAGGTCGCCGTATTATCGCTGAAGGTAACCGCCACCAGACAGAAAACCATGCGGAAGCATTTACTCAAGCTGTTACTGAAGATCAAGAACGACAAGTTCAGAACGCACCGACCCCGCAACCTCGTCCAAGATGGAATGGTTCAATGTTCGAAGATTTATCTGAAGAACATGAAGATGCACCGCAGCAGAGCACTCTCAATGAACCACTTTTAGAAAAACTCAGCCCCGAAACAACGGATTCTAAGGGTAGCTCTCGCCCAGAAGAACAAGATGATTCTTCATCTCAGCAGCAGAGCTATCAAGAACGCTTAGAGGAGTTAAAGAAGACTCCGTTACGTACCCCGACCCCTCAGATTCCGCCTATCCCGGGGCGAACCTATGTAAACCCTTGGCAGTGAGTGGCGCTGCGTATTGCCTGAGGAGTTTATATCGTGTTGAAGAAATCTACCTGTTTTTCTTGCCCATTTAAATACTCTGGTAGCCAGTAGAATTCCCACGCTGGAGCTTCATCGTGTAGAACAGTTCCCCATCGTTCGGGGCCAAAGGATGTTAACCAATATTCAGCGCGAGTGTTGCGTTCTAAATACCCATAGTCGACGAGTTCTCTGCGCAAGTACGCAAAATCTGGCCATAACTCATGAAGGATGTAGTTTACTTCTTGTTCGGTGTAGGTACGGCCAACCTGAAAATAGTTAACTAGGTACAGCAGAATATGTGCTCGTGTTCGACGTTTTGATGGCATAACGGTCATCGCGCCGTCTTTAAAGAATCGAGAAACGATAGTTTGGTGTTCTTGATAGGCTTCTCTACGTGCGTTCTGATACCGTTCTTCGTACTCTTTGAGTAATTCCATGCGAGCGGTGGTGTAGTTTACCCCTGTTTGTTGCATGCGAGCGCGGACTTGAGATTTGAAGTTGCGTTGAGCTGTCATGGATAACCCTTACGTGTGTATCCCTAGCCTACTTATTAGTGTTATCTGATGATGTGAACTCGATGTGTACCACGTTGTGCACCGTCTTTTACTGAGGAAGTAGAGGTGCTGGGGTGTTGTGGTGTATCCCAGGAGGAGTCTTTCCCCTTTACGGTGCATTGTTTAAGCTAGGGTTCAACGATGCCGTTAGGCGTTAGGGTTCGCCTAAAGTGAGGATACATCATGGGGTACGAAAAACACAATTAATATAGTGTTTCAGGTTACACAACATGGGTTAATATGAAGTAATCTGTGTAGCAATGTCTACGTTTGAGACGCGTTTACCACTTGAACACTGAACTACTCTAGTATGGATGCAGAATCGTCAGCCCTCTGACGGTTATTTCAGAAGAAAATCTAGTGGAGTAAGTTTATGAGCCTGATTGTTCAAAAATTTGGTGGTTCATCGGTCGCAGATGCAGACGGTATCAAACGCGTAGCCAAACGTATTGTGGATACCCGAAAAGCAGGGAATGATGTGGTAGTGGTCGTCTCCGCGATGGGAGATACCACCGACGAACTATTAGATCTTGCCGCAGAGATTACTTCCGATTCTTCTCCTTCACGAGAACTGGATATGCTTCTGACCGCTGGGGAACGTATCTCTATGGCAGCGTTATCTATGGCTATTAATAGTCTAGGCGTCAAGGCGAAATCTTTTACCGGTTCTCAAGCTGGGATGATTACGGATGGGGTACACGGCGCTGCTCGTCTTGTAGAGGTTACTCCGCAACGTATTCATGCCGCATTAGCAGAGGGCGATATTGCTATCGTTGCCGGTTTTCAGGGAATGAACCGTCAGACCGGTGATATTACAACGTTAGGGCGTGGCGGGTCAGACACTACCGCAGTCGCATTAGCTGCCGCTTTAAATGCTGATGTCTGTGAGATTTATTCTGATGTGGATGGTGTTTTCTCAGCTGATCCGCGTGTTGTTCCGACCGCCCATAAGTTGGAGACCATTACTAGCGAAGAGATGCTTGAGATGGCAGCGAACGGTTCAAAAATTTTGCATCTGCGCTGTGTAGAGTATGCGCGCCGTTTTAACTTGAAATTACATGTTCGTTCATCCTTTTCTGAGTTGGAGGGGACACTTGTTATTCCCGAGAATTCTAAAGAACTAACCCCTAATCGTCTAAAGGAGATTCCCTTGGAACAGCCTCTTATCTCTGGTGTTGCACATGACCGCAGCCAAGCAAAAGTTACTCTTATTGGGGTTGTTGACACTCCGGGTTCTGCTGCGAAAGTCTTTGGTTTGCTCAACGAAGTTAACGTGAATCTGGACATGATTGTTCAGAACGTTTCTACAGACCGCCCTGACGTTACCGACATTACTTTTACTCTTCCTCAAGATCAGGGAGCAAAAGCTGTGAAACGTCTGGAGCAAGCACAAGAAGAGGTCGGTTTTACGGAGCTACGCTACACCGAAGAGATTGGTAAGCTCTCTCTCGTGGGTGCTGGTATGAAAGCACATTCGGGTGTTTCTTTCACCTTTTTTGAAGCCTTAAGTCAAGCCGGAATCAACGTTCAGATGATTTCAACCTCAGAGATTCGTATTTCTGTTATCACCGATTTAGATAAGCTCGACGAAGCGGTACGCGCCGTGCATACGGCTTTTAATCTTGACGCTGAAGGCGAAGCGACTGTTTACGGTGGTACAGGTCGCTAAAGACTCACGCAGATTCTGTGATGCCTCAACGGTAAAATACTTCCTATGAGTTTTTCCGTTGAGGCATTTTCATGGGTCGTTTATGAGCCTGAGCAGTGGCAGAAGTACGCGCGTGAACATCACGAACGTGCCGCTGTTTTTGCGGACCCATATTTAGCAAGACGCCATCGCGGAGAAAAACACCCGGTTGAGGATTTCCTTTTCACTTACTACACCCTCAAGCCTGCACAGTTTAAGCGTTGGCATCCCGGTGTTGGTGTTATTTTGCTTGATGCACCTGAGTATGCTCAGCAGAAATTTTATATGCGTCTAAGCGCTGAAGATATTGCTCGATTACCGCTTAGTGCAGCACATAAAGAACGTATTTTTTCTAGCGATTGTGCTGTTACGGTTGATGTTGCACAATTTTTGCAACGACGTTCTGAAGCCGTAAGTTATACCTATGAAATCCTTTCGAATACTTCCCAGAAAAATGGCTTTTTCGGGTGTTTTGGGATGCACGAATGGGCGATGGCGTATCGTTCCATAGAGAATAATATCCGCCATGATTATTTACCTTTACGGTTAGGTGCTGAAGGCACTAATGAGGTGTTAGATTCTCATCGTATCCGTTGCTCACATTTTGATGCTTTCCGGTTCTTCATGCCACAGGCCGCCCCAAAGAATGAGTTACAACCAACCCGTCAGCAACAGCCTGTTCTTGAACAGCCAGCATGTTTGCATGCGAACATGGATGTTTATAAGTGGGCGTATAAGCTTCTTCCTTTGGTTGATTCTCAGCTTCTTCTGGATTGTTTTGAGCTGGCGTGGGAAGTACGTGAGCTTGATATGCGGGCAGCACCTTATGATCTCCACGATTGGGGTTATACCCCTGTTGAGGTGGAGACTCCTTCCGGTAAAGCAGAATATGTGCGTTATCAACGTGGTTTTGCAGCCCGTGCTCAGCAATTACGTACCCGTCTTTTAGAGTGTGTCTCTTCGGTGTATTCTCCTGAACTATCATCCTCATCAGTTGAGGTTCACAGCATTTAGCACCGTTGAGTCCAGTATCTTTCAAAGGTTCAGAAGGGGCTCTTTTTAATAGCGTTGAGGTGGGTTTGAACAGTATGGTGTACTATTCAAACCCACCTCACATGAGTTCTTGACCCATCATTGATGAGCCCAAGGCACACTAAGACTCGTAGTTAGTCTTGGTGTTTATCCTTCATATAACGGTAGATAAACGCTGCCATAGCATCGCGCTGTGTTGGCTGGTAGGGGCGGTAAGTACCGTCATCCCAGCCTCTAGTGATGCCTTGTTCAGCGAACCACGCAATCTCACGGGCAAAAATTACCGAAGAATCAACGTCTTTGAACGTCGATGGCACTGGCGCCGTATATCCAGGAGAGCCAGCAAAACGGTAGAAGAACACTGCAATAGCGTCACGCTGTGCCGGCGCATGGGGACGGAATGTTCCGTCTTCCCATCCGGTAGTGATGCCTTGTTCTGCTAACCATGAGATTTCTTTATAGAAAACATGGTCGGTCGGTACGTCTTTGAACGGTGAGACCGCCGGCGCCGTATATTCTGGTGAACCTGCCATACGGTAGAAGAATGCAGCTACCGCGGCACGGTCAAGTTGCGTTAACGGCCGATAGGTTTTATCAGGCCAACCACGAGAGATACCGCTTTCTCCCATCCAGTTGATTTCGGTGTAGAACAAGTCTCCAGGGCGCACATCGTGAAAGTATGGTGTGCTCACTTCTGGTTCGTTGCTCGGTTCTGGGGTGGCAGGTTCTTCAGTTGTTGTTTTATGAACCGTGACTTTCTCTCCCCTAAATTCAACCTGAGCGGTTTTTTGTGTTTCTGTGGAGGTGACTTCAAAAGTGGCTTCTGGTTGGAAGTAGCCTCGTTCTAGGTCTTCCTCGGTGATGCGGTGAGATGCAGTATGGCACTGGTAGGTTGCGCCCGCTTTCAGGTTGAGCCACCGGCAGTTTGGTGCATTGGGTGGGAGGAATCCGTTCTCAAAGTTTCCGGCAATGGGGACTGAGTGAACAGTGCCTTCTGAGGCGTTATGCACAGTGAAGCGGTAGTTGATAACATCGCCGACTTCATAGCTGTCTTTGGTGTCACCAGCAATATCTCCAGAGATGTTTAGAGCCGGTTCTAGGTTGATAGCTCGGAGGTAAACCGGCTCACCCCGATAGGTGATTTCGCCTGTTTTAGAGCGGTCTGCTATTGAAACAGCGTTAAAAGTTATCTCAGGGATAAAGTATCCGCGGTCAATATCTTCTTGGGTGACAGTGTGCCCCGCTGTTTTGCAAAGATAGGTTGCGTCAGCACCGAGGTTACGCCACCGGCAGTTTGGTGCATTGGGTGGGAGGAATCCTCTATCGAGGTTTCCTCCGGTGGGTACAGCGTCAACGGTTTCTCCGCTGGTGTTCGTAACACGAAAGGTATAAGGTACGACGTCTCCTACGTGATATGGGTTCGTTGAGAGGTCACGTTCAGTCGTTTGCCCTTCGCTCAAGGTCACGTGGAAAGGTGTTTCACTGGTGCGGTTTACTTGTGCAGAGAAGGTATAACGTGATTGTTTTCCTTGCGCCTCAGTAAAGACGACATCGAGTGAACCGCTGCGTGCTTGAGCGGTTGCAGTGAGCGGAATATTGACGACGGTACTAGCCCCAGCGTCAAGGGTAGGAACGTTTACGTCTGTTGCTGTGAATCCGCGGTTGTCATGGACGGTAACGCTACCGCTTACGGGGTGTTCTTCTTGGTTGGTGATTGTCACAGGAATAGTGGTGACGCTATTTTCGTCGACGGTGATGTCTTCTGTATTCAACGGTGCGCAGACGACGTTGAGCCAGTCTTCATCGAAAACACCAAAACGCATGTCGTTTTGATAGCTTGCTTCGTAGAGTACGCCAAATCCACCGCTTGATAGTGCAGTTCCAGTGGAGTATGCTCCGAAGCCGTCTTTAAATTGTCGGATACCTGGCCATGTTTGCCCGTCATCGCAGGAGACTCGTGCGGTGAGGTTTTCGCGGGAGTTTCCGTTGTTGTTATTGGAGTTGGTGAAGATGAGTTTTTGTGCCTCTTTGCTGCCTTGTGGCGCTTCAGGGAACATCCTAAAGATTGAGGCGTTATTTTTGGGGTCGGGGAGGTGTTTATCGAGGGTGACCTCGGAGTAGCTGTGCCCGCCGTCTTCAGAGATGGCTACTTTTCGGTATCCGGAGAAGACGAAATCACGGGAGTTGAGCATGACTCTACCGTCAGAGAGTTCGACGACTTTGTTTTCGTCCATTTCGATACCGACGTATTCGCCACGTTTCCATGTCTTTCCGTGGTCGTCAGAATAGACGGAGTACGCTTGGGTTTTTTCTCCGCCAGCTACTTGTTTGACGGTTCCTGTGAATTGTTGGATGAGCCTACCTTTGTAGGCTCCGTAGCGTAGTTGGATACCTTCACCGCTAGCGGCGAAGATAGCTCGGGCGTCTCCTGGTTGGGGGTTATTTTTATCGGCGCCTTGTTTGACGATGGGTGTAATGTCTCGAGGTTCACTCCAGGTGAGTCCTCCGTCAGTAGATTCAGTGACAACTGCACCCATGACGTCTGGATCGCTTGTATCGTTTCCGTAGACGCTACCCCAGAATCCTTGGTTATGTGATTTAACGAAGAACGCAAAAACTTTTCCTGCTTCATGGTCGACAACAAAGGACGGATCTGAGTAACCGTATTTTTGGGTTCCATCATTGCCAAGATGTCCTCTGGCAATATAGCTGGTATCGCTCCATGTTTTTCCACCATCTATTGAACGGCGCATCACAATAGAGTTGGGGTTTGGTGCGTCTGCTGCGTTGTAGGGACGCCCGTCCCATGCAGCAAGAATGATGTTGTTTCCGAGGTCAGCTAGTGCTGGAATGCGGTAGGTTGCTGAGTCTCCGATGAGTTTTTCACCGAGGTTTTGTTCTTGGTAGGTGCCCGGTCCAGAGGTTGCTGATAGGACAGGTTGTGGTGTCGCGTAAGCAGGAATGGTTCCGGTGCTTGCGGTTGCTGCAATGAGTGAGAGTGCGAAGATGCTCTTAGTGTGTTTTTTCATCGTTGAAAAGCTCCATCTACATAGATGTTCAAAATATGTGCTACAGCGCACATCTAAGATAAACACCACCCTAACACCAAAAGCTCAATATCTGGAGCTCACGTGCAAAAAGTTTATTTAGGCATCTTCTCGAGTGGCTCTTTGCCACGCTGTTAGACGCCCTCGAATACCTGCAAAGTGAGCAGCCATAAGCTCTGTTCCAGCAATAGCATCACCTTTTTTCACGGCGTTAAGAATGTCTCGGTGAGCGGCAACTAAAGACTCACCTTGCTTTTGACTAGCAGGAACAATAGCGTCTAGCTCCACGGAGATCACGTTATAGACAATCCAGAACACTTCCAAAAGTTCTGAAAGTAAATCGTTCTTCAACGGCTCATAAAGCGATGCGTGAAATTCTCTGTCCCAGTATGACCAATCTTTACCTTCTTTAACGGCCTGTTCCATTTGAGTTACGGCATACTCAATTTTTGCTATTTGTTCATCACTCATTAGCGGTATTGCAAGAGCGATTAGCCCTGTCTCTAGGGCTTGACGGACATCCGTAAGTTCTCGTGCTTCTTTACCGCCACGATGCAAGGAGGTTAATCCGCGGAATGTTAGCCCTCGAGTCATGGCTTCTAGAACACGCCCTCCAACGAACGTCCCAAACCCGTGACGGACTTCAATAATCCCTAATCCTTCTAAGACTTTGAGCGCCTCTCGGAGGGAGTTGCGCCCTACGTCAAGTTCTTCGATGAGTTGTTGTTCGGTAGGAAGAGGGTCTCCCGGCACGAGTTTTTCACGCAAGATAATTTCGATAATCTCATTTTGAAGTTGATATTGACGGTTTTTTGCGCGCGATGCATGGGGGACACTATTAACTTCATAAATTTTTTTAACCGCTCTCACGTGCGGTTTTGTTTTTTTTACCACGGCTCCTCTTCTCAAATCCAGAATCTCTTTTGAGACGAAACTAGTATTTTTTATAGAAAGTAACACCTCTATTGATGTTGCACATCTGGGAGATGGCTACTATTCTATAGTACAGGTAGGACATCCTACGTTAGGATGTTCCTCTCACATAAACAACCGTCCACAAAGGAGTGCGACTATGCCTCACCTTAAAGACATCACCGAGCACAGCTCGACTCGCCGTAGCTTCTTCAAGCTAGCAGGTTCCGTTTCAGCCGCTACCGCTTTCGCTGCATCTATCTCAGCATGTGGCTCAGGCTCTAAAGGCTCTTCTGCCACTAAAGCAGATGGAGCAAAAGCTGGCGAAATCAACAAAGATGGCACCATTACCGCTGGTATCGCATACGATATCTCCACCACCTTCGCCCCATCACAGGCATCCGGTGCTGGCCCCCTCGCAGCGAACCTACACATCTTTGAAGGTCTTTATGGTCTAGACCCTGCAAGCCGTAAGCGTTACAACGCTCTAGCAACTGCAGACCCTGAAAAGATTGATGACACCACCTACCGTGTCACCTTGCGTGAAGGTGCAAAATTCCACAACGGCGACCCTGTCAAGGCATCCGACGTTGTTTACACCTACGGCAAATTCACCGACAAGAGCTCTCTCTTTGCACAGTTCCTCTACTTCATTGACTCCGTCAACGCTGTTGATGATTCCACCGTAGAATTCAAGTTCAACCAGCCATTCTCGCTCTTCGCTGACCGCATCTCCTTGATGCAAATCATGCCTGAAAGCGCAGAGAAAGACTTTGAAGCTTTCGGTGCACACCCCATCGGTTCCGGTCCTTACAAGTTTGTTTCCGCAACCAAGGGCGACCACATCGAATTTGCACGCTTCGACGAGTACAACGGTCCTCGCCCAGCACTCGCAAAGGCTATGAACTGGTCCATCCTCTCAGACGCAGCAGCACGTGTTACCGCTATCCAGTCCAAGCGTGTTCAGGCTGTAGAGTCCGTACCTTACGACAATATCTCAGTCTTGGAGAACACTTCCGGCCTTAGCGTCGAATCCGTGCAGTCATTCGGCTTGCTCTTCATGATGTTCAACTGCGAGAAAGAGCCTTTCAATAAGGTTGAAGTACGTCAGGCATTGTTCTACGCACTCGACATGGACAAGGTCATCAAGACTGCATTGCTCGGCAACGCAGAGCCTGCAACTTCCTTCTTGCAGAAGAGCCACCCAGACTACGTTGAAGCTTCCACCGTCTACACCCACGACGCGGACAAGGCAAAGAAGCTCCTCAAAGACGCTGGTGTTGAAGACCTCACCCTCACCGTGCGTTCGACCGACCACGACTGGGTTGTTTCCTGTGTTCAGCTCATCCAAGAATCGCTCAAGGAAGCTGGCATCAAGGTCACTATCGAACCTACACCATCGTCCTCGTTGTACTCCGACTACGTAGACACCGGAAACTTCGATGTCCTCATCGCACCCGGCGACCCCTCCGTCTTCGGTAACGACGTAGACTTGCTCCTCTCCTGGTGGTACCGTGGCGACACTTGGCCCACCAACCGTTTCCGCTGGTCCGGAACTGAACAGTACAAGCAGCTTCAGGAATACATGAACGCTGCAACTACCTCATCAGATCCAAAAACAGAGTGGAAGAAAGCAATCGATTTGCTCTCTGACAACGTTCCGTTGTACCCACTATTCCACCGCAAACTACCTACTGCGTGGGATTCGGAAACACTCGTTGATTTCAAGCCGCTTCCAACAACCGGCATCTCAATGCTTGGTGTAGGAACGACTAAGTAATCTCCGCTATTCCACACAGCGGTTTGTGAAGGTTTTTCCCTTTTTCCTTCACATCATAATCGGCGGTGGCTTCCGGACATTGGTACGGATTGCTTCATTTCCGTACCACCGGAGCTACCGTCGAACCTTTTTCACACGCATTCTCTATGCGGGAGTTTCTCTTGGCTAATTTTCTTCGACTACTTGGAAGAAGACTACTTGCACTACCCATCATGCTCTTGGGTGTGACAATCCTCGTCTTCGTTATCTTGCAATTCACCCCCGGTGACCCAGCAACTATCGCCCTCGGTGAAGGCGCTTCACAAGAAGCAAAAGAAGCATATCGTGTTGAACACGGCTTAGATAAGCCTCTCATCGTGCAATACTTCGCCTTCCTCTGGCGTCTGCTCCACTTTGACCTCGGCATGACCACCGCACCGGCTCAGCCCGTCATCGACCAAATCACAGCAGCATTTCCTGTCACCATTCAGCTCACATTCTTCGGCGTTCTCATCGCAGCAGTCGTCTCCCTCGTGCTCGGCGTCATCGCCGCACTCTACCGCGACCGCTGGCCAGACCAGATCATCCGCGTACTCTCCATGGCATCTATCGCAACGCCTTCCTTCTGGCTCGGTATCTTGCTCATCCAATACTTCGCACTTGACCTAGGAATTTTCCCATCCGGAGGCACCCCACCAGAAGGCGGAGGATTTGGAACATGGCTATCCTATATGACACTGCCAGCAGTAGCTCTCGCAGTACCCGTATGCGCATCCTTAATCCGTACCGTACGCACCTCCATGGTTGAAGAACTCGATAAAGACTACGTTCGTACCGCTATCGGCAACGGTGTTCCTTACCGCGAAGTCGTCACAAAGAACGTTCTCAAAAACGCCCTCATCACTCCCGTAACCGTTCTTGGTTTGCGTATTGGCTACCTCCTCGGTGGTGCTGTCGTGATCGAAATGATTTTCTCCCTCAACGGCATGGGCAACCTCATCTTTACCGGTATCACAGGTAACGACGTCAACCTCGTACAAGGCGTAGTACTCACCATCGCGGTGACCTTCGTCCTCGTCAACATTGTGGTTGACCTCCTTTACCTACTCATCAACCCACGAATTAGGACGGTGTAACTGTGCGCAGAGGACTCGCCGAACGACTCTCCGCCCCTGGCGTTCGCTTCAAAGCATTGCCACTTGGTTCTAAAATCGCCCTGGGGTTCTTAGTATTTATCATCTTCATCTCCTTCGCGGCTCCCTGGCTTGCCCCACATAATCCGCTAGCCTCAACGGGAATGCCAATTGACCCACCAAGTTCTGAATACTGGTTTGGCACAGACCGTCAAGGCCGCGACATCTTCTCACGCCTGATGTACGGTGGACAATCTTCTTTGATGGTTGGTCTTGGTTCCGTTGCCGTCGCACTTGTTGCCGGTGGCATCCTCGGAGCTATCGCAGCAACCAGTGGCAAATGGGCTTCTGAAACCATTATGCGCATCATGGACATCTTCATGGCATTCCCCGGTATCGCACTTGCCGCAGTGCTCTTGGCATCACTAGGGAACTCCATCCCCACCATCATCATTGCTATCGCAGTGGTATACACTCCACAGCTAGCTCGTGTGGTCCGCGCACAGGTACTCGCTGCTTGGGACGAAGACTACGTCCGCGCAGAACGCGTGATGGGTGCAGCTCGCCCCTACATTCTGACAAAACATATCGTCCGCAACACCATCGCACCAGTTCTCGTATTCGCAACGGTCATGGTTGCAGACGCTATCATCCTCGAAGCATCCTTGTCCTTCCTCTCCGCAGGTGTGCGTCCACCTAACCCTTCATGGGGTAACGTCATCTCTGACGGTCGTGCGCTCATCCTCTCTGGTGGTTGGTGGGCTACAACCTTTGCAGGTATCGTCATCCTCTTAACCGTTCTTGCGTTGAACGTCCTTTCCGAAGGCATGACAGACGCAATGGTCAACCCCAAGCTACGCCGCAAAGTCGTTATCGAAGATACCGACCCAGTAGCTGGCGCTAACGGCATCACTGCTGAAGAGAAACTTGCAGAAGCAAAACTTGCAGAAATCCGCAAGCACCGCGACCTTCAAGCACAACATGAACTAGATAACGTTCTTGTCAAACTTCGTGAGGCAGAAAACCGTCGTACCGACCGTTTCGTCGTAGATAAGAACGCTCCTGCAATCCTTGAAGTCAAAGACCTCAGCATCTACTTCCCAGAACGTTTCGGCGACACCCCAGTCGTTGATAAAGTGTCCTTCACCGTGTACGAAGGACAGACCATGGGACTTGTTGGGGAATCTGGTTCTGGTAAGTCCATTACCTCTTTGGCAATTATCGGTCTGCTCGATAAGAAAGCAAAGATTACTGGTTCTGCTGTCTTTGAAGGACAAGAACTTGTTGGAGCACCTGAATCTGTCTTTGAAAAACTACGCGGTTCTATCATCTCCATGGTGTATCAAGACGCTCTTAGCTCGTTGAACCCCTCCATGTTGGTTAAAGACCAGATGGAACAACTCACTAGCCGTGGTGGACGTAAGTCCCCTGAGGAGCTTCTACGCTTAGTGAAGCTTGACCCTATCCGCACCCTTAACTCGTACCCACACGAGCTTTCTGGTGGTCAGCGTCAGCGTGTACTTATCGCCATGGCACTATCTCGTTCACCCAAACTCGTTATTGCAGATGAGCCAACGACTGCTCTGGACGTTACTGTTCAAGCTGAGGTCATTGATTTGCTCAATGAGCTCCGTGAACAGTTAGGATTCGCGATGATTTTCGTGAGCCACGACCTCGCACTTGTTGCACAGGTAGCGCACCGTATCTCTGTCCTCTATGCAGGTCAAATTGTGGAAGCTGGTGCAACCGTACAGCTTCTGAAGAACCCTATGCACGAGTACACTCGTGGACTTCTAGGATCGGTCCTCTCTATCGAATCCGGTTCTGAACGTCTCTACCAGATTCCTGGTACAGTCCCCTCCCCCGGCGACTTCGCTGTTGGTGACCGTTTTGCACCTCGTTCATTACGTGAAGATGCAGATCCTCATCAGAAGCTTGTCTTCGTTCCAGTCCCTGGAGAAGACGACCACTTCTGGGCTTCTCACCTACCAGAAGACGCACAAGCACAACAAGGAGCACAGTCATGAGCAACGAAAACAGCAACAACGCTGACGCTCACCCAGAACTGCTCAACACTGTTGGGCGTAAGGCAGTAGCCCGTCTAGGTGAGACCATCATCGAGCTCAAAGATGTCAAAGTTCACCACCGTTCCCGTACTGGTGGTATCTTCAAACCAAATATCGTCAAAGCTGTCGATGGTGTTTCTCTGAAAGTTCGCCGCGGCGAAACAATCGGTCTCGTCGGCGAGTCTGGATGCGGTAAGTCCACTTTGGCGTCAGTTATCGTGGGTCTTCAAAAACCAACAGACGGAGATGTTCTCTTCAAGGGGAAGAGTGCTCTCAAACGAAACGCTGCACTACGACATGATTTCGGTTCGGATATCTCGATTGTCTTCCAAGATCCAGCTACCGCGTTGAACCCTCGTATGACAATCCAAGATATTCTCCGAGATCCGCTGGATGTGCACGGCATCGGTGATAAAAGTGGACGAGACCGTCGAGTACGTGAACTTCTACATTTAGTCGGTCTACCGGTGTCAGCTTCTGAAGCTTTGCCCTCTCAAATTTCTGGTGGTCAGCGCCAGCGTGTAGCTATCGCTCGTGCGTTAGCTCTTGAACCCAAAGTGATTGTGGCAGATGAACCTACCAGTGCGTTGGACGTTTCTGTTCGCGCGCAGGTACTTAACCTTTTGAGCGACCTCAAGCGTGAACTTTATCTGGGAATGGTTTTCATCTCCCACGATATTCAGACCGTTCGATACGTCTCTGACCGTATCTGCGTTATGAATAAGGGACGCATCGTAGAAGAAGGTAGCGCGGAACAAGTCTTTGACCGTCCTTCGCAGGACTACACACGCACTCTTTTGGGTGCGGCACCGACCTTGCTTCACGTCTAAAAAGAACACGTTATTTAGTCAATAATTTTTCTAAGGATTATTTATCATGACCTTTTCAGGAGTCATTCCTCCTTTGCTCACCGCTCGCACTGCAGAAGGTGACATCGACACCGATTCCATCTCACGTCTTGTTGAGCACCTTATCTCCGGTGGTGTCAGCGGTATCTTCGCTCTCGGTTCTTCTTCTGAAGTTCCTTATATGACGAACGCTGAGCGTGAACTTGTCTTACGTACTTGCGTTGAAGCTATCGATGGACGAGTCCCCCTCATCATTGGTACCAATGAGCAGACCACTGCTCGCGTTATCGACGAAGCTCAGCGTCTTTTGGCTATCGGTGGCGACGCTATCGTTGTCACAAGCCAGTATTACGCTATTGATGATCTTCATGAAGAAGAGCGTCATTTCCGTGCGATTGCAGCAGCAGTAGACGTTCCTGTTTTCGCCTACGATGTTCCTGTACGTACTAAGCAGAAGCTACCTGTTGGTCTGCTTGCAAAGCTTGCTCGCGAAGGCGTGATTACTGGTGTGAAGGATTCTTCTAACGATGACATTTCCTTCCGCCTACTAGCTCTAGAAACCGCAGATCTTGAAGATTTCAGCCTCTTCACTGGACACGAAGTGGTCTGTGACGGTGCGATGCTCTCTGGTGCTGCAGGTATGGTACCTGGTTTGGGCAACGTTGATCCGGCTGGATATGTTCGCCTCTACGAAGCAGCTCGAGCAGGTGACTGGGCACAAGCTAAAGCTGAGCAGGACCGTCTAGCTCAGCTCTTCACCATCGTCAATGTCACAACCCCTAGCGTTTCTGGTGGTGCAGCTGGTCTTGGAGCGTTCAAAACTGCTCTAGAGTTAATGGGCGTTATCTCTTCACGTCGTATGAGCACCCCGATGGAGTCTCTCAACGATACTGAAGCTGAACGTATCCGTGGCATTCTCGGTGAAGCTGGTTTGCTTTAGGCTCTAGCTTGTAGATACAGAATATAATCCAACACACATTGCAAGGTAAAGGAATCATCGTGGAAAACAGCACCGTCGTCGCAATTTCGGTTGATTTAGGTGGCACAAAAACCGCCCTCGGAATTGTCGATCAGCACGGTGCTGTTTTGCATCGTGCGGAGATTCCTACCCTTGCTCAGCTTGGCGGTGTGCCTCTTGCTAAGCACACCGCTGAGGCTGTGTTGGAACACATTTCTTATGCTCGTTCTCATGGTTGGGATGTTGCCGGTGTCGGTATCGGCTCAGCTGGTGTTATTGATGAGAACGGTACTGTTGTTACCGCTGCCAATGTCATTAAAGACTGGACGGGCGTTCAGTTTGCGTCCATCGTTGAGTCAATGACCTCTTTACCGACTTGCGCCGTCAATGATGTTCATGCCCATGCCTTAGGTGAAGCATGGCTTGGTGCTGCAGCTCAAGCACCCTCATCGCTCATGATGGCGTTCGGTACTGGTGTAGGTGGAAGCTATATTGAAGACGGCAAGCTCATGCGCGGTGCTCATTCTCTTGCTGGTCATACCGGACATTTTTCTTCTCCTCTAGCCGTTGGGTTAGATTGCCCGTGTGGTGGTCGTGGGCATGTTGAAGCTGTCGCAGCTGGTCCTGCGGTTCTCCGTAAATATCTTGCGCTAGGTGGCGCACCAGCGCCAGATACGAAAGAAGTTTCTGTACGCGCTCAAAATGGCGATAAACTAGCTCAAGAAGCCATTGTTTTTGCTGGTCAGGCTGCTGGAATTGCCTTGGGTGACCTTGCTACTATTTTTGATCCTCATCTAATTGTTGTCTCTGGCGGTGTTGTTAATTTGGGCGACCGCTGGTGGACAGCTCTTCTTGATTCTTATGCTCAAGCTGCTTTAGGTCAGGCAAAGAGTACTCCTATCGTTTTGGCAGAGCTTGGTTCTGATGCTCCTCTCATTGGCGCAGCTTCACTTATTCATCGTTCTTCATTAGCGTAGTTATCGCCGTATTTTTCGATAAGGAGTTTTTATGTTTACTGCTTCTGAACTGGTTGAGTCTCTTAAAGGTCAGCTCGTTGTTTCTTGTCAGGCATATCCTGGTGAGCCCATGCGTCAGCCTCAAACGACAGCTCAAGTTGCCGCTTCTGCTGTTCTTGGAGGGGCTGCAGCTGTACGTGTTCAGGGTATCGCTGATATTCAGTTCACTCGTAATTCTGTTGAAGTTCCGGTGATTGGTCTGTGGAAAGACGGACATGAAGGTATTTTTATTACACCGACGCTTAACCATGCGTTGAGTGTGGCTCACGCTGGGGCTCATATTGTTGCTCTCGATGGAACAACTCGTGAGCGTCCTGATGGGTTATCTTTAGCAGAGACTATTCGTGGTGTTCATGAGCGTTCTCATGCCTTAGTTATGGCTGATTGCGATAGCTTTGAAGCAGCTCAGGCAGCTGTTGAGGCTGGTGCTGATTTTATTGGTACTACTCTTGCTGGTTATACCGATGCGCGTGCAAAAACTGATGGCCCTGATCTTGAGCTATTGCGTTCGATTGCAGAAGCAGGTTTTGACGTCCCGCTAATTGCTGAGGGTCGTATTCATACTCCGGCGCAGGCGCGTGAAGCGCTTGATGCAGGTGCTCATGCGGTGGTGGTAGGTACAGCGATTACTCACCCAATTTCTATCACGGGGTGGTTTAAAAACGCTTTGAGCCATTAGTCTCTCTGTTGGTTCTTGGAATGAACCGTTGTGGAGATTGTTAAAGGGGGTGTGCCCAGAACTTTTGTTCTGGGCACACCCCTTTTTTTTGGAGCGTTAGTTGTTTTGACGTTTATGCGTTAGGAGTGTTTACGTCTGCTTCTTCTTCACGACCGGGGGTTCGTAGATTCCATTTACGGATAACGAAACGGAAGGTGAAGTAGTAGATAACGGCGTAGCACAAACCGATAGGGATAATCCAGATGGAGTTTTGCGAAATACCGAAGTTGAGGAGGTAGTCGATGGCTCCTGCAGAGAATCCGAATCCGGCGTGGATACCTAATGCGTTGGTCAGCATCATGGCCGTTCCGGTAAAGACTGCGTGGATAACGTAGAGTGGCCAAGCAACGAACATGAAGGAGAATTCAAGAGGTTCGGTAATACCGGTGAGTAGTGCGGTGATACCGGTGGAGAGCATAACGCCTCCGATGAGTTTCTTCTGTGATGGTTTTGCTTCTTGCCAGATGGCTAGTGCTGCTGCTGGTAGTGCGAACATCATGATGGGGAAGAATCCTGTCATGAAGACGCCAGCAGTGGGGTCACCAGCGAAGAATCGGTTAAGGTCGCCTTGTACACCGTTGTAATCGCCAATGAGGAACCAGACGATGGAGTTAAGGATGTGGTGGAGACCAACGGGGATGAGCATACGGTTGAGGAATCCGTAAATACCAGAGCCGATAATCGCGTTTGCGTAAACGGCTTCACCGATGCTCTTGAGAACTGCGTCGAAAGCAGGGTATAGGAGGCTCATAAGCACGCCAAGGACGATGGCGGCGAAAGAGGTGAGGATTGGGACAAGTCGACGTCCGCCAAAGAATCCGAGCCAGTCGGGGAGTTTGGTGCGGTGGAATTTTTGCCAGAGTAGCGCTGCGGTGATACCAATAACGATACCGCCAAGAACACCGTAGTTAATTTTTTCTTGTTCGGCGCCTTCAGCTGCTGCCCCAAGCATGATAGGAGACATTGCGGTGAAGACGTTGTTAAGGACGACGTATCCGACAGCTGCTGCTAGCGCGGTAGATCCGTCACCTTTTTTCGCAAACCCGAAGCTAATGCCAATAGCAAAGAGGAGAGGCAAATTTTCGAAGAGTGCTCCACCTGCAGCGCCGATAACGCTTGCTACATCTTGCATACCAGGAAGTGCGCCGAGAAGGTCTTTTTGTCCGAGGCGTAGAAGAAGGGCAGCTGCTGGAAGCGCTGCGATGGGAAGCATCAGAGAACGCCCAAAACGCTGTAAGACTTTCATGGATTTTCCGTCTTTCAGACTTTTTCGTTCCGTTGTCGCCGGGGTCGACATGGGTCCTCCTTGATAGGGGGTAGGGAGTTATTGATGTGTGTATGACCTCTGGTACTGTTTATAACCAGTGATATAAGATACTATAGTTCATGATGAAGAACCTGCCAAGAGAATATCGAGGATAAAGTTCTTAGATCACCCATAACCACTCCAACCTCAGTTAGGAAAACATCATGTTTGATGCAGAGAAAATTCTAGAAGCACTCGGCGGAGCAGATAACGTCGAAGAAATTGAAGGTTGCATCACCCGCCTTCGCGTAGAAGTTGACGACGCCGAAGCCGTAAACCAAGACGCCCTCAAAGCAATGGGAGTTCACGGAGTCGTCGTCCTTGGATCAGCAGTTCAGGTTGTTGTAGGACCAGTAGCCGACACCTTGGCAGAAGACATTCAAGACCTTCTCTAAACCCCATATACATAAACCTCCAGAAGAAGGAGACTTACCATGACACAGCTCCTCGACGTCTATGCGCCATGCGCTGGCGAACTCAAAAGCCTCTCAGACGTACCAGATGAGGTATTTTCCCAAAAAATTGTTGGCGAAGGCATCGCCATCGAACCGACAATTGAAGACGACGAAACCTTCAAGGTTAAGGCCCCGTTTGACGGAACGATTCTCAAACTCATGCCTCACGCATTTGTCATCGCAGCTTCCACGGGGGAAGCATTACTCGTTCACGTCGGTATTGACACCGTAGAGTTTGCAGGTGAAGGCTTTGAACACTTTGTTCAAGAAAAAGACAGCGTTACACGCGGGCAAAAACTTATGAAGGTTGATGCCAGCGCCCTCAAAGAAGCAAAATCTTTGATGTGCCCAGTTGTCGCGCTTAAACCTACACAATGCACGCTGGTTCCAGTGGAAAACTCTACGCTCTCTACAGAAACCGTCGTTTTACAGTTGTCTTCCTAGAACTATTCTTCGAGAATACTCTTATGTTGAAACATGAACGCGTCCGTGCGCAGTTAGAAGAGCTTATACACTCCAACTATCGTTCTGGAGATTGCCTCCCCGGAGAGCGTTTTCTCGAGCAAAAATTTGGGGTCTCTCGAATTACTATTCGACGTGCTATCTCTGAACTTGTCCACGCTGGGCTATTAGTAAGAGTTCACGGTAAAGGCACTTTTGTCTCGCACGGACGCGTTCAATCACATCTACACCTCGCATCTTTCCACGAGGACATACGCAACGCAGGGATGACACCTGGCACCAAAGTCATTGACGCCTATTGGGAAGAACCACCAGAGAATCTTCAAAAATTCTTCCCGCAAACACAACGCTTGCTCCACCTTAAACGTCTTCGCTTAGGAAATGGGCTTCCTGTCTCTGTTGATCAAAGTTGGATTCCAGAAGATATTGCCCAACCATTTGTTCACAGCGACCTTACGTCTTCTCTCTATGAGCTCTTCTCGAGTTCTGGAACCCCAGTAGTTGGAGCGCAACAAACAGTCGAAGCAGGCAAACCGTCAGAAGATTTAGCTCACCTTTTAGAAATATCACCCCGAGAACCGGTACTCATCTTTCACCGGTATTCATATACGCTCATTGATGGCATAAAGTTTCCGATAGAACATACTGTATCTACATACCGTGCAGACCGATACCGTCTATCCATGCATGTAGAGAGCTCTTCCTCGACATGCTCTGCGCGCTAAAGTTATCACCGATATATATTTCTCAGAACTTATCCAAACGACAGGGAAATCACAGCTACGACAGTCCCAAGAGTCCTCAAGCGCCAGTATGATGTAGAAAGACTGAATATTAAGAAGTGCAACGCGTCTTTTCGTAGTCACATTTCTACTGTTAACTTCATGTACCACTTCTACCGATTGAGAACTATGTCTAAAAAACTTATTACCTGTGCAGCTCTCACAGGACTTCTTGCACTAAGCGCTTGTGGCGCTCAAAATAGCACGGCTTCCCCTGCGTCCTCTAGCTCAACTCCTAGCAGCACGCCCAGCGCGACCCCATCAGCTACGGCAACCCCAACACCATCAGCAACACCTTCGGCGACCCCCACACCTAGTGAAAAGCCAACACCAACCCCTACCGTAGTTGAAGAAAAACCAGCCGAGCCTGAGACAACAGAACCTGCTCAAGAAGAAACACCTGAAGGGCCAACCCCTGAAGAACTAGCTTACGAACAGGCTAAAAAAGATGCAGAAGCTGCCGGTTTCCAAGCGATTAACGCCATCATCGAAGACATGTATTCACAAGGTCTTGCCGGCTCTGCAGCAGCTAAGAAAAATCTTTCCGACAAAGTCTCCACAGCGTTATCTAATGACATCAAGTCTCGCGCTAACGCCAAAACACCTTACCGTGAGCTACTAGAACACACTCCGGAAGAGAAACTTATCCCCATCCTTGAGGATGTTAAGAACACTGCCCCCTACGCATCTCGTGTAGACACCACCGGAATGAATACTGCTGACCAGCTTGCACTATTTATGCTTCTTGCCGACGTAAGCAACGGCGTCAACGACAGCAACTACCGCTACTACGACTTCCAAGCTGCAGATAACACCGAAGTAGACTTCAACGGCGATAACAAAGTCACGCTCAGCAACATCACCAGCAAAGCAAACGATGTTAACGCCCGTTTTGTCGACATGTCTAACCCTGAAGAAAACTATAATTTCTCGCTGATTAGAACAGATCAGGGCTGGCAGCTCGAAGGACCAGTCATGCTGGACTATTTCACCGAGCAAATTCACCGCTAAAATATATTTTTATATTACGAAAGCACTCATACCCCAGATTTTTCTGTTTCACTAGGAAAAATACTGTTTGGGTATGGGTGCTTTAGCATTTCTAACACGGTAAGGGTCAATTGTCCTATCAATAGGCTAAAATGATACTCGGCTCACATATTTATTTACGTACACTCAAGGAGTGCTCACCCCAATGGCCCGTATTGTCGTCGATGTTATGCTCAAACCAGAAATCCTTGACCCTCAAGGTAAAGCCATCGCCAACGAACTACCCCGTATCGGACTCACCCAATTCACAGATGTCCGACAAGGGAAACGCTTTGAACTATCCGTCTCCGGCGAAGTTACTGAAGAACTCCTCCAACAGGCTCAACAAGCTGCTCAGGAGCTACTTTCAAACCCCGTCATCGAAGATGTTGTCAACGTTTCGGTAGTGGAGGACTAAACAAACATGGTTGAGTCTCTTAGCGCACACGAAACACCCCTCATCGGAGATTTCACAACACCTGCACCAGAAGAACAACTCAAAGACGTTCGCGTAGGCGTTATCACATTCCCTGGAACACTTGACGACAGAGACGCTATGCGAGCAGTAACACTCGCCGGTGGAACACCCGTACCGCTGTGGCACGATGAAGCCAACCTACATCAGGTTGACGCAGTCATCGTTCCCGGCGGTTTTTCATATGGAGACTACCTGCGCGCTGGCGCCATCGCAGCGAAAGCCGCCGTCATGGAAAAAGTTATCGACGCCGCACAATCCACACAGGCACTACCCGTACTAGGTATCTGCAACGGCTTCCAGATTCTCACCGAATCACACCTATTACCAGGGTCCATGATTAAAAATGATCATCGAAAGTTTATCTGCCGAGACCAAACACTACGAATCGAAAATAACACCACCCCATGGACACGGCATTATGAGGCCGGTCAAGAAATAGTGGTCCCACTCAAAAACCAAGATGGTCAATACGTTGCAGACCCTAAAACTCTTGAAGAACTAGAAAACCAAGGACGTATCGTCTTCCGCTATGTTGACGTAAACCCCAACGGTTCACGTAACAACATCGCTGGTATCTGCAACGAACGAGGTAACGTCGTTGGACTCATGCCACACCCCGAACACGCTGTAGAACCAGGTTTTGGGCCCTCCTCTTCCGGTGATGGAAGCCGCACCCTACGTGGTGGCGCTGACGGGCTAGGGGTCTTCTCCTCCGTTTTGAGCACACTCGTTACACACCCTTAGTTCAGTTTCTTACCCATCGCGGAGAAGTCTTCTTCGATGGTTTACCACAAGGATCTACCTACTCATGAGCGATAAGCAATTCAACCTAGACACCGTAGAAAATGCTGCGGCAACCCCCAATACACAACTGCCGTGGGCTGAACTTGGTCTCAAAGAAAACGAGTTCAACGACATCGTCGCACTCCTTGGACGACGCCCCACCGCAGCAGAATTAGCCATGTATTCTGTTATGTGGTCTGAACACTGTTCCTACAAATCCTCAAAGATTCACCTTAAACAATTCGGACAAAAAGTCACCGAAGAAATGACCCAAGACCTTATGGTTGGTATGGGAGAAAACGCCGGTGTGACAAACATCGGCAATGGTTGGGCAGTCACCTTCAAAATTGAGTCGCATAACCATCCTTCCTACGTCGAACCATATCAAGGCGCAGCAACCGGTATTGGCGGTATCGTCCGTGACATTATTTCAATGGGTGCCCGACCTGTAGCTGTCATGGATCCACTACGTTTCGGCGCTATTGACCACCCCGACACTCAACGAGTTCTACCAGGTGTTGTCTCAGGTATCGGCGGATACGGTAACTCTTTGGGGCTACCTAATATCGGTGGAGAAGTAGAATTCGACTCCTGTTACCAAGCAAACCCCCTAGTCAACGCTCTTGCTGTTGGCATTATGCGCCATGAAGATATCCGCCTCGCTAACGCTTCTGGTGTAGGCAATCAAGTGATTCTCTTCGGCGCACGCACCGGTGGAGACGGTATTGGTGGGGCATCGGTACTCGCCTCAGAATCTTTTGACGACACTAAACCCTCAAAACGACCAGCAGTTCAGGTAGGAGACCCTTTCGCCGAGAAAGTACTCATCGAATGTTGCCTAGAACTTTTCAAAGGCTCTGTCGTTGAAGGTATTCAAGACCTTGGCGCAGCCGGTATTTCTTGTGCAACAAGCGAACTCGCATCCAATGGTGAAGGCGGCATGCACGTAGACCTCACAAAAGTTCTATTACGTGATCCGACCCTCACCCCAGGAGAGATTCTCATGTCAGAATCTCAAGAACGCATGATGGCCGTCGTCACCCCAGAAAATCTAGAACGTTTTGAGCAGATTATGCACAAATGGGACGTTGAGTACTCAATTCTAGGTGAGGTAACCGATACTGGTCGCCTCATCATTGAATGGGACGGCGAAATCATTGTCGATGTAGACCCTAAAACTGTTGCCCATGATGGGCCTACCTACGAACGCCCCTATGCCCGCCCTGATTGGCAAGACGAAGTACAGTCCCAACACTTTACAGGCTCTACGGAGGACGCTCAACGCCCCACCCAAGAGAACCTTGCCGAAGCCATTATTGACTTCATGGCAAGCCCTAATATGTGTTCAAAGAGTTGGATTACAAACCAATACGACCGGTATGTTCAGGGTAATACAGCGTTATCGCAACCTGATGATTCTGGTGTCATTCGTGTTGATGAGCAGACCGGTGCAGGTGTTGCCCTAGCAACAGATTCTTCTCCACGATTTAGCTATCTTGACCCTTATACCGGCGCACAAATCGCTCTAGCAGAAGCATATCGTAACGTATGCACTGTAGGCGCTCGCCCTGTCGCCGTTTCAGATTGCCTCAACTTCGGATCCCCAGAAGACCCTGATATTATGTGGCAGTTCGTAGAATCAGTCCGCGGACTGGCCGATGGTTGTCAAGAACTAGGCGTCCCCGTGACCGGAGGAAACGTCTCCCTCTACAACCAGACTTCTGGGCAAGCTATCAAACCAACCCCCGTCGTTGCCATGATGGGCGTCATGGACGATGTAACCCGTCGTGTGCCTTCTGGGTGGCAACAAGAACATGATGGGCAAGCAATCTACCTTCTTGGCACCACCCGTGATGAATTAGATGGTTCTGAGTGGGCACGGTATTGCGGACACCTTGGTGGCATGCCTCCTCAAGTTAATCTAGCTCAAGAAAAACTTTTAGGTGACATGCTGGTGAACATGTCTCGTGACGGCATGATTGACGCTGCCCACGATGTCTCTGCCGGTGGTATTGCTGCTGCTGTAGCTGAAGCCTGCCTACGTTTTAATGTTGGCGCTCGTATTGGTCTTAGTGAAGTTGCTGAACGAGACGGTGTCGATTTGTTTACGATGCTGTTCTCGGAATCTACCGGACGTGTTATCGTGTCTGTTCCGCGCTCCGAAGAAGTACGTTTCAAAGATATGTGCACGGCACGAAATTATCCTTTTGCACGTATCGGCGTCGTTGATGCGGCTTCTGAAAATCTTGATTTTCAGCAGGTTGTTGTTCCCCTCAATAAGCTACGTGAACGTTGGGAAAATACCATGCCACAGTATTTTGGCGAGGTAGCTCAAGGCTAGATACTAGCTACCTAAAAAATATAGGATGAGGGGTGCTCACGTCTTCTGATGTGAGCACCCCTCATCCCATGTCGGGCTCTGTGCTAAAACATTAGAACATCAGGTGTTCTAATCCTTTCCCATAAAAACGTAGCGGAGATTGTGCCAATAACTCGCGGTCTTCAACATTCCACGCATGAGAGCTGGAATCGCCACTGCGCATTTGCAAGAAGTTAAACCTATCCGAAGAGTAAATCACTCCCCCATCTTGATGCACATACGATAAGAAGCCCGTATCTTCACCTCGATTTCCGGCAGGAAATGGGTGTTCAAGAAATACTTCGCGAGCGCCTGTAATGGTTGGCCCCATCACGAAGTTCGTGTATTTATGCTCGCGTTCTGGGTTGCGTAGCAACGTCGCGTTATGCGCCTGAAGATGCATATAGTGTGCCTGTTTACCGACGATGTCTGCACCAGAATAAGCAAGAGCAAAAAGCATATCTTGAAGATAGTGTTCACCGTAGAGGTCGTCATCATCGACTTTTGTGATAATTTTTCCATCTGCGCTGCGCACTAGTTGGTTTAAACATTCTCCCAGAGAGAGCGTTGAGTCTGCTCGTAGTATTTGCAGTTCTATTCCGTAGTCGCGTGCTTTAGCTTGAAGCTGTGGTGTTGGTACGTCAAACCCGTGAGTGAGTAGGTTAAGTTGTACTGGAACTGATGAAAAGCTAGCAACAGTTTTAAATACGTGGTCGATATGTCCGGGTCTGTTCGTTGAAACAATAACGGTTGTTTCAGGTAGTTGGTGTGGGTGTTGTTGAGGTGTTTTCCCAGCAGCTTGCAATACTTGCATAGCACGGTGGGTGTAGGTGTGTGCAGACCAGATTTTTCGTTGTGCAAGGTGCACCGTACGGTCATTGAGCTCTGGAGAGTTTACCAGTGCTTTGAGCATATATTCTGCTTGTTTTTGGGTAGTCGCGATAGGTACTTCTTCATCGGTAAAGAAGCGCGGTATAGCCTCTGAATGAGTCGTTAGTACGGGCGTTCCAGAAGCTGTAATTTCAAAAACTCGTCGGGCGCACATGCTCGGTGAGTCAGTAACAGAGTTGACGTTTAGAAAGACTTTATACGCCTTATACGCGGTTAACATTTTTGCGTACGAGAGTGATCCAACTATTTTTTGGCTAAAAGGTTCAGGAAACTGGTAGTTTGGGTCGTCGTTGAGGAATCGTGAAAAAATTTCTAGCCCGTGATCCATTGTAGGGCTAACCGCATATGCGGCGCCAAGGAGCATGTCCATTTGTTCACGACGTTCTGGATATTTATGAGCAAAATACATTCCAGCGAAGGCAATATCCCGTTCGTGGAACCCGTGTGGCGGTCGGGCAGGGTTATGGATAGCTTTTTGAGCAGCAAAAGCTAAGGCAGAAATATTCTGGTGACCTAGCCTTTCTTGATACTCAGGAATTTTCCGTTCATCTGAGGTGAATACATAATCAAATAATCGTGCGGTAGGAAGAAAATCTTCAAAGTGTGGGGGGTCTTCTTTATTCCAAAAGATGGTGGGAATATGATGCGCCTTGCAATAGTTGATGATGTCTTTTAACGCTCTTGAGGGAGCATTTTTTCCGGTCAGTTGGTATTGCCAAGCGCCGTTATTACCTGCCCATGCCGATTCGACAAAAAGTAAATCTATTCCCGTGTTAAGTTGTTCTTCCCATGTGCTGGGCTCTAGCGCAACGGTGTTAAATTCATAGCCCCATGCTGCAGCTGAAAAATCATCGAGGATGACGGCTACACGATATTCGTTGAATGTGGGAGTGCGTTCTATAGGACTGGAAAACTCTGGAAAGTCGAGTCTTAGGTGTTGATTCTTCCCTGAAAAGAGTGTTTTCAGCGGGGAGGAGCGAGTAATATGGGGTCGAGCGTCAGCACCTTTAACAACGTGTTGTCTGGTGGTGAAAGCTCGAAGCTGTTTGCGCCCGCCAGTGCGTAAATGCCAGGCAGCTCGTCTAACGTAATTAATCACTTCAATAAGGTGGGAAGAGGACGACATTGGTTTTCTCTTAGTGACGGTTCTACACTTTATAACAATCTGCTACTAATGTAGCTATTATCGGACAGATATCAAGAAGGGGTTTAGAACACTGAGAAATCAACCATGGCGGGTGTTAATCTACGGCTCATGTGTATCAAGAGATATGTTTGAGCTTCTTTCCCCAGATTCCTATACTATCGTCCGTTATATCGCACGGCAGTCTCTTATATCGATGAGCCGCTCTGCTATTTCTCATAGACCACAAAATTTTCGTCTTAAATCACCTTTCCAAGACATGATGTCTCATGAAGATTGGTTAGGAACAGCATGGTGGCGCATCGATCAGGCAAGAAGACTCGGTATCGATACTATTTTATGGGATTTATTTGATGAGCGTTTTGGTGTGTATCGTTTTCCTGAAGAAGAGGTAGTGACGAGAAGTATCGATATGATGGGAACGCCGTTAGAAGATGCTGTTCAAGACGCAAAATTTATTAGATTTGGTTCTGACGAACACTTTTCGTTGTGGAGTTGGTCTGCTCAAGTTTTCAAAAACCGTCTTGTCGGTAGCCATCTTTTCTCGTCAATAGTAGTTCTTCGGGTACCTTGGGCAAGCTACACTGATGGCGGGCAGAAGATTCCCTCTGGTATGGGGCTTGACGCAGATAAAGCTAATGTTCTATATGATCGATACTATGATTTTCTAGAATCTTTAGGGTTCTCGATAATAGATTTAAGTGATTTTCCAGTGCGGGCAGAACCTTTACATCAATGGGGCCTTGCGCCGTTTCATTATACGTTGGACGTTTACCAAGAAATTGTCCGTCAGCTGCATCTCCACGGATTCTTACCAAATACACCGTTAGAAGGAAGGTATGGGATCTAATAAGGCACGTTTTAATCTGTCGCGTTTCTTTGGTTTCTCGGTAGATTCTGAACATGATGATCTTCCTGAGGAACAAGGAATTCCCTATGTAGCTTTGGGACGATTAGTCCACCGGCATACCGAGCAAACTGTGCAAGAGGATTCTCAAGCGCTATCCGAAATGCTTTTTGGTAAAAATTTTTCTTTAGCGCCGCAATGGTGGCATCAGGCTCCAGCAGCGGGAATAGTCTCTGATGAGTTTAAGGAATATTCTGCTCATCAAGAGATGCTGATTCCTATTGCTCCGGGATGGGGTTATCACGTTGTGGAAGAAATTAAACCAGAATTTTTAGTTATTGAGACAAAAGCCTTTGAGTCTGGTGCATGGGCTCATGCGCTCTCCCCTGGGGGAGAACACCTTTTTGATGAGATTTCTCTTCTAAGTAACCTTGCACGCGCTCATTTCGTCACGGTTATTTTGATAGATAATGGGATGTTAGATATCCGTCCGCCACGTTCGTTCACTTTGGCCAGTTCTCTTTCTCGTTTAAGGAGAGCAGTCCCTAACTCTTTAAAATCTCCTGCCTCTGTAGACCCCTATAGCCCGACTCTTTCTCCGGTGTTATCGCATCTGTGCGAATATTTACAGCAAGAAAGGCGATAGTATGGATGTCCTTATTGTTGTTGGAAAAAGTTCAGCAAAAAATGCTGTCCGTTCCATGTCAGAAAGTATTACACGTCAGTTAGAGCAGAAGAAATTAACCTATAGAGTCTCTTACGTCGAAGATTATTCTTCTACTATCCCTTCAGTACATAGACAAGTACTTCAGTTCTCTCCACAGGCAATAGTTTGTGTGGGATATACGCTTTGTTTTCAAGTAACACAAGAAGCTCACCTCAATATCCCTCTTATTTCGGCAATACCAGATATTCCGGGAACGGCTGATTCCGTCTATAATAATGCGATTCAAAAATTAGAACAGGTTGCGGCAGCCTCTGATGCTCTCATTGTTGCTGATGAGATATCTCGTTCTTTAGTGGAATATATGGTTCCTGGTCTATCAGGAAGAGTTCGGCTAGCGAATGATGTTCATTCTATTCGCTCGTTGATTAGAGAAACTCGCACATCGCAAAGCATTCATCGGATTCTTGTCAGTAGCCATGATTTTCGTTTCATCTCAGATACAATTTTCATGCTTAAACGTATTCCGGGGGTTGAAGTACGACAACAGCATTGGAAGCTCAGCGAAAAGAATCCTCCACATAGTCACATCGACCAAGAGAATATGCGTTGGGCAGATACGATTGTCTGTGAATGGGCTGGGCGCAACGCTGTATGGTATTCACAACATAAGCTCCCTACACAACGTCTTTTAGTACGCCTACATGGTTTTGAAAGCCGGTCTGAGTGGATTGGCGAACTCGATATTTCCCAGGTGGAGAAAGTCCTTACCGTATCCGAGTTCTATCGTGAGTCCATCATCCAAGATTTAGGATGGGATCCTTCAAAAGTTGATGTTATCGCTAATAGTATTAACTATCATTCTTTCCGGCGAGAGAAAACTTCTGACGCGAAGTTCCATCTAGGGTTACTCGGTTATGTGCCTATTCTCAAACGACCTCATCTTGCGGTAGAGATTCTTCACCAACTGTTAGAAAACGACCCGCGTTTTATTCTGCATCTGCGTGGCGAATACCCGTGGAAGAAAAATTGGGTTTGGCAGAATACGCCCTATGAAGCAGACGCGTATCGTCAACTATTCAAACGTGTCGGGGAAGATCCTCTTCTCCGAGAACGAGTTATTTTTGAATCTTCAGGGGCAAATATTGAATCATGGTTTACAAAGATCGGGTGGGTTCTCTCCCTGAGCGAACGAGAAACTTTTCATCTAGCTGCTGCAGAAGGTATGGCATCTGGCGCGATTCCGCTCTTTTTAAAGAGGACAGGAGTCACTGAAATTTTTGGAAATCGTTGGGTCTTCGATACTCCTGAAGATATCGTTGCGTACATTTCTCATATTGTTTTGTCAGACCACTGGCAAGAGCACAGCGATTTAGCATCATCTTACGCTACACGTTTTGATTGCGTACATTCCCATCATCTTTGGCGTAAGGTGCTACTCGGTGAATAAACAACAATTTTCTTGTGATGTTATCATCCCTGCGGCAGAAGCTCATCGAACTCTGCGCAGAGCAGTTTTTTCTGTTTTAGAATCGTCCTTCGTTAAAAATGTCTTTATCGTAATTGATGCAGGCCTAGAAACTGCTCGCGTAGCAGAAGAAATAGCATCCGTAGACAACCGTATTCGCGTCTTATATACGGGCGACGGTAATACCCCAGCAGAACGTGGGGTTAGCGTTGCACGGAATCTAGGGTTAGCAGCTGTTCAGTCCCCGTGGACAGCATTCCTCGACGCTGATGATCAATACGATACACACTATTTTGAAGCTATTAGCACCTTTCTAGAAAACCTTTCTTATACACCTCGGATGATTCATACCCGACCTTTCCGTGTACAAGACCATGAAATCTTTGACAACCATCCTTTACGTTTTCGTTTTGAGCATGGTTCACGAATCGTTGATATTGAACAAGAACCTCATATGGTGGGCTTATCCGTTGCTGCCGCTATCTTTTCTACCTCTGCACTCCGTACCTCTAAAACTTATTTTTTAGAAGGGGCCCAGTGGTCTGAAGACGCCGATTTTATGGTTCGTTTTCTTTTAGCAACACAAGGACCTATCGGCTTCGTTGCTGAGGCTCATTACTTGTACCACGTAGGAATAAGTTCTTCCGCCTCAGCTGATGCCTGGCGGCAACCGCAAAAATATGTCGAACCTTTTGAACGTTTGTATCTCCAATGGATTCGTTTATCAGCACCAAACATACCAGTTTGGTTACAAAATATTCTTATCTATGAATTAAGTTGGTATATCAACGCAGACCGACAGATCTTTCATCCATCCCTCTATCTAGCACCTGAGATTCGTCAAAAATGCGCCTCTCTCATAAAGACTGTGGCAGGTTCTCTTAGCCCACAAGTGATAGAAAATTATGCCTTAACACCGTTGAGTCTCGACCGACGGATGATGATTCTCTCCTGTGCAACTCAACGTCATCATAGTATGCCGGTGCTCAACCAATATCTTATTTCCTATACTTCGCGACGGTATCAAAAAGGGTATAAATACACCTACTTCTTCCAGGATGAAGACCTCTACGAAGAGTTTTATACCGCCCATAAAAAACGTATTTTCCCTTTCTCTGAAACGTGGGTGAGCCATACTCTCTACGATGTAGAATTCGTCAAGGAACGAGTTGTATGGTTTGACGTACCAGTAACGACGGCTCACATTAACCATCGTTATATACCTGTTAGCCCTTATCATGGATTCCCAAAGTTACCTGTCCCTCACCTCTTAAATATCTCTCATCCTCAAGGGACACAGATAAATACAAATAACGGGCTCAGCATTAAGACAGTTTTTGCCCGTCTACGTCGAAAGCTATGGCATCTACGCCATAGCCGTAAAAAGGCCAAGGTTTCTTCTACTCGAGAGAAAAAGAACCCGTTGAGCCTAGGAGATGCTACTCAAACTTCTTCCACAACGCCTACAACATGGGTTTATATGGATCGACACCATCGTGCAGGAGATAATGCTGAGGACTTCTACCGTTATGCTCGTCAGCACCGCCCAGATATACGACACCTTTTTATTCTCAGCACCCATAGTCCTGATTGGGAAAGACTTCAGGCTGAAGGATTCTCTCTCGTTAAAAGCGAAGACAACCTCGCTTTTAAAGATGCTATAGAACACGCAGAATGTTTATTATCTAGTGATATCAGTGACTCCTCGTTGATTCCACATCTACCTTCGCTACCTCTAGAAGCTCCCTTGGTGTTTTTACAACATGGGATTACGCAAAAACAGATGTGGCGCTGGTTCAACTCCCGAAGAATTGATCTCCTCGTAACAAGCCATCCAGCAGAGACTGAAGCAATTATTTGCCCAGGTTCGTCATATCGCCTTTCTGCCCCAGAAATTCTCGAAGTAGGAATGCCTCGACACGATAAGCTACGTTCTCTTACTTCCGTAGTATCACATCGAAATATTCTCTTAATAGCTCCTACGTGGATTCCCCATGTGCGAAATACTCACGATGCTAGAAGCTTCTATCAATGGTTACTTCGTTGGGGATATGAGTGGGTACCACAAGAACTCTTTCACCCGACGAGCCAACTTAAACCAGTATTTTTCGTTCATCCAAATATGGAACCATTACTGGAAAAGATTGAAGAGTCTCTTCCATTCCCCATAATTTTTGGTCAAGAGTTACCCCAATATCTAGCACGTGCTCAAGTCGTTATTAGCGATAGTTCTTCTATCCTCGATGAAGGACACATCATTGGAGTCCACGGAATTATTGTGAGACAAAAGTCTCTGCCTGATCCTCTTGGATTTATCAAAACACATCAAAAAGAAGGGTTCACCTTTGTTGAGAACCTATACCAGATACCAAATCTTTTGGAAGGTCTCATAAAAACTCATCAACGCTCTCCTCATACACATCAGGTGCACGAGAAGAACCATTGTAGAAAGCTTCTAGAGTCTCTAGAAAATCGCCTTAAGTAGATGATACCTCTCCACTGATAATCTTCACCTGACGAGGTAATTCAAAAATTTTACGCAATTTGGCATCTAAAGCATCATAAAAATCTTGTTCATAATGAACAACATAGCTCGACCAAGGATGGTCTTTATTACCCCACTTGGTATATCCACGTAAATCTAGTACTTCTATATCAGGAATTACCTCAAGTAAAACTTTCTCAAGTTTTGCAAAGGTCTCGTTCAGCCCATCTGCAATAGAAATTTTTTCTTCGACTTGCCCCAACCTATCACGAGTGTACGAAGCTGCATCGACTTTTACATAAGCAAAATTAACTGGGTTCTTTTTGCTCGAAAGTATCTTTTTGAGCGTTGTTAACGATTCTCTAAAAAGTTCTATGTACTTGTCAGGATTGTTCTTCATACTAATAACACTCTTTTGGTCGAGCTTTTGGTACGAAGCACTCTGCCCTATTTTCCAAGTGTTATCAGTAATATATTCCCCAGGAGCTGTCTCAATAACACCAAAACGTGCGTCAGAAAAAAGATCGATAAGTACCCAATCGGGGTTAGTATTTTGTAAATCTTGAAGATATGTCTTTTCTAAATCTGCACGAGTATACCGGATTGCTAGACCATCAAGATCCGATAAATCGAGTTTCTCCCCCGAATACGGTGTGCTAGTAATACTCACGATACTCTGTTGAAAAGACTCCGAACTAACTTCAGAACGGCTCTTCCAATCTGGCACAAAACGAGAGTTGAAGATATCACGAATGATGCACGAACCAAGGATAGATACTTTAGGAGGCCTATTATCGGAGATTGTTGAGACGCAAAGAGACCCGAAAATACCGGAGGAAAGAGCAACATCTTGGTTGATGATAACAATTGATGCAGTATAGAAACCTTCTGGTATACCGCTTAAATCAATACCTTTTCGATGAATATCTGAAAAATATGATTTACATAAGGATAGTGGTAAGAGATTTTCATCCGGACGGTGGTCAAGGCCCAAACCGAAGCAAATAGTGCGTTGATCGTTTTCAAGAACCAGCAAGTAGGATGCCTGTCCCCAATGTTTAATGATTGTTCCCAGGGGAGCAAAACGTCCTCGGATATATAGACGCTGTTCTTCAACAGCAAATATATCTACAGAAAAGATAGAGTGCGGAGAACTCTGTAAATCAGCTACAAGGTATGACTGTATCAAAACAGGAATAAGATTTTCTGAGCGGTCATTGGGTGGAGAAGGAGCCGTAACCTGAACAAGAGTTTTTCCTTGGCGAAGACGAAGAATAGTACCAGCCTCAGCGCAGACGCTATGTTCTTGTTCCCCCCATATAACACTCATCCGATAGCGGTTAGACATATCAGGTACACAAAAACCTGCTTTTTGGACAGTGGTGTAACCCTGTTCAGCTTCATCAAATACTAATGGAACATGCTGGTTGAAGTCTCCATCTAAGGCACGTAATACAAGAGATAATTCGCGTGGAATCTCTTCGTTAGGCGAATTGTGAACAGCAATAAGACACTGCAACCTATTCTCTTTAGACTCCATCTTTTGAAGTTTTAAGGTAAAAGGTTTTGTCATTTCATAATCCCCCCTATTTTCATGATACTAACGCTGATATCTTAATGATTAAGAACCCGTACTCGTCGAACAGATCTCATAAGCTCACGTAACTTATAGTCAAGAGCATCACAGAAGTGTTGCTCATAATGCACAACATAGCTAGACCACCGGTGATCAAGATTTGCCCAAGCTGTATGCTCTGTCATATCAATAACTTCAGCGTTGGGAATTGTTTCAAAAAATACTTTCTCTAATTTCTCAAAAGCGTTATTCAAATCCGTTGCAATAGAAGATAAATGTTTGACTTCACCAAATTTATTTCGCATTTTATCCGTTGCTCGAACTTTCACAAGTACGAAAACAACAGAACCTTGTCCGCCAGGATTATATTTCTTCCATAAAGTTTTTAGCGATTCTTTAAATAGGGCAAGATACTCTTCTTCTTGTTTGAGAATCTTTATGGAAGGATAGTTGCCAAACGTCTCCCGCCCTTCTTGGCTCGTGTTAATTTTCCAATCATTATCAGTAATATATGTTCCACCAAGATCTTTTACGCCAAAACGTGCGTCAGAGAAAAGATCCATAATGACATATTCAGGTGCCTCTTTACCAAGATCACGAATGACCTTTTTTGAGAGATCCTCTACTACACATTTTTTAGAGTGTTCGTCTAAGTCCGCAAGAGTTAACTCTTTACCTTGATAAGGCTCACTCGCTAGACTCGTCAAAGCACTTTGATGAGCAGCACCAAGAAGAGAATTCCTATTTCTCCAATCTTGAATAAATACTGAGTTGAAAACGTCACGCACAATACAAGAGCCCAGTACTACAACTTTAGGTTTATCTTTAGACGCATCAACGTCGACAACCACAGAAGCGATAACAGTACTACGTACGGAAACATCTTTATTGACACACACCACGGAAACTTGATAGTCACCAGCTACTAAGCCAGAAAGGTCTATACCTTCAGCCCGGATATCGCAGAGATAAGCTTTACTCATAGACTGAGGAATTCCCAAATCTTCGCAAAGAGCGCCCTTATCAAGAATGCCTAGAGGGAAAGAATAATGACCATTAGCTCCCTCCAAATGCGCATAATAATGTGCATCCCCCCACTGTGAAATTGTGGTTCCAAGAGGTGCAAACCAACCACGTAAGTGGAGTTTCTTCTGAGCAGAAATAGAACAATGATCCATTTTCAGAAAACTGTACTGATCATGCACCATCTTGCTGATATAAATCTTTGACACAGTTGTTTGTGTACTGTCAGAGGACCATAACAAGAGTTGGTCCCCATCCACCACATGAGAGAAAAATGGGTTACGCGTTGTTACAGGTGCTTCAACCGGTGAAGAGGCGCTCTTTCCCATCATTGAGACGTGAAGGGTGCTCCTACCTAAAGGAAATGCGGAGAGCGAGATACCTGCACCTTGGACAGTTGATGAACTCGCCGCACTATAATCAACAAACGTATCCTGAACATATCTTCGTGAGATAGAAGGGTCAAGTCGTTTTCCCAAAGGCATAGTGAAATCACCTGTGGATGAACGAACAATAAGTTTTCTATTCATCGACGTATAGTCAGGTTGAGCTACACCACGAATCAACGTCACAAGTGATAGCTCAAGGCGTTTATCCGCAGTCGTGGTCACCTTTTCTGCAATAGCAACGCCCTCTCGGCGTTGGCGTTGGCGAGCAGCCAAAGTTGCAGAGGCAGAGGTACGAGTATGGCAGTTACCAATCGTTGGGAATATTCCATCAGCAACTAGCTGGAATAAGGCCAGAAGAACTGGAACGTTATAGGCAGTAACTTCATTATGCTGTGTAATCAGAGGAGATTCCGAGACAAGAAGATTAAAATTCTCAAACCGTTCTAAGCTACTTAAATACGGTTTGATTTCTTCTTCATACTGGTAGTCATTAGGAGACGTCATGACATATAGATGAGTCTTTACCTCTACCGCTTTTTTCAGAAGGTCTGACATCACCGCATCTATAGTCTTTTGAGCCGTTTGAGGCTTCGCAGAAGGCTTTTTCATATACTCGAATACCGCAGGCCAGTTTTTACGAACGTAGCGGCCAATGAAAAATTGCGGAACAGTAGATATTACAGCACCCACTTGATGACGTAACCCAAAGTAAAGGGCAGCAGTACCACCTTTAGAGAACCCTGTATAAGCAATGTTTTCCCACGACAGGTCAAGTTCTTCCCTAACAGAGTTAAGAAATTCGTCTACCGTATCACGAATAGAAAAAGTACCATGTTCCATCAGGTAATAAGAATTCTGATGGTCTTCACCAAATTCATCATAAATCCATAAAACGTTATGACGTATCGAGGATAGAGCAGCACCCGAAAAATCCAATGTTCCTTTAGCTCGGAACCCAGAAAAAATTACAAGGAGATGCTTTCGGTCTGAAGATCCTTGACGAAACATATACTTTAGAGAATGTTTTTGCCCTTGAAAAAGGTGCTCGCCTGAGGTGAGTTTCATAGCTTAATCTCCGCTCGTATCTGTTCGTCAGCTACATTATTGAACACTGTCCCAGAAACTAATTTTTCGATAGCTTGGACAACTCGCTCAGAATTGTTACCGTCAAGGTACTTAAATGTTTGTAAACGACGCTGAGCGTATTCATCGTCCATAACACAACCGCCTTCAACCGATTGCATAACCCATTGTGCGGCATCTTCTTCTTCCAATAGTACGGGGCCAAGACCTTGCTCAAAATAATCAAAATACCCTTTTCGATAGGTATGAGCGCCAGAAAGAACACGGTCACGATCAAATTGGAAGTAGGCAACAGGCGTACCCATGAACGCACAGTCAAAAGCCAAAGAAGAATAATCTGTTAAAAAGAGGTCGGCCTCATTCATCAGCGGTTGGAAAGCAACTTTTGAAGGAGACAAGAATTCTATTCCATGAGGCTGCGGAAGATGTTCAAGAATATTCCCAAAACTCGGGTGAGTCATCATCTGAACCCGTATTTTCCCGTCAGCAATACCTTGTTGAATCGTAGCGTTATTAAGTACTGCCCACCAATTCTTATAAAATGAAGAATCTTGAATAACAGCCACTTCTTCAGCAGTACTAGTACATTCTGAAAGCTCAGTTTTAAGATCTTGGCGCCAAGTAGGCATAATCAGAATATTCTTAACCGACTCATTCTTAATAGTACGAGAACATACCAAGTGGTAAAGATTATCGTAGCGAGGAAAACCAGCTAAACATACCTGAGAAGATTTGTATTCATACGGTGATTCAATCCATGTAAAAGCCCGGTATTCTGCTTCTGTAGCTGCAACAACAAGATCAATCTTCTTACCGTTAAGCCAGCGTGAAATATCATCCTTAGTGATGCCATGCTGCAAGAAGACAAATTTATAGTCAGGATTTCCAAAAATACGACGAGGAGCAGGGTAAATACATTCTTCAACAGCATCAGACGAAGCCACAACCTCCGCATTCTGAGCCGCAGCCATCGCTTCAATAGAGCCATATTCAAGAAGCTTAAAGCCCTCTGCCTCTAAACGTTCCCAGTCTTTTGAGTCTCGTTCTAACAAGAAATAAGCGTTGATATCGCTTCGGTGCTGAAGAATATAACGATACAGATGTTCGCCGTTATCGTCTGCACGGTCAGCGTGGTCAAGAATAAGCCATGCTTGTTCATATTTTTGGCTCTTACCACTACTAGTAAACGTGCTAACCTGCTGACGTATACTCTCGTCAGAAGAAATATCGTTACGGCTCCATAGACGTTGCAGATATTCCCACCCTTTGATCCCCGCTATTGCCAGAACAGAACGGTTTTGAATACCTGCTATTACTCGTAAACGTTCAAGAATCTTAGCAAGTTTTCCATCTACATGTTGTCCTGCACGGATAATAGTAGTGATATTATCGGCGTATTCTTGAGAACCTTTTTTCTCTCGTGCAGGAAGGCTCTTCGCAGGTCCACAGGGAATACCATCAACGAAAAAGGCTGTTGGCACATCAGGAAGATTCAAAGTGTATTCTACAGCAAGAACCTCATCAAAATAGAGGCGGTTAGTAACACCCTCCGGAATAACTTCTATAGGTTCACCACCAGAATAAATGACGATATCATGCTTACCAGGTGCCACCAGCATGGAGAAATTACGAGTTCCATCTTCACGAGTACTCCATTTGAAAATACGAGCCGGAGCCTTATCCAAGTTAAAACCACGAATAATAGATTCACGTAAACGCCAAGAAGGCTTATTAAGCGGCATACGAAGGACTTGCTCAACACTGATATAGGTGAAAATCTCATGGGCTTGTTCCATAAATTCTTTTTTGAGTTCGCTACTAATCGCGGCGACCACACTACCCATTTTTTCATCTTCTTTGAAATACCACATCAGATCATAAAGAATGATGTTAGCTAACCAGTCAGGGGTATATCCCAAACGTTCTTGAGCATAACGTAAAGCTGGTAAATATCCCAAGCGCGGAACAACCGTATAACGTTCGGGTTTTAGCCAACTAGATTGAACAAGAGAAGAAGAGTCTGAACGTTTACGGTAATAATAATGTGAAGTTGAGAGTAGCCCAACCAGTGGATTCTCAAAATGAGCGAGATAACGACATACAAGATTTCCATCTTCAAAAGTAGGACAAATCCTAGAGTCAAAGGTTAACTTGTGTTTACGAAGAACATCAACCTGCATAAACACTGTTGCACCCATCTGAATTGCACTAGGCTCTTCAAGCATAGAAACAACACGATTACCTCGTCTAAATTTTGCCCCTAAGGGGTGAGAATCTTTAAAACGCCCGGTCGTTCCATCGGTAATAAGTACACGAGAACTTAGAATTGCAATTTTCTTATCTGTATCAGCGTCAAGAAAACGCTGTGCCTCAGAAAAATAGTTTGATTTGAGCAGGTCATCAGGATCGACTGCAGTAACCCATTCACCACGTGCAAGATGCAATCCAAGCTGTCGGGTCTGCCCAACACCACCATTAGGTTTCTGCACAACCAGTACATTACGGTGCTTATGAGCAAACTTCACTGCAGCTTGTGCAGCGTTATCAGGGGAACCATCATCAACAATGATGTATTCAACCTTAGACTCATCGATATCTTGTCGTGCGAAGCTTTTGAGAGTACTTGTAATATATTTTTCTACAGCATAAACCGCAACAATAACGGAGAAGAGCGGACGCTCTGACAGGATTCGAGAATCTTCAAGGACGGAATAGGGCGAGGGCGCCGAGTTCAACTCATTCATCTTTCTGTTAACATTTTTTCGAGACAAGAACACAAGATTTATCGATAAGATATATGTTCTTTGCCTAAGCGGGCTGTGTTTAAGTTCTCTCTAATATGCTGCGCTAATGGTTCATTCCAAGGCATAATTTTTTCGGCTCGATCAAGAGCATACTCCAGTACTCGAGTAGCCCACTCATATTCACCACTATGAACCAAGCAATGCCCTTGCAAAGAACGCAACCAGATAGCCACAAAACGTTTCACTCCAGGCTCGCGAATAATATTATCTGCAACCTGTCCTATCTCCGTCAGGATGTTATTTTTATCGTGCTTTTCAAAGTGAACAGAAGCTAAAAGTCTAGCAATATGCGAACGGTACCAAGAACCGCTACTGTACTCCTGCATTTGAGGTTCCCACTTCTTCACCTTATCACTTACTAAATTCACCATAGAATACAGCAAATATAAATCAGGAATATCAGTACCTTGGTTATCGTCAGGCAAAAGCTTATTCAGAGCAAGCGCAGCACGATCCGCCTGTCCTTCGACAACGTCACTAAGAACCTGCAATACATCTACAATTGTTGTATCTGCATCATGAGATTCAAGATAAAGGCGCAATTTATCGCGCTCAACACGTGCATATCCCCAACGACGCCCCCCAATAAGACGCAAACACTGGCGAATCATTACCTCATCAGGAGTAATATCAATAGAATTTGCTTGGTCAATTGCCGTATGCAAAGAATACGGAGTAGGACGTTGTCCGCCACCCATCTTCTCTACTTCCCAAGAACTCTCAAGACGTTCTAAAGTTTCCCCCAGAATTGCCTGAAGCTTCTGTTCTCCCAACGCTGACTCATCCTCCAGATCTAGCATTTTGCATCCTCATTACGGTAACCGTATAAGGCTATATATTTAAAGTAGCGCTATATACGTTTTCTAGCACTTGGTTCATCTGTCATTTCGATAGTATTTTAAGAAAATTAGGTAGTTCAGAGAGAACACCACATTATCCTCACCCAATGGTACCCTCTTCTCTGTTCATAAACAGACAATAAGGAGCTCTCATGTCTAACCGTTCAGTCACCTTCGTTGGCTTAGGCTATATTGGTCTGCCTACCGCGGTGATTATGGCAAACCATGGGTTAGACGTACATGGTTTCGATATTAATACACGAGCAGTTGATGCTATTAATCGTGGAGAGCTCACCATCGTTGAACCAGGGTTGAAGGAACAACTTCGCCAAGCACTAGATTCTGGTTGTTTCCGTGCCAGTACGGAGCCTCGTCATAGCGATACTTTTGTGCTTGCGGTACCAACGCCTTGTACTGAGACGAAGGAAGGCGATCTTTCGTATATTTTTAGTGCTAGTGAAAAAATTGCCCCGTTATTGCGCGGTGGAGAACTCATCATTTTAGAGTCTACGTCCCCACCTCAAACAACTCAGAAGTTGGCGCAATATATTCTGTCGTTACGCCCAGATTTGTGCGCAGATGGGGCTCCTAATCCTCAGGGGTTGCCTGTTATATATTTTGCTCACTGTCCTGAAAGAATTTTGCCGGGGCGTGCTTTAGAAGAGCTGGTGACGAACGACCGTATTATCGGAGGACAGTCTCCGCGTGCTGTTGAGAAAGCCTGTGAACTGTATCGGACTTTTTGTACGGGAGAGCTTTTAGAGACTGACGATGTTACTGCGGAATTAGCTAAGCTCACCGAGAACTCTTTCCGTGATGTCAATATTGCTTTTGCTAATGAGCTATCACTGATTGCAGAGACCTTAGGTGTTGATGTGTGGAAGCTTATTGAATTAGCAAACCATCACCCTCGCGTTAATATTTTGCAGCCTGGACCTGGTGTCGGTGGTCATTGTATTGCGGTAGACCCATGGTTCATTGTCTCTTCTGACCCCAAAAATTCACCGCTGATTCGTACTGCCCGTGAGGTTAATGATAGAAAACCGCAATGGGTGATAGAACAGGTACACAAAGCTGTAGCAAATGTAGATTCTGCTCGTATTGCAGTGTTGGGCTTATCTTTTAAAGCTGACATTGATGACTTACGCGAGTCTGCTGCGTTAAAGATTGCTCAGCAGCTAGCGCACGAGCTTCCTGGTATTTCCTTAGCCGTGGTGGAACCGCATATTTCGGAGCTTCCATCTGTGTTAAGAGACTATCCTCAAGTACATTTGGCTTCTTTAGAGGATGCTTTAGAAGACGCAAATATTGTGCTTTTATTAGTGGATCATCAGGCTTTTTCTTCAGTACCTGCGTGTGCTCTTGCTGGCAAAGAAGTTATTGACACTAAAGGCTTTTGGAGATAGCTGCTAGCTGTGAGGCTCAGTTGATGGTGAATTCTTCGCAATCTGTACGTAGCCCAAAAAATTTCTCTAAAGCGTGAATGATACGTTCACTTGCGTAACCGTCACCATAGGGGTTTACTGCTACTGACATCTTTTGGTAGGCGTCGTTATCGTCAAGTAGTCGTATTGTTTCAGAAATAATGTTGTCGGTGCGTGTACCTACAAGTTTTACGGTGCCAGCGGTAATGGCTTCAGGACGTTCCGTATTCTCACGAAGGACGAGTACAGGAATACCGATGCTAGGAGCTTCTTCTTGTAGACCGCCGGAGTCTGTGAGTACGAGTGTTGAGGCGCGCAGTAAAGCCGTAAACTCTTGGTACGGTAAAGCGTCTAAGACGATAATATTCTTGATACCGGCAAATATCGGTAGCAGGCTCCCCCGAATTTTAGGGTTCATATGTGCGGGGAAAACAAAACGATGCTCGGGATATTTTTGAGCTAAGTAGGCGATGGCTTGCCCGATTCGTTCCATCGGTTCGCCAAGGTTTTCTCGACGGTGAGCAGTAATGAGAATAATGGGTGAGGTGTCTTTGAGAAGGTGTTGCACCTCGTGGGAGAAACCTTCAATTGACGGTTCCTTTTGAGAAAGCAAAGCATCTATAACCGAGTTACCTGTTACAAGAATATCGTTAGGTTTAAAGTTTTCGGCAAGAAGGTTATTTTTAGAGCCCTCAGTTGGTGCTAAGTGCAAGCTAGATATTTGGCTGATAAGTTTACGGTTTCCTTCTTCAGGAAAAGGTGATGTGATATTTCCTGAGCGAAGGCCAGCTTCTAGGTGGATGACTGGTATCTGGTGGTTGAATGCAGCTAAAGCAGAGTATAAGGCGGTGCCGGTGTCTCCTTGTACAAGTACGGCGTTGGGTTGTTCTTCTTCGCAGAGTTGACCCATCTGGTCCAGGATTTTGACAGCGGTGTCGTTAAGACCTTGGTTCTCTTGCATGATGTCTAAGCTATAGTCTGGTTCAAGCCCTAGGACAGTGTTAACTTGTTCTAGCATTTGGCGATGTTGCCCAGTAGAAACTACGAGAACATTAAAACGTTCTGAGGTTTTGAGCTGGTGAATGACCGGAGCAACTTTGATTGCTTCGGGGCGGGTACCGTAGACGACCATCACGGTATATTTGCCAGATACTTTTTTCATGGTTTTCTTCTCTTAGTCACTCAAGAATGTTCTTCTTATTCTGAGTTCTTGACGTATCCTTCTCGTCCTAGTTCTTTTGCATCGTATAGTAGTCGGGCTGCTTTACGTTCGTCGCCTTGGGCGATGTTGTGGGCGAACCAACGATACTTTCTGGCTACTTCTCGGGCGTCACCGTCCATGACGAGTTCGCCAAAATCGAGCCAAATTGCGCGAGTACACATATTTTCGATGGTTTGAGCGGCGTGACTTACAAGAAATACTGTTCCGGCTTGGTCTAGGAGTTCTTTCATCGCTTGAGCTGAACGATCTGCAAAAGATGCGTCACCGGTTGAGAGGGCCTCGTCGATGAGAGTGATGCGCGGACGATTCGCTAACATGATGGCGAAGCGGAGACGGGCTGCCATACCTGAAGAGTAGGTTCGCATCGGACGGTTAATAGCTTCTCCGATACCTGCTAATTCCATGATTTGGGTTTTTGCATCAGGTAGTTCGGCGGGGGTAAGCCCCATCGCAAGACAGCCTAGCTCAATATTTTCTTCGCCAGAGAGGTCGTTGTTGAGCACACCGTGAACACCGATGAGGGAGGGCGGAGAAGATGCGTATACTTCGCCGCTGGTGGGTGTTTCTAGTCCGGCGATGAGGCGTAGGAGGGAGCTTTTTCCAGAACCGTTACGCCCTACGATACCGATGAACTCTCCTTCATGGGCGACGAAGGAAAGTGGTTGCAGTGCGTGCACAATCTTTTTAGGGGCAGATTGAGTGATACGGCTTCTACCTGATGAGACAACGTAGTCTAGAGAAACGTTGTTTACAAGTACGTTCGGTGTTTTTGTGCCGAAGACGAGTTCACTTAAATCAGTTGTTGAGTTCACGACCGTACACCTCCTCTGCATGCCAGAATGTGAAGAAACCGATGAGCAGTAATCCGATGCTCCATGCGCCAAGAGATCCCCAGTGATATAGGGTTCCGAGAGAATGATCCATGAGGATATGGCGGTATAAGTCTAAGAAAATATAGATGGGGTTTGATTGGATAATGTGGGTTATGACGGGGTGGTGAATGAACCGTTCGATGGGGAAGATTACTGCTGAACCATACAATAAGAAACGTGTCAGGACGTTAATTACTTGAGATATATCGGGGATGACGTAAGCGATACGAGCAATGATGAGCCCCAAACCAAGGTTGAAGAGAACGTTGAGTAAGAATGCGGGGATAAAGAGTAACCATGTCCATGAGGGGATGACGTGTGGTGGGATGAGCACGATACCGATAATCATGACGATGATAACGGGTATGCTTGAGAGCGCTTCACGAAGCGCTAAGGAGATAGGCACAGTCAGTCTAGGGAAAGAGAATGCCCTCATCATTGAGCGGTTTTGTGACATAACGGTGGAGCTAGTCACGAGTGCTCGTGAGAAGTATTGGAACATCAGTACCCCAATGATGATGTATGCGTTGTAGTTGTGCATACCGCGTGAGGTGTTGAGGATAAGACCAAAAAGAACCCAGAAGAAGATGACGTCAAAGACGGGTTTAATCACTAGCCACCAAGAGCCGAGACGGTGTTGGCGGTTCTGCATTCGGACTTTAGCGCGGGAGTCTTTCCACATGTAGGCGCGGCGTTCCCAGGTTTGTCGTAGGTAGACGATGGGACTTTTACGGACACCTACTCGGTAGAGTTTTCCAGACTCGATATAACGTCGGTATTCTTCTACGGATGGATTTAACGGTGAACTCGGCGTGTATTGGGGTTTTTGTTTACTCATGTTGAGAACCCCCTACTATTTTGTGGTATACCTCTGTCATTCGTTCAGCGTTACTCTTCCATGTTCGTGTCCGTGCGAATTCTCTGCCTTGACGTGCTAATTCTGCTCTTAGGGGCGGATTATTCTTGAGGTCAATAATGGCTTCTGCCAAAGATTGGCAATTTTCTACTAAAAATAGTTTACCTGTCTGCGCTGTTACTGTGTTGTTGATAAGCTCTGCTAACGGTGGAATATCGCTACATAGTACTGGGCGTTTGAGCGCCATCGCCTCAATGGGTTTGAGTGGTGTGACAGAACGGCATACTCTTGTGTTTTTTCGAGGAACAACGAAGAGGTCTAACCCTTGATGCGCAATCATCGCTTTATCGGGTGTTATTTTACCGAGAAACGTGGTGTGTTCTTGAAGATTGAGTTCTTGGACGAGAGAACGCAGAGAAGGCTGCGCTGCTCCGCTTCCAGCAAGAAGCACTCGGATATCTTCTCCTTGAGATCGTGCAATAGCTACTGCTCGAAGAAGAACGTCGAAGCCTTCATAGTCGACGAGGGAGCTTACCGAACCGACCCAGAAGCCTTCGGAGGGAAGACCTAAGAGGTTGCGTGCTTGTGTTGAACTGAGATTTTGTTCAAAGAGTTCTTCTCGGACGGCGTTAGGGATAACGGTAATTTTTTCAGCGGGAATACCGCGTTCGACGATGAGGTTTTTCATCACGTTGCTGAGTGTCACGATATGGTGGGCTTCATGCATGAGTTGTGTTTCTCGTGCTTGGATGCTTGTGAAACGTTGACTCTGCTCGGCATCTTTTTGCTGTTGTGGGGTTTTCTTTTGGGAGACCCACGTTTGTTCCATCATTCCTCGTACCTCATAGACCCACGGAATGTTTAGTTCTTGGGAGAGGGCTTTGGCAACGATAGCGTTGGGGTAGTTTGTGGTGGTGTGAATGAGGTTAATTTTTTCTTGTTGAACAATCTGACGGGCATAGTTTGCCCATTGGGTTAGTCGCTGGGCGTGGGTTTTTGCCAGTTTGAGGGGCAACGTACGCTGGTAGGTCACTTCCTCTACATGCACTGTTGGTGTTGCGTTCCATGTTCCAACCATGACGGGGTATCCGGTGCGGGTGAGCGCATGAATAGTCACTCCAGCATGGATGAGGGCGTTGAGTAGGCGTTGAGTGCGTAGAGTGTACCCAGATTGTGTTGCTGGCAGGGAGTTGGTGATGAGGTGTAGTGCGTTAATTTTTTGCCCGTTGGCTGAGGGTATTGTTCGTTGTGGCACGTGTTGTGTGCTGCCATTTAGTGGAAGCTGATAGTTGGGGTCTAGCAGGTTTTTTTCTGATTCTAGGCGGTGAACGTAAGAGTGTGCTCCTGCAGTGTGCGCAAGGTCAATAGCCTCATCGATTGCACCGTTATCCCATGCGCTGCGGGCACGGGTTTTTGCTGGTATTTTTGGGTCTTTCCAGTGGATGAGTCCGTAATGTATGGCAGTTTCTGCGGCAATTCTTTGCTGAGTTTTTTGCCATCGTGAGGTGACGTGTGTGGTGAGCAATTCTTGTGCTTCGGCAGGAAAATCTTTTCCGAGGAGGTATGCTCCTAGGGCATGTGTTCCGGCTCCGGGTAGTTGTGTTAAGAGTTTGCCGATGCGTTCAGAAAGTTGTGCTGGCGCTAAACGAGCAATGTTAATCCCTAGTAGTAGGGGGTCGTCGTTGAGGTGTCTACCGATAACTTGGCATGTGATAACGCTATTACGCGCGACGTCTCGTAGGGGTGGTAAGGTCATTTTCTTGTGCGAGTTCTGGTTCATGGTGGTGTTTTAGCCGGTACGGTGTTGTTGGCAAAAGTCTAAAGCTTTTTGGTAGAGCTCTGCCATGGTGTTGTAGCTGTACCGTTCTTTGAGGAGTTTTACTCCAGATTCGCCGACGATAAGGTCTTCTGGATATGCGTTGAGGTCGGCGAGAGCGTCTGCTAAAGCTGAGGAGTTTTGTGGTGGTATCACGGTGGCAACACCGCTTTGTTCGAGGAGTTTTGCGGCACTACCGTCAACAAGGGCGATAATTCGTCGTCGAGTTGCTAGTAGCTCAAAGATTTTTGAGGGCACTGTCCATGCAAACGGTTTTGTTTTGCGAAGTGATACGAGGTGCACGTCTGCCCATGCGTATGCTTCCCCTAGGTCTTTTCTAGGTACAGGGGGGAGAAAATGAACCTCAAGGTTTTCTTTTTGGGCAAGTTGTTTGAGGACTGGGATTTCAGCGCCTTCTCCGATGATACGTAAGATAAAACGTTGCCCTGGTCTTTTGTGTTCGAGTATTTTGAGAGCGTCAAGGACGACTCTCAGACCTTGACTACGTCCCACGGTACCAAGGTATTGAAGACGGAGTTCATGACGGTGCCGTTCTGTTAGTTGGAGAGGTTGAGCCTGCTCAAATTCTTGAGGTTCTGCCCCGTTCGGAACAACAAATACTGGGTGTATTCCACGTTCTTTAAGCACGTCACTAAAATGTTCAGTAGTGACGACAACAGCCCCTGCTTGACGTTGGCAGTATGTGATGGTGGCGTGAATACTGCGTTTAATGAAGTGACGGTACCATGGAAGTTTTCTGGTCTGAGATGTAATGTCTCCGGTAATGATGTCTGGCCAAGCATCACGCATCTCTGCAATATGTTCAATACCCCATAGTTTGGACACGACAACCCCAGCAAAAAGACTCGGGATACCAGGAACGGTCGAAATAACAACGTCAAAGGAGTGCTCTCTACTGTTTTCTGAGTTTCGCCACCTACGCAGTACGTGTTGTACTCGTTGCACGGCACAATAACCTACCGTTCCTGCGGCGGTAATCATTTGGTCTAGGGTTCGTGGTATTGAGTGGTATCCGTGTAGAAGATACGGCATGCGAATCAGGGTTTCACCGTGTCTTCCGCTGGTACGGCGAAATATCTGGCTACTGTTTTTGCGTAGGTTTTGAGTACTTGTTTTATCGGGATAATGCGGAGGTGGGCAACACACAGTGACGCTGTGACCGTCTTGCATCCAGCGTTGGATAAGGGCAGACCAGCGACGCTGAGGTGCGCCAAGTTCTGGCTCATAGTGGTGCGTGATAAGGAGTATGTTCATGTGTGTTGCGCTGTCTGTAGGCATAAGTTGGGGAGCCCACATTTTTAGCTACTCTTTAGGTTACCCTATAAGACAAAAGAGAGGACAGACATGTCTGACCCATGTCTGTCCTATCGTAGAAGCTATCTAGCAAACATTTGCTGCCGTTTATAGATGGCTGTTTCTGTAAAGAAAGCATGAGATTTAGGCATCCATAATGCAACGATAATGACGATAGAAGTAATAAATACTAAGACCTGAATGACGGTGTCGAAAGGTCCGGCGCTTGTTGTGTCGGGAAATTCTGATAGGAACGGTTGCAATATGCTTAAGAAGAATAGTCCAACCAGAGACGTAAAAATGCTAAGACCAGAGATCACCGTCATGACGATTCGTGCCCAACTAGTGCCTTTAGCGATGAGAATAGCAAGAAGAATATAGAAACCTAGAATTGCGAGGCTAAAGACGACTCCGACAAGTTTGGCAGCAAACTCTAGCGTTTCATCACCAATTTCGGTATCTGCTGAGGTGAAGAAGAGAGTGTAGATATTGGAGATGAGATAGAACCCCACCAGAACGTAAATAGCGGATGCCGCAATTTTGATGGTTTGTGGAGTTACGGGTTTTGTTCGTTCTTGCCCACCGGTATACCCCATGTATTGAGAGTATGGGATGGGTTGTTGCCCAGCATAGGGTTGGGAGGTTTGTGGTGTGTATTGATGTGTTTGGTAGTTCCCCTCAGTGCGAGGGGTGTAACCGTTATTGTCTGTCATCGTTGTCTTACCCTTCACAGAGATTTGTTGTGTCTATCTCATACTATCTCAGCTGGTATCAGTGTGCACTGATGAGTTTTTAGATACCTAACGTCTACTATTCAGAAACAAAGATTCCGCGTGAGCGGTCTTTGCGTACTTCTTCTGCGGAGAAGACTTTTCCACTCATGCAGATGTAGACTCCGGGGCTCAGTAGATTCATTGCGCCCACTGCCATACCGAAGTTAAAGCCTGCATCAGAGCTGCGCATAGAAGCTGGTTGCATGGCACCGCATAGGACAATGACTTTGTTCTCTCTTTGCGCATATTGGTGGATGTATCGTGCGGTCTCTGGCATGGTGTCGGTGCCATGAGTAATGATGATATGGTCGTCCTTGACTTTTTCAAGGGCGTTCACAAGTACTGCACGATGTGAGTCTTCCATGTCGAGTGAGTCAAGACGGAGTACGGATTCAAGAGTGAATTCGATGTCGGTCAGTACCGGCGCTAATAGTTGTGGGACGGAAGGGTCCCCGATCTCTAGTTCGCCTTGGAGGGAATACACCTTGTCAATGGTTCCTCCGGTGGCAAGAACAGTAATCCTGTCGATTTTATTGATGGTCATAAGGTTTGTTCATCTCCTTGAGATAGGTCGTTGTTGGTGGCCTCTGCACAGAGTGTGGCGAAGGCAGTGACTATGATTCTATAGCTAAAACTTAGTGCTATTTGTGTTCTATGAGGTGGAGGTTGAGTTCAATGACCGTAGTTTTTCAGAGAGTTCTGCGGTGGCTCGTTCAATACGGCTATTTGTGCGGTGAGAGTCTTCCGCTGAGGGGTTAAGCGAAGTGTTCGTTGTGTATATTCCGGTAGGTACAAGGTCAGCTTGAAGGTATCTGAATAGCGGTATGAGGCTGTACTCAACCATGAGTGAGTGTTTCCAGCTTCCTCCCACCGCAGCAACGATGGTTGGGGTTCGAGCAATGTCACCGAGTTCGGTCATATCCCAGAACATTTTGAAAAGACCGGAATAGCTGGCGTTAAAGACTGGTGTAATAGCGATAATAGCCGAGGCTGAGCGGACTCTTTCAAGCGCTTCTGCTAGGTCATCTGAGGGGAATCCATCTGAGATGAAGTCTGCCATGTCCATGGCATATTGGCCTAGGTATAGTTCATGAAACTCTCGTGAGCGAGCATGATGCTCGCGTTCTGTGGTGAGGCCTTGACGTATTTTTTCTGCGAGCATCGCTGAAGCAGAATGACGTGACCCGGAGCCGATAACGATAAGGATTTTTTCTGTACTACGCACAACCATAGACACTATCCTAAGTCTCTATTGTGTGTAATGGCTCAAAGAATACGCAATCGGGGGTGCGCACCGTATCAAAGATACACACCCCCGTTTGTGTCACTGCAATGTTAGATAGTATCGCCAGTTTCTTCTAAGAGACGCTGACGAAGCTCTCGACGTTGAGCTTGAGCGTCAGGGTCTGGTAGAGGAACAGCAGCCAGCAGACGCTGAGTGTATGCTTCACGTGGGTGACGAAGAATCTGCTCACGAGAACCTTGCTCTACGATTTCGCCACGACGCATAACGCAAATACGGTCTGCAAGAGCGTCAATGACAGCAAGGTCGTGAGTGACGAATAGGCAGGCGAAGCCCATTTCTGCTTGAAGTTCTTGGAAGAGCTCCAGTACGCGTGCCTGAACTGAAACGTCAAGAGCAGAAGTCGGCTCATCTGCAATGAGCAGTTTGGGTTTTAAGGAGAGTGCACGCGCGATACCAACACGCTGTTTCTGACCTCCAGAAAGTTCGTGTGGGTAACGGTTACGGTATGAACGAGGCAACTCAACACGGTCGAGGAGCGCTTCAATACGTTTTTGTAATTCAGCGCCTTTAGCAACACCTGCCAGTTGCATGGGTTCACCGATGGATTCGCCAATGGGCAAACGTGGGTTCAAAGAAGATGAAGGGTCTTGGAAGACCATACCAACTTCGCGACGGACCTTAGCAAGCTGAGCACGGGTTGGTTTGGTGATATCTTCACCGTTGACGGTAAGTTTTCCTTCTGCAACGTCCAAGAATCCGACGGTTGCACGACCAATCGTAGATTTGCCGGAGCCTGATTCACCAACAAGACCGACGACTTCTCCAGCATGAACGGTAAGATTTGCGTTAGAAACCGCACGGAACGGTCCAACGCGTCCTTGCTTTGGGTATTCCAAAGAGACGTTCTCAAGGCTGAGGATGACTTCACCGGTAGGTTGAGGAGCGACTTTTTCGAGTACCTCTGTTGCTGGGCGAATCTGTTCGGCGGCGTCGTCGATAGCTTCATTGACGTCGATTTCGTTACCGCCAAGGTGTAGCACAGCATCTAAAAGTGCCTGAGTGTATTCATGTTGAGGGTTATTGAACACCTCATGGATTTCGCCTGACTCAACGATGACACCACGACGCATCACAGCAACACGGTCAGCGAGGTCTGCAACAACACCCATATCGTGAGTAATCAAGATAATTGCTGAGTGAAGTTTTTTCTGCAGGTTGCGCATGAGCTGAAGAATTTCTGCTTGGACTGTTACGTCAAGAGCAGTTGTCGGCTCATCTGCAATCAGAAGTTTAGGGTCGGTCGAGAGCGATTGCGCAATCATGGCACGTTGACGCTGACCACCAGACATCTGGTGAGGATAGGAGTTAAATGCTTTGACGGGGTCTGGCATTTCTACCATTTCAAGCATTTTGAGTGCTTCAGCTTTTGCTTCAGCAGGAGAGATGTCCTTGTGAAGACGTAGAGTTTCGACGATTTGGTCGCCGACGGTCATGACGGGGTTCATCGCTGTCATCGGTTCTTGGAAGATGACGGCGATGTCGTTACCGCGAACGCTTAGTAGTTCACCGTTGCTCAGCCCAATGAGTTCACGACCATTGAGTTTAACGGAACCGGTGACTTTGGCATTTTTTGGGAGCAGCCCAATCATGCCCATTGAGGAAACAGATTTACCGGAGCCGGATTCACCAACGATGGCGAGGACTTCTCCGGGGTGAACCTCATAGTTGAGGTTCATGGCAGCAGGAACCCATTGTTTATCGACACCGAAGTCTACGGAGAGGTCTCGGACGACGAGGACAGGCTCACTGCCTTGACGTGTTGTAGCTGGCTGTGTAGTCATTGGTACTATCCCAACTGTAAAAAAAATTTATGGTGTTCTAAAGCGGCAGATCAAAAAGATCAGAACGAAAGCTGAATAAGAATGAGAAGATAGCCTGTATGGCTTCACAATATTTGCACCAACCACCGGTAGTTATTCGTTCTAAGATGTCGTACGTTTATCTAGCTATTGCTATTTTTGGTGCGTTGAGCATCTTAGCTGCTTGGACAATGACTGGACGAACAGACCTTTTAGTTCGTTCTATCCTGCCTCTGTTCTTTGCTGTCTATGCTACCTGGTATGTGATGTACTACCCCAAAGTGGTTATCGATGTGGAAGATGTTGTGGTAGTTAATCCCTTTGTGACTCACCGCGTTAACTACTCTTGCCTTATCGATGTTTCTACACGCTATGCGTTGACTCTCGTCACCGCTGAAAAAAGTTACTCTTCCTTTGCCGTAAGTGGTTCTGGAATGGCTCATTCTTTCAAAGCTCATCGTTCGGAGTCACAAGGATTGCCCGCCATTACTCCCCAACAAGACGGGGCGATTCGTCCTAGTGACTTACCTTCGACTCTCTCTGGCGCTACTGCACGTATGATTCGTGGGTATTGGCAAGAGCTTGTCGAAGATGGTGCGCTCGAACAGGTAGAACCTGTAGCTTCTAGCGTTCGTGATACCCGCGGAATCATCATCATGTGTGTTCTTGGGGGTCTCACGCTTATTCAGCTGTTCACTCTGTAATTATCAATTCTCACGCCGTTGGTGGTTAGCTCAGGTGTTTTTATCTGAGCTAACCACGAGGCGTCTAGTTATCTCGTGTTTCTTTACGGATAACTTCTTGGTCGTGTTCACGGGTCTCGTCGTCTGAGAGAGGACCAGAACCTTGGAATCCGCCTGATTGCATTTGCAAGGATTCTCCAGCGATACCCAAACCGTTTTCAGCTGAGTGCGCTACACGCTCTTTAGCTTTGCGTGGATTGAATTTCTTTTGACGCGGGTCAAAGGCATCGCGTAGGCCGTCGCCAATGAAGTTGATGCACAAAGAAATTGCGAGAATAAACAAGCCGGGGAACCAGAAGAGCCATGGGCGGGTTGCAAAAGCAGTTTGGTTCTCGGAGATAAGGCTACCTAGGGACCAGTCAGGTGCTTTAACGCCGAAGCCCAAGAAGCTCAAAGCGGTTTCGGTCAGAATTGCTGAGGACATCAGCAAGGAGATGTTTACGGTAATAACGCCGACAGTGTTAGGCAGGATGTGTTTGAAGATAATACGAGTATCAGAAGCACCTGCTAGACGTGCAGCATCCACGAACTCACGTTCTCGCAAGGACAGAAACTCTGCACGGACAAGACGGGCAAGAGAACTCCAGAAGAAGAAGCCGACAACCACACCTAAAGCGATGATTGCGGTTCGTCCATTGAAGTGGGTTCCTGCAATTTTACCGAGCACTGCGCTGATGAGCAGAAGCGGAATGATAATGATGACGTCGGTAAAGCGCATGATAATGGCTTCAACCCAACCACGATAGTAGCCGGCGAGTCCGCCAAGCACTACACCGATAACACCAGCAAGGATGCTAATAATCATCACAACAAGGAAGGTGTTTTGGATGCCGCGCATCGTCATTGCGAAAAGGTCGCGACCGGTGGCGTCCTGACCGAACCAATGTTCGGAGCTAGGAGCTGCACCATTGACGATAGGGTGCATGTCGGTGTATCCGGTATTCCACCATCCGGGGATTGGCCCGATTCCAAGTGAAGACCAAGAAAGGAGCAAGATGCCGATAATGATGATGAGTGAAACGACAGCGCCGGTGTTACCGAAGAAGCGTTTACGAACAATTTGTCCCTGAGTTTTTCCCAAGGTTTCGCGCTGGGTGATGTCGATGCTTGCCTCAACTTCGCGTAGTGCTGCAGTTTCGGTTGTCGGTTCTTTACCAGCATTAAAATCAACGTTTTTAGTTGTCATGCTTTCACCCTTACTCGCGGGTCGAGGATTGAGTAGACGAGGTCTGCAATGAGGTTGAAGACAAGCGCCATAATTGCGGTCACGATGAATACGCCCATGACGGGGTTAGGGTCGACTTGAGCAAGACCGTCAAGGAATAGTGTTCCCATACCTTTGAACGCGAAGATACGTTCGGTAATTGCTGCGCCACCGATGATAGAGCCGAAGTCCAAGGCAACGATGGTTGCTAGAGGAATGAGCGCATTCCGGAAAGCGTGCTTCATGACAACGCCACGTTCGGAGACACCTTTAGCACGTGCTGTGCGAATGTAGTCTTGGTTCATGATTTCGAGCATGGATGCACGAGAGTAGCGAGAGTAGCTTGCTAACGAGATGAGCGTTAGTGCAACGGTCGGAAGCAAGATGTGCGTCATGGTGTCAAGGTTAAGAATCCAGAAGTCACCGGTAAGGTTTGCGGTTGACGCATTTGCGGTGGGAATGGGGCGTCCACGGATACGGGAGTTACTGATGTAGTCCGGCCATGCTTGCATGAAGCGGTCTGTGAAGATTAACAGTGCCATGAGGAAGGCGGTTAGTCCGCCGACTCGCATATTTTGTCCGCGGTCGTATCCGCCAGCGACAAAGCCGAATCCGACACCGAGCAAGGTAAAGCACACGGCGATGATGAAGACCATCAAGAATGTTGCTTGGTTGAGAAGTGTCTGAAGCGGGAAGTAAACGATAAGTCCTAGTGCTACTGCTGCAATACCGCTATAGAGGGCACGGCGGTTTCTAATGCCGGAGACAAGAATTGTCATAACGTATGCGCAGAGTAGTCCAAGTACTGCTAGGAATGGAATGCCTAGTCCGGGGTGTAAGAACCAGTCGGTTACGGAGACGAAGAAAATAATGCCAAAAGTCAGTACGGCGCCGAAAAGACCGAGGCTGATTCGTGTTTTGGGTTTTCCGTAGGAAGCTGAGTACCAGAAGAGTCCGGCAACGAGAGAGATGAGCAGGTTACTCATCAAAGATACTTGCGGATTGGCGAGGAAGTCGTTGAAGCCAATCGCGAGGATTTCTTTGAGCAATACTGCAATCCAGAAAGATGGCAAGGAGAAGAACAGGAAGCTTGCAAAAGTGATGGTGTAGTCAAGCCCTGAGTACTGACGTAATGCTGAAACGATACCTAGGCTAATACCGATGAGAATTGCTAGAACGGTGGCAGCAAGAACCAAAATCAGTGTTTGGTAGATAGCGTTTGAGAGTAACTGTGTAACAGGCGTACCTGAGAGGTTTGTTCCAAAGTCGCATTGTCCGATCAGGCACTTGGAGACGCCAGTAATCCATAGGACGTAACGAACGGGGATTGGTTTATCTAAGTTCAGCGCTTCAGTGCGCTGAGCGATAAGAAGGTCTTTATTAGGGCTATTGCTGGTACGTAGCTCTGCCAGAGGATCGCCAGACAGAGCAGTGAGTGTAAAGACTAGGAAGGAAGCGGCAAGTAGGATAAAGACCGCTGTTATTAGTCTCCTCACGGTATAGGTCAACATGATGATTTCCTGAAGGGGTGAGTCAATGTGGGGAGAGTTTTAAAAAAATAAATAAACGTACGGCGTGGATGCCCAAGAAGATGAGCATCCACGCCGCCGTTGGCGTATAGCACTCAGTGCTAAGCGCTATACAAAGAACGCTGCACCTAGATAAGATGAGCCGTTGTTACTTGATGTCCCAATCAGCTGCGTTCCAGGTAGCAGGGTACTGACCTGGCTTAGGCTCAATACCGGTGATGGACTTGTTGTAAGCAACGAGGCTTGGGCTCTGGAAGAGAGGTAGGCCGTAACCGTCCTTGAAGAGCTCACCATCAGCTTGGATAGTAACCTTTTCAATTTCGCCCTTATCAACAGTGCTCATAACCTTCTTAGCATCTTCGTCAACGGTTGCATTGGAGTAACCGGTGAAGTTAGATCCGCCGTCGGTTGCGAAAATCTGTCCGAGGGATTCGTGTCCGACGCCAGGGGAAACCCAACCGAAGATAGAAGCATCGTAGTAGCCTTCTTTACCCTTGGAAAGTTCGCTAGCCCACTGCTCAGAGCCGAGAGATTCAACCTTGAAGCCTGCCTTACCAGCTGCTTCTTTAATCATCTGGAAGGTATTTTCACGGTTGCTGTTCTTGTTGTTGTAAAGAATCTTCACGGTAGGTGTTGCACCATTGAGAAGTTCTTTAGCCTTAGCAATATTTGCTTCAGGGTCAGTAATGGGGTAATCGCTGGAGTTGTTCTGCTTCACAGCATCTTCATAGACCTTACCCTGTGATACAACGAATAGTTCAGAGTTGAGAACGACTGCATCTGGCTGCATCGGTTTGATGAGCTTGTCGACAACATCCTGACGAGGAATGGTGAGCAAGAATGCTTTACGAACGTTCTCATCTTTGAAGACCTCAGAGTGGAAGTTCAAATCGAGGTGATCGTAGGAAAGGTCTGGTGCAACGTGAGTTTCTGCGTTGTCCAAAGCCTTAGCCTGAGAAACAGTATCGATAGATGCCTGAGGATTAATGACGTCTACGTCGCCGTTCTTCAATGCCTGAATCTGAGCTGCCGCATCAGGAAGAATTTTAAGGGTAATTTCAGAAATCTTAGGCTTGTTAGGGCCTTGATACTTATCGTTAGCAACGAGAGTAACAGACTGGTTTTCGACAACAGCGTCAAGCTTGTATGGGCCGTTGCATACGATGAGGTCTTCGCTTGGCATGGTGGTGGTGTTGAAGCCGGTGTTCCATGCGTCTGCGATTTTACGTAGGTCTGCGTTTTCTTCGCCGGGCTTAGCGTTCTTGATAACCTCTACGAGCTTATCTTCGTCCATGCCTGCGAGCTTAGCTACGACGTGAGCGGGGGTAGCGATTAGGTCGTATGCAACCTCCCAGTCAGCAAACTTCTGTGGGTAGGTGAAGGTAATGGTCTTTCCGTTGTCAGAGAGAACGGGAACGCCAGCGTTGCCTAGACCAGCGGTGTCGCCAGCATAGGAGAAGTAGGTGAGGTCTTTTTCGGCGTCGTCGAAGTGTCCGGAAAGAACAGCCCATGCCAAGAGGAGGTCACCTTCACCGATTTCATTGCCGTCAGACCACTTCATGTCGTCTTTAACGGTGTACTTAACTTCCATGCCGTCGCCTTTATCGGATTCCTCGTAGGTTCCGAACCAGTCGTTATGTACAACCTCAAGCTTATTGTTGATGGAGTAGAAACCGGAGGTGGTCATGTTAGTAATCATGCCGTTGGTGTCGACGTTACCGTCAGCAGAATTGCTATTGAGGGAGCTGAAGGTGTTCACGATTGCCATTGAGACAGATTTTGAACCCTTATCCCCAGAAGATGAGCTTGCATTGTTTCCGGTGCTTGCACAAGAGGATAGTGCAAGAGCGGATACGGCTGCGAAGCCGATGATGGAGGATCTACGTGAAATGCGCATTCCTTCTCCTTTTTCAATATGAGATGTTGTGTGCGACTACCAGAGCTCATCGTAGATGAACGACAGGCAACCTAAGTGACTGGAAACACATGTAAGTTTCATTGTAAACAAAACTTAACCAGTTGTACATGAAGATACCCTAAAACGAATCTTTATTCATATGATGAGAAAAAGCTAAATAAAGGTAAAATTTTTATTACCAAACACAAGCAACCCTCTTTAATCCCAAATAATCAAATCAATAAATATCATTTGACTAGGTTTTATATGGGTTACATCAATAATTAGTTATTTTCTTCGTAAAAGATTTATGTTCTTTTTAAGTGCCGTTTAACACCCTCTCCAAGCCCAAAAAATAATATGGAATTAACATACAAACAGGCGTGGTGTACACATAGTGGACACTTAAAACACAGAAGCCGGCGAGAAAACACCCCGCCGGCTTCATACAGCAAGCCTTACATCTTATTACGATAATCAGCAGTTTCGCCACTAACCTCAGCACGCACAGCACAAAGATTATGCGCAATCAGCTCCTCAGGATTCACAGGACGTCCACCAGCCGAATGAGGAGTAATCACCAAATTCTTCGTACCCCATAGAGGAGAATCCGAAGGCAAAGGCTCTTGCTTCACCACATCAACCGCAGCACCAGCAATAGAACCGCTCTCCAACGCCGCAATCAACGCATCCTCATCAACAGTGACACCGCGACCAACATTCACCACAAATGCGCGAGAAGGCAACAACTCCAAACGCTGTTCGTTCAACGCATTCTCCGTCTCAGCAGCAGCCGGAAGAATCATCACCAAAATATCGGTCTGAGGCAAATACTGTTCAATATCATCAACAGCAATTACCGGAAAACCAGCTCGCTCACCAGCAGAACGCGCCACACCCTGCACCTGAGCACCAAAGGCCTGAAATAAGCGGGCTGTACTTTGCCCAATAGAACCAAAACCCCAAATCAATACACGAGCACCCAAAAGGGTCGTGACCTTATCCGCAGGATGAAGCTCCTGAGGACCACCTAACTCCCCCGCCCAACGAGAATTATCTTGCTCCTCAGAAAGCAACGGCAAGAAACGCACAAAATTTAATGTCAAAGCCAGCGCATGCTCAGCAACGGTCAAAGAATGCAAGCCAATACCAGAACAGATAACCGCTTCATCACGGAAACCAGCCGCACGAGCCTGATCAGGTCCAGCAAGAAGAGCCTGAACCAACTTCACCTGAGATAAATTCTTCGCTGCATCTTGCAACTGTTCATTAGTATTACCCCAGCTAATCATGACATCGGCATCATAGTGCTCTGCAGGTAAAAGCTCAGTAGGGTCATAAGAAACTAGCGTATCTTCTGCCTGAAGACCAAGCTTCTGAGCGTCCAAAGGAATAATGGTAGGAGCAAGGATTTTCATATCAAATCTTCCATATCACGAGAAAATTAAACATGCCGTAAGGCACTCTTCTTAGATTATGTCTTAGAGCACACAGAATAAAAATATCAACACCCAAGTTACGACAAATACATCCACCCAACCAACACACATACCCCGAAGAAATATAAGAAAATACACTCTTCTAACCTGAAAAACTTTCTATAGAATAACTCTCGTGGACCCTCTTAACATCTTTGGACTAGCCCATCTACCTACGTGGTTAGCGTTAACACTCTTCATCCTCGATATCACCTTACGTATTATCGCAATCTGTTGGCTACCCTATAACCGCAAACCCGTGGTTGCTCTCGGCTGGCTCATGGCAATATTCCTCGTCCCATATATCGGGTTTGTTGCCTTCTTGCTCTTTGGATCTTCCCGACTACCACGACACCGAAGAATCCGACAACGCACCATCAACGACATGATGAAAGAGATACTCGCATCCAAAAATGCTGATGAAGAATCCCGTTCCGTCCTCGGAGCACATGGAGAACTCCCTGAACCAGCACGAGTAGCAGCGAACCTCAACTACAAGCTCGGAGCGCTCCCCCTCGTCGGTGGCAACACTTTCACACTCATCAAAGATAACCACCAAGCTATCCGACAGATGACAGAAGAAATCAATCGGGCAGAACGATACGTACACTTCGAGTTTTATATTGCCGCCTACGACAACACCACCAAACCGCTATGGGATGCGCTTCTTGCAGCACACCAACGCGGAGTACTGGTCAAAATCATGATCGACCATTGGGGCTCTCGAAAATACCCCAATTGGAAAAAACTCTGCAAACTCCTTGACGACTCCGGAATCAATTGGCAACTCATGTTGCCCCTGAAACCATTCCAAGGTAAATGGCAACGACCAGACCTACGTAACCACCGCAAAATCGTCATTGTCGACGGACGCATCGCATTCTCCGGCTCACAAAACGCTATCGACCGTTCCTACAATCTACCTGCCAACCTCAAAAAAGGACTCGTCTGGCAAGACCTTACGTTCTCATGCACCGGCCCCGTTGTTGAAGAACTTAACGCCGTCTTCATCTCAGACTGGTACTCCGAAACACGAGAACTACCACTGAACGAAATCGAAACAGCTATTCCCCGTGTACACAGCGGAATGTTGGCACAAATTGTTCCATCGGGCCCCGGATTCGAAACGGAAAACAACCTACGCCTCATCAACTACCTCATTTACAATGCAGAACGACGCATCGTCGTCTGCTCCCCCTACTTCGTCCCAGAAGAAACACTCTTACAAGCACTCACCAATGCAGCACTATCAAAAATTGATGTCACCCTCATCGTCTGCGAAAAAGGAGACCAGTTCCTACCCAATATGGCTCAACGCTCCTACTACGAGAAACTTCTCCACGCCGGAGTCAACATCAAACAATATCCCGGGCCAACCGTATTGCACTCAAAATACATGTTTGTAGATGACCATCTCACCTTCATTGGATCATCAAACATGGATCCGCGCTCATTTGCGCTCAACCTCGAAGTATCCACCTTCATCGTCGATACAGGAATGGTTAAAGAGTTAGAAAGCATCTCTGAAGAATACATCTCTCAATGCAAAACCCTCCGATACGACGAATGGGTTGCCCGCCCCAACCGTATCAAGGTCGTAGAAAATATCTGTAGGCTCTGGTCATCGCTCCTTTAAAAGATTAGGGTTCTCTCTGATATACCCCCTACACCAAAGAGAACCCTAACATTGCGAATCATTACCAGAAGAAAAACTCTTATAAACGCTCTGCCTGATTCTGAGCCAAGCTCAAAAACTGACGGGCAGGAGTGTCAGCAGCATTAGGACCACCAGCAAAAGCGCCACGATATGCTGCCGCAGGATGACGCTCATTCACACGTGTATGCCCCACACCAAAAAGATTCTCACGCAATGTATTCCCCTCATACTCTGTGCGATACCGGCCACGCTTTTGAAGCTCAGGAACAACAAACTCCACAAAATCTTCAAAAGAGCCAGGAGATACATGGTAGGCAAGGTTGATACCATCTAAATCTCCCTCGTCAATCCAGCGCTCCAACTCATCGGCAACAGTCTGAGCAGAGCCAACAATTACATCACCCATACCACCGATAGCGCAATGACGAGCAATATCAGCACGAGTCCACTTCGTCGTCTGAGACTGCAAGGTAAAAGGTGTCAAAAAGGATTGAATGGATTCCGTCTTGACATACTCAAGAATCTCGTCCTCATCAAATGCTGAAAGATCAACACCAGACCAACCACCAATAATTCCTTGAGAAGACTCTACATCCACATATTTTAAATAATCCTGATACTTCTGCTGTGCTTTCTCGTCTGTCTCGTCGACTACCACCGAAAGCATGGCAAGAATCTTCACATCATCACGACGCCGACCGGCACGTTCAGCCTCATCGCGGATACGAGAGGTCACGTGTCTGGTCAAATCTGGACGTAACGCAGAAATAAAAATTGCTTCGGCATGTTTCCCCGAAAAAGCCTGACCGCGAGAAGACGCACCAGCCTGAAAAATAACGGGAGTACGTTGAGTAGATGGTTCCGTCAAAGAAATTCCAGGAACTTGAAAATACTTGCCTTGATGCAAGATAGGATGAATTTTCTCAGGATCTGCGAAAATCCCGCGCTGACGGTCACGTAGCACCGCTCCGTCTTCCCAAGAGCCTTCCCACAACTTATAACAGACGTCGAGAAACTCGTCGGCAATTTCGTATCGTTCATCATGCTCAATCTGACCGGCAAGCCCCTGATTCTCTGCCGCAGATTGAAGATAAGAAGTCACCACGTTAAAACCAACACGACCACCCGTTAAATGATCTAACGTCGCATAAGAACGAGCCAAAGTATAAGGCTGGTTATACGTCACGGCAGCTGTCACTCCAAAACCAAGATGTTCCGTGACTGCTGCCATCGCCGAAATCTGTAAGAACGGGTCACCTACCGGTACCTGTGCACCATCACGAAGTACGGGTGCAACAGAATCCTTATATACGTCGTATACGCCCACCACATCAGCGATAAAGACCGCGTCAAAAAGCCCTTTTTCGCACACTTGAGCTAAATCTGTCCAATATTTAATGGTGTTATATTCATCGGCTCGCGAGCGCGGGTGACGCCATAAGCCGAAGCTTTGGTGGCTTGTTGTTGTCATATCAAACGCATTGACAACGATACGTTTTTTAGAAGAAGACGGTGTCGTAGTGGGTTGTTCTGTCGTGGCGGTATGAGTTGCCATAAGTTTTTTCCTTTGCGTTCTTAGAGGAGAGAGCCCTCCTCTATGAGGCGTGGCATGTCGAAAACCATATTTTTCGGTGTTGATATGCCCGACGCATAGGCGCCGTATTTGCCGTTGTGATTATTTTGAGCCGGATCTTCATCTGGGGCACCCCGCTACGGAAAGAGGGTTGCCGTCCAACGAGCCAGAGCTTGACGTTGGAACTCGTGATCGCTGGGTTTAGCTTATAAAAAGTTCTTCTTGGTACCCAAGAGCTTCAGTGTTTATTGCGGTGGGTGACGTTCGCTAAGGAATATGACTCTATGCAACGTCATGTGTTCATCTGCTGGCAATGGAAAGTAACGTCTAGATGAATGTGTACGGAAGGTATTACGGTAGAACTCGTCTAAACCATCCAGAGCGACTGAGAGACCTGGCTCTAAGACGTCGCAGCAACCTCGCTTATGCGGTGGTGCTAACGCCAGAAACGATGGGAGTATCGATGTCGTATTGTTCGTCTTTTTCTTATTCAGACCCTCGAAATCAGGTGCAGAATCCGGCAGATGTTTCGGATCAAGAACGTATTGATTTTTGGGCAAGGCAGGCGCGAGAACGTCTTAGTTGGGGGAAGCTATGGGATGAGGATAAAACGCATGAGTTTATTCCTCCTCGTTTAGTAGACGTTCGTGAAGATGGTGTTCAAGAATTTTCTGTTCCAACGATTAAGTGGTTTGAGGGTGGTCAGCTCAACGTTGCCTATAACTGTGTGGATAGGCATGTAGAGCAAGGTTTTGGCGACAAGGTTGCGCTTTTCTTTGAGGGTGAACCTGGTGATCGTGAAGCTATCACTTATGCTCAGTTGCAACGCCGTGTGGCTCAGGCGGCACATGGTTTAGAGCGTTTGGGTGTGGTTAAGGGTGATCGTGTTGTTGTTTATTTGCCGGTGATTCCTGAAACTATTATTTTTGCTCTTGCCTGTGCGCGTATTGGGGCGATTCATTCTCTTGTTTTTGGTGGTTTTTCGGCGGAGGCTTTGAAGTTTCGGGTAGAGGATACTGGTGCCAAGGTATTAATTACAACTGATGGTCAGAATCGTCGGGGTAAGGTTGTTCCGGTCAAGTCGATAGCGGATGAGGCGTGTTCGTCTGAGAATAATATTGAGCATGTGGTGGTGGTGAACCGTACCTCAGCTACCGAGCAGGAAAGACAGAGTGTTCCGTGGTGTTTGGGGCGAGATGTTTGGTATCACGATTTGATTGAGGGTGTTCCAGATACGCATGATTACCCATTGCATGATGCTGAAGATCCGTTATTTATTATTTATACGTCGGGGACAACGGGCCAACCTAAGGGTCTTGTTCATACTATGGGCGGGTATTTGACGCAGACGGCGTATTCTCATGCGTTACTTTATGATTTGTTGCCTGATGTTGTTGATGCTGATGGTGTGCTTCGTCCTGATGAGTTAGCTACTCGTAATGATTGGCAAAAAGTTGCGGATACTGTTCATTGGTGTACAGCCGATTTGGCGTGGGTGACAGCTCATACTTATGAGATATATGGGCCGTTGGTCAATGGCGTGAGTCAAGTAATTTTTGAAGGTACACCTGATACTCCTACTTTTGAACGGCATTTTGAAGTGATTGAACGCTATGGTGTCACAAACTATTACACGGCGCCAACGTTGATTCGTTCGTTGATGGGGGCTTTCCCGCATGGCCCAGAGTCGGGAAAATATGATTTTTCGTCGGTTCGTCTTTTGGGTTCTGTGGGTGAGTCGATTAATCCACAAGCTTGGTATTGGTTACGTGAGCATATTGGTTCTGGTCGTGCTTCCTTTATTGATACGTGGTGGCAGTCTGAGACGGGTTCAACGATCTGTTCTCCTCGTCCGCATGATCCTCAGTTTGCGCCTGAGGGGACTTTTGAGCAGGGTACTCCAGGTATAGCTGTCAAACCAGGTTGTGCTACTCGTGCTATTCCGGGGGTTTCTGTGCGTGTTGTTGATGAGCATGGTGAGCCGGTTCAGACGGGGGCTCAAGGGTTCATTGTGGTTGATAAAGTGGGCCCGTCGATGGCTCGTACTGTGTGGAAAAATCCTCAGCGTTATCTTGATTCTTATTGGAGACATTATGGGGAGCGTGGCTGGTTTTTGGCTGGAGATGGCGCAAAGCAAGATGAGGACGGGGATATTTATATTCTGGGCAGGATTGATGATGTTATTAATATTTCGGGGCATCGTCTTTCGACAATTGAAATTGAGTCAGCTTTAGTGCGTCATGAGGCTGTGGTTGAGGCTGGTGTTTGTCCTGTTGAGGATGAGTTGACGGGGCATCAAGCAGTAGCTTTTGTGACACTTAGTGATGAGGGTAAGGCGTTGTCTTCTTCTGAGCTACGTGAGGTGTTGGAGTTGCATATTCGTTCTGAGATTGGCCCTATTGCAAAGCCTAAAGATGTGGTGGCGGTTGCTGAGATTCCTAAGACTCGTTCGGGGAAGATTACTCGTCGTTTGTTGTCTCAGTTGTATGAGGGGAAACCTCTAGGAGATACGTCGTCTTTGCAAAATGATGAGGCGTTGCGGGATATCGCTCAGGTTTTGTCTTGCTCATAAGGGCAGGCAAAAATCATGGTTGTTTCAACAGTATCGAGATGTGAGTGTACTAATTCACTAACATCACATGATTATTTGCGTGGTTGGAGTCTTTCATCCTAAGAACCTCTATGAGAGATGCTCTCATAGAAGAATATCCTTACTATCCGCTTTAAAAACGATGTTCGTGAAAGGGCGGCTTACCGTGTGTGGTAAGCCGCCCTTTCGGACAATGCTACCTGTACTGATGGTCTGTACATGCTGTAGCATGTATCGGTATTTATTGAAGTCATTCTATCGATATGAAACGTCAGAAAGAGGCATGCGTATGCAGGTATGGGATCCAAGCGTGCTCTTTAGAGTGGTCGATGTAGCAGCAGTTGTTGCTAATGGTTTGCTCGGTGGCGCAGTTGCTCGCGCATTCCGCTTTGATGTTGTAGGTTTTATTCTCTTAGCGGTGCTCTCTGGTATGGGTGGAGGGCTCATCCGTGATGTTCTTCTTAACACTGGTTTACCCGTTGCATTGACTGATTCTGCGTATTGGGCGGGTGCTCTCATCTCAGCATTGTTAGCGTACTGTATTGATTTGGGGAGTCGTTGGGCTAACCGTGTTTTAGTTGTTGTGGATTTTCTGGGTATGGGTTGTTGGGCCGCTACAGGAACTATTAAATCTTTAGGTATTGGGCTTCATTGGCTTCCGGCTATTGCCCTTGGTGTGGTGACCGCGGTGGGCGGTGGCGTATTGCGAGATATGATGGTCAACCGTGTTCCAGCTATCTTGGGAGGTAATTCTCTCTATGCGACAGTAGCGGTTGTTGGCGCAGCAGAGACTGCTCTATGTACGACACTTTTTTCTTCTCCTAATATTGGGATGGGCATATCAATTATTTCGTGTCTAGTTTTTGGGCTTCTTGCGCGCACGAGGCGTTGGCAGTTGCCGGAGCCTGTTAAGCTTTCTGTTCCTCGACCACGTTTCAGACGTAAAAAACCTGAGACTCATACGATTGCTGGTGAAGGCTGGACGCCGGGGAATCCTCTTACCGAGAATTTAGAAGTTATTCCGATGAGCCAGGTCAAAAGAACATCACACAAGTAATGACATACCTGTTTTTAACGGTGATATATTGCAGAACCCCGCAGCTAGTCTGCGGGGTTCTGCATAGGGTTGAGGCGTTGTGGGTGGTAAGAGGTTTTAACCGTCGATATACCTAAATTTTGTAGGTGACGACGTTACTCAAAGCGAGAGCTCCGCCGTGTGCGGCATCTTGATAACGTCCAAAATGAACGTATGCTCCGCGATATGTCGTATCGGCGATGAGCGTAGAACGCGCCCCCGCAACATCAATAATGATGTTTGATGGTCGGACGATAATTTTGCCACGAATATCCTCACCTGCGACAAAAGGTGTACGAGGGCGCAAGGTTACTAGTGGTGTTAGGTGCGCTGATCCAGCGTCAACACGTAGCAGCTGAACGACATCTCCTGAAACGTATGCACCGTTTTCATCGATGACGGATGCACCGGGGCGAATAGCTACGATGTATCCGCCGCCACGAGAGTTTGTGGTATCGAATTTTGCGGCGATACCAAAGGCTGAATCGTCTTCTCGCCCGAAGGCAAGATAACCGTATTGCCATGTTGTTTGAGGGAGGGCGTCTTTCCACTGCATTGTGAAGTTGATGACGTAACTATCAGCGGTGGATGTGCGGTGAGCTAATGGGCCTAGAAGGATAGAGTCGTCATAGGCTTGTTGATGGACGAGTTCACCGTTTTCCCAGCGGGGTAGGTTCACAACGTCTTGTTGTCCAGCCGGTAGCATGCCGTGTAGCCGTCTGCCTTGTTCTAGGGCAAGGTTGGGGCTTGTTGTTCTTCCGCTGAGCCAGAAGGGGTCTGGCGACATGAATCCGCGAACACCTAGGGATGCAAAATGTTCTTGTACCCAACGACGGTGGGTTTCCCAAACGATAACGGGTTTTCCGAGATTGATAATTTGTGATATTTTTTCGTCGCTCATGGAGCTTTCAGTACGTCCAATGACGGTTTCGAAGAAGGGCACTCCCAGCATGTCGACGTTATCTGATGATGCTAATTGCGCAATGTCTTCGAAGGAATCGTGTGCGTCGAAGTAGCACCAGGTGGTGAAGCCTGCTTCTTTTGCGTACCGAATGAAGCCGTTGTTGCCGTCGAATTCGCCTTTACCGTTGCGGAACATTTTAATGACGACTTGGTCTTGCATACCGCGGGCAGTTAGGAGTTCTAGCAGCTTGGGTTGACCGGCAGAGTCTTTAGCTTCAATGAAGAGAACAGCGGAGCCGCCTACGGATTGGTAGGGGCCGCCGGCTTCGGTTGCGAGGATGACGCCGAGGGCTTCTTCGAGGGTGGTGATGTGTACGAGGGGTGTGTTAGGTCCGAGGAAGTCTCTCATATCAATGAGAGGGCGTTTAACTTCGGCGAGGGTACTTGTGCTGACATACCCTGTTTTTTCGGTGGTGGTGCGGCGTAGTGCGTTGTCGTGCATACAGACGAGTTCTCCGTCGGCGGTGGTACGCACTGATATTTCTACAGCTTGAGCGCCTTTGAGGATGGCTTGTTGATAGGCGTAGGCGCTGTGTTCAGGGTTGACGTCTCCTGCCCCACGGTGTGCTATGACGAATTGTTCTTGTGAGAGGAACTGTTCAACGAGTGTTGGTTGTGGTTGTTCTTCTGCGGTGTGGTTCTGTTCTTCTGCGTAGGCTGTTGTTGTGGCGGCGCTGAGTCCGAGTGTTGTGGTGGCTCCGGCTACCCAGCGGAGTGCGGTTCGACGGGATAAGCCATGAGAATGTTGTGGTATCGACATGGAGACTTTCTAAAATATGAGGTTATAGGGCCCTTGGGTATAAGGGTAATGTGGTCAGTTAGTTTTTACCAGATACGGTATCTGGAAAGATTATTCTCTCAGATAATGTTCTTGATGAGTTTTATCTCGTGATGTTTTTCTAGTTCAGGTTCTTCCCTGATTATGGCAAGGATTCTTTTGAGGAAAACACAGAGTTGCTTATTTGATTCTCAAAACTTTTTTATTTTACCAATAGTTTTCAAAGAAAAATTTTCAGTTTTAGAGTTGATCATGAAAGCTGTCAAAACTGAAACCACGATAATACATCGTAGATACTTTAGACAACACTCTGCAAAAAAGTTTCACTATTTTAAAAATCTTTATTTTTGAGCTGACCTGCGACGTCATTGATTTAAAGTTCAATTAATAATGATATTCGTCATCGTGTCGAGATACTCTAGAGAACAATTACCGTATAATCTCTAACGTCAAATATTTAAATATTTGCGGCCGCTTCTTGCGGTAATCATCTGTGGACATACCACGTATGAGAATCATTATAAGAATTATTCTCAGAGGTTTTCTTGGGGAAGAGAATCGGTAGTTCACATCTACGCAGGAAGGTGCTGACATACTTTGGGGAAGGTCATGTCAGCACCTTCCACCGCGTAAGAAACAACAAGCATAAAAGACTCATGCTCCTCAACGCAAGAAGGAACATGAGTCTTTTATGTATCTCAAGAAAACTATGCTGTTATTTGACGGCGTGAACTGACCACACCAGTATTAAAACCGGCAAGATGCAAACCCCCATGAAAACGGGCATGCTCAATTTTGATACACCGGTCCATCACGACATGCAATCCAGCCTGCTGGGCAATCTCGGCGGCTTCTTCATTCCACAAACCTAATTGCATCCACACGGTTTGAGCGCCGACCGCAATCGCTTCACGCACCACATCAGGAAGATCCTCATGGCGGCGAAAAATATCAACAATATCAGGAGCTTCAGGCAAATCCGCCAAAGTAGCATACACTTTCTGCCCTAACACCTGTTTCCCTTTCTGCGCTAACAGGGGGTTCACAAAAAAGAGCTGGTAATCGGCAGAAGAATTCAAATACGTTGCCACAAAATATGATGAGCGTGAAACTTTATCGCTCATACCGACAATAGCGACACTGTGACTACGACGAAGAATCCCTAAACGTTGCACAGCAGATGGTGCTTCCCACGTACGCTTCGTAGACATTAACGCACCTCCTGAGCAGAATTACCCTGTGATAATGATTCTTGGGTTCGCAGAATCTTTGCCCCATAATGGTCTTTACCCGTTGCGGCACTCAGCGCCTGATCTAAGTCCCATACAATGTCATCAAGGTCTTCTAACCCCACAGAAATACGAATCAAATCCTCCCCTACCCCAGCAGCGTCAAGTTGCTCCGCGCTGAGCTGCTGATGAGTTGTTGATGCAGGATGCAATACAAGCGTTTTTGCATCGCCAATATTCGCTAAATGTGAAGCTAACTGAAGATTCTCAATAAAGCGCGCACCAACTTCACGAGCAGAATCTTCAGCGCCTGCAACAACACCAAAGGAAAACACAGACCCAACCCCTAAAGGCAGAAGTTTCTGCGCCCTCTCATAATGAGGATGATGAGCAAGACCAGCATAATTGATATAGCGAATACGGGCATCTTCATCAAGCCATTGAACAAGGCCTTGAGTGTTCTCCAGATGGGCGTCCATCCGCTGAGCTAAAGTTTCAACGCCTTGAAGCAAGTTAAATGCTGCTTGAGGACTTAAAGACGGGCCAAAGTCACGTAACTGTTCAGAACGCAGCTTCGTTAAGAATCCATATTCCCCAAAGTTGCCCCACCATGAGATGTTGTTATAAGAGGGAATTGGTTCTGTCATTGTAGGAAATTTTCCATTAGCCCAGTTGAAGCGGCCAGATTCCACCACAATACCGCCCAGAGTTGTCCCGTGACCACCAAGGAATTTCGTCATCGAATGAATCACAATATCTGCACCATGTTCTAGTGGACGAATTAGATACGGCGTTGAGAGCGTCGCATCCACCACCAAAGGAATGTTGTGAGAGTGTGCAATAGCGGCAAGACCTTCAAGGTCGGCTATTTCTCCAGAAGGATTAGCAACAACTTCGGTGTAGAGAGCCTTCGTTTCAGGGCGAATTGCATTCTCAAAATCTTGGGGGTCAGTTCCTGACACAAAAGTCGTATCAATACCGAATCTTCGCAAAGAGACATCAAGCTGGGTAATCGTCCCACCATATAGTTGAGAAGAGGCAACAATATGGTCTCCACTTTGGCAAAGAGCCGCAAAGGTAATGAACTCGGCGGCCATTCCGGAAGCTGTGGCGACAGCTCCAAGACCACCTTCAAGAGAAGCGATACGTTCTTCTAAAGCAGCGACAGTAGGGTTTCCAAGACGTGAATAGATGTTGCCGTATTTTTGGAGAGAAAAAAGGTTGGCGGCATCTTGTGCGTCGTCAAAAACAAAAGAGCTTGTCTGATAAATCGGGACGGCGCGCGCCCCGTGGATCGCGTCAGGGGTAGCTCCGGCGTGGAGGGCACGAGTGCGAAAACCAAAGGTATGTTCAGCCACGGTATCTCCTCAAATGATGTAGTACTGACGGGTCAACCCGTCACAAGACGTACCCCTATCTTGGCTGATGCACATCAGCAATGCACCATCGTGACGGCACATTGCTGATATTGCGTTTTATTGAGTTTTTATCGTTAAAAGTTACGTTATAACCTCACACAGGAACATCATCTAGATGTGATAGTCCGTAGTGTCATAGATATTCAAGAACTTTTGAATACGCTCCGAACTTGAGTTGAAGAACCCAGATGGGGCTCCCTCGTACACTATTTCTCCTTGGTCTAAGAAAATAATACGGTCCGCAACTTTCTGAGCGAACGCCATATTATGGGTGACCACAACTAAAGAGCGGTTCTCTCTCGCCAAAGCAATCAGGACTCTAATCACTTCGGCTTCTAGTTCGGGATCTAGTGCACTTGTTGGTTCGTCAAAAAGTAGATAATCCGGATTTACGGCTAAGGCACGAGCAATGGCGACACGTTGCTGCTGACCTCCTGAAAGGTGGTCTGGGTACGCGTCCGCGCGATGTTTCATTCCTACTTTGTCGAGTAGTTCACTAGCAAGAGCTTCAGCTTTTTCAGCGCTCAGGGTGCCGTTGAGCACGGGAGCTAAAGCCACATTTTTGAGTGCGGTGTAATGAGCAAAAAGGTTGAATTGTTGAAAGACCATCGCAGAGTGTGACCGAATTCGGCGAATGTCTTCCGTCTCAAGATTTTTGCTCAGGCTGACCGTATCAGAACCGATTGTTAGCGTTCCTTCTTCTGGTGTTTCAAGAAGATTTAAGCAGCGTAGCAATGTTGATTTACCAGATCCAGAGGGGCCAAGAATTACGGTAGTTTCACCATCATGCACATCGAAAGAGAGGTTTTTGAGGATGGTCTGTTCCCCGAAACTTTTTGAGATGTTTTTGACACTAAGCATGGGAACTCCTAATGTACCGGCTACTACGTTTTTCGAGGACTCTTTGCACCGCAGAAAGAGCGGTAAAGATTATGAGATATATCAGTGCAACCTCAACATACATTGCTAATGGTTCAAAGGTTCGTGCCGCTACTTGTTTTCCTGCTTGGAAAAGGTCAATCAAAGAGATGGTTGAAACAAGTGAAGTACCTTTTACTAAGTCAATGAGGTCATTACCTAATGGTGGTAAAGCAATACGTGTAGCTTGAGGAATAACAACATGTCGTAATGTTTGTTGACGTGTGAAGTTCAGCGTTTGTGCTGCTTCAAATTGTCCACGTGGGATAGATGCCACCGCTGCTCTAAATGTTTCTGCAACATAGGCACCAGTATTTAGACTTAAGGCAACGATGGCTGCCGTCCACGGGTCAAAAGTGATTCCTATTTTAGGTAGACCATAAAAGATGAGGAATAGCTGAACAAGCAGCGGTGTCCCTCGAAAGAACCATACATATCCTCGTGACATCCATTGGAGAAGGAAGAAACGATGTGTTCTTAGGGCGGTTGCCACCAGCCCAATCAGCAGTGCAAGGATGAAGGAAACAACTGCTAATGGGATGGTGACTTGAATGGTTGCGATGAGTAGTTGAGGTAAGGATTCTGTCCAGAGGTTTAAAAAGTGGTCCATAATTTATGAGTTTTTAGGGGTGAGGTCTATACCCACGTATTTTTCGTAGATGGCTTTGATGTCGCCGTTGGTGAGGTGACGTTCTAAGGAGTCGTCGATAGCTTTTTTGAGTTCTGGTTGATCCTTAGGCATGAGAATTGCAGCTTCTGAGGTTCCGCCGAGTTGCCCGTCAAGAAGTCGAATAGGTGCTTCGGGGTGCTGTTGTTTGTAGATTTGGAAGGTGACAGCATCATTACCGCAGCAGTCTACACGTCCGGAGAGGACTTGTTCGATAGCCTCGTCAAAGCCGGTGACGGTGACGATGCGCGCTCCGGCAGTTTCTAGGAGTGTACGGAAGTTTGAGGTTTCAGATGAGGCTGCGGTATGCCCTGGGATGTCAGAGATGTTGCGCAATTCTGAAGAGTCAAGAACAGCTACTTTGCCTTCTGAACGAACATAGGTGGTAGAAAAGTCGTATTTTTTCTGTCGTTCTTCTGTTGGGGAAACATTGTTGATGACGATGTCGTAGCGGTCTGCGTCTACTCCTGCGATGAGCGAGTCCCAGAGCGATTCAACATATTCTGCTTTAACACCTAGGTCTTGGGCGATGAGGTCTCCGATTTCTTTTTCCATGCCGACGAGGTTTCCGGATTCATCGTGGTAATTCCAGGGGCGGTAAGTTCCTTCCATGCCGATGCGGATAGTGCCTCGTTCTTTAATCTGTTCCAGACGGTTGGTTTTTTGCGCCGGTTGGGAGGATGAGCATGCGGAGAGTAATCCGGCTAGGCTGAGGGCTCCGGTCAGGGCGATGGCAGAGCGTCTGTTCAGGGTGTTTTTCATGGGTTATTCCTCACGGTGTTGTTGATTTTTATATGGGATAGAAATTTTTAGGATGCGTTGAGTGCTGTGGTGAAGTCTTCGAGCAGGTCTTCGTAATCTTCGATTCCTACGGCTACTCGGATAAGCCGTGGGTGCACTCCAAACATGTCAAGGTGTTCTTGGGTGTAAGCGCCTTGAGTCATTGTTGCAGGTAGACATACAAGAGATTCAATACCGCCAAGGCTTACAGCAAAGCTGAAGATGTTGAGGGCTTCGATGAATTTTTGGATATCGTGTCCTTCTGCAAGGATGAAGGAGAATACTGCGCCTTGGCCTTGTGCTTGTTGAGATTGAATTTTTGTTTCTTCTGCGCTTGCAGAGCCGGGGTAAAGGATACAGTCTACTGCGGGGTGTTTCTTGATGGCTTGAATGAGGCGTTGTGCGTTCTCTTGTTGGCGCTCTAGGCGTAGGCCGAGAGTTTTAACGTTTTGGAGTAGACGGTAGGAGTCTGCAGGTGGGAGTATTCCACCGAGAATGAGTTGTGCTTTGTGAAGTTCTTCAGCTAGCTCAGGGTTATTTGTTGAGGCGACTCCGCCGAGGAGGTCAGCATGTCCAGCTAGGTATTTTGTGGCTGATTGTACGGTGATGTCGGCGCCGAGTTCGAGGGGTCGTTGCAGGTATGGGGTTAAGAAGGTGTTGTCGACGACGACGATGGCCCCGTTTCGGTGTGCAATCTGGCTGATACGTGTAATGTCGCTGACTTTGAGGGTGGGGTTTGTGGGCGTTTCGAGGAACACCATGGTGACGTTATCTGAAAAGTCTTCATCGGAGAGGGTCGTGAAGTCTGCAATAAATTTGACGTGTGCTCCGCGTTTGGGAAGTTCTATGGTGGCAAAGCGGTAGTTTCCGCCGTAGCTGGGCATTCCCATCAGAAGTGTTTCGCCGTTGCGTACGAGTCCTAGTGCGGCGGAGCTTGCTCCCATTCCAGAGGAGTACACGTAGCTGTATTGTGCGTTTTCAAGTTGCGCCAATGTGGTTTCTACGGCGGTTCTGGTGGGGTTTGAACCGCGTTGGTATTCGTATTCTCCGGGTGTTCCGTCGCTAGGTTGTGTGAAGGTGGAGGCTAGATAGATAGGAGGAACTATGGCATTTTTTTCGAGGTTATGTACGGCATGTATTGCTCGTGTGGTGAACCCTGCCATGTTTTCTCCTGAGGTGTAGGCGTGCGTTATCGTTGTGAGAACAAGCCTATATCCTCAGCAGTCAAATTGACGAGTTTTTATGACGCAATTGTTACGAATATTATTTCTACTTGTCAAATGCGTTTTTTATGGGCAAAAAATATATTCCTCCAAAAGTATTAATTTTTTATTGCCAACCTCAGCGCCAAAAACGGTTCCGCGCGTGAATAGCAGAAGGACGAATCTGAACCCACGAAGGACACTGCAAACGCACAGCCCTTTCACAATCAGTCAACGCCACAATAATCGACTCACACCGTTGGTTGAAAGCGTGAACATACCCCTTAGCAACCACCTGCCCCGGAAAATGACGATGCATCTTCGACACAGAATCCGAGGACTCTTGAAGACCATGCCCAGAATGTCCCGGAATATGTTTAACAATCACACGATAATCACGAATCGCTTCAGTGAGTTTCATCATCTCAGCAACAACTAAATGATCTTGAACACCCTCATTTACCCATTTTTCAAAAGAGCAACGGTTATGGGCAAGACGCAAGACAAACGTCAAAGCCCCCAAAGAATCAGTATGAATCACTAGCTGACGCCCAGGGTGATAAAAAATATTAAATGCTGCCAACATGGCAGAAAGCTCACCAGTCATAATATTCGTCGCATCATAATGCAAATGGAAGTAGAAGCCTTCTTCGCTGACACCACCGATACCCATACGACCGCCGCGAGAATACTGCTTGTTCTTTGAAGCGCGGAAAGAACAGTCTGTAAAAACCTCATATACGGGTAATTCTTCTACAGGACGTTCACGTTGGTCTTCTTCTTTCTCCTGACGAGCTATCTCGGCAGCACGCTGAATATGCTCATCCAGAATTTTTCGGTCACAATCACTCGTTAACCGGATATGTAATTCCCCCAAAGAATATGAGTCTTGAGGATTCAATAATTTGTCGATAGGACGATACTGCATAATGGTGCGTAACGTTGGAAACTGCTGAAAAAGAAGCTTCAAATAGCGCACATGAGCAGTAACCGTCACCAAATTATTCTTATAGAGCGCTGGGATATACTCCCAACATTTAAGAATCGCTCTGCCAATCATGCGAACATGTGCCTCATCGCATGGCTCTAAAAGTGAATGAGAACAAGAGTCCGTCACCGGCTCAATCTCAAGTATTTCTCGATCACCGTTCTCACGGGAAATAAATATCAAACATGACAGCCCTGTATAACATCGTCCTTTTTCTTGAATTGATTCCATTAAGAGCGCGATAACAGCTACTCCTAAGTCTATAAACCCTTCTGGATACGAGGATGTATAGTCTGGGGCTTCCCATGTAAGCGTAGTTTTTTTAATATGTGCTGGTGATATTTTCATCTTCTCCACCTCCTTAAGTTGGAATGTTCCATCATTAAATATGTGGCGTGATGCCATCTGTCGAGCGGCTAACCCGCTCCTTATGATGCGCTGATAAATCGTTAAGATTTTTACTGATAAAACACTACGCAGGTGCAAGAAAATTATTCAATATTTAGGGTAAAGACTAGTAGAGGTGCCTCATTCTTAAGGCTTTACGTATGGTTGTTGAGTCATCGCACTATCGTTTGCACATATATCCACACCTAGCTACGTAATATTGCTATCAGGTGTTTCCTCAGCGTTGCGCGTGTATTCAAAACAGGCGCTTGTATCATGAGGTCTAAAAAACAGCGAACAGAACATCGCGTGAACCGCTCTTATGAGAACTTAGAGCAGTAGCTTGTCCTCGAGATACGACAAAGCATATAACCAATTTCTACCCCCTTACGTTCTTTAAAACAGTTATCCCATATATATCTTTTATATCTTTTCTATGTGAACGAATCAACACTTTTTCTCTGCAAGAGCAAAAAGACAGAATATCCGCAGACAGCTATCATGGAATGTCCCACGTGCTGATACGCCCCTCGTCATCAGCCTCAAGCGGTGATAGGTTGATACCCCACACACAAGGAACCAAACACCCATATACTTTAAGGAGCATCATGATCGGCGTGTACGCACAAGCAATCATTAAAACCACCCATGCCCAAGAGTTTGAAAAAATAGCGCAGCACCTTGTTGACAAAGCTCAAGAAGAACAAGGTATGGTCAGCTATAACTTTGGGTCACTAGCCACCGAAGAACAACCGGCAGAACACCGAGAATACGCATTCATCGAACGATGGGAGTCCATCGAAGACCTCGAAACTCATATGGATACTGAGCATTTCAAAAAAGCTGACCAACAATGCCAGCGCCTTCTAGCATCTCCCATGCAAATTACCATCTATGAGCTTCCCACAGCGTCCTAACTGCTGTTAGGCTCTAAATACACCACATAATATGAGCCACATCCCAACCATTCTCATGTTAGGAGCAAAACCATGATTGGTGTTTTTGCCAAAGTATCCATCAAAGCAGAATCTATCGAAGCATTCGAAAAATCTGCACACACCCTCGTAGAAGCAACACGCTCCAACGATGAAGGACTCATCAGCTACGACTTTGGAACTCTCTCAGAAGAAGGCACCGAAGGCGAATACGCCTTCATCGAACGCTGGGAATCTCATGACGCACTCAAAGAGCACATGGGCAAAGAGCACTTCACCACAGCTGTTGGTGAGTGGGAAGAATACCTCGCAGAGCCCCTACAGGTAAGCGTCTACGACTTCTAAAAATTAGCACTGTTCCTCAAGGATGAGAGAAACAGAGC
>NZ_JBLXXW010000006.1:0-99212 GCF_048512915.1 Rothia sp. P7208
CCACAAGAGTTGTAAAACTTTTGCAGGTATTGATTATTAAATAGGTTTGCGGTGATTATATCGTAGGGGAAACGCCCGGTTCCATCCCGAACCCGGAAGCTAAGACCTACCGAGCCGATGGTACTGCACTGGGGACGGTGTGGGAGAGTAGGTTGTTGCCGCGTTATTATTTGAAGGAGGATTTCTTCCAGGTAAAACTGGTAGAAGTCCTCCTTTTTTATTATCTAAATTAAACATTCATGTAAGAGAAAACGCATCAACATTTTTGATGTGTTGATAGCTCATCCTAAAATACCCCGATAAACTATATATTCAACGCCATAACGTGAATCGTCTTCACAACAATAGAGGAGCATAATTTGTCTGACCACTCCCGCCGTGACACGCACCAGAACAACGACCGTAAAGACCAGGGAAAACGACCTCAACACTCTGACCGTCAGCGTTCTGCTCCTCGTGGAGAATACAAGAAGAATTTTGGCAACCACAAAAAATTTAACGATCGTGGACGTGACGGAGAAAAACGCTATTCAAAAGATACTGAACGTTCTTCTTCAACACATCGACCTTCCCGCGATAATAATCGATCAGAGCGCTCATACCAAGATCGTAACAAAGGCGGACGACGCTATAACAACGAAAATAAACCTCAAGGTGGACATCGCCGTGGAGGAGTAGAACAACGTGAAGAACGATTCGCCCGTAAAGAAGGATACCGTCCGGCACGCCCACACGCACCAGAACTAGACACCGACGTCACTGGTCGTGAACTTGAAGGATACATCCTGAGAGAGCTGCGAGCCCTCGAAAAAGATAACGCTGAAGTTGTTGCAAAACACCTTGTTATGGCGGGACGATACCTTGAACTTGACCCACAATTCGCGTTAGAACACGCCGTTGCTGCTACCCGCCGTGCAGGACGTATCGGAACAGTCCGTGAAGCAGCTGGAGTCGCCGCATATGTTGCTGAAAACTATGACCTATGCCTTCGTGAACTTCGCACGCACCGCCGTATCAGTGGTTCTAACCAACACCTAGCGTTACTAATCGACAGCGAACGTGCATTAGGGCGTATCGATAAAGCACTAGAAATGGCAGAACAATTCCGCTTCGATCAAGACTTACAACCGGCAACTCGTGTCGAAATCGCTCTTGTACTTTCAGGTATCCATCACGATAGAGGCAACCTACAAGAAGCAATCAAAGCACTAGAAATTCCAGAACTTAACAGCAAACGCGGATTTGATTATAGTCCACGCCTCTTTTCAGCCTACGCAAATCTTCTAGAAGAAGCCGGAAAAACCAAAGAAGCAGCACGCTGGAACCGTCTTGCTTTCATGACCGAAGCAGCTTTAGGCCAAGGAAACTTCGTAGAGCCTGAAATTTTTGACATTTTCACCGAAGAAGAACTCCTCGAGCCAGAAGAACCTTCAGTAGATATTAGTGAATTAGAATCCCAAGCTGAAAGCTCAACCTCACAAGAGCCTACCGAAGAAAAGACTATAGAAGAGACTTCCTCAGCATCTGCTGAAGAAGAATCTTCTGCAACGAACGAGGAAAATACCGACAACGCACCCAAAGACGCATAGTATGTTACTTAAAAATCATGATGCCATTCTGAGCGATCTTGACGGTGTCGTCTATGCTGGCCCACATGCAATCGACGGCGCACCTCAAGCGCTTAACCGAGCAGAAGATGAAGGCGTACCTGTCGCATTCGTAACGAATAACGCTTCACGAAGCGTCGAAACCATTGCAGAACACCTACGCTCTCTAGGGGTCAATACCTCAGCAGAACGTATTGTCAGCTCAGCACAAGCTGCAGCAGAACTCTTACGAGAACACCTTAAAACAGGGGCAAAAGTTCTGATTACAGGAACTCAAGACCTTGCAGAATGTGTCGAAGCAGCAGGTTTTAAAGCGGTTTACCACCAGACAGAAAATCCTCAAGCTGTTGTTCAAGGTTTTAACCCAAAAATGGTATGGGAAAACTTAGCAGAAGCAGCCTTTACCCTAGCAGACCCAGAAATTCTGTGGATTGCAACCAACACTGACTGGACTATTCCACAAGCCCGTGGAATGGCCCCCGGAAACGGCACACTAGTACACGCCGTCGCTAAAGCGACTGGCAGAACCCCATATATTGCGGGGAAACCAGAGGCAGCGATCTTCCGAACCGGAGCTCAAAAACTCAAGAGTACTGCACCAGTTGTTGTAGGAGATCGCCTTGATACCGACATTCGTGGCGGTAATAAAGCAGGTATAGCAACAGCTTGTGTCCTGACCGGAGTAGAAAGCTATCAAAGCATTCTACAAGCCCCAACTTTTGACCGCCCAGACTATATTCTCAGCACATTAAATGATTTCTTCATAGAATATCCGAAGATAACTGTTACCTCTGAGGGAGAGAGCTACACTGCCGAAGGTGCAGGATACCACGCCAAAGTTGAAGGCGAAATTCTCACCATAACCGGTGAAGGAGAAGAACCCGATGCCTGGAGAGTCGCATGTGCTGCATGGTGGGCTGCTTACCCTCAAGAAAGTGAAAGTCACCAACCGAAAGAAATTATTCGTGGCAAACGATAACTCACCCAACGGACTTTCCCCAGAAGAAGCGGAAAGATTAGATTCTTCCTACATAGAACACTTTATGCATCAGCTGCAACAGGCTGACACAATAAATACTATGAACCAAAAAACTCAAGAACTTTGGTCTCTGGTTCATGGGCTAGAAGACTATCTTAAAAAGGGTGAGTCCTCCGAGTGAGACTCGATAAAGAACTCGTGAATCGTGCTTTAGCACGTTCACGCACCCTTGCTCAGAAACTCATTAACGATGGTTTTATCTCGGTCAACGGGGTAGTTATCACAAAAAGCTCCTATGACGTACTACCTCAAGACACCATCACAGTGGATGATAACGACCATATACAGTATGTTTCCCGTGCTGGACATAAACTGATGGGCGCACTAAAAATCTTTTCCGAAGTCACAGCAGCTGATAAAAATTGTCTTGACGCTGGAGCTTCCACCGGAGGATTTACAGATGTCTTACTACAACAAGGTGCAGCACACGTTGCTGCTGTTGACGTAGGACATAATCAGCTCGTTTCCACGCTACGAGAAGACCCACGAGTTAGCGTTTACGAGGGCATGAACGTTAGATATCTACGTCCAGAACATATCGGAGGAGTCGTAGATCTTACCGTCTCTGACCTCTCTTTTATCTCCTTAACATTGGTCATGGATGCACTAGCTCAAGCAACTAGAACAGGCGGAGATCTCCTCCTGATGATTAAACCTCAATTTGAAGTAGGCCAACACAACATTGGACGCGGGGGAGTTGTCACCGACCCGATAGCTCATCAAGAAGCCATTAAGAAAGTCTCGTTGAGCGCTCAAGAATGTGGACTTAACATTGCTGGCGTTGAAAAAAGTCCATTACCGGGACAAGACGGAAATCAAGAATTTTTCCTGTGGTGCACTAAATAGTGAAAGCCAACTCAACCTCAACGCAAAAGTACCATAAGATTTATAACGTGAGCACCTCAACAAAAAAGAACTCTTCTTCTCGAAAAATTCTCGTCTTCGCCCATACCGGCCGTGAAGAAGCCCGCAAGGCAGCACGTACTGTCTGCCGTCAACTACATGAATCGGGGCTAGTTCCCGTCCTTGAACGTAGCGACCTCGAATGTCTAGTTGAGGGGTGGCAAAATCCCGTCCCTGTAGCTGTTGCTCGTGAAGCAGTAGCACTCGTTGACGTCGAACTAGGAATTGTGCTTGGTGGCGACGGCTCTATTCTGCGTGCAGCAGAGAAAGTGCGTCATACAGATATTCCACTTGTCGGTGTTAACCTTGGGCACGTCGGATTTCTAGCTGAATCTGAAGAATCAGATCTTCAAGAGACCGTGCAATGCATCGTTGAAAATAACTACACCGTCGAAGAACGCATGGCCATTGACGTAAAAGCATGGCACGGGCATCAAAAACTAGTCGAAACATGGGCCCTGAACGAAGCGAGTGTCGAAAAAGGTAACCGCGCAAAAATGATTGAGGTAGTTATCGAAGTCGACAAACGTCCGTTGAGCACCTTTGGGTGTGACGGGGTTGTTATGGCAACGCCCACGGGGTCAACAGCCTACGCTTTCTCCGGTGGCGGGCCTATCGTCTGGCCAGAAGTAGAAGCCATGCTCATGGTTCCACTATCCGCACACGCCCTTTTTGCTCGTCCTCTTGTCACTGCCCCGACATCTTCCTTAGCTGTTGAACTATTACCCCATAATGGGGTGACTGGCGTACTGTGGTGCGATGGGCGTCGAACCATCGACTTACCTGCTGGTGCAAGAATTGAAGTCTCACGATCAGAAAAATACGTTCGTCTAGCAAGAATACATACAGCACCATTCTCCGAACGTCTTGTCGCAAAATTTGAGCTTCCTATTCGCGGCTGGCGCGGTCCAGAAAACACTACTCAAGACGAAAAAACAGCCTCATAAGGATAAGAGAGACACTAATTCTATGATTGAAGAAATTCATCTGCGTGACGTGGGCGTCATTACGGATGCTCGTTTGCCGCTAGAACCGGGGTTCTCTGTGCTTACTGGTGAAACTGGAGCCGGAAAAACAATGGTTGTCACTGCTCTTGGCATGTTACTTGGTGCACGCAGTGACGCTGGAACGGTACGAAGCGGCGCGAAGAACGCTTTAGCTGAAGCTGTGATGCGCCTACCTAAAAACCATAAAGCTCTTGCTCTAGCAGAAGACGCCGGCGGTAGTTTCGACCATATTGATCAAGAACAATGTGAACTATTACTGGCACGTACTGTCTCTGCCCAAGGACGTTCACGTGCACACGTTGGAGGCTGTTCGGCACCGATTGGAAAATTAGCTGAAATTGGGCAAACACTAGTGGCAGTACACGGACAATCGGATCAGATTCGTTTGAAATCTTCTGCCGAACAACGACGAGCTCTTGACTCCTACGCTGGAGACGAACTAAGCAAGATACAGCAGAACTATCAGCAACATTATGAGCGTTATCGTCATCTTGCAACGGAGCTACGCCACGTTCGTGAAAATACTCGTGAAAGAGCTCTTGAAGCGCAAACATTAGAAAGTGCTTTAGCTGAGATTAACACGATAGAACCCATCCTCGGAGAAGACGAAAAATTATCTCAAGAAAGTCTACGGCTGACGAACATTGAGTCTTTACGTTCTGCCGCGCATACGGCTTTAGGCGCTTTGACCGGATCAGAATATCTTGAAGCTGATAGCGCTAACGTTTTAGCACTATTAGATACAGCCCGTTCTGCTCTAGAGGTGGAATCCTCTTCTGACGAACAATTAGCAACACTCGTTCAACGACTCAATGATGCGCTGATACAGATTACAGATATTGCTGAGGAGCTGTCGTCATACACCTCAAATCTAGACAGTGAAGGGCCGCATCGCTTAGCTCAAGTTCAAGAACGTTTAGCACAGCTTAAAACTCTTACTCGCAAATATGGTTCAGATATTGCTGAAGTACTCCAATGGGCAGAAGAATCTCAAGAACGTCTTGTGTCTTTGAACGACGACCCTCACCGTATTGAAGAGCTTGAAGAGGAACTACAAGACCTTCGAGAACGTCTTCAACAGCAAGCCGAGCAGATGTTGCAGATCAGGCAACGTGCAGCGAAGAAACTTGCTTATGCTGTTTCTGAAGAGTTAAGCGCGTTAGCCATGCCCCATGCCGAACTTGTTGTTGACGTTCAAGAGAATGCAAAATTCACTCCTTCTGGCAAAGACACTATTGAGTTTTTACTCAAGCCACATGAAAAGGCAACGGCTCGTCCCTTAGGAAAAGGTGCTTCTGGAGGTGAACTTTCTCGCGTAATGTTAGCGCTTGAAGTTGTCTTAGCAGAAGTCGATCCCGTCCCTACTTTTATTTTTGACGAGGTAGACTCGGGTGTGGGTGGTAAAGCCGCCGTCGAAATTGGTCGGCGACTAGCGATGCTCGCTCAACATGTTCAGGTTCTGGTGGTCACACATTTGCCTCAAGTTGCCGCTTTTGCCGATCAACATATTCTGGTCATGAAGAACGACGACGCTTCACTCTCTAAAGTCAAAGTGCTTGACGAACAAGAACGTGTCGTAGAGCTGGCTCGTATGCTAGCCGGACATGACGAATCTCTCTCTGCTCAAGAACATGCAAGAGAACTATTGAAAAATGGGAAGAACATCTCACGACCTACTCGCACGCAATAGGTGAGTGGTGTTGGCTCAGAAGAATATCAATGATAAGGTGGAATTCCGTGGCGAATGAAAAAAAGACTTCAGATAACGGCAAAGTAACACATCAGATTTTTGTAACTGGTGGTGTAGCTTCATCCCTCGGTAAAGGACTTTCAGCATCTTCTCTAGGGCGTCTGCTACGCTCTCGCGGTCTATCCGTGACGATGCAAAAGTTTGACCCTTACCTCAACGTAGACCCCGGTACGATGAACCCCTTCCAGCACGGAGAAGTTTTCGTAACAGACGATGGGGCAGAAACAGACCTCGACATCGGTCACTACGAACGTTTCCTTGACGAAAATCTCGACCAGTCTTCCAACGTAACAACCGGACAAGTCTATTCTACTGTTATCGCTAAAGAGCGTCGTGGTGAATACCTTGGCGATACCGTTCAGGTCATCCCTCATATTACCGATGAAATTAAACGTCGTATGAGAGTGCCTGCAACACGTGAAGACGCACCAGATATTATCATTACTGAAATTGGTGGAACTGTCGGTGATATTGAGTCTCAGCCGTTCCTTGAAGCTGCCCGACAAGTCCGCCGAGACGTTGGACGAAATAACGTCTTCTTTCTACACGTGTCTCTAGTGCCTTTTATTGGGCCTTCCGGAGAACTCAAAACTAAACCTACTCAGCATTCAGTTGCTGCGCTTCGTGGTTTGGGCATTATTCCTGATGGGCTCGTCCTTCGATGCGAACGAGAAGTTCCAGAATCTCATAAGAAGAAAATTGGGAACGCTTGCGACGTTGACCCTGCGGCAGTTATTTCTTGCGCTGATGCGCCTAGCATCTATGACATCCCTAAAACTCTTCACAGCCAAGGGCTAGACACATATATCCTCGATTATCTTGGTCTTGACTATCAAGAGGCTGACTTTACCGAATGGAACAAAGTTCTTACCGCTGTACACCAGCCTCAAGCTGAGGTTAATGTTGCCCTCGTCGGAAAATACATTGACCTACCTGACGCGTATCTTTCTGTCTCTGAAGCCTTACGCGCTGGAGGCTTTGCAAACAACGCTAAAGTGAACGTCAAATGGGTAGCGGCTGACCTCTGTGCCACCGACGAAGATGCTGCACACCAGCTACGCGAGATGGACGCCGTTCTTGTCCCTGGTGGATTCGGTATCCGCGGTCTCGACGGTAAAATTGGGGCACTCAAATATGCACGTGAACACCATATTCCAACACTGGGTATCTGCCTAGGTCTACAGTCAATGGTGATTGAATACGCGCGCAATGTGCTAGAAATTCGTGACGCATCGTCAACAGAATTTGACCCTGAAACACCGTCACCACTCATCGCTACAATTAAAGAACAACAACAATTTGTTGAGGGCGCCGGAGACCTTGGCGGAACGATGCGTCTTGGACTGTACCCCGCAACCTTAAACGCTGATTCTGTCGTGGCGAAGACCTATGGTGCTACTGAAGTTTCAGAACGTCACCGCCACCGTTATGAAGTTAACAATGAATATCGTGAACAGCTAGAAAAAGCTGGTCTCGTTATTAGTGGCGTATCTCCTGACGGCAATCTTGTAGAATACGTTGAACTTCCTGAAAACGTACACCCTTATTACGTTGCGACACAGGCGCATCCTGAATACCGTTCTCGCCCAACACGACCACACCCCTTGTTTGTTGGGCTGATTCGGGCAGCGCTCGCACAACGTGCAAAGTAACGAGGGAACGATATACATAGTTCTTGAGCCATAGAAAGTCGGGTGTCAGAGGTCATCTCTGACACCCGACTTTCTCTAGCTGGTATATCTTGGAACCTCACATAACAAGCTTCGGTTGTAGACTGATACATGTTTGAGACAACCTTAGGAAGGCTCCACCATGCAATTCCCATTAGAAGAACTTGCCGACTCTATCGATCCGAGAACCACACATAATAGAACCCTTCTATGTGGCGGGCGTATTTGGGATGTCGTACGAGAGAACGTCTCACTGACAGAAGAGTCAGCACCTTTTGAACGGGATTTTCTCGAACACCCAGGAGCCGTAGCTATTGCGGTGCTGAACGAAGACCAACAGATTCTTTTAATCCGCCAATACCGTCACCCAGTACGTGCCAACCTTTGGGAGATACCTGCTGGATTATTAGATGTGGCAGGAGAAACTCCTCTCGAAGCAGCACAACGAGAACTTGCCGAAGAAACATCTCTATGCGCTAAACAATGGGACACGTTAATGGAATTCTATAATTCTCCAGGAGGAAGTACCGAGGCCTGTCGAGTATTCTTAGCACGGGACATTGCCCCTGTTGATAAAGAACATCAGCACATTCGAGAAGATGAAGAATCTGAGATTATTATGCGATGGGTAAATCTTAAGGACGCAGTTTCTGCTGTATTATCAGGGTACATACATAACCCTAGTGCGACTAACGCGATTCTTGCTACCTATATCGCTCACCAGCAGAATTTTAGTAGCCTTTATTCTGCTCACTCACCATTTGAAGCACATCCTCGGTACAGAACAAAAGATTGTACAGGGCCTATCCGTCCAGCGAAAAACTCATAAGCCGATATCTCTATGACAACAACTTCAACACAAACAGCTTTACAACGTGGCATAGAACAATATCTGCAATTTCTCACTATCGAACGATCCCTGAGTAAAAATACGGTGGAATCATATCGTCGTGATCTTCATCGGTACGAAATATTTTTGGTACAGAATGCAATCATCTCTCCTCGCTCTATCACCTCAAAACACATTCGTGATTTTGTGACTCAACTAGCCACCGGAGTTTACCCAGAACAGAAGCCACTGAGCGTACGGAGCGTAGCAAGAGCTGTCGTTGCGGTGAGAGGAGTCCACCGTTTTTGGTTCAAAGAAGGTACTACCTCAGACGATCCCGCCTCTCATATCCAGCCACCTAAAATAGCGTCAAGACTTCCCAAAGGTATCTCCTATGAAGATGTCAAGGCTCTTTTAGAAAGCCCCGATCAACATTCTGCAACAGGTCTTCGCGACCGTGCCATGTTGGAATTTTTATACTCAACAGGGGCGCGTATTTCTGAAGTCCTGAATCTTGACCTTGATGATATCTCTGTCCAAGAGCCTGCTTCTGAATCTTCTGAACAAAAACACCGTACTGGTATGGTAAGGCTATGGGGCAAAGGCTCTAAAGAAAGAATTGTTCCCCTCGGCTCATATGCTGTGCACGCTCTGGAAGAATATTTGGTGCGTGCACGCCCAATCCTTGCTCAACAAGGTAAAGGAATACCCGCACTATTTTTGAACGCTCGTGGTGGAAGGCTCGGACGTCAGGGTGCATGGCTCATCATCAAAAATGCTGCTGAACGTGCAGGTATTGTGTCAGATATTTCTCCACATACGCTAAGACACTCGTATGCTACGCACCTGTTAGAAGGTGGGGCGGATATTCGTGTTGTCCAAGAACTTTTAGGGCATGCTTCACTGACAACAACCCAGATTTACACTAAAGTTACGGCAGAAACGTTACGCGAAGTCTTCGCGGCAACGCATCCACGAGCTCTTTAACCAGAGATAATTTGACTCTAGGCTGTACTCTAGAGAGAGAACAATTTTCGGTTTCATAAAGGTAATGCATATGAATAAATCTTTTGATGATCATTCACAGACTGGTCCAACGGGTCGTCCTGTACGGATATATCCTGATCCTGCGCCACTGCAGACTCATGGGCCAGCTCGTATTATTTCTATGGTCAACCAAAAAGGTGGAGTCGGTAAAACCACCTCGACTATTAACCTCGGTGCTGCTCTTGCCGAATGCGGACGACGCGTTCTACTCGTTGATTTTGATCCGCAAGGTGCGTTATCCGCTGGGTTTGGTGCCAACCCACACGAACTGGACCTGACAGTATATAACGTTATGATGGACCGTAACGTTGATATTCGTGAGGTTATTCAAAGTACTAACGTCGAAAATATTGACTTACTTCCTGCAAATATTGACCTTTCGGCTGCAGAAGTTCAGCTCGTCAACGAGGTTGCTCGTGAACAGGTTCTAAGTAGCGCTCTACGTAAAGTTGCTCATGAATATGATGTGATTTTGATTGACTGCCAGCCTTCTTTAGGACTGCTGACAGTCAATGCGTTGACAGCTAGCGACGGTGTCATCATTCCACTTATTTGTGAGTTTTTCGCTCTACGTGCGGTTGCACTATTGGTGGATTCGATTGAGAAAGTTCAAGAACGTCTCAACCCTAAACTTCAAATTGATGGGGTTCTTGCCACGATGTTTGATTCTCGCACTTTACATTCTAAGGAAGTTCTAGCTCGTATCATTGACGCTTTTGGAGATAAAGTTTTCGATACCGTCATCAAACGAACCGTGAAATTCCCCGATGCAAGTGTCTCTGCAGAACCTATTTTGTCGTATGCCACAACTCATCCTGGCGCAGAAGCATACCGCCAATTAGCACGTGAACTCATTAGCCGTGGTGGTGCCGCTTAAACGTGGGCAAAGCTACCTGCTAAGACCCTTGCACTTTTCTTCTGTCCTAGGGCAGAATCGTGATAAGGGAATGACCTATATCTTTTTCAGAAGGACCTGCTACATCTATGACAACAGAGCCGGTCGCTGCCGTGATGGCACCGACACCCCATACCTCAGACGAGAGAACACCAACGCCTTTTAAGCTCACACTAGAGAACTTTGAAGGCCCTTTTGACCTTTTACTCTCTTTGATTACTCGCCGTAAACTCGACATCACAGATATTGCCTTATCTGAAGTAACCGATGAGTTTATCGAATATATTTCGGCTCTCTACCAACAACATCATCGTCAAGCGCTAGATACTGCCAGCGATTTTTTGGTTACCGCAGCAACACTTCTAGAACTTAAAGCTGCCCGATTATTACCGCAAGAGAGTACCTCTGAAAATAACTATGATGCAGCATTACTAGAAGCTCGAGACTTACTCTTTGCACGGCTTTTACAATATCGTGCCTATCGAGAAGTCTCAGAATACCTGAACGCTCGATACGAACAAGAATCACAACGTTTCACACGAGAAGTCGCTCTTGAACCTCACCTTGCAAAAGTTCTTCCCGAACTCGTTTTTAACACGGGAGCTGAAGAATTTGCACGTATCGCCGCCCAAGCACTACAGCTTAAAAAACGAGAAACTACTGGCATACCAGAGCCAACGGTCAATACCGAACATCTGCAAGAACCGCTCACCACTATCGCCACAGAAGAACAACATGTTCAAGAACTTCTACAAGACAGAGAAGAAGCATCCCTCCTTGAACTTCTTCAAGATGCCGGCGTATATGAAATAGCCATTGTTCGTTTTCTCGCTCTTCTTGGGTTATATCAGCAAGGTGCCATTACCTTACACCAAGAAAAGCCTTTAGGAACAATTCGTGTGATAGCTCAACAGCTCCACGAAGGTACAACACACAAACTAGTAGAGCAGGAGCAGTGACGATGTCTGAACGCTCAGAAGAATACGATTACACTGCAGAAGACCTTGCACTTCTGACTTCTGGAGCATGGAGCCCAGATACAGAAGATCACGACCACAACAACGCAGAACAATGCTCTTTCGACAATGCAGATAAGAGCGTTCAAGCTCCTGAGAACCCTTGGGAAGAGCCAGAAAAAGCTGAAGAATACGCAGCACAAAAAACTCGACAGAAACCCGTAGTCCTTCTTAACGATGAGGATATCCCCAGCGTTGAACTTCAACCAGGAGGAGCAAAAGCAGCTATTGAAGCGATACTTTTAATCGCGCACAAGCCGGTACGAACCCGAGAACTGTCAGAAGCTCTGCTCCTCCCTGAAGATGTGATAGAGAGCGCTTTAGACCAGCTATATCGAGAATATAATGGTTATGTAGAACAAGATACCGTGCATGAACCTCGTGGACTAGAACTTAGACGTGTAGCAGGGGGATGGCGCATCTATTCACGTTCAGACTTTAGTCCTTGGGTAGGGCGATTCATCGGGTCAAAAGCAAATTCAAAATTGCCAAAAGCCGTGATGGAAACACTCGCAATTATTGCGTATCAACAGCCCGTAACACGAGCATATATTGCCGGCGTCCGAGGAACTAACGCTGACTCTGCGGTACGAACTCTTCTTCAACGAGAACTCATCGTAGAAACCACACCAGAACCCCAAACTCGAGCGCAACAATATATCACTACAGAACTTTTTCTGGAAAAAATCGGTTTAGATTCTTTAGACGAATTACCGCCGTTAGCCCCCTATCTACCCGATGAAAACGACCTAGAAATAGCAACAGAAAACTTTTAAAGAGTAGAAGAAAACAGCGCTATACGGCGTTGAAACACTCTTCACCTCACAATCCAATAACTCAACACACAACGTGCTACTACAGCACGAACAGGAGAAAAACACATGAGTGCACAGAAACCATCCGGTCGTTCACAGAACCGAACCGGAGCTAAAAATAATCGCGGAACAACTCACCGTAAAGGCGGTATTCCCAAAGGCGGTAAAGGTAATGGCGGAAAACGATTCCGTTCTGGAAAACCTTTCGCACAAGAACGTGGAGAATACAGGCCACAACGTAACAACTCTAATTACGCTGGGCCACACCGCCCCCGCCGTCCTCGTGCAGAACCAGTAGACCATTACGATTTCTACGAACAAGACGGTGTACGACTACAAAAAGTGATGGCTCAAGCCGGTGTCGCAAGCCGACGAGTCTGCGAACAGATGATTACCGAAGGCCGAGTGACCGTCAACGACGAACTCGTCACCGAATTAGGGGTACGCGTCAACCCCGAAGAAGTCAGCATCCGTGTTGATGGAATCACCATTCAAACCGACGAACGTAAAATCTATATGGCGTTAAATAAACCGGCAGGTGTTGTCTCTACTATGGAAGACCCCGACGGGCGCCCCTGCATTAACGACTTCTTACGTTCTTCTATGAGCCAACGTGTCTTCCACGTCGGCCGCCTCGACGTAGAAACTGAAGGGCTGCTACTTCTCACCAACGACGGCGAACTCACCAACCGCCTGACACACCCCAGCTACGAGATTCCTAAAACATACCTAGTTCAAGTTCACGGGCCTGTAGAAGCTGGCGTAGGTGCACAGATGAAGAAAGGCATCCGCCTTGAAGATGGTGTCTCCCGAGTAGATAGCTTCAAACTCGTAGACTCTACTCCCGGGCACGTACTCATTGAGGTAACTATCCACTCCGGTAAGAACCGTATTGTACGACGTCTCTTTGACGCAGCCGGATACCCCGTAGAAAAGCTCGTTCGTGTACAAATGGGGCCAGTTCGTATCGGATCTCAAAAACAAGGAACTATTCGCAATCTATCTAAAGTGGAAATTGGGCAGCTCCTTGCTTCTGTAGGCTTATAAAAGAGAAATATATGATGAGTCATTCACCTCAGGCAGAGACGCACTCGCTCCCACCGGTTCTTATTGTTGGAACCGGACTCTTGGGTGCCTCCGTAGGGCTCTGTCTTCGTAGCCAAGGACGAGACGTCTACCTCGTAGACGTCTCTCCTACGGTGGAAGCTATTGCTGAAGATATTGGTGCCGGAATATCTGTTCATAAACGTGCTCAAGAGCGCGGTCTTAAAAATATGCCACTTCCACAACTGATACCTGAGGCGCCGTATCTTGTGGTTGTAGCTGCTCCGCCAGATGTTGTAGCGCAAATCGTCATAGAACAATTACAGTGGTGGCCTCATGCAACGGTAGTAGACCTGGCCTCAGTGAAAGCACCCATCGCCGAAACCGTGATTGCTTCTTCGTCAGAAGCACACCGTTATGTGGGTGCACACCCTATGGCTGGACGAGAACGATCAGGGCCTGTTGCTGCTCGCGCAGAACTATTTACGTCACGTCCATTTGTTGTGTGTCCGCATCATAGTTCCTGCGAAGAATCCATCAAAATTGCTCATCATCTAGGCATGGAACTTGGTTCTCTTGTGACCATCATGGATGCTCAAGAACATGACCGTTCTGTTGCCCGTATTTCACATGTGCCGCAGGTGATGAGCTCTCTGCTCGCTTCCCGTTTGCAAGAAACTCCTTTACACGCATTATCGTTAGCGGGGCAGGGGTTACGAGACACTGTTCGTATTGCAGGCTCTGAACCAACCTTATGGACCCAGATTTTGTCGGCTAATGCTGAGCACGTTCGAGAGACGCTGCTTGAGATTCGACAGGAACTAGATCGTATTATCTGTAGTCTTGAAAACCCACAAGGGCAGGGCGCTCGCTTGAGTATCGCGCAGATGATGCGTGATGGTAATGCTGGTGTGGCGCGTATTCCTGGAAAACATGGAGGTGCGCCTTCTGCCTTCTCCCAGATTGTAGTATTGGTTGAAGACACCCCGGGGACTCTTGCTCAACTCTTGCAGGAAATTGGTCAGTTAGGGGTGAACCTTGAGGACTTACGTCTTGAGCATTCTCCGGGGCAGCCGGTCGGTATGGTGGAGCTTTCGGTAAATCCTCATGAGCATGAGAAATTAATTGAAGATTTGACGAACGCCGGCTGGAAGGTTGTTCGATAAAGATGAAAGAAGACAAGACGATGAAAGAACTTGTAATCGCGATTGATGGGCCTTCTGGTTCTGGAAAATCATCGGTATCTGAGCAGATTGCACGCCACTATCAGCTGGCATACCTCGATACTGGCGCCATGTACCGTGCCTTGACATGGTACTGTCTAGAAGAGCACGTTGACCTCAACGATACATCAGCAGTGATTGAAGCTGCGCAGCGTTTTCCCTTAGAACAAAGCACCACTGTCGATGAAAAATTCTTGCGGGTCGGCGGTACAGATGTTTCTGCGCAGATTCGTTCTCCACGTATTTCAGAGTCTGTTTCTGCTATTGCTTCTGTGCCTGAGGTCCGTTCTTTGTTGGTTGCCCAACAGCGTCAAATGATTGAAGACTGTGCACGGCGTATTGTTGTTGAAGGTCGAGACATCACCACAGTTGTCGCCCCAGATGCTCATGCGCGTGTGCTGTTAACGGCGTCTGAAGAGGTTCGAATGGCTCGTCGTGGTATTCAGCTTGGTGGAACACAAAATCAGCAGCAGCTACAGAAACAGGTTGCTGAACGTGACGCTAAAGATTCCCGAGTCAATAATTTTATGGAAGCTGCTGAGGGCGTAACTTTGGTTGATTCATCTGAATTAGATTTTGAACAGACGATTCTTGCTGTGCGTGAAGCTATCGAAGACCAAATTCACTCCGATAGTGCATTAGACTTGAACTAAATAGATTATACGAGCGAAGAGAAAAGAATTTTTATGGTAGAGAATACGACGCCAGAGCGCGATGAGTATGAGAAGAAATATTTAGGTGACGGTAACGATAACGTTTCAGAGCGTTTAGCGCAGATCGATGACGAAACCGCTGAACAACGAGCTGAGGCCTTGCGTGCAGGTCTTGAAGACTATGCTCTAGAAGAGGAAGACCGCCAGCTACTTGGTGCATGGGGCTTCGATATTAACGAAGATGAAAGTGAAGAAGCTGACCCCGTTGTCGCTATCGTTGGACGCCCAAACGTCGGTAAATCCACTATTATCAACCGTATTTTGGGTCGTCGTGAAGCCGTTGTTGAAGACAAACCTGGTGTGACGCGTGACCGTGTTTCTTATAAAGCAGAGTGGAACGGAAAAGACTTCACTCTCGTTGATACCGGCGGTTGGGAAGCTGACGCTAAGGGCATTGATGCGCAGGTGGCTGCTCAAGCAGAGATTGCTGTAGCGCACGCTGATGTTGTGTTGTTAGTGGTGGACGCAATGGTTGGTATTTCTGCAACCGACGAAGCGATTGTTCGTATGTTGCGTCGTATTAATAAGCCTCTTTTGCTGATCGCTAACAAGGTAGACGCTGAACATCAAGAAGCTGAAATTCATAGCTTGTGGTCTTTGGGTATGGGCCAGCCCTATCCTGTGTCGGGTCTGCACGGCCGTGGGCTTGCTGACCTTCTTGACGCCTTATACGAAGTGATGCCGGAGCATTCTCAATATGCTGAGCCAGAGGCTTTAGGTGGTCCTCGTCGTGTGGCTCTGGTGGGTCGCCCCAACGTGGGTAAGTCCTCGTTACTAAACAAGCTCGCCGGTGAAGAACGTGCCGTAGTTAATGATCTTGCAGGTACGACACGTGACCCTGTGGATGAGATCGTTGAGCTAGGGGGGCGTCCTTGGCGTTTTGTGGATACGGCAGGTATTCGTCGTCGTGTGCATATGGCAAAAGGCGCAGATTTCTATGCTTCTCTAAGAACCCAAACTGCTATTGAACGTTCTGAAGTATGTGTTGTTCTTCTCGATGTTTCAGAGACCATCTCTGAACAGGACATTCGGATTATTCAGCAGGTTGTTGATTCGGGGCGTGCTCTAGTGCTGGCCTTTAATAAGTGGGACACTCTTGATGAAGAGCGTCGAGATCAGCTAGAACGAGAAATTGACCGTGACCTTGCGCATGTTGCGTGGGCTCCTCGTGTAAATATCTCTGCGCGTACTGGCTGGCATAAAGATAAGCTTGTACCAGCTTTGGAAACTGCTCTTGAATCATGGGATTCTCGTATTCCTACAGGACGTCTTAACGCTTTCTTGGGCGAGATTGTTGCTGCGCATCCGCATCCTTTACGTGGCGGTAAGCAGCCTCGTATTCTCTTTGGTACGCAAGTGTCTTCTCGTCCTCCAAAGTTTGTTCTCTTTACGACAGGTTTCTTGGATCCTGGATACCGTCGTTTTATTATGCGTCGTTTGCGTGAGACTTTCGAATACACAGGTACTCCACTTGAAATTTCGATGCGTGTACGTGAACGTCGTCAGCTTGATAAGAAACGTCAGTCCTCTAAAGGCTCTCGACGCTAAATAGTATTTGTGGTGTGTGTTGTGCGTTGACGACACGGTTGCGACGTGCAGCGCACCTCCATAAGTGTGAGCTAAGACTCTCAAGTTTTTAGGTTGTGAGTTTGTCTTCGCTCTTGTCGGTGCTGTATAGTTGTCTAGGTGCTAGAAACCTTCAGGTTTTCTATACAGCATTTCGGGTTGTGGCGCAGCTTGGTAGCGCACTTGACTGGGGGTCAAGGGGTCGCAGGTTCAAATCCTGTCAACCCGACCAACAAAGCCGTGATAAAAACTTATTGTTTTTATCACGGCTTTATTTTTATACGATATCTAATGTCTTAGAAAAGACGATCACCTGCTAGATTCTGGGGCCGTTCTAACTCTAATAACCACTGTTTTGCAGAAAGACCTCCTGCATAACCGGTTATTTTTCCTCCCGCCCCAAGAACCCTATGACAAGGAATAAAAATAATACAAGGGTTTCGGCCTACCGCTTGGCCTACGGCCTGAGCAGGAGCACCAGGACCAACAACACGGCTAATAGCACCGTACGTATCTGTATACCCGTAACGGATGTCTGAGACGAGATTCCACACTGCTAGTTGAAAATCTGTTCCTTCAGGGCGAAGAGGAATCTCAAAGACAGTACGTTGACCTCGAAAATATTCTTCTAACTCTTGTACAGCCTGAGAAAGAACACTATTCTCATGAGCTTCAACGAACTTTCCCAGACGCTCTTTTTCAGGAAAATGCTTTTGCTTCTCTAACCACGCACCAACAAGAGCGCCCTCTTCAACGCAAAGAAAAATAGTCCCAATCTTCGTAGCACAAGTGGTATAGACACGTGAGAGAACATCATTACCGGCTGCTTCTTCAATCACGTTGGAAACAGACTCAGTCATAATAAAAACCTTCCGCACCACATAATGATGACAAGTAGAGAAGACACATAACAATATCTCTAGGATAGCGTTATCTTAAGACTGCACTGAACGTACGATTGCTTCTGCTAATGTTAAATCTTCCCAACCCATACCTGATGTTTTAAAAACAATAGGGCGTTCAGACCTTACTTTAAGATCTCCTGAAACAATCTTACACAGAGGATACAACTTGTCTTCTGCCAAGACACCGTCTTCAATTGCGCAGATAACATCACCGCATTCGCGAAGAGCAGTTGCTATATCTTCAACAATCACTTCAGCAACTTCCATCACTGAAGAACTCACTTCTCGTGCCTGCGGAGTATGAGAACCCACCGCAACAATAACAGCGTGAGGGCTAATATCTTCTACCTCAAAAAGGGGAGTGGATGAAGTCGTGGTACAAAGAATGAGTTCTGCCTGTTTGAGGACATCAGCAGCATCCTGAGAATCAGCCTGAACCCACTGTGTTATATCTTCTGGCTGGGTACGGCTAATAAAAGTATGCTCTACTGGACGTATTGCCTCGAGCGTATTTTCGAGGGTCTTAAGGTGGGCGCGTCCTTGTGCACCACAGCCAAAAATGACGGTTTTTAGTGGTTCTGAAGAACCAGAAATATAAGGGTAAACACCGGCAATAGAAACCGCTGACGTGCGGATATCAGTTAGTGCCACGCCATCAAGAACATGTGTTGGTGCAAGGGTCTGCGCATTGAATAGAAGATAAGACCCTTGAATCAACGGCACATCAGGACGTACCGAGGTATCTGCGCAGCTGAGGATTTTCATTCCGAAACTATCACGAGTATAAGAAGGCATCATGAGCAGCTGAGCGTAGGGCATATCCATTTTCTGACGAGGATAATCACAACTTGGATCATAACCATTTTTTAAAGTTTCTCGGAGCGCATGTACTGCTTGTGCAGGAGAGAAATGTTCGAGGATATTTTGATACGAAAGATAAGTAATGCTCATCTTCTCACCCTCTCAAAAACTGGTATAAAAATCTGCTATTAAGCCTAACGCTGAGCCATAAGCGTCATAAATACTCCCATGGAGTACATACAACACCTATGACTCAGCGTTAGTGAAAGTCAGCTATCGAAGAGTGAAAACGACAATAGCTTTAGTCTTGGTCTACATCCTCATCGACCCAGTCGAGAGTCTTTGCTACAGCCTTCTTCCAAAGACGGTATTGACGTTCAACTTCGTCAGTTGGCATTTGCGGAGTCCAACGCTGGTCCTCAGCCCAGTTTGCGGTGACATCTTCTTCACCACTCCAGAAACCAACTGCGATACCTGCAGCATAAGCAGCACCCAATGCGGTAGTTTCGATGACTTTTGGACGGATCACAGGTACGCCCAAGATATCTGCCTGGAATTGCATGAGGAATTCGTTTGCCGTCATGCCGCCATCAACACGTAGCTCAGAAAGATCAACGTTAGTTCCTGCAGCTTGCGCATCAGCATTCATTGCGTCGAGAACCTCACGAGTCTGCCAAGCAGTAGATTCAAGAGCAGCACGAACAATATGTGCACGGTTAACATAACGGGTCAGACCCACGATAACGCCACGTGCGTCTGGTCGCCAATGTGGTGCAAAGAGACCAGAGAAAGCGGGGACAACATAGCATCCGCCAGAATCTTCAACGCTTGTCGCAAGAGCTTCTGAATCTGCCGCATTATCAATCATCTTCAGGTTATCGCGAAGCCATTGAATCAGTGAACCAGAAACAGCGACGGAGCCTTCCAATGCGTAGACAGGTGCTTGATCGCCAATCTTATACGCAACAGTTGTGAGCAACCCATTCTCAGAGATGACGGGCTCCTCGCCGGTGTTCATCAACATGAAGTTACCGGTTCCGTAAGTATTCTTTGCCATGCCCTTTTCAAAGCAAGCTTGACCGAAAGTTGCTGCCTGCTGGTCACCGAGAATACCCGCGATAGGGGTGCCGTTGAGAAGTCCTTGAGAACGTCCGTATCCGTAAACTTCGGATGAGGACTTAATCTCAGGGAGCATAGACATCGGGATTCCCATATCTGCTGCAATGTTTTCGTCCCATTCGAGGGTACGGATATTCATCAGCAGGGTGCGGGACGCATTGGTAACGTCTGTGATGTGAACGCCGCCATCAACACCACCGGTCAAATTCCATAGAACCCAGGTGTCAGTATTGCCAAAGAGCAAATCGCCTGCTTCTGCTTTTTCGCGTGCGCCTTCGACGTTATCAAGAATCCATTTGACCTTAGGGCCGGAGAAGTATGTTGCCAAGTTAAGACCAACAATATCGTGGTACTTACCGGGGCCTGCCTCACCACCTAGCTCATCACAAATTTTTTGGGTGCGGGTATCCTGCCACACAATAGCGTTATATACAGGTTTACCTGTGGTCTTATCCCAGACAACAGCAGTTTCGCGCTGGTTAGTGATACCTACCGCTGCAATTTCGTGGTGGTTGACCTCAGCTTTGGTCATACACTGGCCTACTGCCTGGCGGACATTTTCCCAGATTTCCATGGGATCGTGTTCTACCCACCCAGCCTTTGGGAAAATCTGTTCGTGCTCCAGCTGGCCGATGGACTTGATTTCGCCACTCTTGTTGAAAAGAATCGCGCGAGAGCTGGTTGTTCCCTGGTCGATGGAAAGAATGTACTTCTTACGCTCGGGGAGAGTAGTAGTCATAATGTCACTTCCTTGTGAAGTTTGAGATTTTGATAATGGACAAAAGATATCTCGTACGAGAAAAATTAGTTGTTGTCTGCCATCTCGCGTTGTTGTAGGAGCTCACGTTCTTTACGGCCGATAATCCACATGAAAACCAGAGCGAGAACAACGATTCCAAGCAACGCGCTATAGGCTACGCCCCAACCAAAATAGTGGATGAGCAAACCTACACCGGTAGATGCCAGTGAAGCACCAAGTAAGTACCCAAAAAGTCCCGTAAATCCGGCTGCGGTTCCTGCAACGTTACGAGGGGATAAATCGATAGCCTGTAACCCGATAAGCATCACAGGGCCATAGATAAGACCACCGATGATGGCGATGAGCAGATAGAAAACTCCGATAGGTGCAGTAGCTGGTAGCAACGCGTATGTTGCTAACGCTATACCTACACCTGCGAGGAATACCATTCCTGCACCAGAACGCCACCCTTTGAAGACTTTATCGGATAGCCAACCGCACAAAAGTGTGCCGATGATCCCTGCAAGCTCATAGATTGCGAAACCAAGAATGCCTTCTTTGACGTTTGTGCCGTGAATCTTATCGGTGAGATAAATCGGAATCCAGTTAAGAACGCCGTACCGCAGAGTGTAAACAAAGACGTTTGTGATTGCTAAAAGCACGATAACTTTGTTCTTCAAAACATGCTTGAAAAGCATTTCTTTCCACGGAATCTGAGATTCAGAAGCGACCTTGGGAGGATCGTTACGATACTCTTCGATAGGTGGCAAACCAACCGCTTCAGGACGGTCACGAATTAGAAGGAACGCGATAAAAGCAACAACGAGCGCAACGATAGCTGGTGCCCAGAAAGCTGGTCGCCAGTCTGCCTCAGACTGAGCGTAGTGATCGAGTGCCCACGCTGAGATGACGCCAACAGCTGCACCACCGACGTTATGTGCACAATTCCAAATGGAGGTTTTCCACCCACGTTCGTTTGTTGAGAACCAGTGGACGAGAACACGCCCTGAGGGCGGCCATCCCATGCCCTGCACCCAACCGTTGACGAACATTGTCAAAGCAAAAATCATAACGGTAGCTGATAATGCCGGAATGAAGGCAATCATCAGGTTGATTACCGCAGAGAGCGCTAAACCTAGGGGCATAAAGTAACGGGCATTAGCTCTATCAGAGAGCATTGCCATGAAGAACTTTGATAACCCGTAAGAGAAGAGCACTGCGTTTGCGACGATACCAATGCCAACAGCATTGAGGATGTCGTGATCTTTAAGTACTGCTGAGACGAGTGAAACGTTATTACGGATGAGATAGAACCCTGCGTAGCCGATGAAGATTCCCATAAAGACGCTCAGACGCATGCGACGGTAACGCTGCGGGATTTCGTTTTCGGGGATACGTTTGGCTGCTGGTGGGGCATTGAGAATACCCAAGGAGAACTTGTGTTGAGTCAATGTGTACCTCAAATAGTAGATGATGGAAAATGCAATAACGGTGCGGTGATGAGAAACCCTACAAACTCGAATTAGATTCCGAGGAACATAGGAACGAGAATTGCTGCTGCAACAGATCCGATGATTGGGCCAACGACTGGAACCCAAGCATAGGACCAGTTAGAATCGCCTTTACCCTTGATAGGTAGCACTGCGTGAGCAATACGTGGACCAAGGTCACGAGCAGGGTTGATAGCGTAACCGGTTGCACCACCGAGGGAGAAACCAATACCTACCACGATGAGAGCAACAGCCAAAGGTCCAAGACCGGAGGGAGTTTGCCCTGACGCTACAACGAATCCGATGAGTACAAAGGTTCCGACTGCTTCAGTAAATACGTTCCAACCATAGGAGCGAATTGCTGGTCCGGTAGAGAAAATACCAAGTTTGACACCTGGTTCGGTTTCCTCATCAAAGTGTTTCTTATAGGTGAGAAATACCATGACAGCACCGGTAAAGGCACCCGTAAATTGACCCGCAAAGTAAATCATCATATTAGATGCTGTTGCAGGTACTTCGCCGACAAGGTTTTCGCCGGCAGCCCACAGCCCGATGGTGACGGCAGGGTTAAGGTGCGCACCAGATGGACCAGATAGGTACACTGCAGCAAAAACTGCCATACCCCAGCCCAACGCAATAGCTACCCAGCCTGCATCTTTAGCGATAGATTTTGGTAGCGAACAAGCAGCGCAAACGCCACCGCCAAGAAGAATGAGGATAAAGGTTCCCAAAAATTCGGAGGAGAATAATCCTAATGCAGTAGGTACTCCATCCGCTCCTACGAGGGCAGATGCGCCCTCCGCCAAAATAGTCTGCATGTATTTTTCCTTTCAACACAGCATTGTGGTGGGGGAAGGAGTAAAAGCAACCATTGCTTTTACACAAACATTCTTGAGGGAAAAATCCTCAAATAACGACAAGAAAAAGATGAGAGGCACTGCGACATATTGTGTGTGCCTGAGCGGTTGATATGAGAGGGGCAGAAACATTGTAGCTGGGGGAAAGTTTCTGCCCCTTCATCAAAAAAATCAGTATTTTATCTGTATGGGGAGTTCTGTATCTATACCTTTCATGTGAAGTTTTCTATGGGGAAACTTATGGAATACTAGCCTAGAGGTACGCGAGGGCAGACATGCTCGATAGATGTGATGCATTGAGCTGCCTGAACGTCAGAAGTTTTTTCTTCTGCTTGAGCGATTGCTTCTACGCGTTTACGGTAGAGTTCTAGCTCTTTCTCCGCTTCAGCTTCGCTCCAACCGAGTTCTGGCGCCATTACTTGGAGGACTTCTTCGGCTGCACGTAAGCCACGGTCACGCTGTTCAAGGTCTAGACGGCAACGGCGGATGAGCACATCTTCTAAGTGAAGAGCACCTTCGTAACGTACTGCAAAGAGGACGTCTGCTCTGAGGAATTGTGGAGCTTTTGCCAAGGGTTGCGCTAATTCTGGTGCTTCATCAATAAGTGCCACGAGTTCCGTAATATCTGCACCATAGCGTTCGAGCAAATGCTCCATACGGTCTTCGTCCCAGCCGAATCGTTGTGCGAGACGTGGGGAAGATGCTTGTGCTGCAGAAAAACCAGCGGCACCCACCAATTGAATATTTTCAGTGACAGAAGGCTGCTCTTGTGCTCGTTCTTTGAGCGCAAAGTCTACGGCGTCAGCTGCCATAACACGGTAGGTGGTGAGTTTTCCACCCGCGATAGCGCTCATTCCGGGGGCTACTTCGGTGACGGTATGCTCGCGTGAAACTTTAGTAGATGCTGCCTCGGAGCCTTCTTTAAGCTTTGGCTGTAGTAGCGGACGTAGACCTGCATAGGTTCCGATGATGTCATCACGGGTCAGCTCACGTGCAAGGAGCTTATTGGCTTGTTCGAGTACATAGTCAATATCTTGCGAAGTTGCTACAGGGTGCGTGATGTCTTCGGTGTATGGGGTGTCGGTTGTTCCGATAATCCAGTAACGCTGCCAAGGGATGATGAAGAGTACAGATTTTTCGGTTTTGGTGAAGATACCGCTGGAAGCATTAATGCGGTCTCGTGGAACGATGATGTGAATACCTTTGGATGCAAGAACTTTAAGCCCGGCATCTTTATTGGCCATGGACTCAGACTCTTCGGTCCATACGCCGGTAGCGTTAATGATGTGTTGGGTACGAACAGTGTGTTCTTGTCCGTTTTCAAGGTCTCGGATGACTGCTCCGGTAACTTTTCCTTGAGTGTCTTTGAGTACTCGGGTGACTTGTGTACGAGATGCCGCTAGGGCACCGTATCCTGCTGCGGTGCGTACAAGGTCAATGACGAGGCGTGCATCATCAACGCGTGCATCGTAGAACTGGATAGCTCCGGTAAAAGCTGAATCTTTAATATCGGGGAATACGGTTTTCGTGCCTTGCTTTGAGAAGTGGTGTTGTGGCGGTACAGTTTTTTTGCCACGAGCCCCAATCAATGCAAGAGTGTCGTACATTCCAATTCCGATAGCGGAATAGGCGCGTTCGATGACTGGTGTTTTGAGAGGCCATAGGAAAGGCTGTGCTTTAACGAGGTGTGGCGCAATTTTTTCAAGGAGTAGGCCACGTTCTTTGAGTGCTTCTGCTACGAGTTTAAAGTCAAGGTTGTAGAGGTATCGGAGTCCGCCGTGGACAAGTTTTGATGACCATGCTGAAGTTCCTGCTGCCCAGTCGCCTGCTTCGACGATAGCGGTTTTGAGTCCGCGGGTTGCTGCGTCTAAGGCGATACCGGCGCCGGTGACGCCTCCGCCAATGACGAGAATGTCTACGCCTTCTTCTTTGCTCATTTCGTGGAGAGCTTCAGTACGAGAAGATGCGGTAAGCTGAGACTTCTGAGCGAATTGTGTGTTGGCCATAGTTCCTGTCCCTTTCTACTACGGATGCTTGATATACATTCTGACGTAGTTGTAGTTACTATGACCAAAACATTTGAACGTTTTTTCAGAAGGGGGAAATTTGAATGAACGAACGTCACGACACCGCATACGAGGCAGCGTACCTGTACTACATGGAAAACCTCACTATGGAACAAATTGCGCAACATCTATACACCTCACGCGCAACGGTATCACGCCTACTCAAAACTGCTCGAGACACCGGAATCGTGCAGATTCGGCTCAACGAAAACAGCAAACCGCAAACAGATCTTGCTCAAAGACTTGGAGACAAGTATCGAGTTCGTGTGCATCTGGTGAAAACTTCAAAAGAACAATCTGCTATTTCCCGTATGGAAAAAGTCGCTAAGCGTGGAGCAATTCTTGTGGACTCCTGCGTTGAAGAAGGCACCTCATTAGGTGTTGCGTGGGGATCAACGGTGACAGAGCTAGCCAAACATCTGCCGTATCGTCCGCTCAAAGATGTGGTGGTAGTACAACTTAACGGAGCCGGTAACGCTCGGCATACAGGTATACCTTACTCGGGGTCGATTCTTGGGCAGATTACCGCCGCATACGATGCGCAGATGGTGCATTTTCCCGTTCCTGCTTTCTTTGACCATTCTGAAACTAAAGAAGCAATGTGGCGTGAACGGAGCATTATGGGAGTTCTCGCTACACAGCGTAAAGCTGATGTTGCGGTGTTTGGGATTGGGGCTTTTGGTGGCGCTATTCCTTCTCACGTGTATAACGGAGGGTATTTTGATGCTCAAGAACAACGCGAATTGCGTGCAAGTGGTGTTGTCGGAGATATGTGTACGGTACTTCTTCGTGAAGATGGAAGCTATCAAGACCTTGCCGTGAACCAACGTGCAACGGGGCCAACCGCAACAGAATTGGCACGGATTCGTCGCCGGATTGCGGTAGTTTCTGGCAATCACCGAGTCTTTGCTTTACGAGGTGCACTGCGCACTGGCGCTATTACAGATGTGGTGATAGATACTCAACTTGCTGAAGCGTTGATGGACTGTCCTTAAAACTTTTTTAGATAGTGTCACTGGGGCACATGCTCTCTTGATGATGTTTGAGGGCACCGGCTGCATATGATAGTGCCCTTCTGACCATGGCAATGTTGGGTTGTCCTGCACTGTCAATTCTAGAGGCGGTAAAGATTTGACGTTCGGGGTGTTCTGGTAAGCAGATGAGTTTAATAGAGGTCTTGTGGTGCGTGGAAGATGTGACAAAACCGGGCAGAATAGCTGCTGCATAACCTTGTTCTGCAAGACGTACATGAGTGAGTAAATCTTCGATGCTATAACGAACTTGCGGTTCGAAGCCTGCCTGACGGCATTGATTAATACCCCAAATACGGCTGGTATTGTGTTCTCGTTCAAAAACCCATGGTAGAGATTTTGCTTCAGTGAGGGTTGTGTAGGGAGAATCTTGTGCTAAAACAAGGTGAATAGGGTCTGCCGTGAGTAGTTCAAGTTGTAGGTCCTCATGTTCAGGTACAAAATGGTGCGGATAGGACTCCGTAATAGCAAGGTCGAATTGTCTGCTTCTTGTGAGTTCTAAACCTGTTTCGGGGTCTATCTGCACAACTTCTAAAATGAGTTGCGGTGCGTTCTGCTGTAAATACGATAGTGCTGTGGGTAAGAGCGCCATCGCTGCTGACTGAAAAATTGCTAGCCTTACGGTGCCTAGCGGTTCGCCAGAAAACTGTGCAATGCGAGTGGCGGTCTTATCCATTTCTCTGAGGATAGCTCGTGCGCCGTGGACGAGGATAAGTCCTTCGTCGGTCAGTCGTACTGAACGTCCTGATCTGCGAATAAGGGGAGCGCCAGCTTCTTTTTCGAGTGCTGTCATCTGTTGTGAGATAGCAGAAGAGGTGAGGTGTAGTGTTCTTGAAGCTGCTGCGAGGGATCCGCGTTCGTGGATTTCAAGAAGGATGCGAAGCCGGTGAATATCGTACATTGTGCTAAACCTCATCACTAGTAGTTAAGCTTTTCTTAACTATTATGCTGAGAAATAATTATTTTTACTAATAGTGTGTTCGCCACCATAACGTGGTCAAATAGAACAAAAGCACAATGAGTGCCAATTCACACAAACACAGAAGATGGGAGCACAGGAATGACAACCAATCCCTTTGCTGCAGAACGCTACCAAGAACTCGCACAAGAAGCCCGAACCCTCGTGCGCCAGTGGCTCACCGAAGCCCAAGACGTCCCCGCAGACTCCTCCGCACAAATGCTCGCAGGCGTCCTCAAAGACCCCAACGGGCTAGACTTTACCGTCGGATTCGTCGACACCGTCGTTCGCCCTGAAGACAATAATGTTGCTGGAGCCAACCTCGCAAAAATCGCACCCCTCGTACCATCATTCCTCCCGTGGTACATGAAAAGTGCAGTAGCCGCCGGCGGAAAAATTGCTAGCAAAGCATCATGGCCCACCGTTGGTATCGCACGACGAGTCCTCCGAGAAATGGTCGGACACCTCATCGTAGATGCCCGCGACGAAAAACTTGGCCCAGCTATTGAACACCTCACCAAAACCGGCAACAAACTTAACGTCAACCTCCTTGGCGAAGCCGTCCTCGGCGACAAAGAAGCAGAACGACGACTCAACGAAACCAAGCGTCTCCTCGCACGAGACGACGTCGATTACGTCTCCATCAAAGTCTCTGCTGTCTCCGGCCCACACTCTCACTGGGCCTTCGACGAAGTCGTCGAAGAAGCAGTACAACGACTCACACCACTTTATGAACTTGCAGCAAACTCTCCTGAAAAGAAGTTCATTAACCTCGACATGGAAGAGTACAAAGACCTCGACATGACCATCGACGTCTTTACCAAAATTCTCGACCAACCACAGCTCAAAGACCTCGAAGCAGGAATCGTTCTACAGGCATACTTGCCCGACACCCTCGCCGCAATGCAAAAACTCCAGCAATGGGCTAGCAACCGCGTAGCCTCCGGCGGAGCACGCATTAAAGTGCGACTGGTCAAAGGCGCCAACCTCTCCATGGAAATCGTTGAAGCCCTCACCCACGGTTGGGAACTGACCACCTGGGATTCCAAACAGCTCAGCGACACCAACTACAAACGAGTCCTCGAATACGCGCTACGCCCCGAACACACCAAAAACATTCGACTAGGCGTCGCCGGACATAACCTCTTCGACGTAGCATTCGCGCTACTCTTGAGCGAAGAACGCGGAGTCAAAGACGATATCGAATTTGAAATGCTCATCGGTATGGCCGCACAACAGGCAGAAGTCATCCGCCGACGTGTCGGACATCTTCTGCTCTACACTCCAGTTGTTCGCCCCGAAGAATTCGACGTAGCAATTTCCTATCTCGTTCGACGTCTTGAAGAAAATGCTTCGAGCGAAAACTTCATGTCAGCAGTATTCGACCTGCATGACAACGCTGAACTCTTCGAACGAGAAGAACAACGATTCATGCGCTCGCTTAACTCTGTTACTGATGAAGTGCCTGAGCCCAAACGTCAGCAAAACCGTCAGACAGAAACCGTCGATAACGTTTTCCGACCCCGTCAAGGATTTGAAAACGCACCAGATACTGACCCTTCGCTTGCTGCAAACCGCCAATGGGGACGAGAAATCCTCGAACGTTCAAAAACAACGAGCTTGGGCATAGAAACTCTCGAAGCCTCACAGCTTAGCTCTAGCGATGAGGTTCAACTACTTGTGGATTCTGTGATTGAAGCATCCAAAGTCTGGGCTGAACGTAGTGGCGCCGAACGAGCTAAAATTCTGCGTCAAGCAGGTATCGCACTTGGTGTGAACCGTGCAAAACTACTTGAAGTGATGGCAGCAGAGGCAGGAAAAACTCTCGACCAAGGCGATACTGAAGTCTCAGAAGCAATCGACTTCGCAAACTACTATGCGACGTTGGCAGAGAATATCGAACACATCGACGGGGCAACCCCTGTACCTGTTCACCTCACACTAGTAGTGCCACCGTGGAACTTCCCAACGGCTATCCCCGCAGGTGGTGTTCTTGCTGCACTGGCGGCCGGGTCTGGTGTCGTTTTCAAACCTGCAACGAACACTGCAAGAACGGGTGCTTTGATTGCTGAGATTCTTTGGGAAGCTGGAGTCCCTCGCGAGCTTCTCCGACTCATCAAAATCACAGATCGTCAGGCCGGAAAAGAGCTTATCTCTCACCCAGCAGTAGACCGACTGATTCTCACGGGCGGATACGAAACAGCAGAAACTTTCCGTTCATGGCGTCAAGACTTACCATTATTTGGTGAGACCTCTGGCAAAAACTCCATCATCGTTACGCCTAACGCCGACCTTGATTTAGCGGTTAAGGACGTTGTCTATTCTGCTTTTGGGCATGCTGGACAAAAATGTTCTGCAGCATCAACGGTGATTCTCGTTGGAACTGTTGCACAATCTGAACGTTTCAAGAATCAGCTAGTCGATGCTGTATCTTCCTTGCACGTAGCCTACCCACAAGATATCGAATCTCAGATGGGGCCGATTATCGCACCGGCAGAAGGCAAACTACTCAGCGGACTAACCACTCTTGGAGACGGCGAAAGCTGGCTAATTGAACCTAAAAAGCTTGATGAGAGTGGCAAACTCTGGTCACCAGGTGTACGTGTAGGAGTTAAGCCGGGAAGTGAATATCACCTCACCGAATATTTTGGTCCGATTCTCGGCATTATGGTGGCGCAAACTCTTGAAGAAGCCATTGAATTGCAAAATGCAACTGACTACGGTCTTACTGCAGGGCTTCACTCTCTTGATTCTGATGAACTGGCATTATGGTTATCTCGTGTTGAAGCAGGAAACCTCTATGTCAACCGCGGAATTACTGGTGCAATTGTTCGCCGTCAGCCCTTCGGCGGTTGGAAGAAATCCACTGTGGGCAGTGGAACTAAAGCTGGAGGACCTAACTATTTAGTAGCCCTCAGCGATTGGAAGAGCGCTCCTTCGACAGCTACTGCTATGCCAACCTCTCGAGCTGTCCGCGAGACTCTGGCTGCTACCCGCCAACCTACTGCTGTAGACCATGAAAAACTAGAATTCTTGGTTCGTTCTGCATCTTCTGATGCTGAGGCCTATAACAGCGAGTTCGGCATTGCTCACGACCCCTCACAGTTAGGTGTCGAACGCAATATTTTGCGTTATGTTCCTCAAACTGTACAAGTTCGTGCGGATTCTTCTGCGAACGTAGCTGATACTTTACGTGTACTCCTTGCTGGTTTGGCAGCTGGTGCACCTATCTACCTATCAACTGCTCAGCAGCTGCCAGTAGCTGTGGCTGGAACATTAGAAAACCACGGAGTAAAGATTGCTCTTCAAAGCGATGAGGAATACCGTCAGTGGCTCAACTCTTATGCTTCAAAGAGCACTGCAGACTTGCAAGGTACGCCTCTAGAAGGTAGCCGTATCCGTTATATTGGAGATCAAGCAACAAGCATTTTTGCCGCGTTGAATGGACGTCCTGATATCGGTATTTATACGGCTGCAGTCACTGAAGCCGGACGTATTGAGATGCTTCCATTTGTTAAGGAGCAGGCAGTCTCGATTACTGCGCATCGTTTTGGTAATCCCAACAGATTCTCTGAACACGTCATCTAATACTCCTGTTAGGCGTGGTGTCGTAGAAACGTTTTCTGCGACACCACGTGCTTTAAACATCAAAATAGTTTTCTTCTACAAAGTAAGATATGGCTGCCTGTTTGAGAATAATTCTTGTGAACGCGCTGTTGTTGAACCTATCTGAATGAGATGTGGAATACTATAGAGTGTGTGACGGGTCAAACGTATAAGAAGATGTATTGTCGTATCATCTTGTTGCGTTAAGAACAGCACACGCCACTGTTCTTCCCCGTTGCTGAACATGGTTTATTTTCTGGGGCTAGCAGCCCCGGGCATCTTGGTGGTCGTATCGCCACACGCACGAAAGGAAAGCCACTATGAGTGACGTACCCGCAAATCTGCTATATACCTCAGAACACGAATGGGTGACCGCTGTAACTGCAGAAGGTACCGTAAAAATAGGTATTACCGATCACGCACAACAAGCTCTTGGCGACGTCGTGTATGTTGATCTTCCTGAGGTGGGGGAGAACGTCGTCGGCTCAGAGACTTTCGGAGAAATTGAATCCACAAAATCTGTCTCAGATTTATTTGCGCCCGTTAGTGGTGAAGTCGTTGCCATCAACGAAGAAATTGAAGCAGATCCTGCTCTTGTGAATACCGATCCCTATGAGAAGGGGTGGCTGATTGAGCTACGTCCCGATAACGTAGAGGATCTCTCTGCACTTCTTGACGCAGAAGCTTATGCTGCAGAAATTGCTGAATAAGTAGCGACTCTTCTGGTTGTTGGTGCCGGTCTTTAACATCAGTAAAAGACCGGCACCAATACTGTTTAACGGCATATTATGAGGGAGCGTCTTAGAGAACTACCTGATGATCCCTTCAAGAAAATCCTTGAGGAGTTTTGTATGCCATCGTGTTTTATATAGCTAACTCTTATACTTGCCTATAAGATTAGACGGTAGGTTCAATGTTTACCGAATCGTTATCATTATGAGTGGATAAGATTCAATCAAAATTTGACCTACAGGGAAGAATACTATGGCGAAGGATCCCCCATGACTGAACAGAACGAAGCGCACCCACCGACAGCTGCGCTCAACGCTATCACGCAACAAGAGATGCGGATTGCTGCGAAAGTTTTTGCAGAATTTAAAGATGCTAACCACAAACCCACAGTAGAAGAAATGGACGTTTTAGCAACCATTCCTCAAGGCTCAGGGCTACTCATCTGCACTAGCACAGAACTTGAAGGCGCTCGTTTCTTGCTCAACTCTGAGCTTGACGAAAACGGTGCGGAGAAACAAATCGTTGTGGGTCGTAGCCCAGATTCTGATATCTTCCTCGACGACGTTACCGTCTCTCGTCAGCACGCTGTTTTCACGCCTAACGCTGGATCTTTTGTTATCACGGATAATAATTCGCTCAACGGAACATACCTCAACGGCGACCGCGTAGACACTGCTTTCCTTAAAAATGGGTCTGAACTTCAGATTGGAAAATACATTTTTGCATTCTTCTTGGGAGTCGGAGAATAAATGTCAGACTCTGCACAAAAGCTCTCTGATAGTGAAGGTAAAGACCGCACTATCGGCCAAGTTCTTAGTGCTCTTGACGTCAATTTTAAAGGCATTAGCGCTTCAAAAATTCGCTTTTTAGAAGATAAAGGCTTAGTACAACCTCACCGCACAAACACCGGATACCGGAAGTACTCTGCCCGAGACGTTGAACAGCTACGCTACATCCTATCGTTACAACGGGACCAATACCTGCCGCTGAAAGTTATCAAAGATAAACTTCAAGCAGGGGAGTTCGAACAGTATTATCGGGAAAAGACACAAGGCGACACGACAGCTGAATCTTCGCCCCGTAATACACAAGAACAACATGCCCAAGTACACGGTGAAGAACAGGACGCCGTCGCTAGTTTTGTTCCCTTACCGGAGCAAGAACGAAGCTATACTCTTCGAGAGCTTTCTACTGCTGCCGGTGCGGATATGCCACTGCTCCGTGAACTTATCAATTTTGGTCTGATTCGAGATGTCGACGGAAACTATAGCGAATATGATGTCGCTATCACCAAAATTTGTTCTCAGCTTACCTCTCATGGCTTGCAACCCCGACATTTACGTCAATTCCGCGCAACAGCAGAACGAGAAGCTGAACTTGTCAAAAATGCGGTAGCGCCCTTAGCCTTGAGAAAAGATAAAGATTCTCTGTCACTAGCAAAAACACGTGCACGAGAGATCTCTAATCTTTGCCTTCGCCTACATATGGCACTCGTTATTTCTTCTATCCCTGACTACGACTCCTAAAACTCGTATCAGGGGAATCTCTGAAGAAAAACAACTGTTCTTTATCGAGAATGACGACGTTTTGCCGTATCTACCGGTAATATGTCAAGAGGTCAGTAAAAAAGTATCTACGGTTAGGAAGTCCTTATGGTAGCTCACAAGAATGGGGGCACGCGTCGCCCTAGTTCTGCGGTTCAGCCCTTGAACCTAGCTACACAGAACTCAGAAACTATACCGATGGATCAGCCTATTCTGGGGTTTGAGCAAGTGATGCCCAAGCAACCTCCTCAGCAAGGTGAACAAGGGGTACTCTTCACTGACTCCGTCTCACTCGTTGACGAAAACCTCGGATACCGTGGACCAGTGGCTTGCAAAGCCGTAGGAATTACCTACCGCCAATTAGACTACTGGGCGCGCACCAAACTTGTAGAACCTACTGTACGTTCAGCCTCAGGCTCAGGATCTCAACGTTTATACTCTTTCAGAGACGTCCTTGTCCTTAAAATTGTTAAGCGTCTTCTTGACACTGGAGTCTCTCTACAACAAATCAGAACTTCGGTGAAACATCTACGTACTCGCGGAATCGAAGACCTCTCCGGCATTACCTTGATGAGCGACGGGGCAAGCGTCTACGAATGTACTTCACCTCATGAAGTGATTGACCTTGTACAAGCTGGGCAAGGCGTTTTTGGTATTGCTATTGGTAGAGTCTGGCGTGAACTCGAAGTTAACCTCGCCAACCTTCCAGGCGAAAATACCTGCGCAATCTCTGACGATGAAGAACTCGCTCAAACAGATGAGCTTTCCCTGCTTCGCGCTAAAAAAGCAAACGGAAAATAACCTCAACATACTTAAAACATTCAGCGAGGGGTTTTATACAAAATATCTTGTATAAAACCCCTCGCTGAATGTCTAAAGAATTATTTAAGTCCTTGAAGAATATCAGAGAAAACCGCTGCACAACGTCGCACATCATCGCTTGGCCAATAATGCACAGGATAGGCAGAACCTTGAACTCGTTGGAATTCTTCAAAATCCTCTAAAAACTGGTCAGCAACAAGATCCCCAAATAAGACCTTCATCTCTTCAACACGATAAGAATGCTCACTACTGTGAGGACGAACCTTATTCAAAATAACTGAAGCAGAGGAAACTGAATACTGACTATTTTCCTCAAAACGAGTAATAGCACGCAACGTACGTTCTGTACCGGCAACCGAAAATAAAGAAGGTTCAGCTACCGAAATAACACGGTCAGAAGCTGCCCATGCCATCGAGGTGAGAACACCTAACGTTGGAGGGCAATCAATGAATACCACATCATAATCATCAATATTTCCTTGAAGCAGGTTCAACAACCGTGGCAGATACTGAGACAAGGGTGCTTGCTCCAGGGGAGTAGAAGACGCACTACCACGGACAACGTGAACAACTCCACCCGAATTTTCATGTTCCTGAGCAATAGCGTTCCACCCAGAAGAAACAATATTATCGGTGAAAGAGAACCGATCTGGGGCAGCAAGCATACTGCCAATATCGGCTCCCGTCGTTGGAACACCCAAACCTGTGCTTGCATCGCCGTGAGGATCTAAATCAATCACAAGGACCTTCTGTCCAGCGTGCAAAGCTGCTGAGGTAAGACCAAGAGTAACTGAAGTTTTACCAACTCCACCTTTAAGGCTGCTGATACTCACAACCAGTGGCATAAAAATGGCCCCCACCCAAATCCAGAACACAAAACTAACGTGCAATTTTTACACAGTTAACATAATGCTACCGAACTTTAGAGGTAACTCCTGTCAATAGTCACGGAAAATATCGCATTGTGGGCTTAAATGTAGATAATCACAGTACACACCCTGTAACTATGTAAACTTTAGGTATTCTTGGCTTCACCAAGAACAAAAAAGGGCAAAAACTAGCAATGATGCATATAGTAGAGCTAGTCACACACCGTGAAAACCTCTACCAAGAATGCCTCCTATGCTAGGCAGATTGGAACTAAACACATGTTTGAAAAGATTCTTGTCGCAAACCGTGGCGAGATTGCCATTCGTGCATATCGCGCCGCCTACGAACTTGGTGCAAAAACAGTTGGCGTATTCCCCTACGAAGACCGCCACTCCATTCACCGTCAGCAAGCCGACGAAGCCTACCCTATCGGTGAAGAAGGACACCCCGTTCGTGCGTACCTTGATATCGAAGAAATTATCCGCGTCGCCAAAGAAGCCGGCGCAGACGCTATCTACCCAGGATATGGTTTTCTCTCAGAAAACCCAGACTTAGCACGTGCCGCGGAGAAAGAAGGAATCACCTTCATCGGACCACCGCCAGAAGTTCTAGAACTCGCCGGTAACAAAGTCGAAGCACTCCGCGCCGCACGAGCAGCCGGAATACCCGTCCTCAAATCTTCCGAACCATCTAAAGACACCGAATACCTACTGGCAGAAGCCGAAAAAATTGGGTTCCCCATCTTCGTCAAAGCAGTAGCAGGCGGTGGCGGGCGAGGAATGCGTCGAGTCGAAAGCAAAGAGGCTCTACCTGACGCGCTCGCATCGGCAATGAGAGAAGCAGACACCGCATTTGGCGACCCCACCGTATTCCTAGAACAAGCAGTACTGCGCCCGCGCCATATCGAAGTGCAAATCCTTGCCGATGCACAAGGGAACATCGTGCACCTCTTTGAACGTGACTGCTCCTTGCAACGGCGACACCAAAAAGTTGTCGAAATCGCACCAGCACCACAACTTGATGAGAACATTCGTCAAGCTCTCTTCCGAGACGCCGTAAAATTTGCTCGTGAACTCGGATACCAGAACGCTGGAACCGTAGAATTTCTTGTCGATACCGCAGGTGAACGCGCCGGAGAACACGTCTTCATCGAAATGAATCCACGCATTCAGGTTGAGCACACCGTCACCGAAGAAGTCACAGACGTAGACCTCGTCCAAGCTCAAATGCGCATCGCTTCAGGGGAATCCCTTGAAGACCTCGGCATCAGGCAAGAAGAACTACACGTTCGAGGCTCAGCCTTACAATGTCGCATCACAACTGAAGATCCTGCCAACGGATTCCGACCTGACGTCGGAAAAGTGTCATACTACCGATCAGCAGGTGGCTCTGGCATCCGCTTGGACGGCGGAACAGTCTACACCGGAGCTCAAATCTCACCGCACTTCGACTCCATGCTTGTAAAACTCACCTGCCGTGGACGAAACTTCTCAGCAGCAGTACAACGAGCTCAACGCGCACTTGCAGAATTCCGTATCCGCGGAGTCGCAACCAACATCCCCTTCCTTCATGCCGTCCTTGAAGATCCCACCTTCCAAGCTGGAGACGTCTCAACCCCGTTCATCGACGAACACCCAGAACTGTTACGTAAACGTCCCTCCAGCGACCGTGGCACAAAAGCCCTACAATACCTAGCAGAAGTGACCGTTAACCAACCTCACGGTCCACGTATTGAAGGGCCAGACCCCCGTCATAAACTTCCTCGATTCCCCGGGGACAAAATTGACGAGCCTTTCCGCTCACCGTTCGACCACGGCGAACACGAACGACCCCGAGGATGGCGGCATATCCTGCAAGAGCGCGGACCAAAAGGATTTGCACAAGCACTACGCGAATACCAGCCAGTCGCTATTACCGATACAACGTTCCGAGATGCCCACCAATCTCTGCTTGCAACACGTCTAAGAACCCGAGACCTGCTAGCAGCAGCACCAGCAGTATCACATGTACTACCAGAACTATTCTCGGTAGAAGCATGGGGTGGAGCAACCTACGACGTGGCGTTACGTTTCCTCTCAGAAGACCCGTGGGAACGTCTAGCACATCTTCGTGCGGCCATGCCAAATATCCCCATCCAGATGCTTCTACGCGGACGAAACACCGTCGGATACACTCCTTATCCGGTAGAAGTAACCGATGCTTTCGTCCAAGAAGCGGCTGCTACAGGCGTTGATATCTTCCGTATCTTTGACGCTCTCAACGACGTCTCACAAATGACTCCTGCAATTGAGGCAGTACGGAAAACCGGAACAGCCGTTGCAGAAGTCGCCATGTGCTACGCCGGTAACCTCCTAGATCCTCAGGAGAAGGTCTACACTCTTGAGTATTACCTTGAGCTCGCACAACAAATTGTTGACGCGGGTGCACACATCCTTGCTATCAAAGATATGGCAGGGCTACTACGTCCAGAAGCTGCACGACGTCTCGTAAGTGCCTTACGCGAACGTTTTAGCCTACCAGTACATCTGCACACCCACGACACTGCGGGTGGACAAATCGGAACACTACTGGCTGCTGTAGAAGCAGGTGTAGACGCTGTTGACCTTGCCTCTGCCACATTAGCTGGTACAACCTCACAGCCTCCTTTCTCTGCCTTCATCGCCGCGATGGACGGCACCGCGCGCCAACCAGAAGTAAGCCTTGACGCAGCGCTCTCTCTAGAGCCTTATTGGGAAGCTATTCGTGCAATTTACCGTCCCTTCGAAAATGGCTTGAGCTCACCTACTGGGCGAGTCTACGATCATGAGATTCCTGGCGGACAACTCTCAAACCTCAGAGCACAAGCCAAAGCCCTTGGCTTGGCTGACCGCTTTGAAGATATCGAGAATATGTACGCTGCGGCAGATAAGATGCTGGGACATATCGTCAAAGTTACTCCCTCCTCAAAAGTTGTTGGCGATCTCGCTTTACAACTGGTAGGAATGGGAGTAGACCCTGAAGAGTTCGAGAAAAACCCTCAGAACTTTGATATTCCTGACTCCGTTATCGGTTTTCTGAACGGGGAGCTAGGAACCCCACCAGCAGGCTGGCCAGAGCCTTTTAGAACCCGTGCTCTTGAAGGGCGAAAACTAGCGAAACCGACGGTCAATGAACTCTCTGAAGAGGATAGAAAAGCTCTACAAGAAGGTGGAGACACACGTCGTAAAACGCTAAATAGGCTACTTTTCCCTGCCCCGACACGAGAATTTGAACGTGTCCGTCAAGACTACGGTGACGTCTCTATCCTTCATACTCGAGATTTCCTCTACGGTATGATCGAAAACCGAGAACACGTTATCTCCCTAGGCAAAGGGGTGCGCCTCATCGCCAGCCTACAAGCAATCTCTGAACCAGATTCTAAAGGTATCCGGCACGTCATCTGCACCCTGAACGGTCAATCTCGAACCGTCGAAGTTCGAGACCTCTCCATCGAATCCGACGTCAAAGAAGCAGAAAAAGCTGACCCAACCAACCCCGGTCACATTTCTGCACCTTTTGCCGGTGGCGTAACGATTACCGCCACCGTAGGAGAGCGTGTCGAAGTCGGTGAACAGATTGCTACTATCGAGGCAATGAAGATGGAAGCATCTATCACGTCGCCGGTAGCCGGCGTCGTAGAACGAGTCGTCTACCAAGATGTTACTCAAGTGGCAGGTGGAGACTTGCTCATCGTAGTTAACACCAACTCATAAAAACACAACTCACTAGGTGATGAGGTCTTTCTTTAACAAAACTTCTTTTTTGTTAAAGAAAGACCTCATTTTTTATGAACGTCGTAGCATAAACACATCAAAGGCTGTCAACGAGGGAATAGAAGCACCACCAACATCGTTATAGTCAGCAGAATCTATCCCGAATACTCATTTCATGGAGGAAACATGACTGAAGAATACGACCTCATCATTATTGGATCAGGCTCAGGGAACTCCCTCATCGATGAACGTTGGGAACATCAAAAAGTTGCCATCGTGGATGGTGGAACGTTCGGAGGAACCTGCCTGAACTTCGGTTGTATCCCCACTAAACAATACGTTTATCCCGCAACTCTTGCCTACGAAACAACTCATATGCAACGCCTCGGTGTGCAAGCAGAGCTTGTGAACGTTTCATGGAAACAGATGCGAGACAGAATCTTTACACGCATTGACGCAATTTCTGAAGGAGGACTTAACTACCGTAAAACTCTAGACCATGTCACGGTCATTGAAGAATACGCTCATTTTGTGGATACTCATACCCTTCAAACCGATAGTGGACGTCAACTACACGCACCAAAGATTGTGATTGCTGCCGGCTCACACACCACCATTCCCGAAAATATTGATGGCGTGAATAGCCCTCTAGTACACACTTCAGACACTATTATGCGTATCGAAAAGCTACCGCAAAGTCTGATTATTATTGGGGGAGGATTCATTGCAGCAGAATTTGCCCACGTCTTTAGCTCTTTAGGCACTGAGGTGACTCAACTTCACCGTTCAGAAACTCTGCTACGCGGTGCTGACGAACTCATCTCAGAACGTTTTGAATACAACGCACGTAAACAATGGAGCGTATACACGAATACTCCCGTCCATGCCATCGAGACAGATGAGAACGCTCAGCAAGTCACGGTTCGTGCTGAGCATGAAGGAGAAGAAAAAAACTTTAACGCAGAGCTTGTGCTCTTGGCTGTTGGACGAACACCGAACAGTGCATCGCTTAACCTTAAAGATGCTGGTTATGACGTATTAGACGGTGGTTTCCTTGCCGTTGACCAATATCAGCGGGCACTATCGAAGGGGAAAGTCGTAGAGGGCGTATTTGCTTTAGGAGATATTAGCTCACCGTGGATGCTCAAACACGTTGCGAATGCACAGATGCGCGCCGTGCAACACAACCTCTGGGCGAGTGAAGACCTCCACAGCGCAGAAGACAATATTGTTCCGGCAGCGGTCTTTACTCACCCCCAAATTGCTAGTGTTGGACTCACAGAAAAACAAGCTATGCAACGAGCCGAAGAAGAAGGCTTCAACATCGTGACCAAAATTCAAAAGTACGGTGATACTGCTTATGGGTGGGCGATGGAAGACGATGAAGGATTCGTCAAGCTCATTGCTCGTACAGATACGGCTGAGCTCCTAGGGGCACATATCATGGGTGCTGAAGCGTCATTGCTGATTCAGCCGCTGATTCAGGCAATGAGCTTTGGACAAGACGTAAGAACCTTAGCTCGTGGACAGTATTGGATTCATCCAGCACTTACAGAAGTTGTCGAAAACGCTATCCTAGGCCTTGAGCTACATGCCTAAATAGCACCTAGAGGCATCAATTAAAAAGCGATGGGTGTTGGCGGTGCCCCTCAGTTAGGGGAATGCCAACACCCATCGTGTCTTACAAGAAAAGACTAATCTTCGGTAGAAGAGTCTTCCTGTCCTGCGCTATGTTTAGGAGTATAGTCCTTAATCTGTTCGCCTAACTCAATGAGCTTATTACCGGTTTCTTGACGGAACTCATCAAGTTTCTCAGCACGCTCAGCACGTTTAGCTTCGGCACGTTCAGCACGTTCTGCGCGGAACTCCTCAAATTTCTTGGATTGTTCGTTAACAGATTCTTTTGTCCTGTTATAAATATCCTCAATATACGAGGCAAAATCATGTGAGACTACGGCACGTTTAATTTTTTGCGAAGGAGTCAGGTGCCCTTCTTCTTCAGTGAAATCACGGTTCATAATACGGAATTCACGAATAGATTCTGCACGCGAAACAAAGGTGTTTGCTTCATCAATGAATTTCTGAATTGCTTCACGAACCTTAGGATTAATCGCAGCATCCGAGATGGACATTTCGCGTGGCAAGCCAAGATGCTCTAGTTCGTCGGGTAAAGCGTCAGGGTCCAAAGTAATCAGTGCCGCAATAAAGGGTTTTTCATCGCCGATAAGCATGGCATTAGAAACGAGTGGGGAAGTACGTAGACGCTCTTCAGCAACTGAAGGAATAACGTTCTTACCGCCAGCTGTCACAATAATTTCTTTTTTACGTCCGACAATCTTAATAAAACCACGCTCATCAATTTGAGCTAAGTCACCACTGCGGAACCATCCGTCCTCAGTGAACGCGATAGCATTCTCTTCAGGATTATCAAGATATCCTGTGATGACACCAACGCCTTTAAGCTCTAGTTCGCCATCTTCAGCAAGGCGAGCAGCACCACCGGGGAGTAACGTCCCAACATTTCCGACTTCAAAATCGCGGGTACGTCCGACACAGATAGGACCGGTGCATTCGGTCAGACCATAACCTTCAATGACCATCACCCCTACAGCATGGAAGAAATGACCCAAACGAGGAGCTAGCGGGCCACCACCAGATACCGCATAGCGAAGGTTGCCACCCATTGCTTTACGTAGCTGAGAATAGACCAAACGATCATAAAAGGCGTACTGCATCGCTAACGTGCGCGAGACTTTTCCTGCGATAGAAGCCTGAGACCACTTAATTGCTACATCAACAGAACGGTGGAAGAGCTTAGCGTTGACCTTCCCACCTTTTTCTGCTTTACGTACTGACGCCTCATAAATCTTCTCAAAAAGGCGCGGTACAACCAACAAAAAGGTTGGTTTAAACGAACCTAAATCAGAGGTGAGGTTTTTGATATTGGAAGAATGTCCGACAACGACGCCAGCATCCAACGCCGTAATCTGAATGATACGCGCCATAACGTGAGCTAAAGGCAAGAACAATACCGTCGAACCACCTGGCTTAGAAACATTTGGTTCACCCACCAAGATATTGGCTGCAACACGCGCAAACATGCCATGAGTTAGAGGACAACTCTTAGGTTTTCCCGTTGTGCCAGACGTATAAATAATTGACGCGATAGAGTCTAAAGTGGCGTAGGAACGGCGCTGTTCAACTACCTCATCACTAATATCTTGGCCTCGACGAACTAGCTCTTTAAGGTCGCCTTGATCAATAACCCACGTATCTTCTAGAACAAGTGGCGCAAACTGTTCACCTTCAGCAACCGTATGTGCAAGCGCCTCCGTCTCTACGAACACTGCTTTTGCCCGCGAATGTGAAAGTGCCCAAGCCGCCTGAGCCGGTGAAGAAGTTTCATAGACAGGAACCGAAACAGCGCCAGCATACCAGATGGCGAAGTCAATCAGCGTCCACTCATATCGGGTGCGGGACATAATCCCGACAGTGTCACCGATTTCGATGCCCGCCGCAATCATACCCTTAGCGAGGTCTACTACTTGTTTTTTAAATTCGGTGGCACGAATAGGCACCCAGTTGCCAGGGGAATACTGAACACGGTAAAGAACAGGGTTCTCACTATGCTGCACTTTACGTTCCAAAATATCGGTAACGTTGAGCTGTGGGTCACAGGTAACAGCTTCTGGTACTGAAACATACTTCATAAGGTAACTTTCTGGCTCAATTCACATGACGTGAGAAAAACAGTAGCATGTTCAAAGATGAACGGTGCATCATAATCAAGAGTTGCCACATGATAGCTATTCTCAAGCTCAATAAACTCTACTGGACAAAGGGCATTTTTGAGAAAATAACGGTGCGAAGCATCTGACACCACATGATCTTGCCGTGAACGAAAATACAAAACTGGTTCAGACAAACTCGGTATCACTGGACGCAACTGCCGACCCAAAAAATGTAACTGCGCCGCAGCAGCAGTAGGAACTCTATCATAAGCACCCTCATCAACACCTTCTACGGCAATATCAGAAGCAATAGAAGACGTACTCGAAATAAAAAACTTCGCATACGGACTCAGCGACAATAACGGCGTCGGATCTACAACATAAGGATTAATAACAATTGTTCCTATCACCGGACGACGAGCAGACTGATAAAGAGCTAACGCCCCACCCATCGACAAACCTGCGATAACAACGTCACAACCTTGAGCACGTAAACGCCAATACGCCCGATCTACCTCCGCCAACCAAGCATGACGAGAAAACCGCGACATATCCTGCCATGACGTGCCATGACCCGGCAGACAAGGAAGTTCCACCGAATATCCCAGACTCATCACATGCTCAGCTAAAGGACGCATACTCCACGGAGAACCCGTAAAACCATGCAATACAAGCACGCCGATAGACTTTTGACCACGAAAAGACATCGGCTGATGGTTGAAAAGACCGGCCAAAACTATATCTCCTGAAAGAGCCCTCATCGGAATGCGAACACCACTCATTATAAGGTCTTTGAACACAATTCACCTTGCACCATGGACACAACTCAGACAAAACACCCAACAGAACCATAAACCTCACCTGTTAGAGTACGACAGTTCTCACACCACACGACAAAACGAGATACAGACAGAACACTAATTAGGTAAACTATGAATGCATGTGACGCTAGTGTAGAGAGGCACACCCACAAGAATGAAGAACACCCAAAGCACCGGTTTATATATGGTTCTCAAAAAAGTTTGTACACCACTTTTAGGACGAATCTACAAACACCGCGTCCAAGGACAAGAAAACCTACCAACCGGGGGCGCCATCCTCGCTAGCAACCACTTAGCGTTTTGCGACTCTCTCTTCATCCCCATGTCCGTACCTCGACAAGTCTTCTTCCTCGCAAAATCTGATTATTTCACCGGAACTGGACTCAAAGGCCGTATCATGCGTTGGTTCTTCAGCGGAGTCGGACAAATCCCCATGGATCGATCCGGCGGAGCTAAAAGCCAAGCTTCTCTCAACCAAGGAATCAAAAAACTACATGAAGGCTGCTACCTAGGTATCTACCCAGAAGGAACAAGAAGCCCTGACGGCAGAGCCTACCGCGCAAAAATTGGTGTTGCAAAACTTGCCCTCAGCGCTCGCGTACCAGTTGTACCTATCGGCCAGATTGGAACAGACCGTGTCCAACCACTTGGAACAAACGCTGTACGCCTCAAAAATGACGATGGCTCTGCTATCACGGTCGAAACTCGTATCGGAAAACCTCTCGACTTTTCCGAATATTGGGACCGCGCCTCCGAACACAAAATTCAGCGTCTCGTTGCCGACCGCATCGTTGAAGCAATTCGAGAGCTCAGCGAACAAGAGTATGTTCCTGTCTATGCAGCAGACGTCAAAGAACGCATGAAGAAACATAATGTAACAGCACAAGAAGCTATTAGTGAGATAATGTCCTAATTTTTTGCAAACTACTCAAGATACCGGTAATGTTCACCAAAATACTCATATCCTTCAGGGGGTATCGAGTCACTTGCTTACCAAGCAGCAGCTACAAAAAATACCGTTCTTATCAACACCAAAGACGATAAGAACTGCATCTTGTAGCACCACCTCATTTTTCTGATACCGCAGAACTTTCGTACTCTCGAAGGAAACCTAATATGTCACTAGAAAACAGCCAACATGGTCAGACACTGAACTCCAACGATCTGCCAAAGCTTGACGAATGGCGCAATCTACACATTGACCAACAACCAACGTGGCATGAACACCCTGAGTATCCTTCCTCCATTCAAGAACTTAGCTCACTTCCGCCTCTCGTGTTTGCCGGTGAAGTGGACCGCCTACGCAGAAGACTAGCGAACGTCGCTGAAGGAAAAGCTTTCTTCTTACAAGGTGGCGACTGCGCTGAAACCTTTAACGATGCCACCGCTGATAAAATCTCAGCACGAGTAAAAACACTTCTACAAATGGCTGTCGTACTCACCTACGGTGCCTCTATGCCCGTCGTCAAAATGGGCCGTATGGCAGGACAATTTTCAAAACCTCGCTCCTCAAACGATGAAACACGCGATGGAGTCACCTTGCCCTCGTTCCGTGGCGAAATGGTTAACGGCTTTGACTTCACGGAAGAAGCTCGTGCTCATGATCCGCGACGCATGGTACGTGGATACCATACCTCCGCATCAACGCTTAACCTTGTCCGAGCTTTTACAACAGGGGGGTTTGCTGACCTTCGTTTAGTCAACCAATGGAATAAAGGTTTTACTGCTAACCCTGCACATGCACGCTATGAATCCTTAGCACGAGAAATTGATCGCGCACTTAAATTCATGGAAGCTTGCGGAGCCGATTTTGAAGCTCTTAAAGCAACCGAAATGTACGTCGGACATGAGGGCTTACTTCTCGACTACGAGCGTGCTATGACACGGATTGATTCACGTACTCAAAACCCATATGACACCTCTGCACACTTCATCTGGATTGGTGAACGAACCCGAGGACTAGACGATGCACACGTTAACTTCCTGTCTAAAGTGCGTAACCCCATCGGTGTTAAGCTTGGGCCAACGACATCTACGGAAGAAGTTCTCCGCCTCATCGACATTCTAGATCCAGAACGTGAACCAGGACGTTTGACCTTTATTACCCGCATGGGGGCGCAGAAGATTCGAGAGAATCTTCCTCCTCTCGTTGAAGCGGTTAAATCTGAAGGCTCAAAGATTGTGTGGGTAACAGACCCCATGCACGGTAACACTATTTCTGTGCCATCAGGATATAAGACAAGACGCTTTAACGATGTTGTCGATGAAGTTCGTGGTTTCTTTGAAGTGCACGAGGCCTTGGGAACATTCCCCGGTGGGCTACATATCGAGATGACAGGCGACGACGTCGCTGAATGTCTGGGAGGCTCAGACCCCGTTGATGAATCAGCGTTCTTAGATAATTATGAGTCTCTCTGCGACCCTCGACTAAACCATCGCCAGTCCCTAGAGATTGCATTCTTAGTCGCAGAATACCTTGCACGACGATAAAGTACCCGTTGAGACTGCTCAAGAATAATTTTTCTAGAGCAGATAGTTAAGGGGCGATAGAAAAATCTATCGCCCCTTAACGTTTAAAACCTTTTAGTGACTCCTATAAAAAATTACCGAGGAGATGCTCATCCCCATGTGCTGTCAAAAATGTATTGAGCTGGGGGATTAACGGGGAATCTAGGAGAATTCTTGCTAGTTGCCATCCTAATAAACTGAAGACGGTAAAGGCGATAATAAAAAGAATGCCTATTCCTAGTTTCATGACGTTAGAAACTCTTGGATTCCAAGGACTTTGGGGCTTACGAGGGTTATGCGGAGGTGGAGTAATAGACTGCTGAGGAAGGGGAGAATACTGAGCGGAAGGTTCAAAATCCTCTCTCGGAAGATGATATTGAGCACTCAGTACGGACGTCCTATCAAAAAGGTTATTTGCTGTATCTCGTACTGAATTGGCAGAATCATCAGTATTTTCGGAGTCTGTATATGGGTCTGTGGGAGGTTCTGTGAATCTTATACTTTTGTCGATGTCTTTAACCGCAGTAGATATGAGGCTCTGAGACTCCTCTAGAGAGTGACCTGCCTCCGTGATATGCGCTACGTCCTCCCATAGGTTTCTACCCATCGGAATATGACTGAACCAACGGTAGTTTAATGCTTCATCTGATAGCTCTGAATGGGTTTGTTGAAGAATCTCAAATAACTCTGTCGCATTTGATGGGCGGAATCTGGGGGGTTTACGGGTACACCATTTAATGATTCCGGAAATGTTTTGATCAAGTTGCGGGGCATATTTGTTAATATCTGGTAGCTCCGTATTAACATTATGGTAGATAATCTGCTGATCATCTGAACACTCTGCGAAGGGGAGTCTGCCACTAAGCATACGGTACATGATAATGCCCAGAGAGAAAATATCTGCTTGAACCCCTACCTCAGCTCCGGGCGTGACAATCTCTGGGGCAACAAATGAGGGTGTACCCATCAGCTCACCTGTCCACGTTTGGTTAGCACGTCGCGTCAAACCAAAATCTGTCAGTTTAATATCCCGATGATCTGCCGAGAGAAGAATATTGCTCGGTTTGAGATCACGATGAATCAAATCGTGTGCATGAACCTCAGAAAGCCCCTCAACTGCTGGCAGAATAATCTCAAACATTTCTGCTGGTGTGAGTACTTTGCGCTGGTTTAACAGATGCTGCAATGTGCAACCGTGCACATAATCAAGGACGAGAAACATGAGCTGATAGCCTTGCTCCTCTTGAACGCCAGAATCAATCACACCCACGACATGTTCATGAGATATATTGCGAAGAGAACGTTCTTCCCTAAAAAATTTTTGCTGCTGTGAGATATCTGAACAAAATCGAGAAGACAAAACCTTAATAGCCACAGGATTATGGGAGAACACGTCCGTGGCATAATAGACCTCTGCCATACCTCCTTCACCGATTTTTCTGCCAAGTTGATAGCGTCGGCTAAAAGTTTTTCCGGTGAGCCATGGGGCAGAACGTGATTTACTCATGTAGCTATACTACTAGGGTCAAAACTGCCGATAGGGTGAAAATATCTTCATTCTTAGCGAATAAAATCTGTTCAGGTGCTCTAAAGCACGGAAAAACTTCTCAATATCTGGCAGACTCATTAACTGTGACTGAAGAAAAAACTACTGCACAGATTTTTGACCTTGTGGGCAATTGGCTCACGATTCCCGATATCGCTGAGTTACTTGATATTAAGGTAACTCGCGTGCACTCTCTTATCGCAGAACGTGCGCTTTTAGCTCTTCGCGATCCCGAAACTCAGGTTCGTAAAGTTCCAGAACTCTTCTTCCGAGAAGAACACGTTTTGGAATCTCTCAAAGGAACGCTTATCGTCCTTCAGGATGCTGGATTCAGCGATGAAGAGGCCATCACTTGGCTATTTACTGAAGATGAATCCCTACCTGGTCGTCCTATTGATGCGTTGCATCAAGGACGTAAAACGGAGATTCGTCGTCGTGCTAGCGCACTAGCATGGTAGCGCCTTATACAACGTAAAAAAACAACAGATTCATTATGCGTATGGTGTGGTTACCGTAGAAGCTACGGTAACCACACCATACTTTTTATGAACCTTGTACCTCATCGCATGATGTACAAAATATATGAGAACTTATGAACGTCGATGCAGCATCTTCGACACAATACTACCTAGTGCAGTGCGAGTGAGCTCATCAACTTTCATGCTTTCTAATGCTGAAAATACTTTGTCTCCCGTATTCTCAATATATTTTTCGACTTCTGAAAGTGCCCCTGAGCGAGTAATGATTGTTCGTAGCTGAGTAATCTCATTATCGTGGAGTTCAGGATTCCCTAATTGTGAGTTAAGTAATTCCCATTGCGCTGGGGAAGCGTTCTTTTCTACAAGGGCGATGAGTACGGTACGTTTTCCTTCTTTGAGGTCATCACCTGCAGGTTTTCCTGTCTCACGTGGCTCTCCAAAAACGCCTAATACATCATCTCGAAGTTGGTATCCTTCTCCTAATGGCAACCCAAAAGAACGGTATTGTTCAAGTAAAGGGTTTGTCTCGGCAGAGGATATGTTAAGTGCGAGCGCACCGCCTAAAGATAAAGGATGCTCGCATGAATATTTTGCAGATTTATAGCGGATAATATTGTGCGCGTATTGTAAAGATTGTTGATAGCCCTGTGACGGTAATACTTCGTTGAAAATGTCGAGATATTGTCCAGCCATTACTTCGGTACGCATCAGATCAAAGATATGTCGGGCTTCAGAACCCCATAGAGCCTTATTTCCGATAGAACTAAACATCATCTCGGACCAAGACAAACATAGGTCGCCAGCGATAATGGCACTAGAGATGCCATAGTTCTCTGAGGAGGTAAGCCACTGTTGTCTTTGGTGTTCATGCTCAAATTTGCGGTGTACTGACGGTAACCCTCTGCGAGTATCTGAACGGTCGATGATGTCATCGTGAATGAGCGCTGCGGTTTGAAATAATTCGATGGCTACGCCTGCTTTAACAATCTCGTCAGAGACTCCAGTAGCTCCTGCTCCGCGATAACCCCAGTAGCTTAGCAGAGCGCGGATTCTTTTTCCGCCTGAACAAAGTCTGCGGATAGCGTTCAAAAGTTCAACTGATTCGGTAGAAATCTTGTGAAGAAGCTGTTCTTGGCTCGTAAAAAACTCTTGCATGTGGTCTTCTACGGCTTGAAGATAAGCTTCTTGTTCTGCGCGGACCTGTTCTGTAATTGTTTGAGTTGGAGGGTTCTGAGCCAATGGTGCTCCTTGAGCATGAGGGGAGTAAACTCTCCCATTTTAGGTGAGGTCTTGAAGGAAAATCTACTGTAATGCAGGAACTCTCGGGGTGTTGATGTGTAGAAGCCACTAAAAGTTATATGCTCTTAGTAGAACTTTATCGAATATATGTTCTAACTGGGTGGTGTTGTTATGTCGGAAAGTCCTTCGAAGATTATTATGCACCTTGATATGGACGCTTTTTTCGTTAACGTTGAGTTGCTTCACCGAAATTGCACAATCGACGCGCCTGTTATCGTGGCGAAAGAAGGCGCTCGCTCTGTTGTGCTCTCTGCGTCATATTCTGCGCGAGCTTATGGTGTGCGTTCAGCAATGCCGCTTCTAAGAGCACGATCTCTTTGCCCGCAGGCTGTCATTATTCCACCGAGTGCAGATTATGCCCAGTATTCTCAGCAGATGCTCAATATCTTGAGAAGTTATAGCTCTCTCGTCGAAAAAATTAGTATCGATGAAGCTTTTGTGGATTTAAGTGGTACTGTGCGAACTTTAGGGCATCCTGTGCATACTGCTCAACAGATGCAACGAAGAATTATGAGTGAATTATCTTTGCCGTGTTCGATAGGGCTAGGTCCTACGAAATTTATTGCCAAAATGGCTTCATCTGCGAGTAAGCCGCATGGATTATGGGTGATTGAGCCTCATCAAGTTCAAGAGTTTTTGGATCCTCTTCCTGTCGAGAAATTATGGGGAGTTGGGTCTAAAACCCAACAGCTATTAGCTGATATTGGGGTGCGTACGGTATCCCAGCTACGGGAGCATTCTCGTTCTTTTCTTATGTCTCGTTTTGGTACCAGTGCCGGTTCTCATCTTTATGATATTGCTCGAGGTATTGACCTTCGAGAGGTAATTCCTGAGCGCCCAACAAAATCGGTGGGTGCAGAATATACCTTTTATCAAGATGTTTCATCCTATGAGCAGGTGCAACAGGAATTACTTAAATTGTCTTTATCTGTCGGTGCTCGACTGCGAAAAATTGGTAAATATGCATCAACTATTTCTATTAAAATTCGTTATGCAGATTTTCAAACGGTCACCCGCTCTACCTCTTTAGAGAGTATTAACTCTGGTCAAAAAATTTATGCTGTTGCTTTAGAGAAAATACGTGAGCTTTCTGTGTTTGATAGTCATGGATTTTCTTATCGAGGGATTCGATTGATTGGTGTTAGAGCGGAGAACCTTCGCGATGTAGAGAAAGGCATTCAATGTTCCCTCTTTGAGACGTTCTCGGGCGAGAATTATTCCGCTGAGTCGATGTTGTGTAGTGGGAATGAGCGCTGGTCTCGTGCAGAAGAAATTATGGATCAGATTCATGAACGTTTTGGGTCTCAAGGTATTATGCCCGCCAAATTATTAGGCCCTTTCCCTCTCTGTGAAAATCATGAGAAATCGTAGGATATATGTGAGAAGAAAATAACCCTAAGTATTCTTGATATATCCATAGCACCATAGGTTATGGTTCTGTATGATGAGGGGAGAGTTTGAGAAAGAGATACTTTGTCTCTTCTATCCCATTGATGACTATGAAGACAGGGGAGCAATATGCCACTTTCGGAACGTGAGCAACAGCTGTTAGCACAGCTTGAACAACAGCTCAATGCGGAAGATCCAAAGTTTGCAAGCTCTATGTCTTCGGCGGACGCTCCACCTGCGGTGACCTATTCTGCTCGGCACGTAGTTCTTGGTGTTTTAATTGCTCTTGTTGGTTTAGGCGTTGTTATAGCAGGCGTTAGTACAAAGCTAATTCTTCTTGGTGTTTTTGGTTGTATCATCACTGGCGTGGGAGTTTATGTTGCAACGTTGAAAAATTCCTCTGGTGTCGGAAAATCTTCTCCGAAGGTTCGTTCTTCTGGCAAAAATACTTCGCGGTTTATGAAAGATTTAGAAGAGAAATGGGATAAGCGTCAAAACGGCGGTCTATAAGTTTTCTCAACAAGTTATTGAGAAAAGCGGCGGTATGGGTATCCATACCGCCGCTTTTGTGTTGAGGCGCTGGGGTGTGTGAGAAAAATGCTGTTGGTGTCGGCTTTGGTGAGTCATGATGCAAAAGAAATGTGAAAACTCTTAAAAACATCGAGAAATGCGGGTATTTGGGTAGACTGGGGAGGAAAGTGGAGTAAAGTGGGGTAAGGCGAAACAACACGGTTGTAGTTTTCATTCTTTAAGCGCATGAAGAAACTAGAGAAATGTGAGGTGTACTAATGTTTCTAGGAACATATACGCCTCGTCTTGACGCTAAAGGGAGGGTTATTCTCCCGGCTCGTTTTAGAGAATCTCTAGCTGACGGACTTGTCCTAACTCGAGGGCAAGAACGTTGCCTCTACGTTTTCCCCTTAGAAGAGTTTCAGCACATTCATGAGCGAATGAGAATGGCCCCTATCTCATCCAAACAGTCTCGTGACTATATTCGTGTATTCCTATCGGGTGCTTCTGATGAAGTTCCCGATAAACAAGGAAGAGTCACTATACCTACCAACTTGCGTGAGTATGCAGGTTTAGGGAAAGAACTAACTGTTATCGGTGCTGGTAGCAGAGCTGAGATTTGGGATTCTCAGGTATGGGAAACCTACCTATCAGAGAAAGAACACGAATTTTCAGCAACGGATGAAGAAGCTTTAGACGGTTTCATTGTATAACTGTCAAAGGTATAGCCACTAAGAACCACCCCACATCATGAAAACGTTATAGGCCATAACGTGAAGGAGCAAAAGTGACTGACGGTGCCGCACTCGGCAAAGAAGCCCATCAGAGGCATATCCCCGTTATGCTTGACCGCTGCCTTGAGCTTCTTGCGCCTGCCATCAGCCGTGATGACGCCTACGCCATTGATGGCACATTGGGGATGGGGGGGCATACCGAAGCAATGCTTGAACGATTCCCCCGGCTAACCGTTATCGGTATCGACCGTGACCTTGAAGCTCACCGTATCGCGGGAAAACGGCTTGAACGTTTTGGTTCAAGGTTTAAACCCGTCCATGCGGTATACGATGAAATTCCAGATGTTCTTTCATCTCTAGGGCTGAGCTCCGTTGATGGCATACTTTTTGACCTTGGCGTTTCTTCTATGCAATTAGATGAACGTGAGCGAGGTTTTGCTTATTCTTATGACGCGCCACTTGATATGCGTATGGACTCTACTGAAGAACTGACTGCTGAACGTATTGTCAACGAATATTCTGTTGACGATTTGCGTCGTATCATTCGTTCTTGGGGAGAAGAAAAATTTGCATCACGTATTGCTGCAGAGATTGTTAAAACACGACAAGAACAACCTTTAACAACGACAGGGGAGCTTGTTAATGCGATTCAGCGTGCTGTTCCTGTTGCTGCTCAACGTCAAGGTGGACACCCCGCAAAAAGAACATTTCAAGCTCTACGTATCGAAGTTAATCATGAGCTAGATGCTCTCTCTCGTGCAATCCCTTCAGCTATCGAGGCGTTGAATCTTGGTGGGCGTCTTGTTGCGATGAGCTATCACAGTTTAGAAGACCAACTGGTCAAAAAGGCAATGGTCGCAAAAGCGACTTCTAGCGCACCTAAAGGTTTTCCGGTTGAACTTGAAGAGCATCGACCGGAGCTAAAAATTATTACTCGTGGGGCAGAACCGCCGAGTGAACAAGAAATTAGTGAAAATTCGAGAGCAGCTAGTGCAAAGCTAAGAGCTGCTGAAAAGATTAAGATGCGTCAGGGAGGAGGACGATAAATGAGCGCTGAACCTCAATTCCCTCGTCGAGGGCGGAGCATGAAAAAATCTTCATCAAAACGTCATTTACGTCTTGTCTCTGATTCTGTACCAGCGGACTCTCCTAAATCCCGACCAGCGTTGGTGCCCGGTGCTGCACCTAAAAACCGGAGAATGCTGATTATTCTGGGATTCCTTGCTATTCCTTTCGCTCTTGGCATCATCCTATGGCTTAATATTCTTACTGCTCAAGGACAATACGAACTCTTAGATCTTCGAGCGCAGGAGAAGAGCCTGATCGAAAAGAATGAGGCGCTCGTCCAAGAAATTGAATACGATAAAGCTCCTCAAGATTTGGCTGTGCGGGCCTCTCAACTAGGGCTTGTTGCCACAGACGTGACAACAACACTAAACCTACAAACAGGACAGCTTAGTGGAACTCCTACTCCTGCTACAAAAGTTGAAGGTCAAGAATATCGTAAAAACTTGATTAGTCCACCTGCCTTGTACGACACTGAAGCATACGCTAAAGCGAGCGAACGAGCTGCTGAACAGCTTAAAAAAGAGCGTGCAGAACAGAAACGTAAAGAAGATGCCGCACGCCAGAAGAAAGAAACTGAACAAAAAGCTCAGCATCAACAATCTGAACAACAGGGTGATTCTCCTCCTTCTTCAGCGCCATCACAACAGCCTGGCTTGAACACCTCTTTACTGCAGCCTGCGCCAGATACAAACCACTAATAGCTGGAATGTGCCGTCTTCGTATATACCGGATAGAGGTTTTTAGTGATATTGCTTGTCAGTAGGAGATTATCCAAAGATTCTACGTGTTATTAAGTAGGGCAAATACTTTTCGCGTGAACTTGAGAGTGCTGCGGAAAAATAGGTATGGTGTTAGCCGGCTATCGTAATGCTAAGACCAGAGGTTGAGAAAGTTTAAGGGAAACGCGATGAACGAAAAAGAAACTGGGAAACCTGCACCTAGTTCGCGCCCGATAGAACGTCGGGCAATCGGGCGTCGTGCCTTTTTAGCAAGTGCTATCGGTACTGCTGGACTGGGACTCTTCAGCGCTCGTCTCTTATACCTTCAAGGATTTGATCCTAACGGTATTGCGGCAAAGGCGAAAGAACGACGAATTCGAACACAAGAAATTCCGGCTTTAAGAGGTCAGATTCTTGATATTAACGGAAATATCCTTGCTCGAACCGTTCAACGTTACACTGTTGTTGTTGATCAAAGTGCTGTTGCGCCATTCCGTCGTTATATTAAAGGCGATAAAGACCAGAATAAGACGGAGCTGGTTACTCCCAGTCAGCTAGTGTACGAGTTAGCTGATCTGCTGAAAATGTCAGACTCAGATGTTAAAGCTGCACTTGACGGTGATAGAAAATATTCGGTTGTTAAAGATAACGTCACGCCAGAGGTGTATAACGCTGTTAGCGATTTAGGCGCAACATTTGTCTATGGAAAAGTCACTTCTGAGCGCCTGTATCCTAATGGTGCAGTAGGTGGCTCTGTCGTTGGACGCTTCCAGATGGTTGAAGCTAAAGTTGAAGGTTCGGATGAGGTTGAACTCCAAAATAACTCCGTAGGAATAGAACGCGTATATGGAGAAACCCTCGCCGGAAAAAATGGAGAACGTAGCTTCGAAATCAGTGCAACTGGGGTACGTATTCCCGTTGGGGATGAGCATAACGTTCCCGCCGTCAACGGAAAAAATGTTCGTCTGACTATCAACCAAGATATTCAATATTTTGCACAACAAGTCGTTAAAGCACGTGCCGACGAGCTTAAAGCCGAATGGGCAACAGCCGTTGTTATGAAGGTATCAGACGGGTCAATTCTGGCTTTAGCAGACTCTAGCACCATGGATCCGGGGTCACAGAAATTTACCTATGCAGATATGAACCCTCGAGCCATTACCCAAGCGACTGAACCAGGATCCACTGAAAAAATTCTTACATCAACAGCTTTACTTGAGATGGGGTTGGTCACCCCAACAACGGTATTTGATGTACCTGCTGAACTCGTAATCGACGGGCAGACCATTACCGACGCGTTTGAACATCCTCCCCAGAGACGCACATTCTCTGGTATCATCACCGATTCTATGAATACCGGAACTGTTCTTGCGGGAAAGAAAATGACTCCTGAACAACGTTATGACTGGCTGAAGAAATATGGTTTGGGTGAATATACGGGAATTGAGCTAACCGGCGAAAATCAAGGAATCGTAGCCTCTTGGAAAGATTGGGATGTCCGCCAACAATACACCGTACTCTTTGGTCAAGGTGTTGCTCAAACGCCTCTACAAACAGCCATGATTTACCAAACCGTTGGTAACTTAGGCATCAAACTTAAACCACGAATTGTTGATGCTATTATCGATGCGGACGGTACAGAAGAAGTCATACCTGTTGAACCTGGTACACGAATTATCTCAGAAAAGACAGCGCGTACTACTTTATCTCTAATGGAAAATGTGGTTCTCCAAAACGCAAAAGGCGCTCAAATTGCAGGATATCGTGTTGGCGGAAAAACAGGTACTGCAGAGGCACCGAGTGAAACCAAAGCAGGGTACGACGGTTACACCACTTCTTTTGTGGGGGTAGCCCCCCTAGAAAATCCACAATTTTTGGTAAGCGTAACGATTCAGCGTCCAGATGCTAACGCATATAACGTTGGTCTTGCTGGTGCTGCTACACAGTTTTCTCAAATTATGGAGAAAGTACTGAGCACTTATAATGTTCCATACTCGGTAAGTGAGCCTGTAGAAATACCAAAATTTGCTGAAAAAGACGGAGAGGGATAAAACTCGATAAGGTAAAAGAGTCTTTAATTCACGAAAATTCCAGCAACCTTATAAAATAAGAGCATTATGAAAGCGCAGAATACTATGAGCACCGAGGAACCAACCGATCACGGAACGGCTCAGAGCCTCCGTCCGCATAATATCGTCGGTCGCTCCGCACAAGAGCTGGTGGATTACCTCATACGTGCTGGACACTCGGTACAGTTACTCACTGATACACCACATATCACCGGAATCACCATGGACTCTCGAGAAGTCCAAAAAGGAGACCTTTACGTCGCTATTGCTGGAGCTCAAACTCACGGCGCAAACTTTGTTGATACAGCAATCAACCAAGGAGCCTCCGCAGTACTCACTGATGCTCAGGGGCTGGAAATCTTTAATACAAAAAATCTGCCGCCACTCCAAGATTTTGAGTTAGGGCTCATCAGCTGTGAAGAACCACGGTCACTCATTGGCCCTCTATCCGGATACATCTACCAATCTCAACCCCAAGATGGCAGCGCCCCAACTCTCTTTGCGGTAACCGGAACGAATGGGAAGACCACCACAACATATATGGTGAACTCCATCATGCAAAGCCTCGGAAACACGACTGGGCTCATCGGAACTATCGAGATTCTTGCAGGCCAAGAATCCATTCCTTCAAAACTCACCACACCAGAATCTCCACACGTACACTCACTGATTGCACTGATGAGAGAACGTGGCATTAGCGCAACTTCTATGGAAGTCTCCTCCCACGCTCTAGACTACCGCCGTGTAGACGGTATCCGATACGACGTATCAGGATTTACCAACCTGACTCAAGATCACCTTGATTTACACGGAGATATGGAAAGCTACTGCGCCTCTAAAGCAGAGCTCTTCACCCCAGAACGTTCAGCTAGAGCCGTCATTACTGTTGACGACTCTTGGGGCAAGACCATCTACCAAAAAGCCTGCCAAGACATGGGCACAGAACACGTCGTCGCCCTGTACACCAACACCGGGGCCGGATACAAACAAACACCCACCTGGCTTAACCCACAGGACTGGGCACTTCTTAACGTAGAACGTTACGGCACCGGACACCGCTTCACCGTTGTTCGGGCAGACGGCACCCAACTGCACTTACAAACACAACTACCAGCAGACTTCAACGTATCGAATGCATCCCTAGCTGCAGTGATGGTTTACGAATCAGGGCAGAACTTCGCAGAACTAACACACGCTTTGGAACAGCCACAGACCCTCACACCTGTGGTGCCAGGACGCATGCAACTTATCGGCAATGCACCCACCGCAATCGTCGACTTTGCTCATAACCCTGACGCGCTCAAACGAGCATTAGAAGCCATCCGACCTGCCAACGAAAAAGGGCGAGTTATTGTTGTCTTTGGGGCGACCGGCGACCGCGACCAAACAAAACGCCCCATCATGGGTAGTATCGCTGCACAATACGCAGATATCGTCATCGTCACCGACGATGACCCACACTCCGAAGACCCAACACCTATTCGTCAAGCTGTTGTTCACGGCGCTGAACAAGAAAAAGCGCGAGGCGCTCGCGTTGAGCAGATACTTAACATATCTCCTCGTGCAGAGGCTATTGACCGCGCATTTTCTTTGGCTCAAGAATACGATTCAGTACTTGTAGCTGGCCGTGGACACGAAACTGCACAAGATATTGCCGGTGTTGATATCGAACTTGACGATAGGGTAGAAGTAGCTCGCGCGCTTAACCACTATGGGTACAGCGTACTCGCTGAGTATCAGCTGATGTTGGAGGCATAAACATATATGATTACGTTAACCGTGGCAGAGATTGCTCAGGCAACCGGCGGTTCCTTAGAAGGAATTTCTGCAGAAGCTGCTCATCAGATAACTTGTAATTTTGCAACAACTGATTCTCGTGAAGTACGCGAAGGTACGCTCTTTCTTGCTAAGCCTGGGGAAAAAACAGATGGACATCTTTTCGTTCCCTCAGCTTTTAGTGCTGGTGCGAGCTTAGCGCTAGTAGACCATCTCGTCTCGAAAGAAGATGGCAGCTATTACCCACAAGTTCGCGTGAACGATGTTGTGTTGGCAATGGGAAGCTTAGCTCAATTCTGCATCGAGAAAATGCGCAAAAATGCTGAGCTGACAGTTATTGGTATCACCGGATCTGCCGGTAAAACAACGACCAAAGACCTCCTCTCCAATATTTTTGCTACAGCAGGAGAAACTGTTGCTCCGATTGGCTCCTACAACGGAGAAGTCGGTGTCCCGCTGACCATTTTCCGAGCCGATGAGAATACCCGTTACTTAGTAATTGAGATGGGGGCTGATGGTCTTGGACATATTAGATACTTAGCGAATATCGTTCAACCTGACCACGGTGTCATACTCAAGGTCGGTACAGCTCATGCCGGAGAGTTCGGTGGCGTTGAAAACATCGAAAAAACTAAAGGTGAACTTGCCGAAGGCGTTAAACTGAGCCTTTGCCTCAATGATGATGACTACCGTGTTCGCCGTATGGTTTCACGTGCTATAACTCCAGTAACCTATTTTGGTATCGGTGCAAAGAACGAACAGGACGATCGACACTACGAACGTGTATATGCACAAGACGTCCGAACAAGTCATGACGGATGCCCAGAATTCACGATAGTCTTCCCTAATAATGCCTCCTACGAAGTGTGCTCACAACTTATCGGAGAGCACCACGTATATAACCTTCTCGCCGCCGCTAGCGTCGCATATCAGGCTGGAATCTCGACAGAGACTATTGCACAAGTACTTAACACTTCTAAAGCTATCTCACGTTGGCGTATGCAACGTACTGACCGTTCCGATGGAATTACCGTTATTAACGACGCCTATAACGCAAATCCTGAATCGATGGTGGCGGCTTTACGTGCTTTGGCTCAGCTAGGACGCACCCAACAACGACGCACATGGGCTATTCTTGGCCCCATGCTTGAACTTGGCGAGGTTTCTGTTGAAGAACACGATAAGCTCGGACGCTACGCGGTGCGTATGAACATTTCTAAGATTGTAGCCGTCGGCGATATCGCCCAACCTATTTATAACGCCGCGCACCTTGAAGGTTCGTGGGGGGAGGAAGCAACGTGGGTTGCTACTACAGACGAGGCATACCAGCTCATTAGCCAAGAAGCTAAGCCAGAAGATATTTTATTGTTCAAATCTTCTCATGCTGCTGGGCTCGGAAAACTTGGTGAGCGTGTAGCAACTGTTGAAAAGCTACTCAGTGAAGAACGTGACACGAACGCCACACAATGGTTGAGTGCCGGTGAGCCCTCACAACAGGTAAACTCAGATTTTGATATTCAGAACATTACCGAAAACACTTTTGTGCAGAACAAGCCGGAAGGCAACACCACAGCATGATTCCCATTCTTTTAGCTGCAACTTTTGGATTGACGATTTCAATTTTCGGCACTCCAATACTCATCAAATATTTAAGCCGTCATAGTTATGGCCAATTTATTCGGGAAGAAGGCCCCGCATCACATCAGAAGAAGCTGGGTACTCCCACAATGGGTGGACTGGTCATGATGTTAGCAACGGCTTTAGGATTCTTCCTTTCACTGTTTATTACAGCAGCATTTTTCAAAGCTTCTTGGATTCCTTCTGCCTCCGTACTTTTGGCTTTATTCTTGATGCTAGGAATGGCTGGAATCGGGCTGATTGACGATGCTCGAAAAATCTATAAGAAAGATTCTGAGGGTCTTAAACCTCGTGAGAAGTTTATTCTTCAGGGTCTAGTAGGAACAATTTTTACAGGTTTAGTTCTACTTTTCCCGAATGCTCAAGGGCGTACCCCTGCATCTAGTGCTATTTCTATTACAAGAGATACCGCTTTTGACTTTTTGACCTTTGGCCCAATAATTGGGATACTTCTTTTCCTGCTTTGGGGCAATCTGATTATTACCGGTACGAGTAACGCGGTGAACCTTACCGATGGTTTAGACGGTTTGGCGACAGGTGTTTCTATTCTGGTGTTTTCTGGATATTTAATGATTTCTCTATGGCAAACTCAGCACCTTTGTGCTGGCGCTGCAGGAGAGTCTGTCTGCTATGAAGTCCGTGACCCTCAGCAGCTGGCGATGCTTGCTGCTGCACTGATTGGTTCACTAGTTGGGTTCTTATGGTGGAATACTTCTCCCGCCTCAATCTTTATGGGAGATACTGGCGCTCTAGGCCTTGGCGGGGCGTTAGCAGCTTTTGCCATTTTGACAAGAACCGAATTGCTCCTTGTGCTCTTAGCAGGGCTATTCGTCACTATTACCGTGACCGTCATGATGCAGCTGACCTACTTTAAACTGACAAATGGGAAACGTATTTTCCGTATGACTCCCTTACAACACCATTTTGAGCTGGGGGGGTGGCCTGAAATTCAGGTGGTTATTCGTTTTTGGATTGTAGCTGGAATCTTCGTGATGCTTGGTCTTGGTGTCTTTTATGGTGACTGGCTCATGGGACATGGGGGGATTGTAAACTAAGTTATGCGTGCAACGAACGAGAATCCTATTTATTCATCCTCACGTCTTGAAAGCCTCACCAGCTGGGATGCCTCGTGGGAGGGGCTACGTGTTGTTGTTGCGGGACTTGGTGTTTCAGGTTTTTCTGCTGCTGACACTCTGATTGAGCTTGGTGCAGAAGTATTAGTGATTGATAATGCTGATACTGAAGAAAATCGTTCAAAAGTCCAGACTCTTAAAATTGTTGGTCTATCTGATGCCCTTTTGTCCGATGACGCAATGGATCATTTACCTCTCGTTAACGGGCAACTTCCTGAACTTATTGTGACAAGCCCAGGGTTGCGTCCTCAGCTTGGCTTATTCGTAGAAGCTCAAGAACATGGTGTGCAGGTATGGGGCGATGTTGAACTTGCTTGGCGTTTGAACACTCGTCGAGGAAGAAAAACCCCGCAATGGTTATGTATTACCGGCACTAACGGTAAGACAACTACGGTAGGAATGACCGAATCTATTCTTCAGCAGGCAGGGTATCGTGCGGTTGCTGTTGGCAACGTTGGCATACCGATTCTCGATGCTTTGAGAGATCCCGTAGAATACGATTATTTTGCGGTAGAGCTATCTAGTTTCCAGCTGCATTGGTCGTACTCGATGTCTCCTCTTGCTTCTGTTGTGCTCAACGTTGCTGAGGACCATGTTGACTGGCATGAAGGATACGAAAATTATCTTGCTGATAAGGCACGTATCTATGAAAATACGCAGGTAGCGTGTATTTTCCATGCCGAGCATCAGAATATTATTCGTATGGTTGAAGAAGCTGACGTTCGTGAGGGTTGCCGTGCTATTGGCTTCCACGCAAATTCTCCGGCACTTTCTATGTTAGGTGTTGTTGAAGGATTACTCGTCGACCGTGCTTTTACTGAAAATCGTCAGCATGAGGCATTAGAACTTGCTGAGGTTGCTGATACGGGTGCGCTTCCGACAAAGCACACTGTCGAAAATGCTTTAGCTGCTGCGGCGTTGTGTCGTGCTGCTGGTGTGCCCCCTGAAGCCGTAAAACGTGGTTTGAAAAGTTTCGAACCAGGCGCTCACCGTATTCAACCTGTTGCTCACACACACTCAGTGTTGTGGGTTAATGATTCAAAAGCCACAAATCCTCATGCGGCCCATGCTTCTCTTAGCTCCTTTGACTCTGTTATTTGGATTGCTGGGGGACTCTCAAAGGGTGTTAACTATGAAGAAATAGTACGTTCTCATGTGCACCGGCTTAAAGCTGTTATTATCATTGGCACTGATACGCTCTCGTTACGTGATGCATTGTCCAAGCATGCTCCCAGCGTTCCACTCTATAATGTCACTGATGAGTTGGAAGAATCTGCTAGTGGTGCTCACATCATGTCTTGTGCCGTTGCTAAAGCCTATGAAATAGCATCAGAAAAAGACACCGTACTTATGGCTCCTGCAGCTGCTTCGATGGATCAATTTAAATCCTATGCAGATCGTGGTGACTGTTTCATTGAGGCAGTTACACAACTGGTAGAAAAACTTAGCTCAACAGAGAACGAATAAATCTGATAGATGTAAGATTGACTTTCTTGCCGAATTGGATGTGAAGACACGAACCCTAGCGATGATTGGTTGCTAGGTGAAGGGACAATAGTTTGAGCACGACAACTCCAGAACATTCTTCTGGTGCTTCAGAACCTTTATCAGAGCAGACGCGTAGAAGCTTTCGTAAACGTTTAGCCGCCTGGTATGTGGGTGTTCGTGGACGGGCTGAGAACTCTTCGATTAGTGATGTAGCCTTATTACTTTTTTTGATTGCCGTGGGGCTGACTCTCTTTGGCATCATGATGGTTCTCTCTGCTTCTAGCGTTGAAGCAATTGCTGCTCAGCTGTCACCTTTTAGCCAAGCAGTACGCCAAGCATTCTTTGGTGCTATTGGTTTTATTGCCCTGGGTATTTTTTCTTATCTTCCGGTGACGCTCTATCGTCGTGGCTGGATACTTCATGCCTTATTGGCCGTTATGACCGTTATCCAGCTTTTTACCTCTCAATTTGGTAAGGAAATCGGTGGTAACCGTAACTGGTTGAATATTGGTTTCATTCAAATTCAGCCTTCTGAGCTGGCAAAGATTGTTTTCGTGATGTGGATGGCGTGGACTCTATCCCAACGGAGACTTTCTGAGGAAGGTTCTAAATCACCTTTTCCGATGAAAGTTCTTTGGGGGCTTCCACTTATCGGTGCGATTACTTTAGGTAAAGATATTGGTACTGTCATTGTATATGCCATTATTTTCTTGGGTATGTTGTGGTTTTCGGGAATTACATCCAAATCTTTTGCGACTCTCTTAGGTATTTTTGCCGTTGCCGGCGTTGCTTCAGTTTTAATAAGTTCAAATCGTCTGCAACGCATTTTAGGGCTTTTCGGTAAATGCCAAGGATCGATTTGTGATCAGTCTGATGCTGGTTTAGCAGCTTTAACCACTGGCGGTTTTTGGGGCGTCGGATTAGGTCGTTCACGACAGAAATATAATTATCTTCCAGAAGCTCATAATGACTATATCTTTGCTGTTATTGGTGAAGAGCTGGGATTGGTCGGTACATTACTCACTATCATTTTGTACCTTGGGCTAATTTACTGTTGTGTACGTATTATGCTCCGCAGTGCTGATCGTTTTGTCATTCTTGCTACGGGTGGAATTATGCTGTGGTTGATTAGTCAAGCGACGATTAACATTGCCATGGTGACGGGAATTCTTCCGGTAATTGGTATTCCTCTACCTTTCATATCCTATGGCGGATCATCTTTAGTGACCTCATTGTTAGCAGTAGGCATCTTGATTGCTTTTGCACGGCAGAGTCCGTTGCTTTCGATTACTGCTGGTCATGAGCAACTCTTTTCTACTAAATCACACGAAAAGGATGCTCGACGTCGTGCACGTTTGGGAAGAATTGTTCGTGAAGAGGAACGTCAGCTTCGCCAGCCCTTGGCTCCAATATCAGAACGGTATGAGAAATTTTTACCGGTATTAGGTTTCTTTGGTCTAGGACCCGCCGTGGCACCAGCAACTTCACCTCGTCGAGGTTCAGGAAGTTCTTCGCGTCCATCACCACAACGGACTCAACGGCGTCGCCCTCACAATGCGTCTACTCCTCAGCGTAGAAGAGGTCCCCAGAATGAGTCATCTCCTCGGAATGAACGTCCTCCTACCTCTCGGAATAAGAGAGATAGACCTCTAAGACAAGGTGTTCCTGACGGTAACGGTAGGGGAGAAAGACCTCCTCATCGAAGAGAATCGGCTGAACAATTGCGTCGTAGAGAACAACGGCATAGTACTCGGGCCGTTTCTCGAGGTAAGGGCCGGTATGAGTCTCCAGAAAACTTACGACGTACCGCTTCACGTATGGGCGGGAAGCGTGAAGCTTTGAGACCAGAACAGCGTCGTAGAAGAACACCTCGAGAAGAATAATCTTTGGGTTGTGAACGGATCCGGCGTAGAATTGAAGTTCACATAAATTGAACGGAGACTTAACTCATGACGATAAGCCCCTCCATCGTGTTGGCAGGTGGTGGAACTGCCGGGCATATTAACCCTATGTTGGCTATTGCTCGGGAAGTTACTCGACAAGCACCTGACGCAAAAATTCTTATGGTAGGCACCGAGGACGGTCTGGAAGCAGATATTGTTCCTAAAGCTGGATATAAGATAGATTTCATTTCTCGAGCTCCTTTTCCTCGTCGGCCTAATATTGCGGCAGTGAAGTTTCCTTGGAAATTTATGCAGGGGATTCAAAAAGCTCGTCAGATTCTAGTTTCTTCGGAAGCTGATGTCGTCGTTGGTGTTGGCGGGTATGTTTGCCCTCCCATGTATATTGCTGCGCGCTTGTTGTCTATACCTGTTGTGATTCATGAGGCTAACGCAAAACCAGGGATGGCAAACGTTTTTGGTGCGAAGCGAGCTGCTTTTGTCGGAACAGCTTTTGCTGATACTCAGATTGCGCAGGGGCAACATGTTGGTATGCCGATGCGTGAGAATATTGAGTCTCTTGATCGTGAGTCTTTGCGAGAAGAAGCTCGAAAGCGTTTAGGACTTGACCCATCCTTGCCGACTTTAGTTGTAACGGGTGGTTCGTTGGGTGCTAAGAGTCTTAACAATACTATTGAGCAGATTCTTCCTAAGTTACCTCAGTGGAATTTTCAGATTTTGCATATTACGGGGCGTGAGAAGTCACTAAAAACTCCTGAGGGTATGCTCAGACAAACACCACATTATGTGCAACGAGAGTTTATTACCAGCATGGAAGATGTGTATGCTGCTGCTGATCTTTTAGTTGTTCGTTCAGGAGCAGCTACAGTCAGTGAGGTCGCTGCTGTTGGGCTTCCTGCAATTTTTGTTCCGTTGCCTATCGGTAATGGGGAACAAGAGATTAATGCTCGGTCTTTGATTCAAGCAGATGCCGGTATTCTTGTTCACGATGCAGATTTTACTGCTTCGTGGTTTGTAGATCATGTTCCTGCATTATTGGCAGATACGAATAGACTCCGTGAAATGTCAGAAAAATCCTATGCTCAAGGAATCCGTAATGCGGCTTCTACCATGGCAACTGAAGTACTAAAGGCGGCACAGCATGACTAATAATTTGATGAATCTTCAGCTAGAACTCCCTCATCCGTTAACTCCTCCTTTCCCAGAGCGTTTATCTTTGGGCTCTTTGGGTAAAGTTCATTTTGTCGGTATCGGCGGAGCTGGTATGTCTGCCATTGCTCGTCTTATGGTTCAGGCTGGCGTGAATGTTTCTGGTTCTGACCGCGCTGAATCATCGGCTACGGATAGTTTGAGAGAACTAGGTATTGAGATTTCTACTCCACAATCAGCTGAAAATATTGTGGGCGTAGATACTGTTGTGGTTTCTACCGCGATTACGGCTGATAATCCAGAACTTGTGAAAGCTCGAGAACTAGGGCTTCGCGTACTTCATCGTTCTGAAGCATTAGCTGCCACGATGGACACTTCTCGTGTTATTGCGGTGGCTGGAACCCATGGGAAAACAACCACAAGTTCGATGATTTCTGTGACGTTGGGTGCTTTGGGTGCTGATCCTTCTTTTGCGGTTGGTTCTACAATTGCTGGATATGATACGAATGCTCGTTTGAGTTCTTGCCAACAGGGTTCGTGGTTTGTTGCTGAAGCTGATGAATCGGACGGCTCTTTTGTTCGTTACCGTCCTGAGATTGCTGTAGTTACTAACGTCGAACCTGACCATATCGATTTTTATGGAACGGCGGATAAGGTGCATGAGGCTTTTGCCCGGTTCGTTGGTTCTATGCCTGACGATGGTGTTCTTATCGCCTGTATTGATGATGCAGGAGCTAGAGATTTAGCGTCGCGTACAAGTGACGCTGGTTATTCTGTGATTACTTATGGTGAGTCTGAGGATGCTCATGTCCGTCTTTCTGAAACTACCAGTGACGGTGTTGTTTGTTCTTCTCAGGTGACATGGGATTTTACGGTCGGAGAGCAGGAGTACCAAGGCACTGGACAGCTCGTATTGAATGTGCCGGGTAAACACAACCAGCTTAATGCTTTAGCTGCTTTTACGTGTGGTATTTTGGCTGGTTATGATGCTGATTCCAGTCTTAAATCGGTTACTCAATTTCAGGGTACTGACCGTCGTTTTACTCTGCGTGGAGTGATTAACGATATTAGAGTTTTTGATGATTATGCGCATCATCCTACGGAAGTTTTGCGTGCGTTAGAGGCCGGACGAACAGTTGCTGCTGGACATAGTCTTTACGTGCTTTTTCAGCCTCATCTGTTTTCTCGTACTCAAGAGTTTGCTAAAGAATTTGCGCAGGCATTATCAACTGCTGACCGCTCATATGTTTTAGATATTTATCCGGCTCGGGAACTTCCGATTGAGGGAGTTACTAGTGAACTGATTACTGAGGCTGGTTTCTCTGAAGTTCATTATGCTCAGCCTGAAGAGGCTTTGGAGCAGATTCTTTCTCAAGCTCGCCCTGGAGACGTTATTATGACGGTAGGTGCTGGTGATGTGACTTCTTATGGGCCAGAGCTTGTTGAGCGTCTTTTAAAGCGTGCGAAAGTATAGGTATGTCAGACGATCGTACGCAGTTTTCTGCTTTGAAAGATGGAGAGTCTTTGAATGAGGCTCCTATCGTTCGTATTAATTCTTCTAAGGTCAAGCCTATAGAGGAAGATTCTTTGGTGAGTGCGCGTTCTCGTCGTTTTGCTCAGTGGCGTTCTGCTCGTTCTGCTGCGAAAGAGTCTTCTTCTGTGGGGCAACAGAATAGTTCTGATGCTATTTCTGTATCGTCTCAGTCTTCTTCTGGCGTGTTGTCGTTTTCTCGTGAGTCAGTTAAACGTTGGATTTATACGTTGCTGGGTCTTTTGGTGATTGCGGCGATTTTTGTGGGAATAGTTTTTTATTCTCCGCTTTTGGCTATTAAAACGATTACGGTGCAGGGGGCTTCTTTACTGTCGACTGCTTCGGTGGAGGAGAAGTTACGTGGTTTAGAGGGTGTTCCTTTGACTCGTGTGAGTGATCAGGAAGTTGCTGATTTGATTGGTCATCAGCAGGTTCTTCGAGGTGTTTCTATTTCTGCTCGGGCTCCTCACGAATTGATTGTTACTTTGCATGAACGTATTCCGGTGGCTGCGGTGCGGGAAGGTTCAGAGTATGTCTTAGTTGATAGTGAAGGTGTGATGCTGTCTCGGGTGGCTTCTTTGGAAGCTAGTGGTGTTCCTTTGATTGCTGGGGGTAGTGCTATTGTGAACACTCCGCAGTTTAAGACGGTGACTCGGGTTCTTGAATCTTTGCCTCGTGATTTGTTATCGATGGTAACTGAGGCGAAAGCTGATTCTACTTCGACGATTACTTTGATGATGGGGGACGATCGTCAAGTTTTGTGGGGTACGACTGCTGATAGCGACCTTAAAGCTAAAGTTCTTATTGAACTTATGAAGGCATTGGGCGAGGACTCTCAAATTAAGGTTTTTGATGTCTCAAGTCCCTTGGTTCCTACGACTCGATAGCTCAACTTAAACTTGAACTTTGGGTGTAATTCTTATTTTTTCGAGAAAATATCCTGTTTTTTTGACATGTAGAGCGACAGAACCTCTGTAGTGTTGGTACGCTTCTAGTTGAAATACACGTAAGTCGAATAAATATCATTCAACATAAAGTTGAAGGTTTGGTGTTTATTCATCAATAATTCCTAAAAATCGTTAGAGGGACTTCATGGACGCAAATACCCCCCAGAACTACCTAGCAGTCATTAAAGTCGTCGGTATCGGCGGCGGCGGTGTCAACGCTGTCAACCGCATGATTGAGGTTGGTCTTCGCGGCGTCGAGTTCATCGCAATTAACACTGACGCGCAAGCGCTCTTGATGTCAGATGCAGATGTTAAGCTCGACGTTGGACGTGAACTAACCCGTGGTCTTGGTGCAGGCGCAAACCCTGAGGTTGGACGTCAAGCTGCAGAAGATCACGAACAAGAAATTGAAGAAGTTCTTAAAGGCGCAGACATGGTGTTCGTGACTGCTGGCGAAGGTGGCGGTACTGGTACCGGTGGCGCTCCCGTTGTTGCTCGCATTGCTCGCTCTTTGGGTGCTTTGACGATTGGTGTTGTTACCCGTCCCTTTACCTTCGAAGGACGCCGCCGTTCTAACCAAGCAGAGACCGGCATCGCAGCTTTGCGTGACGAAGTTGACACCTTGATTGTTATTCCTAACGATCGTTTGCTCTCTATTTCAGATCGTAACGTCTCCATGTTGGACGCTTTCAAATCTGCAGATCAGGTACTGCTCTCTGGCGTCCAAGGAATCACTGACCTCATCACCACCCCCGGTTTGATTAACCTTGACTTCGCAGACGTTAAGTCTGTGATGCAAGGGGCTGGTTCTGCGCTGATGGGTATCGGCTCAGCTTCTGGTGAAGACCGTGCCGTAAAAGCAGCAGAGCTTGCTATTGCTTCACCTCTTCTTGAAGCATCCATCGACGGCGCACACGGCGTGCTCCTATCGATTCAGGGTGGTTCAGATTTGGGACTATTCGAAATCAACGAAGCTGCTCGTTTGGTTCAGGAAGTTGCACACCCCGACGCAAACATTATTTTCGGTGCTGTTATTGATGACGCGCTCGGCGATGAAGCTCGTGTGACCGTTATTGCTGCTGGTTTTGATTCTGTCAATCCTGAAACGAACGCTAACGGAAATAGCTCATCTGTCCAGCAATCTGCACAGCAGAACTCACCATTCGGTGCGTCTGCAAAGACTCAGACCTCTCAGGCTCCTGCAGTAAACTCTTGGCAGTCTCAGGGCAACGACGTACCTAACAACGCTGGTTTTGATGTAGATCTTCCACCGGTTGTTGAAGAAGCTCCTCGTAAAGATTCTTTGGACGTTCCTGACTTCCTCAAGTAATCCTGTAAAGGGCAAAGCTCTTGGCGTAGACATTTCATCGTATCTATCGCCGGGAGCTTTGCCTTTTTCGTATTCATTTTTCTTCTTAAGGACATCATGAGTTCACCGCTGATTGCACATACGATTGAAACTTTGCACGAACGTTCTGTACATGTTGCTTTTAGCTCTATATCAGCAGGAAACTTAGGATTACATGTAGGACAGAATTTCTTAGACGTTCTTAAAAACCGTGAACGTCTTGAACAGTATTTAGGTTTGGGTTCAGAACATTTCACGTATGTGAATCAGGTGCACGGTGTTGAGGTTATCGATGTCGATACACAGTACCTTCAGCCAATCATGCCTGATGCTTTTCAAGAACGAGAACGTGTGGCATATGCACAGTCTTTGTTGGCGGACGCGCCTCAAGCCGATGCCATGTTTTCTGTTCAGGGAAAACCTCTCGCTATTATGGTGGCCGATTGTATTCCTGTGATTTTTACTGCTGAATGTTCTGCTACAAATTTTCCGTTGATTGCAGTTGCTCATGCGGGTCGACGAGGGCTACTCGATGGTGTCTTACAACAGACCGTAGAATCATTAGTGCGCCAAGGAGCAGAAAAACTGACCGCTTGGATAGGTCCTTCTATTTGCGGCCAATGCTATGAAGTTCCCCCAGCAATGCAGGAGGATTCTGCTCAGATTCTTCCTGATGTTCGATGTGAGAGTCGCTGGGGCACGAATGCTTTAGATTTGCCGGCCGGAGCTGAACAAGCTCTACGCCAGATGCCCTATGAGATAAGAATTGACAGTTCGTTAGCCTGCTGTACTTTTGAAAACCAGAACTTATTTTCTCATCGTAGAGGGGACCCGCACGGTCGTTTTGCGGGTCTTGTGTGGGTTGAGAATCTTATGAAAAGGGGACTCTAATGTTAACGTATACTGCTGAACGCGCAGAAGAGCTAAAACACAATCTTATACGTGTACAAGAACGTATTAGCCGTGCTGAACAGGACTATTCAGGTTCTCGTAATGCCCAAAGCCATAAAGTTGAGCTCACTGTCGTAACGAAGTTTTTTCCTGTAACAGATGTTTTCGCTCTTTATCATGCGGGGGTTCGTTCTGTGGGGGAGAACCGTGACCAAGAAGCTCATGAGAAGGCGTATGCTATTGAACCGATGATTGATCCTCAGGATTCTTTGCGATGGTCTTTTATCGGGCAGTTGCAACGGAATAAAGCAAAGTCTGTTGTGCGTTATGCGCACGAGGTGCATTCTGTTGACAGACTTTCTTTAGTGGATGCTCTGGCTAAAGCTAAAGCTCAATGTGCTCAGGACGGAGCAGAATCACGAGTTGCTGGGTCGCTATCTTGTTTTGTGCAAGTTAATTTATCTGCTGATTCTGGTGATAATTCTTCACGTGGTGGCGCTGTCGGAGATGATGTCTTTCGTATTGCTGAGCGTCTTGAACAGTGTGAGGGGTTATCCTGCGCCGGAGTGATGGCTGTTGCGCCTTTGGGGGGTGACGCCGAGAGAAGTTTTGAAACGCTCTACGGTATTTCTCAGGAGTTACAAGAGCACTTTCCTCAAGCATGGGAGATTTCTGCTGGTATGAGCGGAGATTTAGAAGAAGCTATTCGCTGGGGTTCAACCAGGGTTCGTATTGGTTCGGAAATTATGGGTTCACGTTGTTAAGTGGTGGGAGAATACGCTAGTTTATTGTTCTATTTTTTCTTTATTAGGCGCGTTTTCCTATCCTAAAGAACCCTAGAATTGATACTGTGAAACATTGAAGAAGCAACTACACCGGATATTGAGTTTTTGTAGCCGGTTACGTTATAGATGGAGTGAAAAATGGCAGGGCGTACATTTCATCAGGCGATGTCATTCCTTGGTTTAGGGGAACAGACAGAACCTGCACGAGATCGTGCATATGAGCGTTACGATGATTTCGATGATTATGCGGAAGAATATGACGATGACTACGGTCAGAATCGTGATGTTCTTTATAATTTCCCTGATGACGAGTACGACCAGTATCCTGTAGAAGAGGATACTTCTCGAGTTATGTCTCATGATTCAGTATCTGACCAGCGAGAAGATTTGTATCTTGCTGGTGAGGAGAAGGACGAGCAGAAGTACGAACCAACGTACGATATGTCGCCTTCAGAGCATCAAACTGAAAAACCTTTGGTATCCTCAAACGCTGTGGAGCGCACTCCTCAGCGTATTCAACCTCATGACGAAAGCGAAGAAGAATTGCGCCTCATCACTACTGTTCACCCACGCTCCTATAACGACGCTAAGACCATCGGCGAAACTTATCGTAGTAATATCCCCGTTATCATGAATGTCACTGAGATGACAGAATCTGATGCGAAACGCCTTATCGATTTTTGTGCCGGTTTAACTTTCGCTCTGCAAGGTAATTTAGAGCGGGTTACTGAAAAAGTATTTCTTCTGACTCCATCGAATGTTGAGGTTTCCGGTTCAAAGGGTACTGAAGTTCCTGTAGCGCTTGACAGTGAGTCTCTCGACTTCTTTAACCAAGGCTAAAACACATGGTTGGTTACCTCTTAGCTTTACTGAATATCCTTGTCTTTACCCTGTATTTTGCGTTGCTTTTACGGCTGGTATTTGACTGGGTACAAATGTTTTCACGTTTTTGGAGGCCTCAAGGTGTGTTCTTGGTGCTGGCCTCTGCGGTATATGCAATAACTGATCCTCCTTTAAATGCTTTGCGGCGTCTTGTTCCACCGTTGCGAGTGGGAGGCATGTCGTTAGATTTAGGGTTTTTGATTCTTATCTTCGCGATTATGATTATCAATAACTTCCTTTTCCGATTAATCTTTATGTTTTCTTAAAGCAAACTCTCCTTAGATGAGCTGGAGGATGCATAAGAGTAGTAGTCTGGTATAAAGAATGTTTTATGGTGGGCGGTTATAAGCTCGAGATTCTTATCCGCTAATATCGGCGACTAACGACGGTGCAACGCAGATGAAGATTTCGTGTTCAAAACAATGGTTCTCATATTTTTTGGGGATAATTGAAGAATTTTCCACGATAAAACGGCAATTTTACGTGCACTCACGTGTATCCTAGTTGCTGAGTTTAAAAAACTAGGAAGAATTTTCAGAGAGTAGCGGTGTTTTAGGGATGATGCATCGCTACGTCGGGGAGTCCAGCAAAAGCTTGAATTTAGAGGTGAATATTTAGTGGCACTTACACCAGAAGCCGTCATCAACAAACGGTTCCAGGCAACCAAATTTAAAGAGGGGTACAACCCTGAGGAAGTTGACGACTTCCTCGACGAAATTGTTGTTGAGTTGCGTCGTCTTAACAGCGAAAATGCAACACTCAAACGAAACCTTGAAGAAGCTGAAAGTCGTTTGTCTCAGGCTCAAGAACAGTTAGAGCAGGCAGAAGCCCAAGGCAGCTCCGTTGTTGCTTCTACCGCTGAAGAGCAGACTGCCCCTGTTGCTGCTGCCGCCGCAGTTGCAGAACCTCAGGCTGCTGCAAGCACAGACCCCGAAGCTACCGACGCAGCAGAAGCTGCTGCTGGTGGTCTCGGCATGGGCACGAATAGTGCGGCTGGATTGCTTGCTATGGCTCAGAAAGTCCACGATGATTACATCTTCCAAGGCAAGACAGAGCGTAAGCGTCTCATTAGCGAAGCCCGTGAGGAGTCTGCACGACTACTGACCTCCGCCCAAGAAGAGCGTTCCAAAGTTCTGGGCGACCTTGAACAGAACAAAGTTAACCTTGAAGCTACTGTCGAGAAACTGCGCGGATTCGAGAAGAAATACCGTGAAGGTATGCGAAAGTACATCGAAGAGCAACTTCAAGATTTGGAGAGTGCTCCTTCTGTTGAGAGCAAACTTGACTCAACAGCTACTCCTACCGGTAGCTCCTTTATGCGCTAAAATATTAGATTAGAGCTTTTGACGGGATAGTGGGAAGCATCATTATGATGCCTCACTATCCCGTCAGTTTATATAAAATAGTGATTCAGAGCTGATAATGAATCGGTAACAATCGATTACGTCAACTCGATATGCCGCTTGAGGACTTGTCACAGATGGGAAAAGAACACCGGATGTCCAAAGAACAGAATCATCGTGCCCATAGCTCAGGTCCGTCTGAACCCCGCCCATGTGTGCGTACCTTATCTGCCTTCCCTAAACTAATCGTGGTATTGATGACGGTGCTGATTGCCTATGGGGCAGATCAAGGTACCAAGTACATTGTCGAAACGACAATGACTTTAGGGGAAAAGATTCCTGTCGTTCCAGGGGTTATTCGTTGGTATTACATTCTTAACTCTGGTGCAGCCTTCTCTCTTGGCACTGGCTATACCATGGTATTTACCCTGATGATGGTGGTTGCCGTACTGGTATGCTTATGGTGTCTTGTCAGAGCACAATCAACAGTATGGGTTTTTTCCTTAGCGTTATTGTTAGGTGGCGTATTGGGGAACTTGACCGATAGACTTTTGCGCCCGCCAGGATTTGGTGTTGGGCATGTTGTAGATTTTATTTCTATCGGAAACTTCGCCATTTTTAACATTGCTGACTCATGTATTTGTATCGCAATGGCACTTATCGTCTTGCAGAATTTTCGTTCTATTCGTCTTGACGGAACGTACGATTATTCTCAGAAGAAGAATTCTCATACCATCGAGCAGGAAAGTCACGAAAGCAACGCATGAGCCAAAGAATTACATACCAGAGTGTTGTTGAAGAGTTTGCCGGTTTACGTCTTGACGCCGCTCTGTCTGAAAGCCTTAACATCGCAAGGACCTTGGCCGCAAGCTGGATTAAAAATGGCGATGTTCAAGTGACTGATGCCTCCGGGCGTAGAGTTAAGGTCGCTAAAAGTTACAAACTTTCACGTGGTGACCATATACAGGTTGACGCGCCAGCACCTCGAGATTTAAGCGATATTACCCCTCAGCTGGTTGATGGGTTTTCCATTATCTATGAGGACGAAGATATTGTTGTCGTTGATAAACCGGCTGGGGTAGCGGCTCATCCGTCTCCGGGGTGGCATGGGCCTACAGTGCTAAGCGCTTTAATGGGCTTAGGAGTGAGTATCTCTACCTCTGGAGCTGCTGAACGCCGAGGCATCGTCCATCGTTTAGATGTTGGAACATCTGGTGTTATGGTGGTAGCAAAGAATGAGCATTCATATAGTTTTCTTAAACGTGCCTTCAAAGAACGTACGGTTAAAAAGCTTTACCACACCTTAGTTCAAGGCATACCAGACCCTTTAGAAGGTACTATCAACGCTCCTATCGGGAGACACCCCGGACACGAATGGCGTTTTGCTGTCGTTGAGGGCGGCCGTGACTCTATCACTCACTATCAGGTGGTAGAGGCTTTTGGTCGAGCCAGCTTGGTGAACGTACACTTAGAAACAGGCCGTACCCACCAGATTCGTGTCCACTTTTCAGCGTTGAACCATCCTTGTTGTGGAGACCTTACCTATGGCGCAGATCCCTCGTTGAGCGCACATCTAGGGCTTACCCGTCAATGGTTACATGCTCATATTCTTGAATTTGAGCATCCTGTCAGCGGGAAGAACATGACATTCACCAGTGAATACCCTCAAGACCTTGAGTATGCTTTAGAGTCGTTAAGAGAAGGAACATTCTAGGATTATCCCTAGAAGAAGAAACCATCGAAGCTAGAGGAAAGAAGAATAACGTGAGCGGTAAAGGTTTTACTCATCTACACGTACACACCGAGTATTCTATGCTCGATGGTGCAGCGCGCCTGACGGAGCTCTTTAGCCGTGCTAAAGAGCTGAATATGGATGCCATGGCAACGACAGACCACGGTTTTCTCTTTGGGGCTTTTGACTTTTGGCAAAAAGCAAATGATGCGGGTGTTAAACCCATTATTGGTCTTGAAGCGTACGTCACCCCTGGTACTCACCGGACAGACCGTAGCCGTGTACGTTGGGGTGAACCAAACATTTCTGAATATGGTGACGTTTCTGGTGGTGGTGCGTATACCCATATGACGTTGTGGGCAGAAACCACTCAAGGTATGCATAACCTCTTTAGAGCGTCCTCTCTAGCCTCTCTCGAAGGCCACTTTTATAAGCCTCGTATGGACCGTGAGCTATTGCAGACTTATGGCAAAGGACTGATTGGGACAACAGGGTGCCCCTCTGGAGAAGTTCAGACTCGCCTACGCCTTGGACAATATCAAGAAGCTCTTCAAGCTGCCTCCGATTTTCGAGATATTCTCGGTGCTGAGAATTACTATTGTGAGCTCATGGATCACGGCATCGGCATTGAAAAAGTTGTTGTTGAAGATTTGATGCGTCTCGCTCGAGATTTAAAGCTTCCACTCGTCGCTACCAACGATTTGCATTACACTCATGAACACGACGCTCAAGCGCACGCGGCGTTGCTCTGCGTGCAATCTGGTACCACGCTGCAAGACCCTAAACGTTTTAAGTTCGACGCTTCAAACTTTTACCTTAAATCTCCAGAAGAAATGCGAGAACTGTACCGTGACTTCCCTGAAGCTTGCGATAACACTCTCGAAATTGCCGAACGTTGTAATGTAGAGTTCAACACCAACGCAAACTATATGCCAGCGTTCCCCACCCCAGAGGGGGAAAACGAGGAATCATGGTTCGTCAAAGAAGTTGAAAAAGGGCTACACTTCCGCTTCCCCAAAGGTGTACCAGATGAGGTACGTCGGCAAGCAGAATACGAAGTTGAAGTTATCTCAAAGATGGGGTTCCCCGGCTACTTCTTGGTGGTTGCTGACTTCATTAACTGGGCTAAAAATAATGGTATTCGTGTTGGGCCTGGGCGTGGTTCTGGTGCAGGTTCAATGGTTGCATACGCGATGCGTATTACTGAGCTCAACCCCCTAGAACATGATTTGCTCTTCGAACGTTTCTTGAACCCTGAGCGTGTGAGCATGCCTGACTTCGACGTGGACTTTGACGATCGTCGCCGTTCTGAAGTGATTCACTATGTCACTGAAAAATATGGTGAAGATAAAGTCGCGCAGATTGTTACCTACGGAACGATTAAAGCAAAACAAGCTCTCAAAGATTCTTCTCGCGTGCTGGGTTATCCCTTCTCGATGGGTGACCGCCTGACCAAGTTAATGCCACCAGATGTTCAGGGTAAAGGCATGACGTTGAAAGAAATTATTGATGAGAAGTCAGCACGCTATGGCGAAGCCTCTGATATGCGCGCTCAACTTCGCGAAGACCCTGAATGTCAGAAAGTCTTTGACACGGCTCTTGGCTTAGAAGGACTTAAACGTCAGTGGGGTGTACACGCTGCAGGTGTTATCATGTCGAGCCATGATTTGCTAGATTTGATTCCTATTATGCGCCGTGAACAGGACGGGCAAATTATTACCCAATTTGATTACCCAACGTGTGAAACTCTTGGGCTGATTAAGATGGACTTTTTGGGTCTGCGTAACCTAACAATCATCTCTGATGCTATTGAAAACATTAAACTAAACCGTGACTTCTTCCTTGACTTGGATGCGTTGTCTCTAGACGATAAAGAATCCTATGAGTTGCTAGCGCGCGGTGAAACATTAGGCGTATTCCAGCTTGACGGTGGCCCGATGCGTTCTTTGCTGAAAATGATGCAGCCGGATAACTTTGAAGATATTTCCGCGGTTTTGGCTCTGTACCGTCCTGGACCTATGGGCGCAAACTCTCACACGAACTATGCGTTGCGTAAGAACGGACAACAAGAAGTCACACCTATTCACCCAGAGCTAGATGAGCCGCTGGCTGATATTCTCAATACCACCTACGGTTTGATTGTGTATCAAGAGCAGGTTATGGCTATTGCACAGAAATTAGCAAACTATACTCTGGGTGAAGCAGACTTGTTGCGTCGTGCAATGGGTAAGAAGAAAAAAGAAGAACTTGACCGGCAGTATGAGAGCTTCCATCAAGGAATGCTATCGAATGGATATTCTGAAGAAGCTATTAAAGCGTTGTGGGATGTCCTGCTTCCCTTCTCCGCCTACGCATTTAATAAATCCCACACTGCAGCTTATGGTCTAGTCTCTTATTGGACGGCTTATTTGAAAGCACATTACCCTCAAGAATATATGGCTGCTTTGCTTACCTCTGTGGGCGACGATAAAGATAAACTTGCCTCGTATCTCAACGAGTGTCGCCACATGGGTATTACGGTATTGCCTCCAGACGTTAACGAATCCGAGTTGAACTTTACTCCTGTCAATGACGATATCCGCTTTGGAATGGGCGCAATCCGTAACGTTGGTGCCCCTGTAGTCGCTGCACTAGTTAGTGCGAGAACAGAAAAGGGCCGTTTCGAATCTTTCCAAGATTTTATGAATAAGGTTCCTCTCACCGTGTGCAATAAGCGAACCGTTGATTCATTGATTAAGGCTGGTGCATTCGATGAGTTCGGGCAAAGTCGGCGTGCATTATCTTCTATCCACGAAGAAGCAGTTGATTCTGCCGCTTCTGTTAAACGTCGTGAAGCAACCGGACAGTTTGACCTTTTCGGTAGCTTAGGGCTTGACGATGAAGGTTTAGGTAACGAGTCTATTCTGCAAATTCCTGATATCCCTGAGTGGGAAAAACGTGATAAATTGAATTTTGAACGTGAGATGTTGGGTCTATATATCTCAGACCATCCACTTAAAGGTCTAGAAAATCAGCTTGATGCTTTGTCGACTTCGTCAATTTTGTCTCTTTTTGATGAAGAATCATCAGTTCAGGATGGGGCGATGGTCACTATCTCTGGCATGATTACCTCTGTTACTCGACGTATAGCAAAAAAGAGCGGTAACCCGTATGCTCGTGTTGAGTTTGAGGATCGTACTGGCTCTATTGAAGTTATGTTCTTTGGGCGCATTTACGAACCGATTGCTCCTATTTTGGCTGACGATCTTATCTGTACTATTAGAGGTCGTTTACAACGTCGAGATGATGGTTCTGTCAGTATTAGTGCTCAAGAAATAAAGGTGCTTGAATTAACTGCTGGTGATACGGCTGGGCCTGTGACGATTTCTATCCCAGAATACAAAGCAACGGAAGAGATGTTGTTAGAGCTTCAGCAGATTCTCAAGAACCACCCTGGGGAAACTGAAGTACGTATCGCGTTAGGTACCCGTACCGGTAAAACCTTGATGCGTCTTGGCAATCACTTGCGTGTGACTGCTGATTCGTCTTTCTACGGTGACATAAAAGTTCTTTTAGGCCCAACGTGTTTGGAATAAAAGCTACTGTTTGTGTACCGTTCTGGTTTTATCTCTCTAACACAGTAGAATGAAACATATGAGCACATCTGCAGAAGACCAAAAATATTTGCCCCCTAAACTTTCTCTTTTAGATGTACGGGGGAAAGATTACAGCTATACGCAGTTGCGTGCTCTCATGCCTCGTCAAAGCTCTGAGTATGTTGGTAATGCTCAACAAACTGTGGAAGAGATTATTTCCGGTGTCAAAAATTCTGGTGCGGATTATATTCGTGAATTAGCGGAACGTTTTGACGGCGTGCACCAGCGTTCTCTTCGTGTGCCTGAATCAGCACTTGAGGATGCCTTGGAACGTCTCGATTCAAAAGTTCGAGCAGCATTAGAAATTTCTATTGAACGCAACCGTATTTTTGCTCAAGCGCAACGTCCTCAAGACACCACGATTGAAGTAGCTCCTGGCGCTCAGCTTATTAATAGGTGGACACCTGTTCGACGTGTGGGCCTATACGTTCCGGGAGGGTTGGCAGTATATCCTTCCTCGGTGATAATGAACGCGGTCCCCGCACAGGCTGCAGGGGTCGAATCTATCGTATTATGCAGTCCTCCACAAAAAGAATTTGATGGATTGCCTCATCCAACCATTTTGGCGGCTGCGGCACTGCTTGGAATCCGTGAGGTATGGGCCATTGGCGGTGCTCAAGCATTAGCTGCTATGGCCTATGGCATCGAAGACGCTGAAGACGAACTTAATTGCGTCGATACTATTACCGGTCCAGGAAATATTTTTGTTGCTTTAGCTAAGCGTGCGTTACAAGGTGTTGTGGGTGTTGACGGTGAAGCAGGCACTACCGAAATCGCTGTGATTGCAGATAATTCTGCTCACGCAGAATATGTGGCGGCCGATTTAATCTCCCAAGCAGAACACGATCCTAACGCGGGTTCTATTCTGATTACGGACTCTCCCGATTGCGCTGAACGAGTATCTCAGGCTATTGCTCGTCAAGCATCAGCAACAAAACACCGAAAACGTGTGAAAACCGCTCTTGAAGGACCTCAATCAGGAATTATTCTGACAGATTCTTTAGAACAATCCATACGTGTTGCTGACGCCTACGCCGCTGAACACCTTGAGATTCATACGAAGAACCCTGCTGAAGTTGCTCAACGTGTGCGTAATGCTGGAGCTATCTTTATTGGCCCGTATTCTCCAGTTCCTCTTGGCGATTACGCTGCTGGGTCAAACCACGTATTACCAACCTCTGGTACAGCTTCTTTCGCATCAGGTCTTAACACCTCAACCTTTATGAAGGTTGTTCAGCTAATTGAGTATTCTCAACCTGCGTTAGAAGACATTGGCGACCACATCGTGACCTTGGCACAGGAAGAAGACCTCCCTGCACACGGTGAAGCTATTAGCATTCGTAGCATGAGCGATTCTTCTGAATCAGGAGGTAAGCTCTGATGAACTGCCCATACTGCCATGAGGCAGGCTCACGCGTAATTGATTCGCGCGTGATTGAAGACGGCAGCGCAATTCGTCGTCGCCGTTTATGTGATAACTGTGAAGACCGTTTCACGACGTATGAAACAACGGGTATATCTGTTGTGAAACGCTCGGGCGTGACAGAACCTTTTAAACGGGAAAAAATTGTGAATGGCTTACGTAAAGCCTGCCAAGGCAGACCTGTGAGCGAAGACGATTTAGCAAAACTTTCACAAGAAGTTGAAGAAAAAATTCGTTCTTTGGGAGATAACCGCGTAAAAGCTCATACTGTCGGATTAGCCATTCTTGAACCGTTATCGCGACTAGACGCTGTTGCTTATCTTCGTTTTGCCAGCGTATATCAGAACTTCGAGAGTCTAGAAGATTTCGAGAAAGCTATCGAAGGACTACGCGATACATATAAGAGTTATTCTGCTGATCTCTCACTCAATGACGAGATACCTCAAAGTGTTGATGGTGAAGGGCAAAAAACATCTTCTCGCCCTTCAGAAGATATCTTGTCTCAAGGGCAACACGATGAGGGACCAGAACAACCAACTCTTTTATAACGAACACATAAAAAGAACCTTCTGAGAAAGAAAACGGTCTCCTCAGAAGGTTCTTTTTGTCTCAATCAATGAGGGAGCAAATGATGGCCTTTTAGCTCTCTTGTTCAGCTGCTAGTCTTTGGCGCTCGCCTTCAACAAACCCGAAAGCCCATAGTGCGGCTCCTACGATGCCGGCGTTATTCCGTAATGCGGCCATGACCATCGGGATATCAAGATCATCTTCGAAATATGGCATGAATTTTTCAGGATTTTTAGAGATTCCACCACCGATAATAAACAAGTCGGGGGAGAACAACAACGTTAGATGACTGAAATAACGGTGTAACCGTTTACCGTATTTCTTCCATGAGAGGTCATCTCGTTCACGTGCTCGCGCAGAGGCACGAGACTCTGCATTTTCTCCGTCTAATTCTAGGTGACCTAACTCCGTGTTAGGGATGAGCTGTCCATTGAGAATAAGGGCAGAGCCGATACCTGTACCTAAGGTAATAACAGCGATGAGCCCTTGTTTGTCTCGTCCTTGTCCGTAGTATGCTTCTGCAAGTCCGGCAGCGTCAGCATCATTGAGAGCGTAGACTGTTCGTCCGCCGAGAGCTTCGGACATTAATTGTTCGATGTTAACGCCAATCCATGATTTATCTACATTAGCGGCTGATAACGCAACGCCGTTTTTGACGATAGCTGGAAAATCAACGCCGATAGGAGAATCTTCAGATGGTGCTACAGGCCGTGACTGAAGTTCTTGAACAATGTCAGCAACAACTTGTGCACATGCTGCTGGTGTTGCTGGAGACGGCGTGGGGATACGGAATCGATCTGAAACAAGCTCTCCGGTACGAACATTGACGATACCGCCCTTGATACCGGTTCCACCAATATCAATACCAATGGTGAGATCTTCACATGATACGTGTGTTGTGGCGTTCTCTGAAGTCATAGATTCTCCTGATAGAGGTTGAGGGGGGGCTAAATAGAAGGAAGGGTAAGAATATCTGCACCGTCTTCGGTCACCACGAGAGTATGCTCAAATTGTGCAGAGCGTTGACGGTCTTTTGTGACGACTGTCCAATCGTCTTTCCATAGTTCCCACTCAATTCCGCCGAGAGTGAGCATTGGCTCAATCGTAAAAATCATGCCTACTTCCATGACCGTGTTATACGCTGGTGCAGCATCGTAGTGAGGGATGATGAGTCCTGAATGGAATTCTCGCCCTACACCGTGTCCGGTGAAATCTCGAACGACTCCATACCCAAAACGAGCAGCGTATTTTTCAATTACTCGACCAATAACATTAATTTCTCGCCCAGGTTTTACAGCTTTAATTGCACGGTCAAGAGATTCCTTGGTTCGTTCAACAAGAAGGCGTGATTGCTCATCAACATCACCGATGAGTAATGTCACGTTAGTATCTCCGTGCACACCATTTTTATAGGCTGTGACGTCAAGATTGAGAATATCTCCATCTTCTAAAACAGTGCTATCAGGAATTCCATGGCAAATCACTTCATTGAGCGATGTACACACCGACTTGGGGTACCCTCGGTATTCTACGGTTGATGGGTACGCCCCATGATCACAAATGTATTCGTGAACGATGACGTCAAGGGCATCAGTTGTGACACCAGGGGCAGCAGCTTTTGCTGCTTCAGCAATAGCGTTTGCTGCAATAGTGCCAGACTCTCGTACTAGTTCAATTTCTTCAGGCGTATACATATTAGAGTCGTAGCCTTCACGAGCTTCGGCTTTTCCCACGTATTCGGGGCGTTCAATATGTGTAGGGACTGGTCTAATAGGTGTGACTACTCCTGGTGTTAAACAGCCGATAGGTGCTTGCCCTGGGGTTGCAGGAAGATTATGTGAAGTGGAAAATTTAGCCATAGATTTATCCTAACTTGTCAAAGAGCGAGGTTCGTTGTTCTACTCTTCTTTCATAGAACGGATATTTTGCCGTATCTTGGCAAATAACGGCAGAAAATATTACTCATGCCAGAAAATAGAGAATCTATAAGGCATCTTAGAGAACGGTTCTAGAGTAGGCTGTGAGGTATACCTCCATCTTGTGAGAATATCTCACGTTATGATGCTAGAAGTGTCATATATATCATTAGAGAAAGGGACTCCTATGAGTAAAGACTACTTACCTGGACCAGAAGAAAATGAGTACTGGTATAACTTAAAAACACGACAGGTACAACAAGGAAACCTTGGACTAGGCACTGATTTATGGGGACCTTACCCAAGTTATGAGGAAGCCTTACACGCTATGGAAAAAGCAAAACAACGCAACGAAGAATGGGACGAAAACAACGATTCTTGGTAGTACCCTCCAGTTTGAACTTAAAGTGTGAAAGGTATTCTGAGATTCTGCTGAGGTAAATACAGGATGATAGCGGTAGACTTTTATCTATGAGTTCTACACCTGCTTCTGAAGAAAACGCGCCCTATAACGCTCAAAAAACCACGGAATCTTCCACACGAGAAGAACTAACATCTCACCAACCAAGTGTTTTTGACAACGTACGAAAGATTCGTACTGTTCACTTGAACGCGGCAAAAGTAGCTGGCGAAAAATTTGCGATGCTCACTTGCTACGATTACCTGACAGCACAAATTTTTGACGCCGCAGGAATCGAATTGCTCCTTGTCGGAGATTCAGCTTCAAATAATGTCCTCGGATATGAATCTACCTTAGCTATTACTGTTGATGAGATGATTCCACTTGTTGCTGCTGTATCTCGTGGAGCACAGCGTTCAATGGTTGTTGCAGATTTACCTTTCGGCTCATATCAGGCTTCCCCCGCTCAAGCAGTTGAGACAGCAAGCAGGTTCATGAAAGAAGGCGGTGCTCACGCTATTAAAATGGAAGCAAGCTCCGCCTACGCCGAACACGTAAAAGCCGTAACACAAGCGGGGATTCCTGTGATGGCACATATTGGGTTCACCCCACAATCCGAGCATGCCCTTGGTGGTTTCAGAATTCAGGGACGTGGCGAGAGCCGAGAAAAAATTCTTCACGATGCGCTAACCCTCACAGAAGCCGGAGCTTTCTGTCTCCTCATGGAAATGGTGACAGAAGACGTTGCAGAATCTGTGAACAACGCAGTAGGAGATATCCCCACCATCGGTATTGGCGCAGGATCCTCGACAACCGGTCAAGTTCTCGTATGGCAAGATGCTTTTGGGCTACGCCAAGGAAAAATGGCACGCTTTGTCAAACAATACGCACATATTGCTGAAGAACTCACTCATGCCGCAAAAACCTATCGGGAAGAAGTCCGTCAGGGCATCTACCCGGGGCCTGAACATATCTTTAAAAATTCATAGAGATAGACCGTTGATGATATCTCATCAACACCGCTACTGGAGTCTTAAAAAAGAACTCCACTCGTTCTCTGACATGATACGTCTAAAAGCGGAGAAAAAATGAGAGAACTTATACAGTGTAGACAGAAACCTATTACAGTCACCGACGACTAAAAATATTACGAGGAGTACCATGGACCGCCAACAAGAATTTGTTTTGCGCACTATCGAAGAACGCGATGTGCGTTTTGTCCGAATGTGGTTTACCGACGTCGTCGGAACACTCAAATCAGTTGCCCTCGCACCTGCAGAAGTCGAAAGTGCTTTTGCAGAAGGACTCGGATTTGACGGCTCATCCATCGAGGGGCTATCACGTATCTACGAATCAGATATGCTTTTGCAGCCTGACCCCGCAACATTCCAAATTCTTCCCTGGCGTGGTGATGAAGAACCCACCTCCCGTATGTTCTGCGATCTTCTCACACCCGACGGCAAACCCAGCGCAGCAGACACTCGAGGCGTTCTCAAACGTACCCTTGAAAAAGCGGCAAGTATGGGTTTTACCTGCTACACCTCACCAGAAATTGAGTTCTACCTCCTCAAATCCAAAGAGCTAGGACCTAACGGGTTCCCCATCCCCGTAGACTCAGAATCCTACTTTGACCACACACCGGGGGGAGTCGTCCAAGACTTTCGCCGTAGAGCCGTGACCATGCTTGAAGAAGTCGGAATCTCCGTCGAATTCTCTCACCACGAAGCTGGTCCCGGACAGAACGAAATTGACCTCCGCCATGCGGATGCACTGCAAACTGCAGATAATATTATGAGCTTCCGCACCGTCATCAAAGAAGTTGCACTCGCCCAGAATATCTACGCAACATTTATGCCTAAACCTTTCACCGAACACCCCGGGTCAGGCATGCACACACACTTTTCTCTCTTTGAAGGCGATACCAACGCCTTCTTCGAAGCTGGAGCAGAATACCAACTTTCACGTACTGCACGGCACTTTATCGCTGGTATCCTCAAACACGCACCAGAGTTTACATCTGTCACAAACCAGTTCGTGAACTCTTATAAACGACTCTGGGGCGGGGGAGAAGCACCCAGCTACGTCTCATGGGGACACAACAACCGCTCTGCACTCGTGCGTGTGCCACTCTATAAACCTAATAAGATGCAATCAGCGCGCATCGAATACCGTGGTATTGACTCCGCTGTGAACCCTTACCTTGCATATGCTGTTATCCTCGGCGCAGGCCTTAAAGGTATTGAAGGCGAATACGAACTTGGGCCAGCAGTAGTAGAAGACCTACAAGCCATGAGTTCTGCAGAACGTCGTGCAATGGGATACCACGCATTACCGTTCTCCCTACATGATGCCATCCATAAAACAGAAGAATCTGAATTTATGGCAGAAATACTAGGAGAACAGGTCTTTGAACAATTTCTTCGCAATAAGCGCACCGACTGGGAAGCATACCGCGCTGAGGTAACCCCATACGAACTTAAAAACAATCTAGGAATCCTCTAAAAAATAGGGTAGAACCAGCATCCAACGTCTCATGCTAGTTCTACCCTATTCTTCTACTACTATGAGCAAGCACCGGCACCCCTTCAACTATGGGCAGGGAAAGGACACACCGTGCCACCTACACAACCGGCAACAGGAACGCTGAGTATTGAAGAACTCGAACGTCGCGCACAACTAAGCCAAATGGTCGCTATCGGATTCTTTGACGCACAAAAAAGTCTGCGCTGGCTTGACGCCCCCGAGCTTAAGAAGATTGACCGAGAAAAACTCTTTGAGGGACTGCGCTATAGTCCATCACCAGATAGCGCACTCATAAGTCTCGTGCGCCTACTAGAAAAAGCGCCACAACTAGAAAAAACCCTCAACGCAGAACAAACTCCTCTCGCAATATATCGCTTGCTTGGAGCATCTGAAACTCTCGGAGATTTTTTGCTCCGGCACCCAGAACATCTTGACGTCTTAACCTCCCCTCAAGAACATTTACTTGAAGAACCCTGCCCGCCCACACTATTACCAGAGAAAGACCACGAACACCTCTGCCCACAAGCACCATTAGACACCCAATACCGCCGTTCTCTTCTCAAAGCTCTTGGCGCCAACCCCGAAGACGAAAACCCTACGGCTCAAAGCTACGACAAAAACGCGTATATTACACTTCGTACGCTCTACCGTCGTTACCTCTGCGAAATTGCTGTCTGCGACCTCGCCGCAGACAACCCTCAAAAAATTATGCCTCTGGTGAGTCGAAAACTCGCTGACCTCGCGTCTGCTGCCTTAGACGGAGCACTCGCTATTGCCCGTGCAGAAGCTAACACAAAGTGGGGGGAAAACAATACACAACAAGTACAACTATCTATTATTGGTATGGGAAAATGCGGAGCCCGAGAACTCAACTACATCTCTGACGTCGACGTTATGTATGTTGTCGATACTAAGACCCTACCTGAATCAGAAACACCACTAACCGATGAACAAGTCTCACGTATCGCCTCAGAAATCGTTCAGACTATCTCAAAAGTTATTATGTCCCCAGCCAGTGAACCTGCACTCTGGGAACTTGACCCAAACCTTAGACCTGAAGGGAAAGATGGCGCCCTCGTAAGAACCATCGATTCCTATACCTCCTATTATCAACGATGGGCAGAAAACTGGGAATTTCAAGCACTTCTTAAAGCACGCCCCATCGCAGGTAACGCAGACCTCGGCTACCGATGGATGCAAAAAATTACCGGATTCATCTGGGAATCCTCAAATAGAGAAGGCTTCGTCTCCTCCGTACAAAAAATGCGCGCTCGCGTGACCGAAAATATCCCTGCACAGCATCGGGAACGCCAACTTAAACTTGGGCCTGGCGGACTACGAGACATTGAGTTTACCGTACAACTTTTGCAACTGGTCCACGGGCGTTTTACCCCCTCCGTGAGAACTCAAGCCACTACAGACTCCCTGCAAGCGTTAAGTAAAGCAAGTTTTATCGGGCGTGCTGACGCACAGAGTTTTGAAGAACACTATCAGAAGATTCGTCTGATGGAGCACCGTCTGCAACTTCGGTACATGCGGCGGACGCACCTCATGCCCGAAAAAGATGAAGATATTAGGGTGCTGGCACGCGCTATTACTTCTCCTGAACATATCGGTGAACAGACCGCACAAGGACTCATCAAAGACTGGACAAAAACTAAACGTGCCATTCGTTCTTTGCATGAGCGTCTTTTCTTCCGCCCTCTTCTGGCGGCTGTCTCGCATTTATCTCAAAGTGAAGTTGCGTTAACACCTGAAGAAGCTCAGGCTCGTCTAGGAGCTTTAGGCTATAAAGATACACGAACAGCGATGCGACATATCCAAGCCCTCACCCAAGGTATTAAACGTAGCGCTGAGATACAACGTACACTCATGCCAGTGCTTTTAGGATGGCTCGCACAGGGCGTAGACCCAGACGCCGGATTATTAGGTTTTCGTCGACTCTCAGAGTCCTTAGGTACAACACCTTGGTATCTGAGGATGCTCAGAGACTCTCCTGCAGCGGCTGAACGAGTCTGCCAGATTCTCTCAAGTTCACGTTTTATTACGGACCTTCTTGAAGACGCACCAGAATCTATCGCATGGTTAGACCATCAAGAAGATCTACTTCCGCGTAGTGTTGAGGCGTTACAAGAAGTCTTGCACAATAGTCTGATACGTCATGAAGATACCGCCGACGCAATCCGAAGTGTGAGGATGATTCGTCGCCGTGAAATTCTTCGTATTGCTATGGGTGAAGCCATCAATTTCTTGAGCCTCGAACAAACCATGCAGGCTCTAACGACTATCGACCAAGTTACGGTTGAAGCGGCACTGAACATTGTTCTTCGCGAACGTTACACTCGTACTCAACAAGAACCGAAAACTCAAGTGTGCATCATTGCGATGGGACGACACGGCGGATTTGAGATTGGCTACGGATCAGATGTGGATGTGATGTACGTACATGAGCCGTGTGAGGGGATTGATGAAAGTGTTGCTGCCTCTGAAGCAACAGAGATTATTCATCGAATGGTACAGATTCTCAAACAGCCGTGTACGCCACCTTTGAGAGCGGAAAAAATTCTTGATATTGATGCGAACCTCCGTCCTGAAGGAAAATCTGGGCCGATGGTTCGCTCATTGGCATCGTTTAGAGAATACTACGAGCGTTGGGCTGATACATGGGAGCATCAGGCGTTGCTTCGTGCTCGTCCCTTTGCTGGGTCTAAGGCACTCGGAGAAAAGTTTATGAACTTGATTGCACTGTATCGTTATCCTGCCACGCTTACCATGCAGCAGGTGATGGATATTCGGCGCATTAAAGCCCGCGTTGAGAACGAGAGGATGCCACAAGGTGCTGATAGAAACCGGCAACTTAAATTAGGCCGCGGTAGCTTATCTGACGTGGAGTGGCTGATTCAGATGATTCAGCTTTGCTGCGCCTCTAAAATACCCACTCTTCAAGTGACCAGTACTCTACAAGCTTTAGAACAGGCGAAAATAGCTGGATTATTGAAAGAATCTGATGCGAGGATTCTTAGCCGAGCATGGAAACTAGCAACGAAAATTCGAGGATGCCAGATGCTCAGAACGGGACGTCCTTCTGACGTTTTGACGAGTACACGTATTGACCTTGAAGCGATTGCGAGATGGTGCGCCTACCCTTCAGGTCATACACGTGAACTTGAAGAAGATTATCTGCGAGCAACCAGGCAAGCCCGACAAGTTTTTGAACGCCTTTTCTTTGACACTGATTTTCGCCAGTTGTAGATGACTCTCATATTTTATGAGCTGTGCTTTTCTGCCTTCGAGATTTGCTCTGCAAGGTCTTCTGGAGAGAGATTCGCTTGAGAAAATTCTGGGGTGAGTGGTAACTGTAGCTTGAGAGAGGTTCCCGGGCATATCTCAACGTGGGCTTCTTTGAGCTTAAAATCGACAACGTGCCCACCTGCCTGATAGGTGTTATCGATGAAGTGTGCGTGGCATCCTGGAACCCCAATGCCTTGTTCATAGATAGGCGTCCTAAAACCGACAATGGTTCCTTCACAATGATCAAATTGGACGATATCTTCATTCTCTGTGGCGTCTACCATCTTAGGGTACGGTTTGGATTGTCTGATGACGGTTCTGGTGCGAACCCATTCAAAAGAACCAACAATTTTGATGGCATACATGTAGTTTTGTGAGACCGTGAAATCATCGAGCACTTGAGCGGCTGAACGTCGAAGAATGTTCTGTGGAAGCTCGCGCTTAATAACGGGTTTGAAATGAGTAACGACCGCAAAAGGGGTCTTTTGATGCATATGCGCAGGGCTGATAGACCCATCATGCCGCATTTGGTAGCATTTTCCGTCCAGAATGATCATTTCGCCGTCAAGCCCGTTAAACGTTCCGACACCGAAGTCTCCGTGCGTGAGAAGTTCTTCGATGTTCATCTCTCCCTCATAGACTCCATCGAGTAATTGCGCCATGAGCCCTGTTTGAAAAACTTCGTGGGGACGTAACAACACCTGAGATGAGGTGAAATCTGAGATTTGTTCCATAGTTTGATTCAACTCTCTAGACAATAGGGGGACAGCTGAGACGGAATATTCTTCTCTACTATTCTAAAGCACTTATATACGTGATGAGCACTGTACTTAAGCTACGAGAAAGGTCCTCCTCGAGAAGAACGAGGAGGACCTTTCGTGATATTCACCCTACGAGGAAATTAGACACCGTAGTACATGGCAAATTCAAGCGGGTGAGGAACAAGAGAAAGAGGCTCAAGTTCTTGGGTGCGCTTGTAATCAATCCACGCGTTGATGAGGTCTTCGGTGAAGACGTCACCTTGAAGTAGGAACTCATGGTCTGCTTCAAGCGCTTCAAGCGCTTCAGCAAGGCTTGCAGGAGCCTTCTTAATATCTTTGGCTTCTTCTGCCGGTAGCTCGTAGAGGTCCTTATCAACTGGAGCAGGTGGCTCAATACGGTTGCGAATACCGTCTAGACCTGCCATGAGCTGAGCAGCAAAAGCAAAGTATGGGTTGCAGGAGGGGTCTGGAGCACGGAACTCGAGACGTTTCGCCTTAGGGTTAGTTCCGGTGATAGGGATACGAATACCAGCGGAACGGTTACCCTGAGAATACACCATGTTAACAGGTGCTTCATAGCCGGGGACTAGACGCTTATAGGAGTTGACCGTGGGGTTGGTGAATGCAAGAACTGCTGAGGAATGCTCAATCAGACCGCCAATATACCAGCGTGCAGTATCAGAGAGGTTTGCATAACCGCGCTCGTCGTAGAAGAGAGGTTCCCCATTGTTCCATAGTGACTGGTGGCAGTGCATACCAGAACCGTTATCACCAAAAATGGGTTTAGGCATGAAGGTGACAGACTTGCCGTATGCATCTGCGGTGTTTTTGACGACATATTTGAACTTTAGAAGGTCGTCTGCTGCTTGGGTGAGGGTGGAGAACTTGTAGTTAATTTCTGCCTGACCTGGGCCTCCAACCTCGTGGTGAGAGCGTTCTACCTCGAGCCCGACCTCGTCGAGTGCTACACAAATGGAGTCTCGCAAATCTGCTTGTTTATCAACGGGAGAAACAGGGAAATATCCACCTTTGGTGGGGGTTTTATTACCAAGGTTTCCGCCTTCTTCAACGCGTCCAGTGTTCCACTGTGCTTCGTCAGAATCAACAGCATAGAAGGAACCTTGGGGCTGGACGTCGTATCGTACGTCCTCAAAGACGAAAAATTCTGCTTCAGATGCGAAGAATGCTGTATCCGCAATACCTGTAGATTTGAGGTATTCTTCAGCGCGTTCGGCAACACCACGAGGGTCACGGTGGTAAGGCTCTCCGGTGCGTGGATTAACGATGGAGCAGGTGATGACCAGAGTCTTTTCGACACGGAAAGGATCTACATACGCAGAATTGACGTCGGGGATAAGTTGCATATCAGATTCTGCGATGCCTTGGAACCCTCGAATGGATGATCCGTCAAAAAGCTGCCCATTGACAAAGAAATCATCGTCGATAGATTTAGCAGGAAGGTTGAAGTGCTGCTGTACACCGGGCATATCGCAGAAGCGGATGTCGACGAATACGACTTCTTCATCCTTAATGAAATCTAGAACTTCTTGTGCGCTGGTAAACATGGTCGGTTGTTCTCCTTAGATGAGTTTTGAGGCGACCGTAAAAATTTAGGTAATCCCCTGTGGTTGTTGTTAACCATATTCTGGTATTTTTGCTCAAACGTATCTTTTATGTTTCGTGTTCGTAACATGAATGAGAGATGTAAGTCACCTCTAGGGTGTTCCTCTGACCATATGAGAAAAGTTAGATACTCTTAAACCGTGATGAAACGCGAAGATTTAGGGTCCTGGCTCAACGGCCCGCCTACAGACCAAAAATACCCAGGCGAATACATGGGAAGACCTCAACAAGGTCCTGGTTCTATCGCCCGTTTTGGGCGAAGAATTATTGCTTTTTGTATCGACTGGTATCTTTGGTGGGCAGTACTGTATTTTTTGAACGTTCCACACCTACAAGTATTCTTACTTCTTGTTGTTTGGGCCTATCAAAGCATCACCATCGGCTTATACGGGCATACTTTAGGGCATTTCTTGTGTGGGATGCAGGTCCAAACTCTTGATGGGCGTCCTGTCGGAGTGAAGAACGCTATCTTACGTTCAACTTTGGTAATGCTTGTTCTCCCCGTTTTTATGATGGATGCAGATACACGGGGAGTACATGACAGAATTCGCAATATGATTCTTGTACGTATCCGTTGATATATGGCAAAGATAAAAATAAGGGTGGTTGGTGACGCGTATACATCACCAACCACCCTTATTTATAAATACTTTTTATCGTCCGCGCATAGCCTGACGGTCAGGTCGCATACGACTTGGATCAATGCCCTTAGGAATAGGTAGCATATTATTTTGCAACGATGACAATCGGTTATTGATAGCGTGAACTTCTTGCTGAGTGAGTTGCTTAGGAAGTTTCTTCATCTGAGGAACAATTTTCTTCAGAGGAGTCTGCCCTTCACCATTGCCAGAATGAATAACATGAACTGGAACATTAGGAATCACTCGTTTAAGACGTTTCTTTTCCTGATTAACCAGTGAAGATACACGGGCAGGCGTACCTTCGGTAACCAAAACAATACCAGGACGACCAAGTGCGCGGAAGACAACATCTTGAGTTCGAGGATTAATAGCTACCGGTTGCTGTTCTACAATCCATCCTCGACGTAGAGAATTCAACGCTGCACCAGATGCGCCGGTCTGACCTTCAATCTGACCGAAAGCAGCTTTTTCTGCTTTTCGGGAAAGAATCATAACAGCAACAAGAAGAGCAAAAGGAATGCCGATAATAGTCCACGTAATCCAGTTCTTGAGCAGGATACCGAGGAGGACAAAGGCAATAAGAACAGCTGCTGCCCAGAAGAAAAGAATCCAACCAATACGAGGCTCAGATGTGCGAGTCATAGCATAGACTTGCTTCATCTGAGCAAACATGCCAGGACCTTTATTCTTTTTCTTTTTGTCTTGTTGTGCGCGCTTTTCGTCGCGTGATGAAGTCACTGTGCGTCCTTCGCTTAAGGTGTTGTGCTGGGGCACCCAACCACGCAGGCTGAGAGCGTACAAATATTTATTCTATATGACGTATCGGCTGAGACGATGTTGGGAGGAGAAAATATCCATTACAGAGCAAAAGTCGCAGCCAAAATACGTGTTTCTCGGGCCTAATATCCTGCAGCAACTAAAGCGGAAGCTTCTTGCATTGCTCCGCCGTCATCGTCAATATGAGCAAGTTCGGGTGGAATAGGGTAACCGTTATGCTTCATAGCGCGTGCCCAGAGGCGTCCTGCACGGTAGGAGGAACGGACCATTGGGCCTGCCATAACTCCAGCAAAACCGATTTCTTCTGCCATAGCAGAATATTTAAGGAATTCTTGGGGTTTAACCCAACGATCAATGGGATGGAAGAGCGGACCCGGCCGCAGATATTGCGTCAAAGTGATGGTGTCACAACCGTAATCGTAGAGGTCGCAAAGGGCCTCGTAAATTTCTTCTTCGGTTTCGCCCATTCCAAGAATCAGATTCGATTTGGTGATGAGACCAGCTTCTTTACCCTGTTGGATTACCTCAAGAGAGCGTTCGTAACGGAATGCTGGGCGAATCTTACGGAAAATTCGTGGAACAGTTTCGAGATTGTGCGCAAACACTTCTGGTTTAGCGTCAATAACTTGCTGTACGTCTTCTGGCGTGCCTTTGAAATCGGGGATAAGGATTTCGACACCTGTTCCAGGCGATACTTTATGAATCTGGCGGATGGTTTCTGCATAGAGCCATGCACCACCATCGGGTAAGTCGTCTCGTGCAACACCAGTAACGGTGGTATAACGTAGCCCCATTTTTTTAACAGATAGCGCAACTTTAATTGGTTCAGTACGGTCTAGAGCTACAGGTTTTCCGGTTGCAATTTGGCAGAAATCGCAGCGACGAGTGCATTCTGAACCGCCGATGAGGTACGTTGCTTCACGGTCTTCCCAACATTCGTAGATATTGGGGCAGCCGGCTTCCTCGCAGACTGTATGTAGCCCAGAGCCACGAGCGAGGTTAATCATGTCTTTGTAGGCAGGACCGACTTTGGCTTTAGTTTTAATCCAGTGAGGCTTTTTCTCGATGGGGACTTCAGCGTTACGTGCTTCCACACGCAATAGCTTGCGTCCTTCGGTAGCTACGCTCATCTTTAGTGCTCCTTTTTCTTCCAATGACCTGATGAAATTCTAATGCTATACGGGCCATTCATTAATAATTTATTGCGTGTGTGATGCAATGAAGTCTGTGATGTTTATTGTGCTCGCGGTTCAAAAGACTCGGCTAGTTGGTCGCTGTACCTTAAAAGCTCAGCTTCGAGAGAATCTAATAATTCTTCAGGGGTGAAGCGTCTGCCGAGTTGTTCGCTAATGCTGGTAACACCAGCATCGCTAATTCCACAGGGAATAAATTGGCTAAATGGTGTTAAATCATTGCAACAATTAATGGCAAAACCGTGCATCGTAGTATTTTTAGCAACACGTATACCAATAGCAGCAATTTTGCGGTCTGGAGTATTGCCTTCTCCGAGAATCCACACCCCAGAGCGTCCTTGGACTCTACGTCCTTGTATCCCTAGTTGTGCAAGAACATTAATCATGATGTCTTCACAGATACGAACATAACGTACAACATCAAGGGGCTCCGGCAAACGAACAATAGGGTAGCCGACTAGTTGCCCAGGCCCGTGCCATGTAAGTTTTCCGCCTCTATCAATTGGAACTACGGGTGTACTGGTATCTGAGGGGTATTCATGTGCTTCAGTGCGTTTACCAGCTGTAATAACAGCTTGATGTTCTAACAATAACACCGTATTTTGCTGTTCATAAGCGGAGACTTTATCGTGAATGCGCTGTTGTAAAGAAAGCGCTTTGACATAGTCTACGTAATCGGGGGCAAAACCAACCCGCTTAATCTCTAAGCTCATATCTTCTACAGTATCCTTGTTTTTCTCTGTTCGGAAATTCCTCAAACGTGAGATTCGTCCGAGACGGAACAAAGGGCATCCTAAGTTTTTCAAGGAACATGACAGAAATATTTCTTAGCTAACCTATTTATCCACATCTATATGACTAGGTGAAATGCTGTTGTGTGGATATCTTCTCTCATAAGAGTTCTCCCTAAGATATACCAGAACCATGAGTAACCAGCCAACGAACTATCCTCATACCATTCCCCTCGACCAATATGCTACGTTTCGATATTCTCTCGGCTCAACGCAACAGCGAAGCCTGTGGGCGGTGAGTTACCTTCCCGAAGAACAGAACAACCCCTTATCAATTCCCGAAGGAAACTACACGCTCGAAGAGATACGAGATATTCCGCCAGAAGAAATGCGACCGGCAGAGAGACTATGCTCTCTACCAACCCATGAAGACATCGCAACTGTTTTCGCTATATCCTCCACTGGCGATAAAGAATATATTTGGTATGAACAAACTGATGCTGGAACTTTAGAGAACCTCCTCCTTGTGCGGAATAAAATTACCCCAGAAGAAGTGACAGGCATGGTTGAACAGCTCTGTCGTGGTCTGCGCTGGCTACACGAACAGCAAATGGCATATCATGCGCTGAACCCTCGAAATATTGGTTTTACCGGCGAAGGAAAATTGAAACTATATGCTCCAGAAAGAGAACTCCGCGGAGCAAACAGAACCGTCATCGACGAATATATTCGTCAGGACGAATCAGCCTTTGCCTCTATTATTTGGCGCTGTTTAACTGGTGAAGAACCTGCCACTACACATGAACGGACCCCTTTACATTTTCTGTACCCAACAATGAATACAGAATTAATGCAGCATCTGGAAGCAGCCATCGATAAAACCGAACAGATGCCTCATATGCACGAAATTTACCGTCTATTAGCTCATGAGTTCGTTCCTCGCCCGGTAAACCTTTGTGCCAGTGCCCATCCACAAACACATGGAACTCTACCTGCAGAAGAGCCCTGGCGAACGTCTTCTCCTGAACAGAAGAGTGGCTATCAACGATTCTTTGAACGAGGCTCTATCGAACTATCTTCCTCGGTTGACCTTAACCATGATGCATCACCTTATGGAATCAAAAAAGCTGTCGCTGATGTGATAGCGAAAATCTCTCAGTCGTTTTCACGAGGCAAGATCTTATGGGGGATAGGAGGGATTATCTGCTGTACTGTAGCCATGATACTGACATATGGAGTCACCGAATCATCTCACTCACCCTTGGCAGAACTTCGCCACGAAAATATTCATGAAAGTTCTTCTGCAAAGAGCGGCATGACACCAGCACCATCACACGGTAGCTTTGCCCGTGCCGAAGACGAGGAACGTTCTGCTATCGAAGATGAACCTACGTTAGAAGGAGAAGACCTTGTTGAGGTATTAGGAACGTTATTGCATAAACGTCAGGAATCCTTCTCTCAACAGAACCCTCAGATACAAACTTATGCCATCGAGAACTCTCCACAATACCTAGCTGATATGGACTTACATAAACGCGATACTCAGAAAGAACTTGGACGTCAAGAAGTAAAAATAGCTCATATACAGAAGGTAGATAACAGCCCAAAACGTATAGATGTCCAAGCTGATGTTATCTCTCCGTCTCAAAGTGCAGAACTTTTAACAGAAGAAGAAAAACAACGTTACGGAATTAAAAATATGGGAGAAAACGTTCAGCAGACAGTACGTTTTACGCTTCTGCCTGATGAGACAACCTGGAAAATCTATGAGGCTGTTCCTGTGAATGAAGAATAAAGAACATACAATGCGTATCGAAAACGCGGTGTGAGTATCGAAAGTTTAATCGATACCCACACCGCGTTATGTAATCCTGTGTGTAGAAAAATCTTTTAGTGCCAGAGCGTTGCTAGAGCAATATTAATTAAAGCAAGTCCGCCAACAGCATGTGCTAAGGGGATATTGCGTGCTTTCTCAAGGGTACCTGCAGCTTGTGCCATTTTGTATTGACGTTGACCAACAAACGCCGCTACGCAGATAACGATTGCCAAGAGAATCTTGATACCAATTTTCATGTGGTTTAGCTCTGCATGTTGAGACATCTGAATGAAATACAGGGCAAAGCCTGTAGCTAGCTGCAAAAGTGATGCATAAAATTGTCCGGGAAGAACGATAGCTTGTTTGAAGTATGCTACCCAGATTCCGAAGACTAATGCTGCTCCGACGATATGTAAGAAAACTAAGAATGCAATAACCGTGCTCATGTCTCTAGTCTACGGAACAAACAAATATTTTGCAGACACATTGACACTAAAACTCTGTTCAGTGCTCAAAAACACGCACTCAAACAAGGGCGGGTGTAAGCCGCATTATATATGCGACTTACACCCACCCTGTTCTAGCTACAGACTTATACCTAGAAAACTATCACTAGTTTTTAGAGACCAACCTCGGCCTCAAATGCAGCGCCTTCAAGGCGAGTCTGCAAGAAGTGAAGGAAACGACCAGCGTCTGCACCGTCAATAACACGGTGATCGTAGGTCAAAGAGAGGTATGCCATGCTACGGATCGCGATAACATCGTTGCCTTCTGCATCCTGAATAACTGCAGGACGCTTAACCGTTGCACCAATACCCAAAATAGCCACGTTAGGCTGGTTGATAATAGGAGTGAAGAATACGCCACCGGTATTACCAATATTAGAAATGGTGAAAGTAGAACCGGATAGCTCTTCTGGGTTAATCTGACCGGTACGTGCGCGAGAAGCAACATCACCAATTTTCTTAGCTAAGCCAGCTACGTTCAAGTTTCCAGCATCCTGAATAACAGGAACGAGTAGACCCTTAGGAGTATCTGCTGCAATACCAATGTTCTCAGTATTGTGGTAGGTGATTTCCTTAAGATCTTCAGACATAGAAGCGTTGAATTGAGGGAACTGCTGAAGAGCCTCAGTAACTGCCTTAGTGAAGAATGGCAAGAAGGTGAGCTTAGCTCCCTCACGTGCAGCAAAACCATCTTTCGCTTTGTTGCGAAGAGCAACAAGGCGAGTCAAATCAACTTCAGCAACCTGAGTAAGCTGAGCAGAAGTTGCCAAAGACTCCACCATACGCTTTGCAATGGTCTGGCGAATACGAGGAGCCTTTTCAGTTGTACCGCGCTTTGAAGATACCTTAGGTGCAGCCGGAGCAGCCTTCTGCTCAGCAGCTGCTGCAACAGGTGCAGCCGCAGCTACAGCTGGGGCGGTAGCAACAGGTGCGGCAGGAGCAGCAGACTTCTTAGCCTCTACAGCTGCTTGAATATCCTGCTTGCGGATACGTCCACCAACGCCTGTTCCCTTAATCGTTGAAAGGTCAATGCCTTCTTGCTTTGCCAACTTGCGGACAAGAGGAGTGACGTATACTTCGCCCTGTGCAGCAGGAGTCTCTTCAGTAACAGGAGTTGCAGGAGCTACTGTCTCAGCAGCAGGTGTAGCTGCAACAGCTGGAGCCTGTTCTGCAGGTGCGGAAGGTGTAGCAGGTGCAGCAGCAGAAGCGCTAGAAGCACTACCGATAACAGCAAGAACCTGGCCAACTTCAGCTTCTTCATCTTCTTGAACACGAATCTCTAGGAGAGTACCTGCAGCAGGAGAAGGAACCTCAGTGTCAACCTTGTCGGTGGAAACTTCCAAGAGTGGTTCATCAACCTCAACGGTTTCGCCGACTTCTTTGAGCCAACGAGTGACCGTACCAGAAGAAACAGACTCACCCAGTGCCGGAAGAACAACTTCTTGTCCTTCTGCAGAACCGGCAGCTGGCGCCTGCTCAGCAGGTGCAGCAGGAGCCTCTTGCTGAGAAGCAGCTGGAGCTGATTTCTCCGCAGCAGCTGCAGGCGCAGCAGGAGCTGCAGCGCCAGAACCATCGCCAATCACGATGAGAGGAGCGCCAACCTCAACGTCAGCATCTTCTTCAACAAGAATCTGCTCTACAACACCAGCTACGGGTGAAGGAACCTCAGTATCAACCTTGTCGGTAGAAACTTCAAGAAGGGGGTCATCAACGGCTACGGTATCGCCAACTTCAACGAGCCAGCGGGTAACGGTACCCTCGGTTACGGATTCGCCCAATGCGGGCAGTTCTACTGTGTGGGACATATCTTCCCGTTCTCCTTGTGAATTCGGAAATTATAAAAAGTGGAGGTGAAGGCGTAACAACCTCAGCTGATACGCCAACACAAAATACTGAGAAGTATTAGCCGTGTAGGGGAGCACCAGCAAGTGCCATAGCAGCTTCGCCAAGAGACTCGTTCTGAGTTGGGTGCGCATGGATGAACTGTGCTACATCCTCAGGGAAAGCTTCCCAAACAACCCACATCTGAGCCTCGCCAATCTGCTCGCCCATACGCTTACCAATAGCATGGACACCGACAATGGGGCCATCTTTCTGACGAACAACCTTAACAATACCGCCAGTGCCCAAAATTGCAGACTTACCGTTACCAGCCAAATTGTATTCAGTGGTTTCGATGTTTTCTGCACCGAATTTCTCTTCAGCCTTAGGCTGAGAATAACCCACAGAAGCAATCTCAGGTTCGCAGAAAGTAACCTTAGGAATATTGACGTCCTCAACAATTTGAGGGTTCAAACCAGCAATCTCTTCTGCAACAAAGCGGCCCTGCTGGTAGCCACGGTGTGCCAACTGAACACCAGGAACAATATCGCCAATAGCATAGATATTACCAACACCGGTATGTAGACGCTCGTTGGTAATTACGAAACCGCGATCCATCGTAAGACCCTGCTCTTCGTAACCGAAACCAGCAGTATTGGGGCCACGACCAACAGCAACAAGAACGATATCTGCTTCAAAAACTTTGCCGTCAGCTAATGTGACTTTAGCGCCGTTAGCGTCCTGTTCAACCTTCTCAAAAAGAGTTCCGGTATTGAACTTAATACCACGCTTTTTGAATTCACGTTCTAGAACTTTAATGATGGAAGGATCTTCGTTGGGGACGAGGTGAGGTAGACCCTCAATGATAGTAACCTCAACACCCATTGAGTTCCACATAGACGCAAACTCAGAACCAATGACACCGCCACCAAGAACGATAGCGCTCTTGGGCAGATAATCCATCTGAAGTGCTTCGGTAGAAGTAAGAACACGGTCACGAATCTCTAGACCAAAAGTTTTGGATACAGAACCAGAAGCCAAGATGATGTGCTTGCCCTTATAAGCAGTTCCATCAACAGTAATGGTATCGGTAGCGGTCAGCTTACCTTCACCAGAAATAACGGTGACTTTTTTCATCTTCAAAAGACCAGAAAGTCCCTTGAACTTTCCTGCAACGATGCCGTCTTTGTAATCGCGAACTTTACCCATATCAATGGATTCCACAGTGGCATTAACGCCATACTTGGACGCTTCACGAGATTCCTCAGCCAATTCTGCCGCGTGCAAATACGCTTTGGTCGGAATACAACCGGTGTGAAGACAGGTGCCACCGAGCTTTTCTTTCTCGATAAGACCGACGGTGAATCCTAGCTGAACTGCACGAAGAGCTGCTGAATAACCAGCGCTTCCGCCGCCGAGGATGAGAATATCAAATTCTTGAGCTGTTGCCGTATCGGGCACTTTTGCGCTCCCTTGCGTAGATTGGAATAAATCCATTTTGCTTAAGGTTTCGGTTCATTGACCTAAAACACTGCTCTCTAACAATGATTGTAGAAAGAGCGCAGATAGCCTATGAACTCTCCTCTCTACCGTACCGCAACTCAGATGTGTGGAGTGTACAAAGGTGAAAGTGTTACAGATGTTTTAGGAAGAACACATCACACTAGGGTAGAGGTCACGTTTAAAACCGCACCCAAAGAACTCCATGTATTAACAAAGTCGGGCTTTATGCTTCTGCCGAAAGCCCGACCCTCGCCGTTTTATATAATATCACCC
>NZ_JBLXXW010000007.1:0-91700 GCF_048512915.1 Rothia sp. P7208
ACATTTTTTATACTCGCTGTGATGGGGACTTGTCCTTGCGACAGCACAAAGCCCCTTGACCTATCAAAGATGTGTCAAGGGGCTTCGCTTTATGGTTGTTCTTCTATCTGAAGAGAACCTTAGGAAATTTTAACCAACGGAGGAAGTTCCAGCTGAACCTTTTGCATTCCCCTGTGAACCAGGGCAAGTGCCAGTAAGAACGCTCTGATCATTTCGAGCATCAGAATTAGGGTTAATAATTTGCCCATTGAATTCGAGCTGGTCGTTGTGCGATTTTGGCGTGTTCTGGAAGTTAGACCACTGAATGGTTGGGTAGCAACCCCCATTGATAATAACAGGCGTACGACGACGGTCATTAACACTAGTACCGAACCGACGAGGCGTAGTGAACCCGAGGTTGTAACTTCCACCCGCGCTAGAGGAATTGACAGTGATATTTGTCTTAGGACGAACATTTGCTCCACCGCCAGTCCAAATGAGACGGACTACGCAACTAACCTCACTTACTGGAATCTCAACATTCGCAGTCAGAGTAACGGTGAAAACGCAACCACCATTGGTGGAACCGCCAACCTCATTTACCTCTAATGACCAGCGTCCGTCCTTTGAATAGTTAGTCTCAGGCATGCTACCAGCTTCAGCTGTTACCTGCCATGTAACAGTTTCACCAGGCTTCATGGTGTCATCACCGGAGTTAACCGCAAGGTAAACACTGGTGGTCTGCATGTTAACATTTCCACCACCAAAGAACAGGCTACATACGGTACCGTACGGCTCCTGACCTGGTACTCGAGGGGTAGGAGAAGTTGCATAAGCGGGAACAACAGCAGAAGCAGCTACAACAGGAGCTGCCCATGCTGCACCCTTAGCCAGGGTACGGCGTGAAATTTGAGTCATAAGTATATTTCCTTCTCAAAAAGATGCTAAGTGAGGATAATCGGGATACGTCACCAGTTGCGCCCTCTACCTAGAGAATACGAATATGCACTAGGTGCATACTCTTTGAGACCTGCATGAGCAGGGCACTCAGCTATTTAGGGGACAGAACTGGTTTCTGACTAATAATATCAGCGAATCCCCAGAAATAAAGAGGTTCATTCTGGAAATATCCCCCGAACGGCCGATAAAAATATAACTTTTAAGAAGAATGCCGCCCCCTAAAAACCCACAACCTAGAGCGTTGGAAAGTGGGTTTTTGTAGAGAGGTTTGAGTTTATGTTAAGTATGAGCACGTCAAACGATAGAAAACCTGATGTTTAACACTGAAAGAAATTTGGGTTCAAGCACAAAAGCCGCTCATAGCACCATGGTTTACAGCGTGCTATGAGCGGCTTTGTGATTTTAATATCATTTTGGGTAGGGGTGGGTCGAGAGGCCTGGTGTTCTCTCGTTGTCTGCTTTCAGTAACCTGTTATTAAGTTCTACTATCGAAGAAGTTTTAGACTCGGCCGTCCTGATTTGGGTCCCATTTTGACGCACCGCGACGCTTGTCGGGAGAAGCCCTGTCGATAGAGTCGTAGTCTACAACCAAAGTGTCTCCTTGATATCCGCGAACAATGACCTTGTCTGCGCGCCTGTTTCCAGGGAGGAGTCCTGTAAGGCCTGTGAAAATTTTGAAACCCACGCTCAGTGTTCCGCGCTTTGCGCCACGCTTATCAACAAACTCCGGGGTGTCAAACGTAATGGTTTCTACGCCAGTCTTTGAATCGTATTGAACTGGTGAGACGTTGGTACGTGGAAATTCAGTAGGAATCGCCGATCCTCCACCGTCTCCCGCAAGGTCTTCAATCTTAAAATCACGCTTTTTGGTGATGGTCTTATCGTCATCGTTTGGCACTGGAACGATAGTAACTTCCCAGCGCATGGGTGGAATTGTTGACCCTACGGGGATAAGGAAATGGAAGTTTCCTTCTCTAATGGACGAGTGTGAGCCTGCATCTCGCTGGTCAATATAGAAAGGCCCGCATGAGCCGTCTAATTGGCATGTTGCAAGAATATTTGAACTTGCTGCGTATTGTGGCACTCCGGTTGAGTCGCGCACAGTAGGTGCTGCCCAAGCGGGGGTGGTGGCGACGGCAAGGGGTGCAGCAAGCGCTGCACCTTTTGCGAGAGTTCGTCGCGAAATGTGATGAGTCATGGTGTATTCCTTAGGATGCTCTCATTAGCGGTGCGGAAATATAAAATAATCAATAATATATTGAAATAAATATGAAATTATGGTGCATGTTATCTGTTGTTGTCGCGCGTTGTTGAGTGATTCATATACTGTCCCTTAAATATGAGTACCCTATTTGGTGGACAACGATAACACCCTCAACGCTAGTGAAGTTCTCCTCGACATTCAGCCTATTTCGTGCTTATTACGCAAGACTTAAGGGATTTTTTAATAAAAAGCAGTCTCTTTTTAGGGGACAAGTTTTCAATATAGAAAATAGTGATTGAAAATTAATATTAAGTTTCTGTGAGAATCCTCAACGTAAGTAGTGAAAAAGCATTTAAAGAATATGTAATATGTGTAAAAAATATGCATTTTTACGAAAATAAATATAAAAAATAGACTAAAAATGTATCTTTAATTACACTCATGTATATTGATTTTTGACATTGACAGCGTTAACTGGCGAATCCTGCAGCGATGACAAAGGGAAGCCTCACAAAACTCCCGCCACAACACCAAAGCGCGCTACATTAGAAAAATGGCAGAAAAACCCGCACTAGCACTCCTCGATGAATCTGGTCCCGTCATCGGAACACGTATCAAGCACCTTATCGCCGAACTACAACAGTTCCGTAGAACCGTTCACCAAAACCCAGAACTCTCCTTTAAAGAACACCACACCACAGAACGAATCATCACCCGATTACAAGTCGCCGGCATGAGCCCCCAGTGCTACAAAAACACCGGATGCTACGTAGACATTGGAGAAGGTGCCATCGCCGCCGCGCTACGGGCAGATATTGACGCCCTACCCATCAACGAATACACCGGCTTAGACTACAGCTCCACCCGCCCCGGCATCATGCACGCCTGCGGTCACGACATTCACCAAACCGTCATGCTCGGAGTCGCACTAACACTCTGGGAAATACATCAACAAAGCCCGCTCTCTCGGACTATTCGCATCATCTTCCAACCAGCTGAAGAACAACTCCCCGGCGGAGCCGTAGAAGTTATCGCTCAAAATGCTTTAGAAGGAGTCCCACGCGCCTTCGCTTTACACTGCGAACCAAAAGTGGATGTCGGAAAAATCGGAACCCGAATCGGCCCCATCACTTCAGCCTCAGATACCATCAAAATACGACTCACGGGACGCGGCGGACACACCTCACGCCCACACCTCACAGAAGACCTCATCTACGCGATGAACCAAATCGCTATCAACGTCCCAGCAGTTCTCTCGCGACGAATCGATGTGCGCTCAGGTGTACTCCTCGCATGGGGGCAAATTCAAGCAGGTGTTGCACCCAACGCCATCCCCTCTGAAGGCTACCTTGCAGGAACGATGCGTTGCCTCGACGCCCAAGCATGGTACCAAGCCGGAGAAATCCTCGATGAGGTCGTAGAACAAGTTGCAGCACCCTACGGCGTCACCATCGAACTAGAACACATCAAGGGAGTGCCGCCAGTTGTAAACACAGAAGATGAAACAACCATGGTCGAAAACGCGGCACGAGCAGAACTTGGCGAAGACTCCGTCGTCCTCGTCGAACAATCTATGGGCGGAGAAGACTTCGCATGGATGCTTCAAGAAGTTCCCGGAACTATGATACGACTAGGAACAAGAACCCCCGGCGGTATCACCTATGACCTTCATCGAGGAGACTACAACCCCGATGAAAGAGCTATCGGGTACGGGGTACAGGTTATGGCATCTACTGCACTACGAGCCGTACGCTGGGAAATCGCAAAACGTTCTGCCGAACAATTCCGAACGAGCAACACCTACTAAATAACTACAGAAAATAAGTGTTACAGGAAGAAAAAATTGAACCAGAAAAGAGATAGTGGCTAGGCTAAACCTTGAACACTCACCAACGCGGACAAATGACAGTGCCCCGCCCCACGGAGTGTGATACGACATAACCACGTGTGAGCCATTACTATATAACGTATATACCGCACTCTCATCCTCAACAGAGCTAGGACGGCAGAACCTTTCTGGCACACCATGAGTGCACCCCCACTCAACACATCATGAAGGGACGACGATGACCAATCGTAAACGTTTTGCAGCAACAGGTTCAGTCTTGGGCATCTCAGCTATGCTTCTTGCAAGCTGTGGCGCAGCACCCGAAGCATCCTCCGGCGACTCACAAGCTAAAGACTCCAACTTCAAAGGTTGCATCGTCTCTGACTCCGGCGGATTCGAGGATAAATCCTTCAACGAAAACTCCTACGCTGGACTCAAAGCAGCAGAAAAAGACTACGGCATCCAAACTGCGCAAGCAGAATCAAACTCCGATTCTGAGTTCGGACCTAACCTCACCAACATGGTCCAAGCAGGTTGCAATATCATCGTCACCGTTGGATTCTCACTAGCAGACGCAACCAAAGAATACGCAGAACAGAACCCTGATATCGACTTCACCATCGTCGACTACGGCGACATTGACGTCAAAAACGTTCGCCCCATTGTTTACGACACAGCACAAGCTGCATTCCAAGCAGGTTACCTTGCTGCCGCTCAAAGCAAGACCGGCAAAGTCGCAACTTACGGCGGTCTAGAAATCCCCACCGTGACCATCTTCATGGACGGCTTCGCTCAGGGTGTCAAATACTACAACGAACAGAAAAACGCTAACGTTCAGGTTCTCGGCTGGGACCATGATGCGAAAAGCGGAACCTTCACCGGAGACTTCACCGACCAGACCAAAGGTAAAACCAACACCCAGAACTTCCTCGACCAAGGTGCAGACATCATCCTTCCTGTCGCAGGACCTGTAGGTGCCGGTACTCTTGACGCGGTCACCGAATACAACTCAAGCCACCAAGATGCACCCGCATCCGTAATCTGGGTAGACTCCGACGGCTACGAGACCAACCCGAACTACCAGGCCATCATCCTCACCTCCATCCAGAAGAAGATGAAAGAAGCTGTAGAATCCACCATTCACGACAGCCTCGAAGGCAAGTTCACCTCCGAAAAATACGTTGGAACCCTCGAAAATGATGGTGTTGGACTCGCTCCATTCCACGACTTCGAATCCAAAGTCTCTGACGAAACCAAGTCTGAACTTGGCACCATCAAAGACAAAATCATTTCTGGTGAAATCACTGTCAACACCGACGGTACACCACAGAAATAAAACCTTATAAGGCTCAGTGGCTGGCACTAAGAGGGCAACCTCCTCGTGCCAGCCGCTCAGCACTTAAAACTCCACCACATATTCACACGGATAACCCCCGCTCATACGCTTAAGAGAACTACCCCACATCCCTCAACAGCAGAGTCTGAGCAATGACAAGAAAGCGCATCGATGAAACTCGAACTGCGAAAAGTCACAAAAAAATTTGGTGATTTTACCGCAAATGACAGCATTGATTTAGTCGTAGAACCAGGTACCGTTCACTGCCTCCTCGGCGAAAACGGTGCCGGAAAATCGACACTCATGAACGTCATCTACGGACTCTACGAACCTACTGACGGGCAAATCCTCATCGACGATAAGCCAGTCGAATTTTCTGGGCCCTCAGACGCTATGGCCGCTGGCATTGGCATGGTACACCAACACTTTATGCTTGTACCCGTCTTCACCGTTGCCGAAAATATTGCGCTCGGATCAGAAGAAACGCGCGGAACCATCCTCAACCTTGAAGCAACCCGCACCAAAATCCGTGAAATCTCTCAACGCTACGGGTTCGACGTAGACCCAGATGCCGTCGTTGAAGACCTCCCCGTAGGTGTACAACAGCGCGTAGAAATCATTAAAGCTCTCGTACGAGACGCCGAAATTCTCATTCTTGACGAACCCACTGCAGTGCTCACACCAGCAGAAACTGACCAGCTGCTAGGCATCATGGATCAGCTACGCAAAGACGGAAAATCACTGCTATTTATCTCCCACAAGCTACGAGAAGTACGTGAAGTATCAGACCATATCACCGTGATTCGGCGAGGAAAAGTCGTTGGAACAGCTGACCCTAGCGCAACCACCGACGAACTGGCATCACTTATGGTCGGAAAAGCCGTCAAACTTGTCGTCGAGAAAGACGCCCCACAACTAACTGACGCAAACTTCATCGTTGAAGACCTCAACCTCATCTCTGAACAAGGCGTGCCACTTCTCAAAAACGTCAGCTTTAACGTTCGCGGAGGCGAAATCCTCGCTATCGCCGGTGTGCAAGGAAACGGGCAGACTGAACTCGCTGAAACTATCATCGGGCTACACCCTAAAGCACACGGTTCGATGAAACTAGGAGAGACCGAACTCCTCGGAAAAAACACTCGACAAGTACTCGACGCCGGTGTCGGATTCGTCCCAGAAGACCGCAACGTCGACGGGCTAGTAGGTTCCTTCTCTATCGCAGAAAACCTCATCCTAGATCTTTATAACCGTAAAGAATTCTCACAATACGGCACACTGCGTAATAGCGAAATCGCTCATAATGCAGAAAGAGCCATTAAAGAATTCGATATCCGAGTCGGTTCACAATACGATGCAGCCTCAACGCTCTCTGGCGGTAACCAACAAAAAATCGTCGTTGCACGAGAACTCACACGAGATCTCAAACTCTTTGTCGCATCACAGCCAACTCGCGGTGTAGACGTTGGCTCCATCGAATTTATTCATCAAAGAATCGTTGAAGAACGAGACAAAGGCGTACCCGTCATCATTATCTCTACAGAATTGGACGAAGTGCACGCCTTAGCAGACCGTATTGCTGTCTTCTTCCACGGAGAACTCATGGGCATCGCACCACCGGAAACGCCACGTAACGTCTTGGGTATGATGATGGCTGGAACACCCTACGAAGAAGCCCTCAAAGCATCGGGGGAAAGCTCCACAACAGATATCAATACCCCTCAACCTCAAACCCCTGAAGCAGAAAACATCCCCTGGGCAGAAGGAGACCAAGCATGAGCGCCGAAGGAAAATCCACCGTCGCAGAAGCCACCGATACCGTGCTCACTGCCTCCGAAACCGTACCACCGGCACACACACAACCCTCCGAAAAAGAAAAACTTCCTGTACTGACTCGTATACTATCCGGCTCCGTCAGCTTGTCCTTTTTTGCACTACTTGCTGCACTTATCGTCGGCGGTATTCTTATCGCGGTCACTGACCCTGCAACACAAAAAGCCTCACGCTACTTCTTCGCCCGACCGCTAGATACACTTAGCGCCGGCTGGGACGCAGCGACCAACGCTTACCTCGCACTATTTAGAGGCGCTATTTTCAACTATGAAGCGAGCACCTTCACTAAAGCGATATATCCGCTGACTGAAACTCTCACGGTAGCAACACCCCTTATTTTTGCTGGTCTTGCCGTAGCTATCGCATTCCGTACCGGACTCTTTAACATCGGCGCACAAGGACAAATCATCCTTGGCGCAATCGTTGCCAGCTACGTTGCCATCAACTGGCACCTACCCAGCTACTTACTACTACCTTTTATCGTTCTTGGCGGTATTCTCGGCGGTAGCCTCTGGGGTGGTTTAGTCGGATTACTCAAAGCAAAGACTGGTGCGCATGAAGTCATTCTTTCTATCATGCTCAACTACATTGCTGCGAACCTACTTCTTTTCCTCCTCAAAACACCACTATGGCAACGCGAAGGAAGCTCAAACCCCATTTCACCTGTACTAGCAGATGAAGCAATCTTCCCCAGAATCTTTGGACAAAGCTTCCGTCTTCACGCAGGATTCATTCTCGCCTTACTAGCAGTATTTTTTGTTTCGTGGCTTATCAACCGTTCAACTATCGGATTCAAACTTCGAGCAGTAGGGGCAAACCCTCATGCTGCAAAAACTGCGGGCGTATCTGTTGCTAATGGATACATTATTGTGATGGCTATTGCTGGTGCGCTAGCAGGTCTTGCCGGTGTCGCCCAAGTTTCAGGAACCGAAAAAGTCCTGAGTACAGGTATCGCTTCCTCCTATGGTTTTGACGCTATTACTGTGGCGCTTCTTGGCCGAGCAACACCTGTCGGCACTCTTCTCGCTGCTCTTCTCTATGGGGCACTTCGAGCAGGCGGTGTCACCATGCAGGTCAGCACCGGAACGTCTGTAGACCTTGTCGACGTGGTTCAGGCACTTATCGTGCTCTTCATTGCTGCACCACCACTGGTACGAGCCATTTTTAGGCTTCCAGACCCCGACAAGCCCAAAAAGAAGAAAAAAACTACTCAGTCCGCGGAGGCAAAATAATGAGCACGACAGCTGTTATCGACACCGCAACGCCACAAGATACCGTGCTCGTGCGTCACTGGAAAAACACGTGGATTTTCGGCACACTAAGCGTCATCTCGCTACTAGTCCTTGCCTTGAACGCTCCTGCCTCGCGCGTGGTACTTGGCCTGTCCACCAAAGATGATGTCATTCAACTTCCAGCGCTGAACCTCTCAACGCCAACAACGGGTTGGGCTGTTACCGCCGTCCTCATTGCCGTCACCTTATGGTGTGCTAAGCTCACGTTCTCCGGTAAGAAAACACCGCTATACCTCTCAGCTATTTTCTGGTTCTCTTTTATCTTTGGCGTGCTCATCTGGGCTATCGGCTCTGCACGTATGACCGAAATATCGTTGATTACCATCCTTACCGGTGCTGTTGCTCTTTCAGTACCCATGATTTTTGGTTCGATGGGCGGACTCCTTTGCGAACGCTCTGGAATCATCAACATTGCGATTGAAGGTCAACTTCTTTTCGGTGCATTCTCTGCCGTACTTGTTGGTTCTATGACAGGAAACCCTTGGCTTGGGCTAATCGCGGCAATGATTGGCGGCATGCTGGTATCTTTCCTACTAGCAACCTTCTCCATTAAATATCTTGTTGATCAGACCATCGTTGGTGTTGTGGTGAACGTCCTCGTCTCAGGACTTACCGGATTCCTTTATTCTCGTGTACTCCAACAAGATGCGGCACACCTCAACTCTGCTCCTCGTTTACCTAGCTTTGAAATTCCGGTTCTTTCACAAATCCCTGTGATTGGTCCAGTACTATTCAACCAGTCCGTTATCGTTTACCTGATGTACATTGTGGTTGGTACGATTTGGTTCTCTCTGAACAAAACACGTTGGGGGCTTCGCACCCGCGCGGTTGGCGAACATCCCCAAGCCGCAGATACCCTTGGCGTCAACGTGAACCGTCTACGCTTTAGCAATGTCATGATTGCTGGCGCTGTTGCTGGTATGGGTGGAGCTTTCTTCACTCTTGTTGCGGTGAGCTCCTTCAACGCTGATATGACGGCAGGGCAAGGCTACATTGCGTTGGCTGCACTAATTTTTGGTCGGTGGAAACCGCTTGGTGCGTTGAGCGCCTCACTTCTTTTTGGTTTCTCGTTGCAGATGCAGTTCATCCTTTCTGGACTTGGAACGGATATTCCTACTGAACTATTGGCTATGCTCCCTTACGTCGTAACGATTCTTGCAGTGGCCGGTTTGGTCGGTCGTTCGCGTGGACCTGCAGCAGCCGGTAAAGCGTACACCAAGGGATAAATCACTCCCTGTACCACGAGAAAACACCGATGATGAGGTTTCGATAGTGCACACTGTCGGAACCTCATCGTGCCCTCGGGCGCAATACACAATACGTTTACACCCCAAGGATTCCTGCATGAGCCATCGTGAAACTTTAGAACACCGCATTAACTGGGAAAAACTCACAGAACATGCCACCTGCGCGATGAAAAAATCCTATTCACCCTATTCACAATATGCAGTAGGGGCAGCGGCTCTTACCGACGACGGCAGAATCATTACTGGCTGTAACGTCGAAAATGCGTCTTTTGGGCTTACCTTATGTGCTGAATGTTCCCTCATCTCAGAGCTTTTTAGAACAGGCGGAGGGAAAATCCTTGCCTTTACGTGTGTGGATAAAAATGGTGAAGCACTCATGCCTTGTGGACGGTGCAGACAACTACTCTACGAACACAGCACTAAAGATATGCTCATCAAAACAGTGAGCGGAATACTTTCTATCGAACAGATGCTTCCCGACGCTTTTGGGCCTGAACGGCTCTGAAAACATTCATACTAGACTTAACCGACACCTTTGACGGAGGAAAAACACATGTCGTACGAACCATTCGACGCGGTAGATGTTATTCGCGCTAAACGAGATCGCGAAGAACTTACTAAAGAACACATTGACTGGGTGATTGACGCTTACACTCGTGGAGTTGTCGCTGACGAACAAATGAGTGCACTTGCCATGGCAATTTTTCTGAACGGAATGAGTGCTACTGAAATTCAGCAGTGGACTCAAGCCATGATTAACTCGGGTGAACGACTAGACTTTTCTTCCATCGTTGGTGCTGGAAAGAAAATTGCAACCAGCGACAAACATTCTACCGGCGGTGTGGGAGATAAAATTACGTTGCCACTAGCACCATTGGTAGCAGTCTACAACGTTGCGGTTCCTCAACTATCTGGTCGCGGACTAGGCCATACCGGTGGAACACTCGATAAATTAGAATCCATCCCTGGTTGGCAAGCATATTTGAGTAATGAACGAACTCTCGAAATACTCTCGGACGTAGGCGCTGTTATTTGTGCCGCCGGAACTGGTCTCGCACCTGCAGATAAGAAGCTATACGCGCTACGTGATGTCACTTCCACTGTAGAGGCTATACCACTTATCGCAAGTTCCATCATGTCTAAAAAAATTGCTGAAGGAACAGATTCTCTGGTGCTTGATGTAAAAGTTGGTTCTGGTGCTTTTATGAAAGATGTTGACTATGCACAAGAACTAGCACGTACCATGGTGCGTTTAGGAACAGATGCCGGTGTTAAAACGACAGCATTGCTGACGAACATGGACACCCCGTTAGGGCTGACCGTTGGTAACGCGTGCGAAGTGGAAGAGTCTGTAGAAGTACTTGCTGGTGGTGGCCCATCTGATGTTGTTGAACTGACGGTGGCGCTTGCACGCGAAATGCTCCGTTCCTGTGGCATTGATGAGGACCCCGCTGAAGCTCTCGCTGATGGTCGTGCTATGGATAAATGGCGAGTAATGATTAGCGCCCAAGGTGGAGATCCCGATGCCGCATTACCTCAAGCACGTGAAACTCACACTGTTTACGCAACAGAAACTGGTGTGCTTACCCGTCTTGATGCTTTGGGAGTAGGGGTTGCTTCTTGGCGTTTGGGCGCTGGACGAGCTCGTAAAGAAGACCAAGTGCAAGCTGGTGCTGGAATCCGTCTACACGCTAAGCCAGGAGATACCATACGTGCTGGTGACCGACTCATGACACTAATGACCGACACTCCCGAACGCTTTGAACGAGCGTTAGAATCCTTAGAAGATGCTTATACTATCGGCAAAGAATATGAGCCTCAGCCGCTGATTCTAGGTAAAGTGAGTACTGAACAGCAGTAAACTACTCGTAAGAACACTCACCGTTCGCACCGAAGAAAGAGAACATCATGGGACTTTTTAGCCGTCGTAAAGACAAGAAAGCTGCTGAATCGGCAGTAACAGCACAGCCTGTTGAACAGCCTGTAGAACCAAAGACCTCTGTACAGGAACAGACCCCAAAACCTTCCGTAGAAGAAAGTGCCTCTACTTTCTCTGCCTTTCAAGAGCTCAACGAACAGAGTGCTTTGCATTCTCTAATTCGTATGATGCGCTCTAAAGGTGAAGGTCAACTCACCCTCGACCTGAAGCAAGAGGGCAACGACATGTTGTTGACCTTTGAAGAAAATGGCAAAAAAATTGAAGAAACCATTGTTGTTCCAGGAAACTCTTGGTTTGAAAACGTTGCGGCGCTCTACACCGAAGAAGAGGAAGGCTCACGCGGGGCATGGACTCGTGCGCTGATTATTCTGCTGGGAACAAACGCTCAGGTTTCTTACCTCAACTCAAAGAATGAGACCTCTTGTAACCTGCATTATCGAGTAGAGGAGATGGCGGACGAACCAGAAGAGAAAACGTCTGCTACAGAAGCTACAGAAGTAGCTGGAGCAGAAACACTGCCTGAAAATCAGCAGAATAATATCGCTGATGATTCTCCTATCGCTCGTGTTGCAGAACGTTTTGAATCCGCATTTCCTGCGGACAAAACATCGAACGCAAATATTGCTGAAGCAGACGACTCTGCTGAAGAGAATACTTCTGCACCAGTAATAGCGGATGCTCACTCACGTTCTGAGGAATCATCACCTGCTGGTGAAACTCTCAACGCTGCAAGTTCAACAGCTGAGGAAACTACAAGGGTCGATACTACGGCGGCGCAAACAGAAGCTGTTCAAAGCGGCACGAGCAATAGTGTCGAAGAAGCTGAAGAAACTTCTGAAACAGCCACTGCAGAAGCCACCGCAGGAACTGAAACTACAGCAGAAGCCACCACAGAAACTGAAACTACAGCAGAAAGTGGCGAACATGCTCCTCAGAACCTCGACGATAACACCTCGTCATCAGCACAGGACTCAAACACCGAAAAAGCGGAATCAGAAACAGACCGTTCTGAACCTCATGCACGTCTTGCTGTTGCTCGCCCCTCAACTGTAGCAACCGCTGAAACAACAACAGATACCAGCGCAGAACTCGCTGAAGAATCTTCACACGAGGCCGAAGCTTCTTGCACCAATACCGAAAACAGCGAGAACACCCACGCGAACATCGCTGACGAGTCAGACATAACTACTCATAATACCGATGCAGACACCTTCACCTCTGCACACGATATTTCACTGGTAACCGCGTCACTACCAGAACACGTTGACGACGAATGGGAAGAAGACACCGACACCCTCGTTGCTACACCAGCTACCAACGTCCGTGGAACAGACCTACCCGAAGACGCACATGGCGTAGACGTAGCACCCTCCTACAACACCCCCGTAGAAGAAGTGCAACCTCCTTCTACAACCGAATTAGCAGAAGGAAACCTCGTCCTTACCGAGGCTCAGGTCGTCGCCCGACTACTCAAAGCACAAGAACAACTTTTCGGAGAAAACGGTACCGCCCGAGACGTCTCCACCGTGTTGATACGTGTTCGTGCCCTTGGCTCCTACTACGATGCGTTAACACACGTCCGCCGTAACGGTTTCTGGGATCAACAACGAACCTTCGACCTCATCCCCGAAGACGTCCTCGCCATCTTGCAGCTCAAAGCAGATTCTTATAAAGAAGGCGTAGGCTCACCACTGGCGATGAGCCTACGCTTCACACCTGGAATCCCGCCAGTAGCATCCTTTAGCTACAACGATGAAGGGGCTTTCGCCAAATACCAAGACACTCTACCGGCGCAGCAATACGTTGAAGAGCTCAGACTCTTCCCACGTACCGGAGCAAACATCCCTGAACACATGAACAGGGCGCTTGCTTCATGGACGCTCTAAAACTTTAGGACGTAAGACGCTGTCGAGGAACTTCACTATTGGAGCTACTCGGCAGCGTTTTCGTATCAACTTCAAACACTATATTGATCAAGGAACACCGAACATGACCCAACTTGACGAACAATGGATACAAAAATTACCCAAAATTTGTTTACACGATCACCTTGATGGTGGATTGCAACCACAAACGATGATTGATATCGCACAAGAAATTGGGCATGAACTACCCAGCACAGAACGTGAAAAACTTCAAGAATGGTTCTTTGAAGCAGCAAATTCTGGTTCTCTTGAACGATACCTTGAAACATTTACGCATACTTTAGCCCTCATGCAACGAGCAGAAGATTTGCGACGTATCGCTCAAGAACACGTACTCGCGTGCGCGGCAGACGGCGTCATTTATGCAGAGGTTCGATGGGCACCAGAACAACATCAACGCGCAGGCCTAAGCCTTGAGGAAGCAATCCGAGCTGTAGCAACAGGCCTTAACGATGGTATGGAAATGGTAGCTCAAGCTGGTGGAAGAGTTCTCGTGAACCAGATACTTTGCGCGATGAGAGATCACCATCATTCACGGCAGATAGCAGAACTCGCTGTTAAATACCGTTCATGGGGCGTGGTCGGTTTTGATCTTGCCGGAGCAGAAGAAAATCACCCTGTAGAACAACATCGTGAAGCTTTAGAGTATTTAGCAGAGAACTTTATGCCAGTCACTATTCATGCCGGTGAAGCTGAAGGGCTACGCTCGATTCGCTCCGCATTATTAGTCGGGCGAGCGCTACGTATCGGGCACGGCGTACGTATTACTGAAGACTTTTCATATACGACAGCTGGAGAGCTCGACCCTGACGGGAAAATAATGCCCCAAACCCCTAAAGACCAGAAGATTCTTCAGCTTGGTGCGCTCGCTAGCTGGGTTAAAGACCGTCGTATTACTTTAGAGATTTGTCCGTGTTCGAATATTCAAACGGGCGCTGCTTATGCTGTTGAACATGGTGTTGTGGATTGTTCTCGTGTCGCTAAGAATCTTGCAGAGCATCCCGTTAACGCTTTGCGTGAGGCTGGTTTTGCCGTGACAATTAGTCCTGATAATCGTTTGATGAGTGGTAGTAGTGTGACTGCTGAATTCGTGCATTTAGCGAAGAATTTTGGTTATCAGGTGCAAGATTTCTTTGAACTAACAACTAATGCTATTGAAGGTGCTTTTATCTCGATGGAGGAGAAACAGCATCTGATGCGTGCTGTTCAGGGTGCGTATATGAGTGTTTTTGAACAACAGAATAGTGTGGAAGAGGAAGAGAACTAATCATGGCAGAGCAGCGTATTGTTCCTCAGGGTGCGTCGGAGGCCTTTGAACGGTCGATTGAGCTAATGGATGTTTTGCGTTCTGAGGGTGGTTGTCCTTGGGATGGGAAGCAGACTCATCATTCGTTGGTTCGGTATTTGGTCGAAGAATCGTATGAGGTAATTGAAGCTATTGAGGCTCAAGAGCAGGTAAATTATGAGCTTCTCAAAGAAGAACTCGGCGATGTTCTTTTACAAGTCCTTTTTCATGCTCGTATTGCTGGTGAGCGCGGTGTTGAAGAAGGTGGTTTTAGTATTGCTGATGTTGTTGAGGGGCTGAACCAGAAACTTGAGCGTCGGCATCCTCATGTTTTTGGTGATTCTTCTGTTCGTTCTTTGAATGATAAAGAGGTGACTGCTCAGTGGGAGGAGTTGAAGAAGCAGGAGAAACCGGAGCGTTTATCTGTTTTTGATGGTATTCCTCCTCATCTTCCGGCGTTGGCTTTAGCGGATAAGGTTATTGCGAAGGCTGATAAGGGGCAGGTGTCACTTGATGTGGCTGGTGTTGTTGCTCCTGATGATGAGCATGCAGCGTTTGCGGTGGAGTTGTTCGAAATGGTTCAGCGTGCTCGTGCTCAAGGGGTTGATGCTGAGGGTGCGTTACGTCGTTTAATGTATGCGGTGATTCACTCCTCTGAGAAGTAATGTGTTGTGCTGCGTTATCTGCCGTTGATGTTGTTATTCGTGGGAATATCTTTGGGTGGATAGGGGAGTGGCGTAGGAAAATATCTCAAATATATTGGTGGGAATTATTGAAAGCCTGTGTGCTTATGTGGGTTTCTTTGGTAAAATCGTAGCTGAACGTACGCTCACGTAAGTGTGCACTAGTGAAAACTTGCCTGAGCTTACTCATAGCCAACCAATCTACGCTTCAAGGAGCATATTCATGGCTTTAATTACAGCAGTTCACGCACGTCAGATTCTCGATTCTCGTGGCAACCCTACCGTTGAGGTGGAGGTTCTCCTCGAAGATGGCGCATTCGGTCGCGCAGCAGTTCCTTCCGGTGCTTCTACCGGTGAATGGGAAGCCGTAGAACGTCGTGACGAAGACAAGTCCGTTTACCTTGGCAAGTCTGTTCTTGGTGCTGTCGGTGCAGTCATCGACGAAATTGCCGAAGAAATCATCGGCATCGACGCAACTGACCAGCGCGCACTTGACGCTGCAATGATTAAGCTTGACGGCACAAAGAACAAAGGTAAGCTCGGCGCAAACGCTATTCTTGGTGTATCTTTGGCTGCTGCGAAGGCTGCTGCAGAATCTGCAGACCTTCCACTGTTCAAGTACCTCGGCGGACCTAACGCACACGTTCTTCCTGTTCCTATGATGAACATCCTCAACGGTGGCTCTCACGCAGACTCCAACGTTGATATTCAGGAGTTCATGATTGCTCCTATCGGATTCGACACCTACTCTGCAGCATTGCAAGCAGGCGTTGAGGTTTACCACGCACTCAAGTCTGTTCTCAAAGACCGCGGTCTTTCCACTGGCTTGGGCGACGAAGGCGGATTCGCTCCTAACCTAGAGTCGAACGCTGCTGCTCTTGACCTCATCATCGAAGCAATCGAAAAAGCTGGCTACAAGCCTGGTGAAGAAATTGCTTTGGCACTAGACGTTGCTTCCTCCGAGTTCTACAACGACGGTGCATACGAATTTGAAGGTCAGAAGAAGACCGCTGCAGAAATGTCCGCATACTATGCAGACCTCGTCGCTAAGTACCCACTCGTATCCATTGAGGATCCTCTCGATGAAAACGACTGGGAAGGCTACAAGAACCTTACCCAAGAAATCGGTGACAAGGTACAGATTGTTGGTGACGACCTCTTCGTGACTAACCCAGAGCGTCTTGCACAGGGTATCGAATCTGGTGCAGCAAATGCGCTGTTGGTGAAGGTTAACCAGATTGGTTCTTTGACCGAAACTCTTGATGCTATGGAAATGGCGCAGCGTCACGAATACCGTTGCATGGTTTCTCACCGTTCCGGTGAAACCGAAGACGTCACCATCGCAGACCTAGCGGTTGCAACTAATGCTGGACAGATTAAGACTGGTGCTCCTGCACGTTCTGAGCGTGTTGCAAAGTACAACCAGCTTCTACGTATTGAAGAAGAGCTTGGCGAAGCAGCTGTTTACGCTGGTACATCTTCATTCCCACGTTTCAAGGCATAGAGTTTTCGCTCCGATAGAGAGCTAAACATTTCTTGATCGTATCTCCACCAAGAGAGTCTCTGATATGGAGCTTTCTTGGTGGAGATACGTTCTTTTAAAGAATGTTTTTATGCGATACGTCTTTAAAGTAGCTGAGAAAAAACAAGGAAAAGAAGAATCCCTCGTGTGGGGATTGGAAAGCTAGAAGTGATTTAGTTTTTTGGTGGGTAGAATAGCTAATGCGAGGTACCTACCCTCTGGATAGCTGAGGGATATGAAGAACGCTATCGAGTGAGTGAAAAACGTAGTCAGGGGTAAAATGTCACAAGAAAATAAGCCACGTCGTCGCTCATGGGCAAACTTTTTTGGCACAGAAAAATATCAAAACTATCAGGATGTTAACGCCAGAGAAGATTCTGACGCTCCTGTTGCTGCGCATGCTTTTTCTGGCAGATTGGTTGCGCCTCTCATTATTTTTGCTGTTATCCTCATCTCTTCGTATGCGCCAGTATCAACATATATCCGCCAACAGTCAGAAATTCACCAAGTCGAATCCCATATTGATGCCTTGCAACAAAACCATGACAGTCTGCAAACTCAACTGAGCTGGTGGCAAGATGAAAACTACGTCAAACAGCAAGCAAAGAGCCGTCTATACTATATGGCTGAGGGTGAAACACCGTATCTTGTGGTAGGAGTAGACCCCTCCTCTCATCGTGCAGATGACACCTCAGCAGCAGCACAAAGCGCCCCTAAAGAATCTTGGACAAAAGGTTTGTGGAGCTCTTTTGAACAATCAGCTTTTGCGCAAGATCCAACTCACCAAAAACCAGCGAACAACACCTCTGAACCGGCGCATATAACATCTGCCGAAGAAATAGCTCCGGCTGATCCATCTCGCCCCGTTATAGACCCAACTGCCCCCACCACTGCACCAGCTAGCTCCGCTCCAGCACCATAAAATAACAGACTGATTGACTGACTAAAACTAGTATCACAAGGAACTTCATCATGACTAACACTACTAACCCGCAAGGTTTCGGCGTGAGCGCAGAAACCCTAGAACCTACCGAACTCGATCTTCACGTACTTTCTGAACAATTGGGTCGAAAAGTGCGTGACGTTGCAGAAATCCCTGCTCGCTGTCGCTGCGGAAACCCTCTCGTTGCGGCAACTGCACCACGACTATCAAACGGTTCGCCCTTCCCCACGGTCTTCTACCTAGCACACCCTGCGATTACTGCAGCTGCTAGTCGTCTAGAAGCTGAGGGAAAAATGTACGAGATGACAGACCGTCTTGCTGAAGACACCGAATTAGCTCAGCAATATCAGCAAGCACACGAAAACTATCTTCGTGAACGTGAACGTATCCGTATCAAGACCAACACCGAAGAAGTTCCTGAAATTGACGGTATCTCTGCCGGCGGTATGCCAGTACGCGTTAAGTGTCTTCACGCGGTACTTGGACACACCCTCTCTGTCGGACGCGGAATTAACCCTATGGGGGATGAGACGCTCGAACTGATTGCACCTTGGTGGACTCCCGAACAATGCGCGTGTGACCCACAATGGCGCCATAGCTTTGTCTCAACCGACCAAGAAACCGCTCAATAAGAGAAAGAAGACTTCGACGTGCGTATCGGTGCTATTGACTGCGGAACGAACTCCCTACGACTCCTCATTGCAGACGTTGAGACACAGAACGGTGTGAGCACCCTTCACGATGTCGTACGTCTTATGCGAATTGTACGCCTTGGAGAAGGCGTTGACGCTACGGGCAAGTTTTCAGAAGAAGCCCTCGAAAGAACTTTTAAAGTTGCCCGCGAGTACGCACAAATTATCTCTGAGCACGGTGTTCAGTCTCTTCGTTTTGGGGCGACAAGCGCCACAAGAGACGCCACGAACAAAGATGTTTTTATTCAAGGAATACAAGACATTTTAGGGGTCACACCAGAAGTCATCACTGGTGACGAAGAAGCAGAGCTATCTTTCTATGGGGCGCTTTCTTCTCTTGGAACGAACGAAGGAAAAACACTTGTTATCGATTTAGGTGGCGGATCTACAGAATTCGTTTTAGGGGATAGGCATTCACTGATTGCTGCGCGTTCAGTGAATATTGGTTGTGTACGTCTTACTGAACGGCATCAGGTGACGGCCCCGATGAGTGAAGAACAAAGACAACGGATTATTGCTGACGTCGATGAAGCTCTCGAAGAAGTTCTTAACTACGTTCAATTATCTCAAGCGCAACGAGTGGTTGGGGTTGCTGGTACCGTTACCACCATTGTTGCAGAACATTACGGGCTTGAAAGCTATGATCCTCAGAAAATCAACGGCGCACAGCTTAACGTTCAAGAGATTGAACAGGCTTGTTATCGTTTGGCTCAAATGACTGCTCAAGAACGCGCTGAACGCGGGTTTATGCACCCCGGCCGTGTAGATGTCATTGGTACTGGTGCTGTTATTTGGGCACATATTATTCGACGTTTAGAACAGCTCACAGATGGAGCTGTATATAGCGCTACCGCTAGTGAACACGATATTCTTGATGGGTTGGTACTCTCGCAACGATAATGCGTTTAGGTATTCAACAGCGTTTTATCATGATGTTTGTTGTCTTTTCTTGAGATAACATTCTTTGAGGAGAGCCTATGCCTAAGCACATAACGTCTACATCTTGCTCTTCTGTGCCTGCATCTTCTCGACGAATGAAAAGATACGCTTGTTTTGTGGCGACCTTATCTTTGAGCGTTCTAACCGTTTCTGTGTCGCTAGCCCAGCCTGTGGCCGCCCCTACACCTACCCCAAAGGTATCTGTTTCACCTGCGCCACAACCACCAACTGCACCATCACAGCAACCGGGTGTTCTTCCCTCTATCCCGACCATTGACGTACCTAAAGGAGACGCGGTTCGCGCCCGAGAATACTGGCTTAAAGATTATGGTTTCAGCTCCGTCTGGAAAGAAGCTACTGGGCGTGGGGTCACTGTCGCGGTGATTGACACCGGCGTAGACCAAAGCCACCAAGACCTGAAAAACAATGTTCTACCTGGGACGGACGTTTCGGGTATTGGCTCTGCTCGAGGCTGGAAAGGTCTCGGCGTTGAACCTGAACACGGAACAATGGTCGCTTCGTTAATTGCAGGGCACGGGCACCGCGACCCAAACACGCCAACCTTCTCCGGCGTCGGTGGTGCACGTCCAGCTGGAATGATAGGGGTTGCTCCAGAAGCTAAGATTCTTCCAATTTCTTTAGAGATTGGTGGTATCTCTGAGGGTGCAAAAAATATTGATGAGCAGCTTCCTGAAGCGGTCCGGTACGCGGTAGACCACGGTGCTGATATCATCAACCTTTCTGTTGGCTCAGATAGCACAAACTGGCCAGAACAATGGGATAGTGCCTTCGCCTATGCCGAAGAAAAAGGCGTCATTATTGTAGCTTCTGCCGGTAACCGAGGCTCTGGAATTACTCAAGTTGGTGCCCCTGCAACGATGCCGGGGGTGCTAACTGTTGGGGGAGTGAACCAGAATAAGCAAGATTCTTGGTCTTCATCCTCTCAAGGTATTTCGATTGCTGTTGCTGCACCCAGCGAAAATCTTATGGGCGCGACCCCCGATAATAAATATGCGGTATGGTCAGGCACCTCTGGGGCAGCACCTATTGTCTCGGGTTTGGCAGCTCTCATTAAAGAAAAGTATCCAAACCTTACTGCTGCTCAGGTTATTCAGCGTATTATTTCTTCGGCTGATGATGCTGGAGAAAACGGACGAGATGCATTGTACGGGTACGGGATTATTAACCCCGCAAAAGCCTTGAATCCTAAAACTTCTGATGAAGCTGAAGAGAACCCGTTGGGGTCGATGCGTCAGTGGATACAGGTTCATCGTAAGAATGAGAGCCAACCGACTCCTCGTTCGAGTGTTCCAACACATCACGCTGATGAGCATATTCCGGTGGCTTCGCCGCCAACTCCTCGCCGTCCAGCTGAAGATTCTGGCATCTTGCCTTTTATTGTGGTGGGTGGATTTTTTCTGTGGACGTTTATCATCACAAGATACTCCATTCGCTCGCTAACTCAGCTAGTCAGAACACAGAAAAAGAGGCGTAGGCCACAAGGGTAGCCGAAATAAGAATCAAGAAAAGCTAAATCCTTGAAGAAAAAAATGCCCTGTAGAGTAGGAAAAGTTCGGCTTAAGTGGCAAGATAGCATATTGAGCAATTGTCCTCCCACCGCGCTGTTTTGCGCTCTAAAGGATGTTGTACTTTTAACAGTTAAACATGCGGTGCAGATACAGGTACGAGTGCATAGACAGCTCTCATATCTCAACCTAAGGAAGTAGCAAAATAAATATGGCATTCACCAAACTAGCTCAGGATCGTCCTCGAGTTCTCATTGTCGGCGGTGGCTACGTAGGATTCACCGTCGCCCAGAAAATTCAGAAGACCATTAAAGAAACTGGCGGTATCGTTACCGTTGTAGACCCTAACCCCTATATGACATACCAGCCCTTCTTGCCAGAAGTTGCTGCAGGTTCTATGGAAGGTCGCAACGCTACCGTTCCTCTACGTCAGCACCTCAAGAACTGCGAAGTTGTTGGTGGTCGAGTCACCGCAATTAACCATGCAACTCGCACCGCAACTATTGAACCTATCGACGTAGGAGAGCCTTTTGAGGTTACTTACGACGAAATCGTCATTGGTGCAGGTGCAGTAACCCGCGCATTCCCCATTCCGGGGCTTGCCGAAATTGCTATCGGCATGAAAACCGTAGAAGAAGCAGTATCTGTTCGCAACTGGGTGCTTGAACGCATCGAAGTTGCTTCTATGCTTGATGATGCAGATGAACGCCGTCGCGCCCTCACCTTCGTTATTGTTGGTGGCGGTTTCGCTGGTGTCGAGACAATCTCCGAACTTGAAGATATGGCTCGTGTCGCCGTAGAACGCAACGGTCGCCTTCGCGTATCTGACCTTCGTTTTGTTCTCGTTGAAGCTGCACCCCGTATCATGCCTGAGGTCCCTGCAGAGCGCGCTGAAAAGGTCGTTGAAGAGCTTCGCGGCCGCGGTATTGAGGTTCTACTCAATACTTCTTTGGCAGATGCTACCGACGGTCATCTTGCGTTGATTAACATGGGAGACAAGTCTCCTGCTGGTGAGCTTGACACCGACACTCTTATCTGGACTGCTGGTGTTGCAGCATCCCCCATGCTCAAGAACACCGACCTTCCTCTGGACGAGCGCGGTCGTGTGCGTGTCGGCGCAGACCTACGAGTTACCGGTGATGACGGCGTCATCGAGGGTGCTTGGGCAGCTGGCGATAACGCTGCTGTTCCTGACCTTTCTGGTGGCGGAGTTGGCGGCTTCTGCGTACCTAACGCACAGCACGCTTCCCGTCAGGCTGTTAAGCTTGCACAGAACCTATTGGCTTCTCGTCGCGGTGAAGCACTCACCGACTACTACCATGAGACCATCGGTGTTGTTGCTGGACTCGGCTTGTGGAAGGGCGTCGCGAACTTCAAGGGTAAGACCATCGGCGGACCTATTGCATGGTTGATGCACCGCGGATACCACGGCATGGCTATCCCCACCGCTGAGCGTACTGTACGTGTTATGAGCATTTGGGCGTTGAACCAAATCTTCGGCCGTGACACCTCTTCTATCCGCCATCAGCGTTCTCCACGTCGCGCATTCCAAAGCGCAACCGGAACTGCTCCTGAAAAGAGTAAGGCACGCCTGTAATAAAAAGTGCGTTCAACGCAATTTTATGGCTATAATAATGTCCTGTGCCTAGAGTTATCTATGTACAGGACAACACTATTCGTTCTATACGGTATAGTGGTAAGGCAGTTGTTTTCTAAAATCTAGCTGCCGATATTGCTCCTATAGCCCAATTGGCAGAGGCAGAGGACTTAAAATCCTTGTGTTCTGGGTTCGAGTCCCAGTAGGAGCACATACGAGAATGTGGTCTCATCAGTGAATACTGATGAGACCACATTTGTTTATACGGTAGAAGTACCGTGAGTATTGTCGCCATGATACTCAATATTTCTGAAACTGTTAGAACCCTAGGAAATACTGTGCTTTTCACCAAAAGTCCCCACGAATATCACGGTTCTCCGATAGTCTGGTAGAGACAGAATTATAGAACTAAAGGAGATTGTTCTCGTGGCAGGCAACCCCCTCATCAATTCCATGCTAGATTCTCAAAAGAAGGATTCTCGCTTTGGACAATTCGGCGCTGGTGGCGCATACTCCAACGGTCAGAGCTCTTCCGCACCGTACGGATATACACCTACCTCACCTCGTGAGGAGACTCCTACCGCCGCTGATCTCAACGCAATGTATCAGTCCCCCAGCGCAACAAGCGCTCAAACGGGGCAGATGAGCATGAACGACGTCATCGTCAAAGTTGCTATCAACTTTGTCATCCTACTGGTTGGCGCAGCCGCATCGGTGATGTTCCCCATACTCGTTGTAGCCGGTTTAGTCGGTTCTATTGTTCTGGGACTTGTTAACGGTTTCAAAAAAGAGGTTTCTCCCGTACTTGTGATGGCATACGCCCTAGCACAAGGTATGCTCCTTGGCGGTTTCTCTGCCATGGCAGAAACACGCTACCCGGGTATCGTTGGGCAGGCTGTTCTTGCAACCTTCATCGTCTTTGGTACACTTCTGGTTCTTTTCCGTAACGGTAAATTGCGTGAATCACCTAAGATGACGAAATTCTTCACCATCGCAGCTATCTCATATGCAATTTTCTGTCTCGTCAACCTTGGCATGACCCTCTTCGGCGGAACAAACGTTCGCAGCATTGAAGTCATGGGTATTCCTCTCGGCCTCATTATTGGGCTCTTTGCTGTTGCTCTTTGCGTGTACTCCCTCATTCTTGACTTCACCCACGTCAGCGAAGCTGTACGATACGGTGCACCAGAACGTGAATCATGGCGTATGGCATTCGCCCTAACCTCATCTCTGGTATGGCTCTACATCGAGATTCTCCGTATCCTCATGTACGTTCGTGAAATGATGGAACGCTAAAAATCACATCCTAACCACGAAAGTTCAGGGCGCACGAGAGATCTCGTGTGCCCTGAACGTTTATATGCAACCTTTTCTTACGTTTATTTCTCCCCGAAAATAACGACTTGTCTAAAGATGTGGAAGAATAGTACGCATGAGCGAAACTACCCCCTCACCAGCACCGAAAAATCATATTGAACAAAGTTCTTGGTACCACGGCGATGAACGATACATTCCATTTGCCCTACGCACTGCTGCCGCTTGGTCGTGGAGACTTCTCATAGTTCTCTTCGCATTAGCTTGCCTCCATTGGGTTGCCGCAAAAATTAGTATCATCATTGTTTCTATCGCGGTAGCGGTACTTCTTGCTGCGCTCATCTCACCAGCGGTATTTTTCCTGCGCAAATACGGTCTTAGACGAGGATACGCAACAGCCATTGTTGAGCTCGGGTTCATCGCGGTTGTTGTTGGACTGCTCACTCTCGTCGGGCAACAAATTACCTCTGGATTCTCCTCCCTATCAGACGAAATTGTGCAGGGATACCACACTGTTCTCGGGATGATTGACCAATCTCCAATTGCTTTAGACCTCAAAGAAATAGACTCACATTTTTCGGAGTTTACACAATTCATCAAAAATAACTCTGGCTCCATCCTCTCGGGTGTTGCCTCCCTCGGCTCTACCGCAGCAGATATCGGAACAGGTACTGCTCTTGTTCTCTTCACCCTGATTTTCTTCCTCCTTGAAGGCGAAAGAATCTGGATCTTCTTGGTAGGTCTCTTCCCTGAAACTGCACGTGAAGCAGTTAACGGTGCCGGACGTCGTGGCTGGCGTTCTCTCGTAAGCTACGTTCACGTTCAAGTTTTTGTTGCCTTCGTGGATGCTCTTGGTATCGGTTTAGCAGCGTTCTTCCTCGGAGTCCCGCTAGCTATTCCGCTGGGTGTACTCGTATTCCTTGGCTCTTTTATCCCTATTGTGGGTGCTCTCGTAACCGGTGCGATTGCGGTACTCCTTGCTCTCGTCGCTAACGGCTGGTTTAACGCTCTGATTATGTTGCTGATGGTTCTTCTCGTACAGCAGATTGAATCGCATATCTTGCAGCCCCTAGTTATGGGTAAAGCCGTCTCCTTACATCCTCTCGCCGTCATTTTTGCGGTAGCTAGCGGAACTATCCTTTATGGGCCTCTTGGTGCGTTATTCTCTGTTCCAGTTCTTGCTGTGATGAATACTATCGTGCGTTATCTGGCCCGACGTGAGTGGGAAAAAGACCCAGAAATTCGTACTAAAGAGTTTCTCTACGAACATGAAATTGCTCGTAAAAAACGTAAAGCTGTGGCTGATAAAGTCAAAGAACGTCTTGAACGGCTTAAAGAACACGAACAAGAAGAATCAACACTATAACTGCACTACTCTTGAGATAGTTTTTGTTTCTTAAACTATTCTTCGGATATTCTCTAACGCATAAAGGAAACACCTGTGTCCACTGTTTCAACACAATTACCTGTTCAATATGCAGATATTGAACAAGCCGCTCATCTTCTCAAACCGGTCATTGAACGCACACCGGTGGACCACTCCTTAGCACTATCAGAAATGATTGGCTCAGAAGTTTACTTTAAATGTGAGAACCTACAACGTTCTGGATCTTTTAAAGTACGCGGAGCATACGTCCGTATGGCAAAACTTACTGAGGACGAAAAATCGCGTGGAGTAGTCGCCGCCTCAGCAGGTAATCACGCACAAGGTGTCGCTTTAGCCGCTCAACAACTAGGCATCAAAGCACGTATCTACATGCCTTTAGGTGCAGCACTTCCGAAAGTTGCTGCAACTAAAAGTCGTGGGGCACAGGTTATCTTGCACGGCGCCACCGTTGACGACGCCCTAGCAGAAGCAAAACGTTATGCCGAAGAAACTGGTGCCGTTTTTGTTCACCCCTTCGATAACCCTGATATTATCGCAGGCCAAGGAACTATCGGTATTGAAATCCTAGAACAAGTACCTGATGTTGAAACTATCATCGTTGGTGTTGGCGGGGGAGGGTTACTGGCTGGTTTATCTGTTGCCGTTCGAGAACTTGAACAGAAGACGGGCCGAAAGATTCGCATTATTGGTGTTCAAGCAGAACATGCTGCAGCGTACCCGCTCTCTTTAGCTGCTGACGCTCTGGTCCCTTTGAAAAAAGTCTCTACAATCGCTGACGGCATCGCTGTCGGTAGACCTGGGCAAATGCCTTTCTCCATTATTAAAGAACTGGTTGATGACGTACATACCGTCTCTGAAGATGATATTGCTAGAGCATTAATCTTTTTGATGGAGCGTAACAAGTTGGTGGTAGAGCCGGCAGGGTCTGTTCCTGTTGCTGCTTTGATGGATGGAAAACTTCTCCAACAATACGGAAACCTTGGGACAACAGTATGTTTGCTCTCTGGTGGAAATATTGACCCAATGCTGATGCTCAAAGTGATTCAGCGCGGTCTTTCGGCTGCTGGACGGTATCTAACCATCAAAATGATGTTGAACGACCGTCCCGGCGAGCTAACAACTATCTCATCCATCATTTCTTCTTTGGACGCGAACGTGACGGGTGTGGACCACACCCGTGTCGGCGGTGCACTTTCTATGGGAGATGTTTCTATCACTATTGATATGGAAACTAAAGGGAATGAACATATTCAGCAGGTACTTGATGGGCTAACAGAAGCTGGTTATAAACCGATTGTTGTGTACTAAATATCATCGGTGGTAATGCTTTGAATATCAGTGATGCCATCGCATCTCACCCGTTATCGGGAGAGATGCGATGGCATCACGTTTTCTGAGCCTATGAGAATGACAAAGAGTCTTCTATCATTCAAAAGGAACGACAGAGATAATCTTGACGTCAATCGTCTTACCGGTTGGGGCAACATACGACGTTTCATCACCGGCACGGCAACCCAAAATAGCAGAACCCATGGGGGAGCTTTCAGAGAAGACCTGAAGACCAGAATCACCGACCAAAGAATCTGCAACTTCGCGTGATCCAAGAAGGAATTTGAAAGGTCGACCGGCAAGCTCTGCTTCAACGACCATTCCGGAATCAACGACCCCGTCATTGTGCGGTGCTTCGCCAATTTGAGCGTTCTCTAGCAACTGAGTTAACTGAGCAATACGTGCTTCATTTTTGCCTTGCTCTTCACGTGCAGCATGGTATCCGCCGTTTTCTTTGAGGTCTCCCTCATCGCGAGCTGCCGAAATACGTTCAATAATTTCTTGACGGTACGGGCCAGAGATATGTTCTAACTCTTTTTTAAGGCGGTCATATGCCTCTTGAGTTAGCCAAGCACCTTCATGAGCGCTCATGTACTTTCCTTTCATAAAACTTTTGAGGTTAAGGATTCACCAAACGGTTATCCTGACACTCAAAATTAGAGTAGTTGTAGCGAACTTTACCCGTTCTAACATACAAGTGCTAGTTTGTGGTGTGAATTCTAAACCTTATGACGAGGTTCGCATACTCCAACAGGTATCAACGGTCGCGGTGACAGCGGGGGAGAGAACCCGTATTTTAACAGTTTGAACATGCACTCGAGACGAGCTCTCACCGGCGGTATCTGCCGGAATAATGACCTCTTTCCAGCCGACTGGGGCACGTGAAGAATTCAACGCTTTAATCGCACAGACAGCTTCTACGTGAGGGTCTTTGAGCACCTCAAAAGTCAGAGATACTTCATCGGCGCTTGTGAGCTGATGTGAAAGATCACGAGCCTGAGGAGACGTCGCTGAAGAATCACTTTGTACCCACCACCCAAAAAGCATTGAGATGACGGTAACACAACCAGCTAAAAGAACCCATACCCACGTTGGTATGCTCCTTTGAGTAGGTTTTCTGCCGTAGCGTGAATCTAAGCTAGTTGTCACGACATCCTTCGTTCATATTCGTTAACCTAGATTGGGTTATCGCCACCAGATATTCGCTAAAATAGAGTGTCTTCTTCAGACCGCATCATCTGCTGACGTTCTAGATGTACTATTTTAGCTACTCTAACGAAAAAATATTGGAGTTCTTCGTGACCGACTCAAAACACTCTCACAGCATCCTCAAAGATATGGTGCCTTCACCCTTAGCAGAGAACTATGCAGGACTACGTATTCTAGCGGTACACGCACACCCCGATGACGAATCTTCTAAAGGCTCTGCAACAATGGCAGCATACGTGCATCGTGGGGCACGAGTTATGGTAGCAACGATGACAGGCGGAGAACGCGGCGATATTCTCAACGAACAGGTGAATGAAAACCCTAAAGCCCACCGAGACCTCCCCGGTGTCCGACGTGAAGAAATGGCAGAAGCTGCCAACATTATTGGTATTGAGCATCGTTGGATAGGGTTTGTGGATTCTGGACTACCTGAAGGCGACCCACTACCAGAACTTCCTTGGGGCTCTTTTGCAACACTGCCTCTAGAACAAGCAGCTGCACCGTTAATCCAACTCGTTAGAGAATACCGTCCACATATTATTCTGAGCTACGACGAACGAGGCGGATACCCTCACCCCGACCACATTATGACCCACCGAGTCGCAATGGAAGCTTACGAAAAATCCGGTGACGAAAAAGCATACCCACAATTAGGGAAACCATGGCAAGTTCAAAAAATATACTATGACCGTGCTTTCAACCCAGAACGTATTAGAACCTTCCACCGATACCTCACTAGCACCAAAGGTGAAAGTCCTTTCACCCAGTGGGTGGCTCGTCTTGATGAGAGAGAAGAAGACGAAAAACGTCATCCTTCGCCGTACCCCTCCCACCACACAACGACACGTATCTCGTGTTGGGAGTTTTTTGAAACCCACGACCGTGCACTTCTTGCGCACCGCTCACAGGTTCGCCCAACCGACGCATTCTTCGCGCTCACACCTGAACAGCAAAAAGAAATCTGGCCTTGGGAAGAATACGTATTAGCAAAAAGCAGAGTCCACTCAGAACTACCAGAATGGTGCTTTGCAGAAGGAATCGACTATAAGAGTTCCGAACCTAACGCGTAGAATAAGAGACAGCTCTTCTACTGACAAGACTATCCTTAGAACAACAACGACCAAGAAAAACTGGTGTAACGCATGACGTATCTTTTTGCTGTTGTGGAGACAGCCCAACTTCTGGCAAACTCAACCACACAATATAATCAGGACGGCTCACCAACGGGTTCTCCAGGGTTCCTTGGATTTGTTGCAACTTTTACCGTAGGTGTTTTCATCATCTTGTTGATGTTGGATTTTACGCGCCGTGTACGTCGTATGAGGTACCGTAACCAATACGCTATGGAACAAGAAGCACAACAACGTCAGCAATCCCAGACGGGCGATAACGATACTTCGTCTAAGTCCTCACCAACAGAAAAATAAATAAAGTGCGCGCTGTCTTCGCCAGAATATTCTTATGCGTAGATGGAGAACACCACTGCGATATAGTGCAGAATAAAACCGATAACCGTGCACACATGGAATAACTCATGAAACCCAAAAATATGGGGAGCAAGATGAGGTCTTTTCGTCCCGTAAAAAACGGCGCCAAGAATATAGAAAGCGCCACCAGCTGCGATAAGAATCGTTGCAATGACAGAAACCTTCCAAAAATCTTGAAGGTAAAACACTGCCATAAGACCCATCACCACATAAATAGGGGTATAAAGCCAGCGTGGAGCGTACGTCCATAACACCCTAAAAAGAACCACACCCAAGGCACAGCCCCAAATACTCCATAAAAGAATCTGACGCTTTGGGCCGTTAAGGAGCGTAAACGCAAACGGGGTATATGTTCCGGCAATAACCAGCGCAATGTTAGCGTGGTCAAGACGCTTGAGAAGAAGACGCACCCGATCTTCCCAATATCCTCGGTGGTACATTCCAGAAACACCGAAAAGTATGACACCCGTCAACGAGAAAATAGCGCATGCAACTGCTAAAACACCACCGCCAGAGAGCACCACAAGAACAATCCCCGCAATAAAAACAATGGGAGAAAAACCGGCATGTATCCAGCCACGCAGAAGAGGTTTCTTCTCAAAAGGACGATGAGAAGTAGCTGACGATAAAGAAGTTGAAGAAGATGAACGGTGTGTCACTGGTGAACGCCAATCCTAAAAATGTGGTTTCCTCCATTATCTCTGCGATACTCATTAAGGACAAGAGGCAATAAACATTGTGGAACGACTTCAGCACGGTACGATGAAAGAAGACGTTGTTTGCTCAAACCAGAAGAAAATATGACATAAGGAGCTATAGGTGGAAGATTCCTCATCAACTCAAAGCCTTGAACAGCTTCAGATGTTTCAGAACATTCCGCCCCAGAAACTTCCACAACACGTGGGTGTCCTTGTCGACGGCAACAGAAGATGGGCCGCGCAACAAGGCAAAAACACCAAATACGGGCATCAATGTGGAGCTCAACGCATTATCGACTTCCTCCAATGGTGCCAAGAACTCAACGTCCCCATGGTCACCCTCTACATGCTCTCCACTGAAAACCTCAAACGAAAACCAGAAGAACTACAAGACCTCCTCGACGTTATCGAAAACCTCCTTGAAGAGCTCACCCACAAACACCTTGCAAAAATACATGCAGTAGGCAGACTTCACGCCTTACCAAAAACTCTGACACAGAGCATCAACAAAGCAACAGAAGCAACTCAAGACATCAACACACTACAAGTCAACATTGCCGTTGGATACGGTGGAAGACAAGAAATCGTCGATGCCGTCAAAGAACTTCTACGACAAGCGCAGCAGAGAGGAACCTCTCTCGAAGAACTAGTGCAACAACTAGAAACTTCAGATATCAGCGAACACCTCTACACCCGTGGACTACCCGACCCCGATCTTTTAATTAGAACCTCTGGAGAACAACGCCTCTCAGGATTTCTCACCTGGCAATCTGCCTACTCAGAGTTCTACTTCTGTGAAGCGCTCTGGCCAGATTTTACTCGAACAGACTTCGTTCACGCCCTAGCCGACTACGCGCTCAGACAACGACGTTTCGGCTCCTAAACACCATAGAAGAACCACCATGCTGAATATCATCGTCGAATACTTTCATCGTGGAACAGTGCTCAGTAACACGCAAGGAACCATACTAAGCCTAACCCTCATATACTTCATCTATCGAGCTATAGAACTGAGCATCATCGACATACGAGAACACCGACTACCTAACCGTATCGTTCTTCCGCTATACCTGACGATTATGCTACCGCTCATAGCGGTCTACCTCCTTGAACACAACATCATCGGCGTTAAAAATACCCTCTACTCAGCCGTGCTCTTAACACTTTTCTACTACGTACTACGAGTATTCTCCCGCGGTGGACTGGGTCTAGGCGACGTCAAACTCTCCGGAATCCTTGGAGCGCTCACCGGCTTTATCTCACCCCTGACCCTATGCTGGGCAACATTGCTCACCTTCACCCTCGGCGGCATCTATAGCCTTGCCATCCTCCTCCTCCTACGTACCAAAACACCACAACAACACATAGCATTTGGTCCATTCATGCTCCTTGGCACCACACTTGCAATACTTTTCCCACCATCAAACACCCTTTTCTAAAACCCAAAGGAACTCTAAAACACTATGCCAACACCATCATTCATCACCAAACTACGTGAAAAAATTGGCAACGACATGCTATGGCTCTCCGGCGCAACAGCCGTCATCCAACGACAAAGCGACCAAAAGATTCTACTGGTTCAACGAAGTGACTCCGGAGCATGGACACCCATTACCGGAATCGTCGACCCCGGAGAAAACCCAGCCCTAACCATCCGCCGAGAAGCTCAAGAAGAAGCGAACGTCAGCATCGAAGTTATCGCCTTAGCACAGCTTAAAGCAGACCCTCCACACACCTTCAACAACGGTGACCAATGCCAATTCCTTGACCACACCTTCTACTGCCACTACATCAGTGGAGAAGAACGCGTCAACGACGAAGAAAGCACACAAGTTCGTTGGGTGAGTCTTGAAGAAGCCCAAGAACTCTGCTCCCCAAGGATGCTTGACAGAATAGACGCCGCCTTGCACTGGCAAGACGGCGTCCGATTCGGCTACGAACAAGTCTAAAACGCTAAAGACCGTTCACAAACCTAAAGAATCTGCCTCCAAGCACTCATATTACGCAGATTCGAACGAGCCATAGCAACAGCCTCACCAGCACCACGATTGAGAGCAATCTTCGACAACGACGATGCAAAACCAATAATCTGTTTTGCCTCAACTTCTGGAGGCATCGAAAGAGCATTAGGATCTGTCACAACATCCACCAAAGATGGGCCACGATGCTCTAACGCCTTTCGATACGCCCCCTCAAGATCATCCGGATTCGTAACACGTTGAGCCTGAAAACCCATTGCCTGAGCAATATCAGCATAATTAACCTCAGGAACGTCTACACCATAATCCTCAAAACCTTGAACTAACTGTTCAAGCTTGACCATACCCAACGTCGAATTGTTAAACACCACCACGGTCATCGGCAGGTTATACATCTTGGCTGTGAGCAAGTCTCCAAGAAGCATCGACAAACCACCATCACCCGAGACAGAAATTACCTGACGTTCAGGATGAGAAATCTGGGCACCTAATGCCATCGGCATCGCATTAGCCATCGACCCATGCAAGAACGAACCTAAAAGACGACGCTTCGGACCTGGGGTAATATAACGAGCCGTCCACACATTACACATTCCCGTATCAGCGGTAAAAATAGCGTCCTCAGCAGCAACTTCATCCAGTACTGTAGCAGCATATTCGGGGTGAATGAGCGCAGAAGTATTAGGATCCTTCGCATAAGCATTGACAACTTTCTCCATAATCTTCTGATTCTTCTTCACAAGATTCTCAAGAAAACTACGGTCTTCTTTTCTCGAAACCAACGGAAGAACACCGTTGAGAGTTGTCTCAATATCGCCTTCAACAAGCAACCCCACATTAGTACGTCGGCCCATCACCTCAGCACGACGATCAATCTGAATCGTCTCAGTATCAGGCAAGAATTGGTCATAAGGGAAATCCGTACCCAAAAGCAACATCAGGTCAGCTTCCTTAAGACCCTCAGCGGCCTCCCCATAACCTAACAGCCCAGTCATTCCTACATCGTACGGGTTATCGTATTGAATGAACTCTTTACCCCTCATCGTATGTCCGATAGGAGCACCGATTTTTTCGGCAAGTTCAATCACGCGCTCGCGTGCTTGAGCCACCCCAGCACCGGCAAAAATAGCGACTTTTTGTGCTTTATTGATGCGTTCTGCAATTTCTTCAAGCGTCTCAGAGGTTGGTGTTAAGGCTGCTCGACACAAAGTACCCCATTCGGGAATTGCTTCGACGGCATCTTCTGAAGCAATATCGCCGGGGATAGAGACGACGGCAACACCGTTCCGAGCAATTGCGTGACGCATAGCTGAATTGACAATGCGTAATGTTTGTTCGGGGGAGACAGCCATCTCGTTATAAACAGAGCACTCTTCAAAGATTCTTTCGGGATGGGTCTCTTGAAAATAACCGGTGCCGATTTGTCCCGAAGGAATATGCGAGGCAATAGCAAGAACTGGAGCCTGAGAACGATGCGCGTCGTATAACCCGTTGATGAGGTGAGTATTTCCCGGGCCGCAGGAACCTGCACAGACCGCTAGTTTGCCGGTGAGTTGTGCTTCAGCCCCAGCGGCGAAAGCTGCAACTTCTTCATGTCGGACGTGTATCCAGTCGATTCCTCCATTATCTGAACCGCCGGATGCTCGTACTGCATCAACAATCGGGTTCAGAGAATCTCCTACCACACCATAAATTCTTTTAACCCCAGCGTCGATGAGTTGCTGGACAATCTGTTCTGCTAACTTCACGGAAAACCCCTCAATATTTATCAGTATTCTTACTATTAACGATAGACCTGTTTCCTAAGAACATCTAGAGTCAAGAACTGAAAATCTCAGAATAAAAAAGACCCTCAACGTTTAGAAAAAACAATATGCCGTTGATACAGATACCTTGTGTACCTGCACCAACGGCATATCATGCTCAGTCTCTTGAGCCGACTTAAGAGACTAACGATAAGAACCAATCATGCTCATCACATCTAACGCCTGATCTAACTGTTCTTCTGTAATTTCTCCGCGCTCAAGATATCCAAGAGCTAATACTGCTTCACGAATAGTGCTCTGATGAGCTACCGCATATTTGGCAATCTTCGCAGAAGCTTCATAACCGATATATTTATTGAGCGGGGTTACGGTAGAAGGCGAAGCCTCTGCTAAGAAACGAGAGCGCTCAACATTAGCTTCTAAACCATTAATCATCTTGGACGCCATCACCGTTGAAGCATTAGAGAGTAGACGAATTGACTGTAAAAGGTTAGCAGCCATGACGGGAATACCAACGTTAAGTTCAAATGCGCCGTTGGTAGACGAAAGCGCAATCGTTGTATCATTACCAATTACTTGAGCAGCTACCTGAATCACTGCTTCACAAATAACAGGGTTTACCTTTCCAGGCATAATAGAAGATCCCGGTTGCAAATCTGGAATATGCAATTCTCCTAGACCCGTATTAGGGCCAGAACCCATCCAACGAATATCGTTGCAAATTTTCATTAACGAATAGGCAATAGTACGCAAATGCCCTGAGGCTTCAATCAGAGCATCACGGTTTGCCTGCGCCTCAAAATGGTTACGAGCTTCAGTAATCGGTAAAGAAGTCTCCTTCGCAAGTAACTCAATGACTCGCGCAGAAAAACCTTCTGGAGTGTTAATTCCCGTACCGACAGCAGTTCCGCCTAAAGGAACTTCTGCAACACGCGCCAAAGAACTTTCGACACGCTCAATGCCATACCGTACTTGTGCGGCATAACCAGAGAACTCTTGTCCGAGCGTTACGGGGGTTGCATCCATAAGATGCGTACGACCAGATTTCACAACATCTTTGAATTGCTCAGACTTTTGCTCTAAAGATGAAGCCAACGTATCCAAAGCTGGAATGAGATTGTTAATCAGAGCAGAAGTAGCTGCCACATGAACCGATGTAGGGAAAACATCGTTAGAAGATTGTGAAGCGTTGACATGGTCATTGGGGTGAACCTCAAGACCTTGCTCCTTGAGACGACGTGTTGCAAGAGTTGCTAGAACCTCATTGGTGTTCATATTAGAGGAGGTTCCCGATCCCGTTTGAAAAATATCAATGGGGAAGTGCTCATCGTATGCCCCGGTTGCGACGTCATCGGCGGCTTCACGGATAGCTTGAGCACGCTGGGAATCAAGAACACCTAGTTCTTCATTGGCAGTAGCAGCAGCCTTTTTAATGAGCGCTAAAGCGCGAATATGTGCAGATTCTAAACGTTGCCCTGAGATAGGAAAGTTTTCTACTGCTCGTTGGGTTTGTGCACGGTACAGCGCCTGTGCTGGGACTCGCACTTCACCCATAGTGTCATGTTCAATACGGTATTCGATATGTTCAGCCATGACTACCAGCTTAGCTTCCATAAAGTGACTTACAGCTCACTTTGCGGGTTTTTGACAAGAAAAAACCAAAAATTAAGAACCACACAAACCCTTAAGCTAAAAACCTCATCGCAGCATTCTTATCGATATTCTGTGAACAATACACCAACTCAACTTTGCCATCTGCAAGATGATAAAACATCCCCACAACAGCAGTACGTCCCTCATCAACCGCCTTAGCGATAAGACGTGACTGCTCCAAAATACGTTCTGACACCTGAACAGTATGCTCCCGAACTATTTCATTCACACTCGGAGTAGACGACAAATGGGCAGAGATTGCTGAAGGAATAATTCGCTCAACCAAATAACGAATAAAGCCACCGGGGAAAACACCCGTCTTCAAAGCCTTTTGAGTGACCGAAACAGCTCCACAAGAATCATGACCAAGAACAACAACTAACGGAGTATGTAAATGTGCAATCGCATACTCTAAAGAGCCGGTAATCGCACTTTCCATCACATGCCCCGCCGTTCGTACCACAAACATATCGCCTAGACCCTGATCAAAAATTACTTCAGCAGCAATACGAGAGTCAGCACAACCAAACAAGGTCGCATAAGGGAACTGTCCACTAACTAAATCATTGCGACGTTCTGCATCCTGATTAGGGTGTTCCACCCGACCGTGTACAAAACGCCAGTTCCCTTCAAGTAACCGTTCAAGAGCCTGCTGCGGAGTAAAAACTCGTTCATTACTGTTCATCATTCTTCTTTCCCGAACACTGATGCTGCTCCGTTTTACTGGATACCTGAAGATGACGTCGGTTCAGCAGTTTTTGTAGGGTTCTTCTCGTAAGCGATAACAGCTTGAGCTAATTGAATAATTTCGTCCTCGGAACTTTGTCCATTAAGAATGACGGTTGTTCCTGAAACAGTACCTACGTATGAAATTGTTGGTTCACCATCTTTAGGTGTGTACACGCGAACATCCCAGAGCACACCAGCGACCTCCTGCGTTCTTTGCACAGCAGCATTATTGACTCGCTGCGCAATCCACGTAGGGTTAGTATTTTCGGCTTGAATCAATTCAATGTACCCTGCTTGAGCAGTAAGCTGACCGGTGTTCCAGAAGCTAATACCATCTGCTTGGTGGCTCTTCCATCGGGCAAAGTTATAACGCCATCCGTCTAGCTCTGGTGCAGCCACAGGATAACCAGCCTCTTGAGAAGACAGATATGCAGTGGAATCTAAATCAACCTGTGGATTGTAATGATTCTTATTGGACGTTAAAGCAGGGGATAACCAGAGAATAGGAATCAGAATAAGAATCATCACCGCCATCGAAATAATCATATTTCGAGCCGGAGCATGAATACGTTGTGCCTGCTTCTGAGTAATGAGGGGAACTACCGGTTCAGAAGATTCTTCGGCAGAAACAGTGTCTTGAGATGAAGGATATTGTTCTGTGCTCACCTAACTATTTTCCCCTATCTTCCTCATAAAAACCTCAAGACAACCTTATCCACTCAGAAAAACTCAGGTAATAGAGAGAAAAATTTAGCAATTTGAATCACAAGAATCAGTATATGGAACTAAGCTTATAGAATGATGACGGAAAAAGGGAACCAGTCATGACGATGACGTAATGACTGACCTATGACCACATCTTGAGTACATATCATCTACCTCGAAGGTCAGGGCACATGTCAGAAAAGCTGGCGCAGAACGATACTTACCACACCGATCGAAACCTCGCACTAGAACTCGTGCGTGCAACCGAAGCTGCTGCTATAGCAAGTGGCCCATGGGTGGGAGCAGGAGACAAAAACCTTGCCGATGGTGCAGCCGTAGACGCTATGCGCTATCGACTATCTACCGTCAACTTCAGCGGCACTGTCGTTATCGGTGAAGGAGAAAAAGACCAAGCACCCATGCTTTTTAACGGCGAAAAAGTTGGCGAAGGAGTTGGAGCGTCCTTTGATATTGCCGTAGACCCCATCGACGGCACCCGACTAACCGCCCTTGGAATGGATAACGCGCTATCCGTTATTGCTGTTGCAGAAGCCGGCTCCATGTTCGACCCATCTGCCGTGTTCTATATGGAAAAACTCGTTGCTGGACCAGAGGCTGCAGAACTTGTCGATTTACGACTACCAGTTAAACAGAACCTTCACCTCACCGCAAAAGCGTTAGGTAAACCAGTTAGCCAGCTCACCGTCTGTGTACTTGACCGCCCCCGCCACGAAAAACTGATTCAAGAAATCCGTGACGCTGGTGCCCGTACCCGAATCATTCTTGATGGTGATGTCGCCGGTGCTATCGCCGCATGCCGTGAAGGAACCGGCGTAGACCTCATGATGGGAACTGGCGGAACACCAGAAGGAATCGTTGCTGCCTGTGCTATTAAATCTACCGGTGGAATCATTCAAGGACGGCTTGCTCCAATCGACGATGCAGAACGCGAAAAGGCCCTCGAAGCTGGACACGACCTTGACCGTGTACTGACAACAGACGACCTCGTCACCAGCGATAACTGCTTCTTTGCGGCAACAGGAATCACCGACGGAAAACTCCTTCGCGGTTTACGCTACAACGGAAACACTGTCACAACCCAATCACTGGTTATGCGTAGTAAATCAGGAACCGTGCGTATCATCGACGCAGAGCATAACTTAGAACGTTGGGAACGCATCCTTCAACGTAAAGCAAGCGTGCGCCGATAACCGTAATAGAAGGCTCTATGAGCAAAAAACTGCGGGTGGGTGGAAACCATACTATATTTCCACCCACCCGCAGTCTGTTAAGAAACTTTGAGCAGAATACTTCAGCGCAAGAGCCTAGGACTTTTGGCGAGCTGAACGAACCTCAGCAACTTTAGTCTTCAGCTGTTGAAGACCCTCACGAGCAGCGCGGATACATTCGTAAGCACGGTAACCTACCGCAGAGACTGGTAAATCCCAAGTTCCAGGATACGCAACTGAACGTCCACCAAAAGACTTCTTAAACTCCGTAAAGCCTGCCCACTCGTGGTTTGGATCATCATTAGGAGCAATTCCGAACAAGTCAACGTATTTGAGACCTTTTTCTTTTGCATCCATAATCATCCACGAAACAAGAGGCTTATTAATGCGTAGCTTACGGTGCTCCCAAGAAGTTCCAGTATGCGCATAGGTACGTGTATCGTCAGAATCGTAGACGAAAGTTGCCCCAATAGCTTCGCCTTCAGCGGTTCTTACAATAATCAGGCGAGCAGCATCTTCTGGCATAAGAGTTTGAGCAACACGTTTAAGATAATCATCTTGCTGACGTTTAAACTGATTACGTTGCGCTGTCTGCTCTAGATATTTAGTAAGAATATCGATATCTTCAGGATTATGCGAGACCTCAAATGTAATACCCTTTTTATGGATGTTACGGTGCAAATTGCGGTTAGTAGACTGCATCTGTTGCAAGAGCTCGTCTTCAGATACATCTAAATCAATAATCTGAGTATGTCCGGGCTGAATTTGCCGTGGAGACAGTTTAAAACCGCGTGCAGACAAGAACGTCTCTGCCGAACGAGAACCCCAAATTGCTTCTTGCGTGGGCTCAACACGAATAAACCAGCATTTATTCTCGGCAGCAACCTTCTTCATATCTGCGATTGCCTCATCAAAAGCTTCCGCGCTATCGGCAACAGGCCCATAGGGGGAGTAGAGGTATCGTCCAGTTTTGCCACCTTCTAGCGTGGCAAGATAGCTCCACCCATCTCCGCTACCACGGAACACCTGGTGACCATTTGCTGTTTGGAACTTTGCCCAAATATCTGATTGCAGGATATTACTCATGGTTTTCAGCATACCGAACCATAGGCCTCTTTGCTCACTCTATACCAGCTGAGTTATCCCACATTTAATGAAGAATCAGAGAAAAGAACAATGAGGCCCCTCCAACATCCTGAAGAGAATCATCAGGGCGCATAAGGTTTATCACGCGGTAAATCTTCTACTGGTAATGCCTCTGCCGAATCATTTTCTTGCTGTTGGGTGCGTGATGAAACTTTAGCTCGAAGAGCTGTACCCTTATCTTGTGCGGAACGTTTGAGATTCTGTGCAAATTGTCTAATGTCAGCCTGAATCTGCTGTGCCTGATCATCAACGCCAGCACCTAAAATCCGTAAAGCAAGAAGACCAGCATTACGTGCACCATTGATAGATACCGTTGCTACCGGAACACCCGCTGGCATCTGCACAATAGACAGCAAAGAGTCCATTCCCTCAAGGTTTTTTAAACGTACTGGAACACCAATGACAGGCAACGGTGTAACAGAAGCTAACATTCCTGGAAGATGTGCAGCACCACCAGCTCCGGCAATAATGACGCGAATACCGCGCTCATGTGCACGGAGCCCGTATTCAATCATTTCTTCAGGCATGCGATGAGCCGAAACCACATCAGCTTCATATGTGATACCAAACTCCTCAAGGACAGCAGCAGCTTCTTCCATGACCGGCCAATCAGAGTCAGAACCCATAACGATACCAATAATTGGTTGGGTGTTCTCGTACGATGAGAGCATGATATTACTCCTTTGAAGAGGTGGGTGTCTCTAAACCTGTGCGGAAGAGACGAGATATTTTTTCGGCGGCTAGTTGTCGCTGAGATAATGATTGTTCAGTGCCGGTGATGTTAACATGGCCAATTTTTCGTCCGAAGCGGACGTCTTTACCGTAAAGATGTATTTTTGCTTGAGGCTCAAGCGCTAATGCCTGCGGGTAAAGCTCCCCAATATTCTCGTAAGTACCGCCGAGGATATTCTTCATCAGAGCATTAGATTCTGTCAGTTGTGTGTCTCCTAACGGAAGATTGAGCACCGCACGTAAATGTTGTTCAAACTGGCTAGTTTTTGATCCGTTTTGAGTCCAATGCCCAGTATTGTGCGGGCGCATTGCTAACTCGTTGATATAGAAACCCTCTGACGAATCTGGAACTTCAAATAACTCAACCGCCATAACACCCGTTACGTTAAGTTCACGGGCAAGAGTCTGCGCGGTATCGCGTATCTTTTGTGCTAGGTGCTCGGATAATGCTGGAGCTGGGGCAATGACTTCATCGCAAACGGAGTTGACCTGCCGTGATTCACTGATATCCCAAAGACGGATCTCTCCGCTGTCATTGCGTGCAACAAGAGCTGATAACTCCCGTGTGAAGGGAACTTTCTCTTCAACTAAGAGAGATGAAAAGGCGGTGTTGCTCTCAAGCTGAGAGAACCATTGCAAGACTTCTTCGCTGCGTGCTTGTTCTGGTGAACTAATGACCATAACGCCTTTGCCGTCATACCCACCGCGCGGAGTTTTGAGCACAATATCCCACTGATGTTTTTCTCCAAAACTCACAAGTTCTTCAAGGGTACGTACCTCAGCCCACGGTGGGTTAGCTAACCCTAGATGACGAACTGCCTGCCTCATCTGTAACTTGTCTTGGGCATAGATAAGAGCTTGAGGACGCGGCTGAACATTAACGCCCTCGTCGATAAGTTTCTCTAAGAGATGCGTCGGGACGTGCTCATGGTCGAAGGTTAATACATCAACGTTCCGCGCAAAATTGAGCAGTTGTGTGTAATCGGTGTAATCACCAACAGGTGCTTCGGGGATAGTCTGACGCGCACACGCGTTTTCGTCTTCTGCCATAACTTTGAGACGAAAACCTAATTCATGGGCGGGAGTTGCCATCATACGCGCTAACTGACCGCCACCAACAATGCCAACGATGGGAGAGTTCACACTCATAAGGCTACCTTCTTTTTCTGCAGGGAAGGGAAAAATGTCTTTTCATGAAATTCATTCGTGAACAAATGCCTAGAGCCAAGGGGAACATACCGCTTTTTCGTCATGATGAATACGATGGATTTCTTCTGTAACCCAGTGAACAGTCGGATCCCGTAGAATAACGGCTTTTGCCTGAGAAAGACAACATAGCACTTGTTGAAGGTAATTAGCGTTGAGCATGGGAGGAGCACTAATGTCGTAGGCCTGTTCCGATAACGGTTCTTGCTGTGTGAGAACAATACTGTTTAGAAGCTGCTGATAGCTGGTATTCTCCCACGCTGTATCCGTAAGAGACGGCGTTGAAAGTCCATGGTAAACGTCGCCATAAGAACGAACAAGAGCGCAATAATCCATGGTGTCATCGGGTAGAACACCCATAAAGCGTGGGGCTAGAGGGCTTTTTTCCACGAGTAGACGGTATTCAGTAGAGCTCTTAGGAAGTTCGTCGATGTTGTCGGTACAAAAAATGTCTGCGCAGTCTTCTTCCTCCGGTACGAAATGCAAGTGTGCGCCAATACGAAGAGCCGCTAGCGCGATGATAATAGAACGCCAATGAGTGGTAGTGCTGATGTGTATTGGCTCTGAGCTATCGAGTTCACATTCTTCGCTGAGAAGGTTTGCTGTTTTGCTCACCCAATTTTCGAGAACTCGCCCAGAAAGTTCAATACGTTCGGAATGGTCGCTATACCAGATGAGAGCTGGGCTTTGACGTGCTTTGAGGGTGGTGAAAAATTTTTCAAAAGAATAGTTACGGGAAGGGTTTTGGGTGAGCATGCACATAACTTTAGCGAAAAACTCCTCAAAACATAATGTATATCACTTAACTTTTGAGATAAGAGCCATACTTTTTAGTCGATATGGAAAAACATCGCATAACACAGTAGGGTAGATACCACATTGAGGGCACAAAAGACGCTGTTTCAGTGAATAAAATATAAAAGTTTTTGCTCTCAGCTTGACTAAACCGGTATTACACGCGTGTAATTAGGTTCAAGGTTTATTGCACTTTTGATTTTGCTTCAGCATCGTTGCGAGCTATACAGTGTATGAGTGTCAATAAACCACGCCAATCAAGAATCAGCAGATTGGTCAATAGAAAACCTCCACGATATAGGGACACGGAAGGGACGAAAATGGGTCTGTATGCTCACCGCAACTACGGGAGCGAATCGCAATATAGCGGAACACAGCCCCAACGTTATACTATGCAATCCGCTCAATACCTTGAAGAACGAGCAAACGCTTTACTAGCTGCCGCCGACGCTAAAGAAAAAGCAAAACAGCCTCCACAGCAAAAAAAGAACCTTGACCCGTTCTCTGCAGAAGCGCTTTCCCTCTGGGAAGCTGCCGCTGGCCTATACAGCACTGAAGGCGACGACGGAGAACTCGCCTGGCAAGCAGATGCGCTCTGCGCACAAACAGACCCAGAAGCGTTCTTTCCTGAAAAAGGTGGCTCAACACGCGACGCAAAGCGCGTTTGTAATGAATGCCCCGTACGCGAAGCATGTCTAGAATATGCAATGGATAATGACGAACGCTTTGGCATCTGGGGTGGACTATCCGAGCGCGAACGTCGTCGTCTGCGTAAACAGACTATTTAGCAGAAAAGAGAAACGCTGTGATGGCACAAGTTCGCCTTTGTTCACGACAAACCTGCCAACGTGAAGCAATCTTCACACTGACCTATGCATACAGCCAATCAACGGCAGTTATCGGTCCGCTCTCAGCACACCGTGAACCACACGCCTACGACCTCTGCGAATTCCACGCAGAGAAACTCACCGCACCTCAAGGGTGGGACGTGATGCGTCTAGACAGTCCTGAAAACCACACTCAAGAACCTCAAAAAGCTGAAAACGCATACCCAACACTGCGTAGCGTACAAGACTAATCTTGCTGCTTTTATGAGTTTCGAACTTTACATATCAAATTACTTATCAGTAGACTGTTAACTTCGAGTGCAGTTTTAGCCTGCACCACCACAACACACACAGACTCACCTCAACCCCAGCGCAAGATACCGCCACATAAAAATGGCGGATATTCACGCGCATAACTCTCGGTAAGTCTCTCACCGTCGTATGTTCTTCAGTAATCACAAACACAGTAACTAAGGTGGATAAACTTCGTGAGTCAAACACGACCAAACTCTTCTCGTGCCTTCACTCGACGCCCGTTCCTCAGCGCATCGGCGGCACTACTCGGAATCGCTACATTGAGTGCATGTGGAGCACCCAAAAATAATGCATCACAGGCAAATAGCTCAACCAACCCGACACCAAGCACGAGCCCCAGCCCCAAAAAATTTACAGGAACAGTAGAAGTCGTCCCTGTAGCAGATACTACTGAATACAACCCTACCCATCCGGTAACACTCACCGCCACCGGAGGAACACTCAACAAAGTTAACCTCAAAAATGAAGAGGGAGAATCCATCAACGGCGAATACAACGCAGAAAAAACCGTATGGACCTCCACCGAAAACCTCAACTTTAAAAATAAGTACACTATCAGTTGGACAGCCGAAGACCCAGAAGGTGGAAAAACTAGCGGAAGCTCAACCTTCTCCACAGTCTCCGCTGCATATGAGGCCGACGCAAACACTAACATCATCAACGAAGCCACCTACGGCGTCGGAATGCCTATCGAAATCAGATTCTCAGAACCTGTCATCGACAAAACAGCCATAGAAAAAGCTATTACCGTCACCACCGACAAAGAACAACCCGGAAAATTCCGCTGGTACTCCGACCAGATGGTACGCTATCGCCCAGAAAACTACTGGGCGCCAAACTCTACCGTCACAGTGAACATCGATATTCTCGGTATCGACTTCGGTCAAGGAATGATTGGCAACGGAAACATCAAGCGAACTTTCTATACCGGAAACAAACAGTATGCGTTAGCTGATAATGCCACCAAACTACTCACCATGTATGTTAATGATGAGCAAATATACCAAGCTCCCATCACTCTGGGCGATGCAGAATGGCCTTCCGTCACAGGGCAGCTCGTTATTATGGAGCAAGCTAGTAAATACTTCTTTGACTCCGCCTCACTAGGACTCAAAAAAGGCGATCCACACTACTACGAACCCTTCTGGGCTACAAACGTCTCACGCATCACCGCAGGGGGAGCCTTCGTCCACCAAGCCTTACCTAGCGCATACCCTTACATAGGAAACACCAACGTCTCCCACGGTTGCATCGGACTACTACCAGCAGATGCAAAATACTTCTTCGACACATTCCGTGTCGGCGACATCCTCGAAACCATCAACACCGGATACCCCAACGCCGACCCTGATGACGGCTACGGAGACTGGAACATCCCCTTCGAACACTACGACGACGAATCATACGTCGGCAACTGGTAAAAAATACCTTATACATCAAGTCCCTCACCCCACACCGGTGAGGGACTTGATACTATCTGAGCTGACCTATACTTATTGCAAGTACAGCAAAAATAAGCGCGCACGAGCAGGAGCTACAAAATGACAACCCCTCCGCAACGACGGAACGAATGGGCAAAACTATCCCCAGCTATCTCCCAAAAGGTAGCTAACGCCGAAGAACTACTCTCCGCTCGCAGGCAAGAAATCCAAGAAAAAAACAAAAACTCTAACACCTCCACACCCTGGTCAACAGAAAAACACCCAACACCAGCACCTCACACCAACCCCACCCCAACACCAGTACCTCACAACACACAAGAACACACCGACCCACCCGTCACTCACACCATAAAAGAAACCACCACAACCGAACCCCCCACACAACACAACACCCAAGAACAACCACAACGCAACACCCGACGTGCAGCGCTCGCAGAAGAAAACCCAGAACAACAACAAAAACGCCTCAACACACGAGAAACCGCCGCCGAAGATAAACCCAAACTGCTCGCCCTACGAGCAACACTCATCGGGCTGAGCGTACCACTACTCACCTTCTTCCTCAGCCTCAAACTCGTAGCCTCCTCAACCTTCCTCTGGATTGAATACCACCGCAGCGCATTCCCCAAAGACCGCTACGGATTCGACACACAAGACCGCCTAACCTACGGCAACTACGGGCTAGACTACATTTTCAACCTCGCACCAGCTAGCTACCTCAGCAGTATCAAAAACCTCGAAGGGAAAAAACTCTTCCTCGACAGCGAAGTGCAACACATGACGGACGTCAAACATCTCATGCTCACACTCACCGTTCTTGCCATCATGAGCATCATCAGCGCACTACTTTGCGCACGAACCCTGAGCCTTAGAGCACCAGGAATCATCCGCCGTAGCATCTGGTACGGAAACCTCTTCACTGCACTAATCCTCGCCGTGCTAGCCATTATCGCCATCACCGGATGGGACGTCTTCTTCACCCAATTCCACCACATCTTCTTCCCCCAAGGAAACTGGCAATTTAGAGAATCAGACACCCTCATCCGACTCTACCCACCACAATTTTGGGTTGACGCAGCACTCGTATTCTGCACCCTATGCCTGAGCACTATCGCCGCTCTAGCAGCCATAACCTGGCCCACCACATACCGCAAAATACAAGAAGAAAAACGCAAACAAGAACGCCAAGAACTCCGCCAAAAACTAGCTGGATAAACAACACCCCATGAACCAGAATCTCAGGGAGCAAGAGTGACAGCCCCACAAACACCCATAGCTTTAAAAAAAGGCTGGAATCTAGAAGAAATGTATACCCGACTCCACGTCGAATACATTGCGCTACCACGCTACGGCTGGATTGCCCCCACCCTTATCGTCCTCCTTGCCGGAGCACTACGGTTCTGGAACCTTGCCCACCCCAACGCCATCGTCTTTGACGAAACCTACTACGTCAAAGACGGCTACTCCCTTCTCCATTACGGATACGAAAGAAACTGGTCAGAACACGCTAACGAAACATTCGTTGCCGGAACACCCACCGGAATACGAGACACCGCAGAATACGTCGTTCACCCGCCAGTTGGAAAATGGATGATTGCCTTCGGAATGGCACTCTTCGGGGACAACAACCCCTTCGGATGGCGTTTCGCAGCAGCACTCACCGGAACACTCAGCGTTGGGCTCATCGCCTTCGCCGGATGGCTCATCTTCCGATCTGTTACCGTCGCAAGCCTCAGCGCACTACTACTAGGTATCGACGGGCTAGCTATCGTCCAATCAAGACTTGCCCTACTCGATATCTTCCTCATGTTTTGGCTCCTTGCCACCTTCGTCTGCCTCCTCCTCGACAGAGAACAATCACACAGAAAACTCGCTCAAGCCTTACACCACAACGCCCAACAAAACGGGGGAGAACCCACCAACAAACTACTGCAATACGGACCTAAAATAGGCATCCGTCCATGGCGTATCCTCGCCGGAATCTGTGCAGGACTAGCCGTTGGCACAAAATGGAACGCACTATTCTTCATCGCAATATATGGTGTTATTACCGTCCTTTGGGACAACCGTGCACGCCAACTACTCGGTATCAAAAAATGGTGGATACGCGGTATCTTCGACGACGGGATACGAGCCTTCCTCTCCATCATCGGTATTGGACTCCTCACCTATATCAGCACCTGGTCAGGGTGGTTCCTCTCCGAGAACGCCTACCACCGACACTGGGCAGAAAAACACCCAACAGAAGGACTGCTCTGGTTACCCCCAGCGCTACGCTCCCTCTGGGAATACCACGTCTCCGCGTACTCTTTCCACATCCACCTAGACAGCCCTCACACCTACCAGTCACCAGCATGGCAATGGCTCATCCTTGGACGCCCTACCTCCTACTACTACGAGTCCCTCCACCTCGGAGAAAACGGATGCCCCGTAGCCAAATGCTCAGAAGCAATCCTCAACATTGGAAACCCACTCATCTGGTGGTCTTTCATCGTTACTATGGCACTCACACTATTTATCATCATCCTCAAAAGAGACTGGAGATTCCTTACCCTCTGGGCAATCTTTGCTATCGGCTACTTCCCATGGTTTGCATACCCAGAACGAACCATGTTCTTCTTCTACGCACTATCTTTTGAACCCTACGCCATACTCTTACTTGCAGGAACGCTAGGACTAGCACTAGGACGCCCCAACGACACCCCACAACGCAAGAAAAAAGGCCTGATTATCGTAGCCCTTTTCGTTATCACTGCACTACTCATCACCATTTTCTACCTCCCCATATGGACCGCCGAAATAATCCCCTACGAACACTGGCGCTGGCGAATGTGGTTCAACCGCTGGATATAAACTCAAATCTCTCATTACCATTGAAGACAAGGGCAACACCCCGATGACACACAACACAGAAACCAACACCCCGCAACACACCACAACACCAGAACCTGCCGGAGTGCTCATCCTCGGAGCAACACCCATCGGAAACCTCTCTGACACCACAGACCGGCTCAAACACTACCTACAAACAGCAGACCTCATCGCAGTAGAAGACACCAGAACCCTCCGCCGACTACTAAGTGGACTAGGACTCCAAACCCACGCAAAAATCATTACCAACCACGACCACAACGAAACACAAAAAGCCGAAGAAATCATCCACGCTGTACGCTCTGGAGAAACAGTCCTCCTCCTATCTGATGCAGGAATGCCCACCATCTCAGACCCCGGATACATCGCAGCCCAAGCCGTAGCAGCCGAAGGACTCCCCGTATCCGTCGCGCCTGGACCCTCCGCCGTACTTAGCGCTCTAGCAGTCTCTGGCCTTCCCAGCGGACGATTCACCTTCGAAGGGTTTCTTGCCCGTAAAGGAAGCGAACGCACCAAACGCCTCAACTCCTTAGCCACCGAAGAACGAACTATGATCTTCTACGAATCCCCACATCGTCTGGCAAAAACGCTACAAGACATGAGTGAAACCTTTGGCGCGCAACGACAAGCAGTCGTCTGTCGAGAACTCACAAAACTCCACGAAGAAGTCCTCCGTAACTCTCTTGCCGAACTGACAATATGGGCACAAAATACCACTATCCGCGGAGAAATCGCACTCGTAGTAGCAGGGGCAGAAACACCAGAAACACCAGAACCTGAAGGCCTCGTCGACCAAGTCCAAACACTCGTCGACCAAGGCCTGCGACTCAAACAAGCCTGCGCACACATCGGAAAACAACACGGCGTCTCAACCAAAGAGCTATACAACGCCACCCTCGCCTCACGAAACTAACACCCCACAACCCCTATCTACTGTTGAAAAGAGACCCCAATGCGCACCTCAAAAACTCAACCTAACGATAGAGACTTCACCACCGAAGAACTCACACACTACGCCCAAAAACTCGGTATCCACCTCCCCACCGAAGAAACCCAACACAGCATCTTCACCAACACACCAGACCTAACAACAGGGCAAACACCACCAGCATACGAAAGCTCACACTACAACCTTCACAACGTCGAAACAGGAGAAGGCACCGGACGCAGATCAAATACCGGAACGAACGGAAGCACCCGCAACCTTGTCTTCCCTCCCGCGCCAGAACCCTTACCCGCACCTGTTATCGACAACCACACCCACATGGATCTACTCGATGGAAATGTCAACATTAGCGTGCGTGACGCCTTAGATACAGGGGAGTCCCTCGGCATTTCACATGTTGTTCAGGTGGGCTGTGACGTTGAGTCTTCTCTCTACTCATTAGCCGTAGCGAATATGGATACACGAGTGTTAGCTGCTGTCGCCTTGCACCCTAACGAAGCACCACGCCTGCATCAGCGCGGAAAACTAGAAGAATCTTTAGCTATTATCGATCGTTTAGCTCAACAGACACGAGTCTGCGCCATCGGAGAGAGCGGACTAGATTACTTCCGAACGGAAGAAAACGGACGTTGCCCACAACACGAAAGTTTTCGAGAGCATATCCGTATCGCTAAAAAATACGGTAAAGCACTGCAAATACATGATAGAGACGCTCATGAGGACGTCGTACGTATCCTCCTAGAAGAAGGCGCACCCGAGAGAACTGTTTTTCATTGTTTTTCAGGTGATGAACATCTAGCTAAAATCTGCATGGAACAAGGATGGTATATGAGTTTTTCAGGAACCGTCACCTTCAAAAACTCTCATGGCATCCAAAAAGCACTAGAAATAGCAGACCCATCTCTCATACTGGTCGAAACAGACGCCCCATTTTTGACACCTCACCCTTATCGTGGACGTCCTAACGCCTCTTATATGACGAACTATACGGTACGTTTTATGGCAGAACGCAGAGAATCTGAGCTTGAACAATTCTGCGAACTACTGACCCAAAACTCACATACTGTCTACGGCTCATGGGAAAACAAACTAAGATAAACCCTGCTATGAAATAGGGGGGAATCCTGCCAACATTATGTTCTTCTTGGCATAGATTGCTAAGATAAACGATGTGAACGAACAGCAACTATTAGGTCCTCAAGAGATTCGTGAACTTGCAGATACTCTTGGTATTCGCCCCACAAAAACTTTAGGACAGAACTTTGTGATTGACCCGAATACGATTCGTCGTATCGTGGCAGCAGCACATATTGATCCTCATGAAACTGTCCTTGAAGTTGGGCCTGGGCTTGGGTCTCTAACCCTCGGTCTTCTAGACGCTGCTGCTGCTGTTGTTGCAGTTGAGATAGACCCTCCACTGGCACAACAACTCCCACACACAATAGAACGGTTCAGACCAGAAAAGGCAGAAAACCTTAGCGTTATTCACAGTGATGCAATGAAGGTATACCAGCTTGAGCAAAACCCTACTGCACTGGTTGCAAATCTTCCCTATAACGTTGCTGTTCCTATCCTGATTCACTTGTTCACCCATATTTCTTCACTACGTCATGCTTTGGTCATGGTTCAAGAAGAAGTTGCTCAACGTCTTGCCGCAGTGCCCGGCTCAAAAATTTATGGTGTGCCCTCGCTCAAAGCCAACTGGTTCTGTGAAGTCTCTCAGGCTGGAATTATCGGTAAGAATGTCTTTTGGCCCGCCCCTAAAATTAATTCTGGGTTAGTGTCCTTTACTCGACGTGAACAACCTTTATCGGATGTTCGTCAAGAACTAGTTTTTTCTATCATCGATGCGGCATTTGCTCAACGTCGTAAGACTCTACGCGCTGCCTTGGGTGTTTGGGCCGGTTCGCCGGCTCAAGCTGAAGAGATCCTTAACCATGCTGGGATTGATTCATCATTGCGTGGTGAGAAGCTTTCTATTTATGATTTCGTTCGTATTGCCGAATCGGCTCGCGATTTTGGCTATGACCACGGACTAATGACTCGCGGACAAGCTCACTAAGGGCAGAAGAGGTTAGAACCTATGAGTGCTTCCCAACTATCAGTTGTTGCTTACGGACACGGCAAAGTTAATATGTATTTTGCGGTAGGTGCCCCCGAAGCTAACGGCTATCATCCTGTTGCCAGCTTGTACGCTTCGACTTCGTTAAAAGAAACTATTAGTATTCATAGCGCTAAAAATGCCGGCATAACGCTCAGTGCAGAAGTTGCTTCTGATTCATTACTAGACCAAATGCAACAAGACGGGGAGTTCGACTTATCTGTTGTTCCTTTAGATTCTCGTAATCTTGCGTATCGTGCTGCTGAGGCCGTTCTTCACGAACATGGGTTAGGAACACATGACGTTGCATTCCGTATTCATTTGGTGAAAGCTGTTCCTGTTGCTGGTGGTATGGGTGGCGGTTCAGCTGATGCTGCAGCAGCAATTTGCGCCGTAGATGAGTTTCTCCTCAAAAGTTCTATGACAACGTCATTACTATCTGATGGCACATACCACCGTATTGCGGCATCTTTAGGCGCTGACGTTCCTTTTGCCCTTCACTCAGGTATTGCTATTGGAAGTGGGGTAGGAGATCAGCTTCAACCGCTGGAGCTGCCTTCTACCGTGGAGCCTTTACCTGTTGTGTTGGTTTCTTCAGCTCGAGGGCTTTCTACACCAACCGTCTTTCATGAGTTGGACAGGGGCCGTACGCACGGAGATTATCAACCTGCAGAAGATGTTTTAGCGGTTCCCGACGGTCTTTTAGAAGCTTTGGTTGCTGATACAGCTCCTATTGCTCGTCTCTATGAAATTTCACGGTATATCCGTAATGATTTAGAGGCGCCTGCTTGCGCGTTGGCTCCAGAGCTAACGAAGGTATTAGGGATAGAGTCTGAAGGGCTGATTGCAAGTTTTGTATCAGGCTCTGGCCCTACCATTGTTTTGCTGATGGATTCGTCTGAAGAAGCTCAAAAACTTGCATCGTCTTTGCGAAGACGTGGTGGTTACGCTATCGCTGCATACATTCAATAACATAAAAATGGGGTGTACGAAAATTCTTAGTTTCGCACACCCCATTTAGGTTCTTACCGGTAGAACCTGCGAGGCAGGTCATACATGAAAGGAGCCACTTTATATGTCATCTTCCAGATAATAAGGCATATAAGAGTAATGATAATTGTAAGGAACCATGGTAATAGAATATATTCTAAAGTCGAAAAATTTGTTCCGAGGATTTTCCCCACCAATGGAATAACTGCTTCTAAGAGAATAAAATGCAATGCGTATATTGGTAACGTTCTAAAACCTAAGAACCTCGTTAAACTGTTAACTGGAATAATATCGTCGATTTTAGAACACATCCAAATGAACCAGAACAATGCGATGGGTCCAGCGATAGTTTCTATCCAAGGAAAGTACTCTCGATTTCCTGCAATTATATAGAGTGTAAATATTCCAAAGACTATTGAGGTAAGAATTGCCCCGTAAATGTAAGATAATTTCGGTACGGTTTTGAGTATCTTGGGTCCGAACCAAGCCCCAAACATGAAATATAGAAGATATTGAAATGTGTGATCCCAACCCCATGAACTTGTTACGATGGTATCTGAAGCATAAAGAATGTAGAAAATAATGATAACGGGGAGCTGCACTAATTTTGGTATTTTGAGAGTAACGCGCCAATATGCGTAGAAGAACATAAGCGCAAAGAAATACCAAAGTTCGGAGTGAAGAGTAACAGTGATTTTTGCCCAATGTAGAAATTCTTTTGTAACATTTTCCTGTGGGCTAGTTGCAGCAAAGGCTACATGTGCAATGATATAAACCATGCTCCATATAAAGTATAGGTAGCCGAGTCTAAGAACTCGATTAACCCAGTATTTATCTTTGGGTTCACTGACTTTTTTATAGAGGAAGATGCCAGATACCAAACATAACGTGGGCATTCTAAAGAGGATTAAGAAATCCCCGAATAAAAGTAACCATTGGGGAAGTTTGATTTCTAGACTATTTTTTAAAATGATTAAGCTATGTTGAAAAACAACAAGAAACACGGCTATCCCCCGTGCCGTATCGATCCATTGTGCTCGTGTTGTTTGAGGTTTTTTAGATATCTGAGCAGAAGATATCGAATTAGAATGAGACATGCGTTCTTTCCAAAATTATCTACTGGGTAATTATTTTTGTAAAATTTACTATTTATCTATAATGCTATGGACTATGACTTTGAAGTCATAAACTACTCAAGAATTTCGGAGAGGTCGAGCCAGCGTAGCTCCAGCTCTTCGATGGCAGCGTCAAGTTCACTGATTTCTTGCTGTAGTTTTCCTAACCCTGCAAAATCGGTAGGGTCGTGTTCTGCCATGATGGAAGAAATCCGTTCTTTTTCTGAACTGAGTTTAGACATCTTACGATCTATCTGGTTCATCTCTTTTTGAGCTGCTCGAAGTTCTGCCCCAGAAATTTTGGGTTGGCTTTCATCTTCTGCAGAATTTTTGTGGAGTGCGTATGCTCCAGAGCCGTTTCCAGCAGAGCTTCCGCCCTTTCCCATAGTAGAAAGATTCACGTATTCTTCAACCCCGCCGGGTAGATGGCGGAAGTTTCCATCAATAATGGCGTATTGCTGGTCGGTTACACGTTCCATAAGATATCTGTCGTGTGAGACAACAAGTAGTGTTCCTGGCCAGGTATCGAGTAGGTCTTCCATGGCTGCGAGCATGTCCGTATCAAGGTCGTTAGACGGTTCATCGAGGATGAGGACATTTGGCTCGTCTAAGAGAATGAGTAAAAGTTGTAAGCGTCTTTTCTGCCCACCTGATAAATCTTTAACAGGGGTAGATAACTGTGCTGTTGTGAATCCTAAACGTTCAAGAAGCTGCCCAGGCGTCATCTCTTTACCGTCGGCAACATAGGAGGTTTTTTTACGAGAGATTACTTCTGAAACTCTGTCATGTTCAACTTCTTTGAGTCCCTCTAGTTGCTGAGTAAGTGTAGCAATTTTAACGGTCTTTCCGTGCTTTACTTTTCCGCTAACCGGTGTAACGGCACCCGTAACTAGTCCTAGAAGCGTTGATTTTCCGGCACCGTTGACGCCGAGTATTCCGGTGCGTTCTCCTGGCGCAATGTGCCAAGTGATATTTTTGAGGACTTCTTTTTGTTGCTGTGGGTTTTCTGGTTCAGGGTAGCAGACAGAAACATTTTCGATATCGACAACGTCTTTTCCTAAACGTGAAACTGCCATCCGCGATAGTTCGATAGTGTTGCGTGGGGGAGGGACATCGGCAATAAGCTCGTTGGCTGCTTCAATACGGAATTTTGGTTTTGAGGTTCGCGCTGGTGCACCTCGTCTTAACCACGCAAGTTCTTTACGCATGAGGTTTTGACGTTTTGCTTCGGTAACTGCTGCTTGTCGGTCTCTTTCGACTCGTTGCAGGATATAAGCTGCGTAACCACCTTCAAATGGTTCGACGATTCCGTCATGCACTTCCCATGTGTCAGTGCATACTTCGTCAAGGAACCATCGGTCGTGTGTGACGGTGAGTAATCCACCAGCGTGTTTGGACCACCGATTTTTGAGGTGGTTTGCTAGCCACGTAATAGCTTCTACATCGAGATGGTTGGTCGGTTCGTCGAGCATGAGGACGTCCCAATCTCCAGCTAATAGTGCGGCTAGTGCGACACACCGGCGTTGACCTCCTGAGAGAGAAGAGACATTAGCATCCCAATCAAGGTCATTGACGAGGCCGTTAATGACATCACGAATTTTAGGGTTTGATGCCCATTCATATTCTGGAGTGTTGCCAACAATTGCTTCACCGACGGCGTGCTCATTGTTGAGAGTGTCGGCTTGGGTGAGAAATCCGATGCGTGTTCCAGAGCGGACGGTTACTTTCCCACTATCTGGTTGTAGTCGTCCTGCAAGAAGGGATAGCAAGGTTGATTTTCCGTCACCGTTTTTGCCGACGATGCCGATACGGTGTCCCTCGTTAACGCCTACGGTGATACCTTCAAAAATAGTGCGTGTAGGAAACTCTAAATGGAGTGATTCTCCGCCAAGTAAATGTGCCACATATATAGCCTACATAGTTTGCGGTCTTTATGCTTCGCTTTAAGTAAGTGCAGGAAGAGTGTTTTTAGTGTGAGTATTTTCTAAACGATGGGTAATACACTGTTTAGGGGACAGGTAATGATTAGTCGGTTGCGTTAAAGAAGTCTTGCTAAAATTAGACTCTGAGTCAAAATATCTTATTGGCACAAGAACGTATCTTAAGGAAATGAGGAGCATGGCGAAATTTGGCTTAAGGGCGCTGAAGAACCTCTTGGGGGGAAACAAGCGGCGCAAGCATGAGGTTCCTTCACCTGTCAAGCGTGAAGCTCCCAGCCCAGTTACGGAACAGATTTCTACTATCTCGGAGGAGACTCCTAAGACTTCGATTACTCCTGCCGCGCCTATTCCGCGAAAGGTTCCTGATAACGCAAAAAAGATTCTTTTTGTGTGTACCGGAAACATCGCGCGTAGTGCTTCTGCTCAGTATCTTGCGCAGTCTATGGTTCCTTCTGATTCGCCGTGGATTTTTGATAGTGCTGGAACTGGTGCTGTTGTTGGAAGCTCAGTCGCTTCACATATTGACAAAGAACTAGACCGTCGTGGAGTGCCGTATCTTGGGCATCAAGCAAAGCAGATTAATACCCGACTCTTAGCTGAGTCGGAATTAGTATTAGTGATGGAGCGTGCCCATCTTGACTGGATCGTGCAGGAATGGCCGCAATACCGTTCTAAAGTTCGTTTGTTGCGTGAGATGTCTCGCCTGCGTGAGGGCGCTGGACGTCGTTCAGACCCTATTTCCTATATGAAACAGCACGATAGCGAACCCCTCGCTAAAGACGATATCGCTGACCCCTATCGTCGTGGATCTAAAGCTGCAGAGAAAGCTGTGAAAGAAATCGAAAAATCTCTTGAAGTGATTATTGCGTGGCTAGGACACTAAGAATAATAAAAGTGGGATAAATCAAAGCGAGGGAATTTTGATATTCGCTCAGCTTTGGTATGATAGTGAATCGTCTGGTTGATTCAAGGTCTACAAACCGAGAAAATACTGACAATCCGCCATGGTGTAATAGGCAACACAGCGGCCTTTGGAGCCGTTATTCTAGGTTCGAGTCCTAGTGGCGGAGCAAGGTTAACTTCAGCTATATAGATAACTACATTGAAGTAACCGTTTCCCACCCTCGAGGAGTCCTAAACTGTGAATATCGCAGAAAAACTCGCCCCGTCCGCTGTTATTGTTCTAGCCGCTGGGGCTGGGACTCGCATGAAATCTGAGAAGCCGAAAGTCATGCACGGCATCGGGGGGCGTTCAATGGTAGAGCACGCAATTGCCGCGGCTCGTGAACTCAATCCTAAAAAATTAGCTGTTGTTGTTCGACATCAACGAGATCGCGTCGCCGAACACGTTGTTGCGTTCGACAGTGACGTGCATATTGTAGATCAAGATGACATTCCTGGCACTGGTCGTGCTGTTGAAGTTGGTTTACTTGGTCTTGACGAACAAGGGGAAGTTTCTGGAACTGTTGTAGTTACTTACGGAGACGTTCCCCTTTTGCGTGCTCAGACACTGCAAGAGCTAATTGCTTTCCATGAAAAAGATCATAACGCGGTTACCGTTCTGACTGCGCACCTTGATGAGCCTGGTGCTTATGGGCGTATCATCCGTAATCAGGCTGGTGAAGTTACCGCCATTGTCGAAGCGAAGGACGCTACCCCCGAACAGCTGGCTATCACCGAAATTAACTCGGGTATTTATGCTTTTGACGCTAAAGTTCTTCGTGAATCTCTTGCACAGGTAACAACCGATAATGCGCAAGGCGAAAAATATATTACAGATGTTCTTCACATCGCTCGTGAAGCAGGACATCGCACTGCTGCCCTTGCGATTGAAGACCGTTGGGAAGTTGAAGGTGCAAATGACCGTGTACAGCTAGCTCAGCTTGGACGAAAACTTAACGACCGTACCCTAGAACTTCATATGCGTAACGGCGTCACTATCGTAGACACTCAAAATACATGGATTGACTCCACTGTAGAAATTGAGTCAGACGTTACTATTCTTCCTGGCACACAGTTACACGGTACAACGCGTATCGGAACTGGGTCCATTATCGGACCTGATTCCACCCTGGCGGATGTTACTGTCGGTCAGCATGCTCAAGTGTCACGCACTCATGGTTCAGAAGCAACCATCGGCGATGATGCTACTGTTGGGCCTTTCGCATACCTTCGTCCCGGAACTGTTCTCGGCGAATCTGGTAAAATCGGCACATTCGTCGAAACAAAGAATGCAACCATCGGTAAAGGTTCAAAACTTCCTCACCTCTCATATGCCGGTGACGTCACCATCGGAGACCACTCCAATATCGGTGCCGCCTCTATTTTTGTCAATTACGACGGCGTCAATAAACACCGATCAACTATCGGATCATATGTTCGCATGGGTTCAGATAACATGTATGTTGCTCCGGTTAATGTCGGCGACGGCGCGTATTCCGGCGCCGGAACAGTTATTCGACAGGATGTTCCTGCCGGTGCGCTAGCTGTTAACGTAGCTCCCCAGCGTAATATCGAAGGCTGGGTTGTCAAAAACCGCGCAGGTACGGAGGCGGCTGAAGCTGCTGAAGCTGCGGGTGCAGAAGCGAAAAACTCTTCCGAGGAGAGCAATAAATAAAATGACTGCAATTACTAATCCTGGCGAAAAGAAGATGGTTCTTGTTTCAGGACGAGCCCACCCCGAACTCGCCAAAGAAATTGCTCAAGAACTCGGATGTGAGGTTCTTCCTACTTCCGCATATACTTTTGCGAACGGTGAAACATACGTGCGCTATGAGGAATCTGTTCGTGGTGCAGATGCTTTTGTGATTCAGTCTCACCCTGCTCCTATTAATGAGTGGGTGATGGAACAGCTCATCATGATTGATTCCCTTAAACGTGCTTCTGCCCGTTCTATTACGGTTGTCTCACCTTTTTACCCCTACGCTCGTCAGGATAAAAAGCATAAGGGACGTGAACCTATCTCTGCTCGTCTTGTTGCAGACCTATACAAAACTGCTGGTGCAGATCGTCTCATGAGCGTTGACTTGCATACAGCGCAGATTCAGGGATTCTTTGACGGACCTGTTGACCACCTCATGGCCATTCCACTTTTGGCGGAGTACGTACGAGAACAGGTTGAAGATATCAGCAACATCACTGTGGTATCTCCTGATACTGGACGAGTTCGAGTCGCTGAGCAATGGGCAGAGCTTCTCGGCGGTGCGCCTCTAGCTTTCGTCCACAAAACTCGTGATATCAATGTTCCTAATAAGGCTGTATCAAAAACAGTTGTCGGTAATGTTGAAGGCCGTACCTGTGTTCTAATCGACGACATGATTGACACCGGAGGAACCATTTCTGGCGCGGTGAAGGTGCTCACCGATAACGGCGCAAAAGATGTAATTATTGCGGCAACTCATCCCGTATTCTCTGATCCAGCAGTTGAGCGTCTCTCACAATCAGGTGCTTCTGAAGTGGTCGTGACTAATACCCTCCCTGTGGGAGAAGACCACCAATTCGAGAACCTCACAGTACTTTCTATTGCTCCGCTTCTTGCTCGAGCGATTAAGGAAGTATTCGACGAAGGATCAGTAACGAGCCTGTTCAACGGACGTTCAAACTAATAGGGTATAATCCTCAAACTATGAGGAAGGGAAGCATATGAGCATTTTCGTATGCTTCCCTACTCCATTACGATAAAAGCTTTAGTTCTAAGGAAAATCAATGAAAAAAATATATCAGAGAATGAGAATTCTGTTTCCTGGAAAGAGGTTTTTCATTCTTATTTTGAACGTAATTGGTTTATTCCTTCTTGCTTTGTTCGACATGGTGGGTATCGCTGCTATTATGCCGATAGTCCAATTGGCAACTGGGAGTGAAATAAATGGATACTTGTCGTGGATATCTGATTTTTTGGGGAATCCTGGTAGATCGCAGCTGATAATTTACCTGAGTATATTGTTAATATTCTCTTTTATTTTTAAAGGTGTAGCTTCTCTTGCTATTAAATGGTGGAGCTCTATCTTTATTGCGAGGCAACAGACTACAGCCTCTGTCAGTCTTTTAAATAAGTACTCAAATGAACCCTACCTAGTTAATCGCAATCGCCCAACAGCTGAGACACTTCGGGCTATTGATACTGCTGCAAATCAAGCTTATACAACCTATGTGGGTGGAGTGGTATCTGCTTTGGGTGAGTTGTTCACAATTGTAGTGATTCTTGTACTGTTAGTTGCTGTTATTCCTGAGACTGCTTTCGTAGCCTTTGCGTATTTCGGCTTCTTTGCCTTTTTATTACAGTTTTTCCTCAAAAAAAGAAATTCAGAACAAGGGGCAAAAATTATTAATGCTGCAGAAGATTCTATAAAATCTGCCATGGAATCAATCATGGGGTTTAGAGAAAACTTGATGCACGGTGTAACTCAAAGATCTGTCTATGGGTATCAGAATAAACGTTCTATTTTCGTGGAGGCTTCTCGTCGAGGTATCTTCTATCAAGATTTGCCAAAATATATTTTGGAGATAGTTTTTATTATTGGGCTTGCCCTACTTTTGGGTGTCTTGACACTTAAGAACGGTGATTCTTCAGCCCCGTTCCTTCTTCTTTTCTCTGGTGCCTGTGTCCGTATGCTCCCTAGCTTTACTCGTCTGGTAGCTTCTATCGGATACGCGCGTATTGGTGAGAAAGGAGTCGAAGTTCTTGAAAAAGATTTAGAGGAACTGGGTAAGAATGGTGAGTTTTCTTTAATCGGTAAAGATCCAGAAATCGGGAGATTTGCTAATATCAATGATGCTGTTATTCCTATAGACTTAGTTATTGAAGACTTATCGTTTAAATATCCTGATGGTCAAAAGAACGTTTTAAACGATATAAACCTTGTGATTCCTCAAGGCACATCCATCGCATTTGTAGGAGGATCAGGTTCGGGGAAAACAACCTTGGTTGATATTATCCTTGGGCTGATAGAACCTGATTCAGGTCGGGTTCTTTGCAACGATAAAAATATTCATGATGATAGAGAAGACTGGTTTTCCTACATAGGTTATGTTCCTCAAGACGTATTTTTGGGGGATTCGACGGTCAAAGAAGCTGTTGCTTTTGGGCTACGTGAAAATGAAATTGATTTGAAACGTGTCTGGGAATGTCTCAGAATGGCGGAGCTTGATGACTTTGTTAAGTCTATGGAATATGGTCTTGACCAAAAAATTGGGGAGCAGGGATCTAGGCTGTCTGGAGGGCAACGTCAGCGTCTCGGTATAGCTCGTGCAATGTATCGTCGTCCATCTATACTTGTGCTGGATGAAGCAACAGCTGCTTTAGATAATGAGACTGAGCATCGCATTACGGAAACGATTAATAAAATATCTCAAGAAATTACTGTGATTATTGTAGCCCATCGTTTGTCAACCATTCGCAAAGTTGATCAAGTTGTATTTTTATCAGATGGTGTAATTCAAGATATTGGGACTTTTGAAGAAGTTCAATTATCAAATTCAGAGTTTGCAAAGCTCGTAGAGTTGGGGCAATTAGGATAATCTTTCCTTGTCTTACAATATTTTCTCTAAAGGAAGATTTATTGTGAAATATATTATCTTTGTGAGGTATTTAAAGGGTACGTTGGGATGGTTCAGAGACGAGATTTCCGACCCGTATTCTATTTGTCGGATTTGGAATCTGTAAATGTTTTAATGAATAAAATATATTCATATGGATATTTTTTTCTAAAGAACTCAGCTATCTGAAAGGCCATTAGAAGATGAATATTGCTCAGAAAATCGTTGAGACGGTTCCCTCCCTTCGCTGGCACTATAGCGCTGTTATTTCTAAGACGCTTTATTCCCGTGGGTTTAAAACGTTTGGGCTGAACAGCGTTATTGTTTCTCCGCTCTCTTTACGCGGTATCGACCATATCAGTATTGGTAACAATGTTGCCGTCTATGAAAAAAGTTGGCTTCAAGCTGAAGCTAATGGATCTTTGGTGATTGGTAATAACGTCTATTTAGGACATCGCGTACACATTCATGCTGTGGATACTATTGAAGTTCACGATGATGTGATGATTACAGACGGCGTAACCATTTCTAATGGTTCCCATGATTTGATGGACCATGATGTGTTGCAAAAAACTGGTCCAATTATTAGGTCGTCATAGTTTTATAGGTGGACGAGCAATTATCCTCGGAGGGGTCACTATCGGAGAAAGAGCCACTATTGGTGCTGGTGCTGTTGTGACAAAAGATGTTCCTGCTGGGGCAGTGGTTGCCGGTGTTCCTGCTAAACCTCTAAACTAATTAAAAATACTCGTATCTTATCTATATAAAATTTAGGGAAACATGAAAATTTTACTTACTGGCGGCGTTGGATTTATTGGTCTGAAAACCGCAAAAAAACTTGTTGAACAAGGGCATGAAGTTGTTGCGCTCGATAGCTTGTTAGAGCAAGTGCATCAAGATATTGAATCAGAAAAAGCGCAGTTCCCCGGAAAGATTATTGTTGGTGATGTGGCGCTTCCCGAAACATGGGAGAACCTTGAAGGCGCTGATGCCATTATTCACCTTGCGGCTGAGACCGGAACAGCTCAGTCTATGTATGAAACTGAGCGTTACCGTAGCGTGAACGTTGACGGTACCCGATATGCAGCAGAATATGCCGTTAAATGGAATGCTCCTCTTGTTTCGCTGAGCTCACGAGCTGTTTATGGAGAAGGTTCTGCTGAGCGTGCAACTAAAGAGTCAGATCCTCACAAACCATTATCTGTATATGGTGAAACTAAATCTGAAGGTGAAGATATCGTCCGTGAGGTAGTTGCTGGCAAAGTGCCGGCAACTATCGTCCGTCCACAGAACGTTATCGGTCCGGGACAGGCCCTCCATAACCCCTATACCGGCGTATTGGCGGCTTTTCTTGCACGCCTTCGTGAAGGTAAGAACCTTTCTGTGTATGGGGATGGTACTCAAACCCGTGACTTTATCCATGTAGAAGATGTCGCAGATATTCTGATTTGGGCGTTAACAAACCTCCCTGAACTGGACGAATCACCTCGCATTATTAATGCTGGCTCAGGTGAGCGTATTACCTTAGACCAACTAGCTCAGTATTCTATTGACGCTGTTCCTGGTGGTTCTGAAGCGATAATCGAACACGTGGATATCAAACGAGCTGGCGATATTGACCATGCTCTTGCTGATATGTCTTATGCGTATTCTTTGGGCGCACCTCAGGCGCGTTGGAGTGCACGTGAAGCAATCGCTGACTTTATTCAGAAGTCTTGGAAAGCTCCTGGTGCAGATAGCTCTGCATGGGAGACAGCTCTAGAAGAACTCACTGAGCGGGGCCTTGCAGAGCATAATGACTAAACCGAAATTACTCTTAGTTTCTCCTGGGTTCCATGGTTATTGGATGACAATTCGAGATTCTATCGTCCGCCTAGGCTATGAAGTTGTCACCCACGTTTATGATGCTCCTGGAAATATTCAAGAACGTATTACGAATAAAATCTTGCATGATCTTCCTGAACGTTTTCGTCCAGAGAATCTAGAGCATCAGGTTACGGAGAAAGCTATTGTTGTTTTCTCGGAGCAGAAACCAGATATTGTCTTGGTTGTCAAAGGTGACCAGCTTGGCCACCGTTGGTGGGAGACTCTTGAACGTTCAGGGGTTCGTTATGGTACCTGGATGTACGATGAGCTTCGTCGTATGCGCTATACCGATGAGTTGCTTCACCACATCGGTCCTATCGCAAGTTATAGTCCTGCCGATGTACAAGACCTAAAATCTCGTGGTTTTGATGCTATTGATGTTCCTCTAGCCTATGACTCACACATGGAGATTGCTCCGTCTGTAGAAACCCATATTAGCTTTGTTGGTGCTCGCTATGAGGGTCGTGAACGTATGCTTAAGGCTCTTCATCAGGCAGGTATTCCAGTTCGAGCTTATGGCAAACAATGGTCACGTCACTGGTGGGATGTAGCACGAACTCGTCAGTTTAAAGACCCCGGTTTGCCGACTGGTCGCGATTTAGATCGTTCTCAGGCATACGGTATGATGGCGGCGTCCCCCGGAACACTCAACATTCATGGAGACCAAGACGGTTTTACGATGCGCACCTTTGAGGCTTCTGGTGTTGGGGGGCTACAAATTATTGATCGTGATGATGTCACTCGATACTATGAGCCAGGGACTGAAGTGTTGACGTATTCTTCTACCGCGGAGCTCATTGAGTTATGCCGACGTATCGTTGCTGACCCACAGTGGGCTCAGAAAATTCGTGAGGCAGGGAAACGTCGTACGTTAGCAGAACATACATTTGATGAGCGCGTCAAAGTCTTGGAGACTCTATGGCTTTAAAATTTCCTCGCGATTTGTCTGCTTGGCAACAATGGCAAGCTAACTCTAAACCAGAACAACGAGTAAAAAACCTACTTCGTAAGTTGAAGGGACGTCAAGAACAAAACATCGCATCCTGTGCTGTTTCAGGTGTTCTGCATATGAATCATCCTGAACCTGAGCTGTTGATTGTTCTTGAATCGACTTCTCCTACCTCGGTTGTTTCTTTGTTGCGCCCTGTGGAATATCTGAAGAATCCTCGTGTAGCAGTGATAGCTCCTATGAACGTTGAAGAGTTCCTTCCATCTGGCTCGTGGCGGGTTCAAGAAGTGAATAGTGATGTTCTTGCTCGACAATTTACTTTCAAAGTTGTACTGGCATTGGGACATTATCTCCCGTTAGGCGCTGCTATATATTGTGATGCTCAGAAGATGGGCTGGGAGTTTATTGTCGTTCAACATGGCGTAATGACTCCTTTTACTCCGCCATTACCAGAAAACTCAACTCTATTAGCTTTTAGTGATGCTGATGGTGATTTTTGGCGCTCGGGAAGAGAAGATATTACTGTTCATACAGTAGGCTCTCAACTATTTTATGAAGCGGCGCAGAAACCAAAAGTTGATATTGAGAGTATTGATTCTACTCCGGTGTTTTTAGGGCAGATGCATGGCGCTGAGCTACCGCGTTTATCTTTTGCTCGGGCTGGGTATAAATTCTGTCTAAATCACGGTGCAATCTATCGCCCACATCCTTCGGAAAAGGATAAACTGTCTTTAATAACTCATAAATTATGGGGACAACGAGGAATAACTGTGGACACGTCCGCAATCCCTCTTAATGAGATGACTCATCCAGTCGTTTCAATCTTCTCGACGGGAGTCTTAGAAGCTGCTATTCGAGGTATTCCTTCTTGGGTGTATCACCCTAAACCAGAACCATGGCTTATTGAGTTTTGGGAACGGTACGGCATGAATCGTTGGGGCGATTCTCCCACTGAACCTCCGGTTCAACCGCGTACCGTACCCGCTGATACTATCGCTCGCATCATCGCAGAAAAATTGGAGAAATAATGCGCATTCTATGCGTTATTCCTGTGCGCGGAGGTTCTAAGGGAATCCCTCGGAAGAACCTCAAACTCATCGCAGGTAAACCTCTGGTTGCATGGACTATTGAACAAGCTCTTGAAGCAAAAGAAGCTCTGGCACCAGAACACATTATGGACGTCATCGTTTCAACAGACGACCACGAACTCGCAGATATCGCTCGTGAATATGGGGCTGAAGTTCCTTTTATGCGTCCTGCTCATTTAGCGGAAGATACTACGGCTACTGAGCCTGTTATCGAGCACGCTATCGAGTTTGTCGAAGAGCAGGGACGACGCCCTGACGCTGTGATGCTTTTACAAGCAACGAGCCCTGTTCGTTTACCTGGCACTCTTGAACGTGCCGTCCGTCAATTTGCTATCTCTGATTCTGACTCTATGGTGGGAGTCATTCCTATCGGTCCTTTCATTTGGACTGCTACAGAACCACCGCAAGCTCAATATGAGGTGATGGCTCGTCCCCGCCGTCAAGAACTGACCCGTGAAACCTACCGTTACCGTGAAAACGGCTCAATGTATATCACGGCCACCGAAATTTACGAAAAGTACCATAACCGTCTTGCCGAGAATATTGAGCTTTTCTTACTCGACGAGGTAGAAGGTGTTGACATTGACGCACCTATTGACTTTGCTGTAGCCGAACACCAGCTCAACGAGATTCTTAAGACCCATAACGAAAGTAGCTCCTCATGATTATCGAACGTAATACCACCCCCTATGTAGTGTTTTCTGAGGATCCCGTTCTCACCGCTCTACAAAAAATTTCTGCAAACCAACAGCGCATCATCTTTCTTGTAAACGAGTCCGGCGTGCTTCAAGGCGCTCTGTCTGACGGAGATTTCCGTCGCTGGTTGATCGCTCATCCCACCGAATCTCTGGAAACTTCTGCCCTTGAGGTTGCGAATAAGAACGTTCACAGTGTGCCCTTTGGCACCGATACTGCAGCTCTCAAAGCAGAATTCGCTAAAGGTATCTCACATCTTCCACTCGTCGATGAGCGAGGACACCTTATCGCTATCGCTATGAATGAACAGGATGTTCTTCGTATCGGTAAACATGAGATTACCCAAGACAGCCCAGCATTTATCATTGCTGAAATCGGAAATAATCACCAAGGTGATGTCGATTTAGCAAAGCGTCTTGTTGACCTCGCGGTAGAAACCGGCGCAGACGCTGTGAAATTCCAGCTACGTGATATGGATGCGCTATATCGTCAAGCAGGTTCTCAATCTGCCGGCGAAGACCTCGGTGTGCAATATACCCTTGACCTGCTCTCACGTTTCTCATTGTCTGTCGACCAGATGTACGAAGTCTTTGATCACGTCAAAGAACACAATATGGACATTATGTGCACCCCGTGGGATGCACCTTCTGTTCAGGCTCTTGTCGATTACGGTATTCAAGGTATGAAGATTGCTTCTGCCGACCTCACAAACCATGAGCTGCTTGAAGACGTTGCGTCTCGTGGCCTACCCATGCTGGTTTCTACCGGTATGAGCCGTGAAGAAGAAATTCGTGAATCAGTTAAACTTCTTCAAAACCGTGGAGCTTCGTACGCTCTCTTACAGTGCCAGTCTGCGTACCCGGCACCGTTCAAAGACGTCAACCTTGCATATATGGATCGTCTTGCTGAAATTGGGCAGTGTCTCGTCGGCTACTCCGGACACGAACGCGGGTATCACGTCCCTGTAGCTGCTGTAGCACGCGGAGCAAAAATTATTGAAAAGCACTTCACTATTGATAAAACTCTTGAAGGCAACGACCACACCGTCTCGTTGCTTCCAGAAGAATTCACTGCAATGGTGACTCAAATCCGTGAAGTAGAAGAAGCTATTGGTACGGCAGCCCCCCGTGAAGTATCTACCGGCGAACTTATGAACCGCGTTAACTTGGCAAAATCATTGGTTGCAACTCGTGATATCGCTAAAGGCGAGGTCGTTTCAGAAGCTGACGTTGCTGTTAAATCTCCTGGCCGTGGTCTCCAGCCGAACTGTCTGCCACAGCTTGTTGGACGTACCATGCAACGTGACGTTGAAGCAGGCTCCTTCTTCTTTGAAGGGGATCTTAAAGATGACCTCGTAACTCGTCGAGACTTCACTTTTGACCGTCCTTGGGGTCTTCCTGTTCGTTACCATGACTACAAGCCCCTCATCGAAGACTCGAAGCCTGATTTTCTTGAGTTCCATTTCTCTTATAAAGATCTCGAAATCAACATCGACGATGTCTTTGACCAGAAGCTTCCCATGAGCTTTACAACTCACTTGCCAGACCTCTTTGCTGGTGATTTCTTAGTAGACCTCGCCTCCCGTGACCAAGATATTTGGGAGCGTTCCATCGCTGAGGTTCAACGCACCATCGACATTACTCGTGACCTTACCCGTTACTTCACCGTAGATGATGACCCTGTCATGGTCGTGACTATGGGTGGTTTTACTAAGGACGGACATATCCCTGCTTCTGCACGCGCTGATAAGTATGAGCGTATTGGTGAGGCTCTTGGCAAACTAGATACTTCTGGGGTTCGTATCGCGGCGCAAACTCTGCCGCCTTATCCTTGGTTGATGGGCGGTCAGCAATACCATAACCTCTTCCTCGATCCTCAAGACACCGCAGAATTTTCAGATACGTATAACACTGCGCTATGCCTCGATATCTCACACACCATGTTGGCTGCAAACTTCTTGAAGATTCCGCTGTCTGAAGCGGTAGAGCTTTTGGCACCACGCTCTATCCATTTGCATTTGGTTGATGGCAAAGGTGTCGACGGTGAAGGCGTTCAAGTGGGTGAAGGTGATGTTGACTGGGCAGCTCTCGGTAAACAGCTTCGTGAGCTGACTCCTAAGTCGTCCTTTATTCCAGAAATTTGGCAGGGCCATATCAACAACGGTGAAGGATTCTTTACCGCTCTAGATCGGCTTGAAAAGTGGCTCTAAAAGACACATCCCAGTTGCCGGTTGCTCTCTGGGCAATTCCGGTTCCTGAATTTGGTGGAGTAGCCCGGCACGTTGTAGATTCTGCACGTGCCGGGCTACCCGGCTATCAGATGATTGTCCTCGCACCTGAAGGTGAACTCACCCGTCAGCTTCAAGAGCAAGGAACTGAGGTTATTACCGCACAGTATGGCCCTGACTACGGTTTTGCTACCTCTTTTAAATCTTTGTTAGCAGCAATAAAACAGGTTCAGCCTCATATCCTTCACTCACATCTTGCATACTCTGATGTTGTGGCATGTGCTGTGATTCAGAGTCTTAAATTGCAATCTTTGGTGAAGAAAAGCGTTCGTGTACCGTCTTTAGTGACAACCGAGCATGGTATTGCTGGTAACGATGAGGTATATCATGGGAGCTCGTGGCGTTCTCGTTTAATGGCAGGAATCCATCGTGTTCGCTTGGCTGGTACAGATGCTGCGATTGCGGTGTCCCGTTCGACGGCTGAACAGATGCGCCGTAAATGGGGTGCGTCTAGTGTGAACGTCGTTCTGAACGGTGTTCACGGTACTGATCTTTTGAAGCAGTTAGAAAGCTATCGTACGGAGCGAACATCTCAAAATATAAAAGTGCTTTCTCTTTCTCGTCTTTCTCCAGAGAAAGGTCTTGACGTACTGCTTGAAGCGTTTGCTCATTTTTCTGAACATAACACTGACGCTTATTTAACTATTGCTGGTAGCGGCCCATTACGTGAGGTATTAGAAGATCAGGCACGAATCCTTGGAATTGAGACGAAAGTCCATTTCCCAGGGTTCGTGGATTCTGTCCAAGCCATGGCAGAACACGATATTCTAGTTCAGCTATCAGTATGGGAAAATCTTTCATATACACTCATTGATGCTCATATTGCTGGAATGAAAACTATCGCCACCGATGTTGGCGGAAACAGCGAGATTGTTGTCGCTGAAGGTCTTGTTCCTGCTATTACTAAAGATAACCGTGAAGACGTCATCAAGCTTGTTGCCCAAAAACTTACTCAAAAAGCACACACTGAAAAACCCTCTCAACAGCAGTGGGTTAGTGCAGAAGAAATGACAGCTAATATCGTGAACATCTATCAGAAAGTGAGTTCCTCATGAGTGCAGCTTCCCTCTCTGAACGTATGAACGGTGCTCTTACTGCCGAAGCAAAACATCTCAAAGAGAGTGTTGGCAGCATTGTCATGTCGGATTTCATTTATGGCCTGTTTATTTTTGCTTTAGGAGTAACATATTTTGGTATTCCTCTAGGATCCGCTGTATCTATCATTCTCGTCACTCACGCTTCAACACGAAAAGCGCACTATAGCGACCCACGTCTGAACCTATTTATTGTTATTGCGGTCTTAGCCGTTGCGTATACTACAATAAGTTCTGTAGTTTTTGGTGTTTCCACAGTCGATGAGACTCTACGAAGAGCATTCCGCATTTTTATCGTGATTCTCTTGGCACTTTTCATCGGCGATAAAAGAATTGACGCACGATCTTTGATTTTTGGTATTGCAACAGGCATGATAATTAATGCTATTGCATATTATACTGGTATTGCACCGGATGCTTATACTGGATTTTTGACCGGCTGGCTTGGAGATAAGAACGTCTCCGGACTTTGGTACGCTTTTATTGGCTTGCTCTTTTTTACGTACCTTGATGATAGAAAGAAAAAGCTCTTAGCTTTTATACTTTTCAGTATTTTGCTCTGGGAAACTGGATCACGTACTTCTCTTGCCGGATACATATTCGCGCTTTTGTGGCTGACTTTTGGGAAAAAAATTGGTTTTGTAACAAAGATTCTTTTAGCTGCATTTATTGTGTGGGCTGTGGACTACCTAACAGAAAATTACGCTCACGTGGGTGTTTTCGCAAACCGTGATGGTAGTGATTTATTACGTGCACGTATCGATACAGCAACGCTAGAGAAAGTCTCCCAGACACCATGGCATGGTCAAGGCTTTGGGCAAGCATATGTATTCTTACCTGGTGGTGACAGCAGATGGTTATTCCATAATTCTTTTTACACTCTCTTCGTTGAAGGCGGGTGGATTTGGATGTTTGCGGTTCTGCTTATTACTCTTTTGGCAACAGTTTTCTGGAAACAACGACCTCAAAAAGGTAAAGAACGTATTATTGTTGCTGAGGCAGCGATTGTTCTCCTCGCAATTTGTAGTTGGCGTCTTGGCGAAGTTATTCTGACTATCCCCTGGGCAATTGTTGTTGGTATCGGTCTTTCTTATTTGGTGAAGCCTGAAGATGCTATTGCTTTTTACAAAGAACAAAATTACCTAAGGAATGTGGAAAGGCCTGAACTGTAAAAATCTATCTTCATAGAAGGAATAGCTTTGATGTACAAGGAACTAACTATTGCTACGAATAACGGCGATATCGGTGGGGGAGAAATCATGCTCCTTAACGTTGCTCGTTCCGCTCGTAGCTTAGGCTACCACGTCACTGTCGTTGGACCTGCCGAACCATCTGCTTTGGTTGAAGCTACACAAGATGAGGGTTTTGACACCGTAATTTTACCTGCCACGACACGTAAACACTATATTGCTCAACTACGCGTCTGGGATAAAAAACATCGTAAAGGACTACTGTGGTGTAACGGACTTCTTCCTTCTTTTGCCACTGCGAGGCATCCTGACCGTATCGTTCACTTGCATCAGCTTCCTGAAGGAAAACTCAAATACCTTGCTCCTATCGCACGACGAAAAGCTTTGACAACACTTGTCCCTAGTGATTTTGTGAGCAACCAGTTATCTGAAGCCGAAACGTTTTATAACTGGGTTAACGAAGTTCCTATGCCCTTAGATAGAAAAACCTTCTCTCAACGAAATGTCAAAGTAGGTTTTCTGGGTCGTCCATCTGAAATCAAAGGAACAGACATCCTCGCTTATGCCATACAAAAATTGAATCAAGCATTCCCTGAAGAAAACTATTCATTAGTACTTGCTGGGGAATCGCGCTTTATCGGAGAACAAAGTCAACAACGGGTACAAGAAGCTTTAACTAATCTTGGTGACAACGTAGAAACTCTAGGATGGATTACCCCCTCAGAATTGATGAAGAACGTCGACATCATGGTGGTGCCTTCTGTCTTTAACGAGGTTTTTGGTCTCGTTGCTGCCGAAACTATGAGTGCACGTGTGCCATTGATTATCTCTAACGCTGGTGCTCTTCCTGAAATTCTTGGTGAAGAATACCCATGGGTATTTCCTAAAACAGATGTATCAGCCCTCGCTAGAACAATTCGTCGTATGTCGCAGGAGTTAGCCATTCACTCGGATAGTTTGCAAGAGACCGTAGACGCCCTTTATTGGCGTTGGCATGAACGGTATTCTCCGGAAGCAGGTAAAGGCCGTGTAGAAGAACTTCTTAAAAGATATTGTTAACAACCTTAGATTTTAACGTCAGAAAAGTACATAATTCACTCATGAGAGAGCACCTTTAAATGTATAAAGCAGCAGTTATTATCCCCACTAGGGGAGGAGCGTCTAAACTTCATTATCCTTTAGACGCTCTAGAACAGCAGACAGAAAAAGATTTTCAAGTCATTGTTGTCTGCGATGGTGATATTGACGGATCCGAGAGCGTCGTAAAGGCCTACCAACAGCGCGGCATCCTCAATATCGAAGCTATCGTTTTTCCTGAGAACCGTGGTCGTTCTAAAGCTCTTAACGCAGGGCACCAGGCGGCTGACGCAGAAATTCTCATTCGCTGTGATGACGACCTCGAACCGGGCGAAAACTATATTGCAGAACATATTCGTCTACACCAAGGTGATGGCGAGACCGGAGTGATTGGTTTAGTTCACAATGTGTATCCTGATAATGCTTATGCGCGAGCTTATGGATACCACCGTGACGTAAAATTTAGGGAAGACGCCTATAGAGTTTCTCCTGAAAGACGTTGGAACTTCTGGAACGCGAATGCGTCACTGACTCGTCGTATGTATGAAAAAGTTGGTGGATATGATGAGCGATACCGGCTCTACGGCTGGGAAGATGTCGATATGGGATATATGCTCCACCAAGCTGGAGCAACCATTATTCTTGCGCCAGAGCTAGAATCTCGTCACTATATCGCGGCAACAACAACTGCAGGACGAGCAACCAGAGCTTTACACTCTGGCGCTGCACGGGCAATCTTTATTGATAAACATGGTGATGAAGTTTTAGGGGACAATAAACTCCATGGTTTGTGGGGAACTGCTGTCAAAGCTGTTGCCGCTCTAACCACTGAGAAAACCATTAATATCTTTGGATCAGCTATTGATTCTGTTGCTGATAGGCTTCCTCGTAAAGTCTCAGAAAAACTTATTTCACTTGTTGTAGAGTCTGCTGGATATGCCGGAATTACATATCCTCAACGCGCCCGAAAGGTCTTCTAAACTCCATGGTTCTTTTCCCCCAACTCAAGAACTTCCTTCGCAAATTCTCTCGCACCGCACCCATAACAGAAGAGTTCGCTATTGCTCATGACTACCTCACACAGCGTGGTGGGGCAGAACGTGTTGTGCTTGCTATGCATAAAGCTTTTCCGGAAGCGACAATCTATACCACGTTATATGATCCTGAGAATACTTACCCAGAATTTAAAAACGCTAAGGTTGTTGTCTCTCCTCTGAATAGAATAGGGGTATTTCGTCGAAACCATCGTTTGGCCTTACCCATTTTGCCTATTGCGAGTTCTTTTCTCCGCGTACCAGCGCAGAAGATTCTTGTCTCCAGCACAGGGTGGGCGCATGGCTTTAACTTTTTTGGTGCATCACTCATCTACTGCCATTCACCAGCACGGTGGCTATATCTGAGTGATGAATATTTAGGGAGTTCTACTCACCCATTAATTGGTGCCGCATTGAAAGTTCTTCGCCCTGCATTAATCCGTTGGGATCAACGTGCTGCACAGAAAGCGGGCCCTTATGTCGGGAACTCGACAGTAATTCGCCAGCGCATTTTTGATGTGTACGGGAAGGATTCTGAAATTATCTTCCCACCGTATTCTACGAGCTCAACAGACGTAACCGAACCTATCTCTGGTTTAGAAGAATTTATGGCTGACGGCGATTATTTTCTCGTGGTTTCTCGTCTTCTGCCGTATAAGAACGTGGCAGACGTCGTGCAAGCATTTAACCGATTAGGTCAGAAACTTCTTATTATCGGTTCTGGTCCTATGGCTCAAGACCTGAAAAAAATAGCTAAATATAATATCCGGTTTGCTCACAATGTTTCGGACGCGCAGCTGAGTGGAGCCTATGCTCATTGCCGTGCTTTATTGGCGGTCTCTTATGAAGATTTTGGGCTGACACCCCTAGAGGCTGGCTCTTATGGAAAGCCTACGATTGCTTTACGAGCTGGCGGTTATCTTGACACCATCCAAGAGAATGTGAACGGAACTTTTATTGAGAAACCAACCCAAGAAAATATTTATCATGCTGTAGACACTTTTAACCCCGAACAATGGGACGCTCAGCATATTCGTGAATATATTCAAAAGTTCTCTGAAAAGCAATTCGTTCGACAACTTCGTCAGAAATTAGCCTCCCTCTAGAACTAATCATTGTGATGCCTCAAGAATGTATTGAGACAAAAGAGTGGTACGAGAGAAACTCTCGTACCACTCTTTTCTATTAGCTGTTTTCTTTGAGATACCCTCTAGAAACAAAAGACTGGATAAAATCTGTTACCTCATCTTTAATATCTTCAACGGGCACCTGATAGATTTCACTAATTTCATTCATTAATTCTTCTAAGGTCATAGGGCCTTCTAAAAGCACCCAGATTGCCGCGCTAGAGCCTTCAAGAATCATAATTTCTGAAGTTCGTAAATCAGCAAGATAGACTGCATAGAACTCTTGATGTGTTTCAACCTCATGGTTAAGAACAAAAGCGCAAGAAGGAGAATGAGTATATCGTGGGGTGCTCATCGTTTTTTCCTGATAGCTGTAAATCGTTCAAAGAATTTTTCTCGAAGTTCTTGACGGGTTGGTTTTCTGCCTAAGGTCATTGCTAGATGATCTTCGTTAACTGTAACGATAGACTTGATAACCCTCCACTTATCGCCTAGCGTTCGAGCGCGTCGTAGGCGAGCAGTCCACTGAAGAGCTGGTGTTGAATCCTCAGAAACAGACTTCCATAGGAGATAGTGGCGGTTATCTTTATGTGCTTCAATATTTCCTAGCGCTGTATCAAAAGCTAATAAAGAATCTAATTCTTCTGCTCGGTCACGTAACCTATCCCAACCGGAAGCGTCAAGAGAAGAATCTAAGAACGTTATATCAGGTTTAACTTTTGCAGAAGCTCGTGCACCATGTAGAACAACAATAAGCTGCATATCAATCAGAGAGGGGACAACGCATGGGTAATGCGCTATTTCTTTCACGCGACGCCTTTCCCATAACTGGTCAAAAGCTCGTGTAGGGTTCTCATATCCAAGGCCTGGGAAATAACGGTGAATATCTGTTAACCCCCATGATGGGTGATAAAGAGTTTGTGCATGCTCGAAAATGGAACCTGTTTCAAAATGAGCTAGGGTCTGCCATCCCGCCTGATTCAAAATATAGATAAAACGTTCTACATGCGCAGGTCGCACTAACACATCAACGTCAGTGCTCGTTCTACCTAGGCGGTAAGCTTCTCGTTCGAAAGCATAACCTTTAATATGTAGGATATCGATACCGTTGAGATCAGCTAGATGCTGAAAATAAGCATGAGATAAGCGAATACGCACAGGTAAAGAAACCTGTTGCTCTATCGTCGAACTATTACTCTGAAAGTCATTGCTCAAAATTGATATCCCCTAAATCTATGCATTGACACTATTGTATCCCTAAAACTCTTGCTATGTGGGGTAGAAAGTTCTTACCTCAAAAACGAAGGGGTGATGTGGTATCTACGATGTACCACACCACCCCTTATAGCTCTGCGCTATTTTTTACGTTTAGTTTTTGACTTTTTGGTTTTCTCTTTATCAGAACCGTAGTAGGAAGTATATCCGCCATAGGTTCCGGCGTAGCCAAATCCATAGTAAGAATTGCCTAGACCGCTGAGCGGGGTACGGTTAATAACCGCACCTAAGAGGTTAGCTCCCACTTTTTTAAGCATCTTAGAGGACTCTTCAAGATGTTCCTTACGGGTTTTTCCAACCGTTGCAACAAGAAGCACACCATCTACTGATGGGGCTAAGAGAGAAGCATCGGTAACGGGAAGAAGTGGAGGAACGTCAACGATGACCTTAAACTCTTTCGTAAGATCCTCAATGAGCTTGCTCATTTTATCTGACCCAAGAAGTTCAGAAGGATTAGGAGGAGTATGTCCTGCCGGTAAGACATGAAGGTTGGGGCTACCATGATACGGGCGGGTGGCTTCCGTCAGATTAATCTGGCCGGCAAGAACCTGGCTCAAACCGACTTTAGAATCGAGTTTAAACTTCTTTGCAATGGTTGGACGACGCAAGTCAGCATCGATGATGATGGTTGGCTCACCCGACTCAGCCAAAGAACGCGCCAGAGAAGTAGCTACGGTGGATTTACCTTCACCCGGTTCAGAAGAGGTCACAATAATAGAGCGTGGCGGTTTATCGACGTTGACGAAGCGGAGGTTCGTACGTAGCTGACGGATTGCTTCTTGAGAAGCATGATCGTCTTTGTTCGTCGTGACCTGATCTTCAGAAAGGCTCTCAGTTTCTGGGAGCATACCCAAAATACCTGATTCAGTAGCTTTAATAACGTCATTACGAGTACGAACTTTAACGTCTAGAGCACGGCGTAGGAAAATAATGGCAAAAACAATAACCAAACCAATGAGCGCTGCAATACCGACATTCTTTTTGGTATCGGGGCTGATGGGAGCACTAGGAAGCGTCGCATCGTCAAGAGGGACAACGCGTACGGTGGTTGACCCTTCTAACTCATTGACTACTTTTGCTGTTGCTTCTAGAGAAGAGTTTGCTAATGCTTGTGCACTTTCAGGGCTGGTTGCTGTTGCACGAACTCGGATAAGAGCAGATTCTCCTTCGAGAGAAGCTTGTAAGCTTCCACGAATCTGACCTTCAGAGAGTTTTAGGTCAGGGTTTTCTGCGAGAATTTGCTTTGCAACAGGTCCAGAAGATACCAATGCTAGATAAGAACGTGCCTTATCTTTTGCTGCTGAACTACCGGAAATTACATCGCCGATACCTTCAGATTGCCCTACGGTTACATAACCGGTGGCGGAAGAAGCATAGATTTTAGGTTGGAGGAGTGAATACCCCAGCCCTAAGAGGGCTCCGATGAGTGCGCCAATAATCAAGAGTTTTAAATTAACCCGGAGTAGACGCGCAAAATCAAGAATTGTCATGTTGTAAAACCTTCAAAAGGCGGAATGATTGTGGTGATAAATATAGTTATAAGCCTCCGTCATTCTAACACTGGTCATCTTATCTACCCGAGTGAGTGATAGAAAACTCTCAAAAGTAATTGTTTTCACGAGGAGGACAAAAGCGTGATGACGTAAGTACTTTGAAAACTATTTCAAAAGATTAAGAAGGTACTGCCCGTATCCACTCTTTACTAAAGGCTGAGCTCGTCGAGCTAACTGCTCGTTATCGAGGTATCCCATACGCCAAGCAATCTCTTCAGGGCAGCCGATGGATAGACCTTGACGTGCCTGAACAGTGCGAATAAAGCTTGTCGCATCTGCCAAAGAGGCGAATGTTCCGGTATCTAGCCAAGCCGTTCCTCGAGGAAGTACTTCTACTTGGAGTTTTCCTTGCTCAAGGTAGACCCTGTTCAAATCAGTAATTTCTAATTCGCCACGGGCAGAGGGCTTAATGTTTTTAGCATATTCAACAACGTGATTATCGTAAAAATATAATCCCGGAATTGCGTAATCGCTCTTTGGGTGCTCTGGTTTCTCTTCAATCGAGAGTGCTTTAAAATCATCATCAAATTCGACGACACCATACGCTCTAGGGTCTGCAACACGGTAACCAAATACCGCGGCTCCTTCGACGTTGCTATATTTACGGAGCTGATTGCCTAGACCCGGCCCGTAGAAGATATTGTCCCCGAGTATCAGTGCCACACTATCGTTGCCAATGTGCTCTTCTCCTAGAAGGAATGCCTGAGCTAGACCATCTGGAGAGGGCTGTACCTTGTACGTGAATGAAACTCCAAATTGTGATCCGTCCCCAAGCAGACGCTGGAATTGTTCGCTATCTTCTGGTGTCGTGATGATGAGGATATCTTGGACGCCCGCCAACATTAAAGTTGAGAGCGGATAATAAATCATTGGTTTGTCGTAAACAGGAGTGAGTTGCTTACTGATGCCGAGTGTGATGGGGTGGAGTCGACTACCGGTTCCCCCCGCTAAAATAATTCCCTTCATACGCCTTATTGTGTCATGAAAATCAATGTAGCATTTGTTATTTGCGTAAGCGCTACGAATAATACTTCCCGTACCATGTAACTATGGGAAAAATTCTTGTCACCGGCGGAGCCGGCTTTATCGGTTCAAATTTCGTACACCACCTTTTAGAGAACACTAACCACCACGTAACTGTGCTCGATATTATGAGCTACGTGGCTAATGAAAAATCTTTGGCAGGTCTAGACTCTTCACGTTTTGAACTTGTCAAAGGTGATATCGCAGACCGCGATGTGGTAGATCCACTCGTACAACAGGCAGATGCTGTCGTTCATTATGCGGCAGAATCACACAACGATAACTCGTTGAATGATCCCTCGCCATTCATTCATACCAACCTCATTGGTACATACACTCTTCTTGAAGCGGTACGTGAATACAAGACCCGTTACCACCATATTTCTACTGACGAAGTGTTCGGTGACCTCGAGCTTGATGACCCTCAAAAATTTACAGAACGTACCCCCTATAACCCTTCTTCTCCATATTCTTCAACAAAAGCAGGATCTGACTTATTGGTACGCGCATGGGTTCGATCCTTCGGTATTGAAGCAACTATCTCTAACTGCTCCAATAACTACGGCCCCTATCAGCACATCGAAAAATTCATTCCGCGACAAATCACCAACATTCTCTCCGGAATCAAACCAAAGCTCTACGGAGAAGGTCTGAACGTGCGCGACTGGATTCATGCCTCAGACCATTCCTCTGCCGTGCTCACCATCCTCAACAAGGGAAAAGTTGGGGAAACCTATCTCATTGGAGCCAACGGCGAAGAAAATAACATCACCGTACTACGCACTATTTTGCGTCTGATGGGCAAAGCAGAAGATGCATTCGAACATGTGGTCGACCGCCCAGGACACGATTTACGCTACGCTGTCGACGGCACTCGTTTGCGTGAAGAACTTGGCTGGGAACCTCGCTTCACAGATTTTGAATCAGGACTTGCCGACACCATCCGTTGGTATGAAGAAAACCGAGACTGGTGGGAACCTCTCAAAGCTGAAGTTGAAGCAAAATACGCGAAAGCAGGTCAATAAAAGATGACTCATGATCTTGCCGTGCATACCACCGACATTCCAGGGTTGCTTATTATCGATCTTCCTGTCCACGGAGATAATCGAGGCTGGTTTAAAGAAAACTGGCAGCGCGAAAAAATGGTGGCACTTGGACTACCTGATTTCGGTCCCGTACAAAACAACATCTCCTTTAACGCAAGTATCGGAACAACCCGCGGTATTCACGCTGAGCCATGGGATAAGTTTGTTTCAGTAGCTACCGGAAAAATCTTTGGTGCATGGGTAGATTTACGGGCTGGAGAATCTTTCGGAAAAGTCGTAACCGTTGAACTTGGCCCCGAGAAAGCGGTGTTTGTTCCTCGTGGTGTCGGAAACTCTTTCCAAACACTCGAAGACAACACCGCCTACACCTACGTGGTCAACGACCACTGGTCTGCTCAAGCTCAAGGTGAATACTCTTTCTTGAACCTCGCCGATGAAACTGTTGCTATCAATTGGCCTATTCCTCTCGAACAGGCAGAACTTTCCGATAAAGACAAAAATCATCCACGCTTAGACGCTGTAGAGCCTGTCCAAGAAGCTCCTATTCTTGTGATTGGAGCACAAGGACAGCTTGGTAAAGAGCTTGTGCGACAGCTTACCGAACGTCATATCCCGTATATCGCAGCAACTCGTGAAGAAATAGATATGTCTACCCCATCACAATGGGAAGCAGCATATCGTTGGTGTTCGTTGCGAGCCATCATTAATGCCTCAGCCTACACTGCTGTTGATAACGCACAGGTCGGTCAAGGCCGTACCGATGCATGGGCTGTTAACGCGACTGGAGTGAGCGCACTAGCTCAGATCGCTCGTGAAGCAAACATTCCGTTGGTGCACGTCTCAACTGACTACGTTTTCGATGGCAGTTTAGGACGTTCCGAAGAATACTCTGAAGATGCGCCAGTAGCGCCGTTGGGTGTATATGGACAATCCAAAGCTGCTGGAGAATGCGCAGTTAACGCTCTTAAAGCACATTATTTGGTGCGAACAAGTTGGGTCATCGGTGAAGGTAAAAACTTTGTGCTCACCATGCGTTCACTTGCAGAACGTGGAATAGACCCTGCCGTTGTTGCAGACCAGTATGGTAGACCAACTTTTACCGAAGACCTTGCTGGAGCATTATTACATCTACTCGAGACAAAAGCGCCTTACGGTACTTATCATGTGTCGAACACCGGCGAAGTTATCAGCTGGGCGCAACTAGCTCAAAATGTGTATGAAGCATGTGGACATGATCCTCAACGCGTGAGTGAAACAACCACTGCAGAATACTTTGCAGAAGCTGAGAACTACTCACCACGTCCTATGAACTCTGCAATGGACCTGTCAAAAATCATTGCTACTGGGTTTACTCCTCGCGACCATCAAGAAGCGCTCACAAAGTATCTTGACGGTTTACAGGACTAAAAACAGACGTTTGGGGTATTTGTGACTTCAGATACCCCAAACCTCCCCTTGCCTGAATACTATTAATCAGGCATAATTGAACGGTTGTCTCTTAGATATAAGAAGCATCATCACCTAAAAGCCAAGGCGGTGGAATATCTGCAGAATATTATGCAGGTAGGTCCGAACCCGACGGTGGCTGAACTGGAATCATATTCTGGCGTCAGTACACTGTATGGCGCAATAAATCCAGTTGAAAGGAGTATCTCTTATGTCAGATACCATCAAAATTTCCGCAACTCTTCGCGAAGGCTTCGGCAAAGGATACGCACGTCGTATCCGTATGGCAGGCGACATCCCTGGTGTAATCTACGGTCACGGTGAAGATCCCAAGCACGTTGTTCTTCCTGGTCACGCAACTACTCTTGCTGCACGTCAAGCAAACGCTATTCTTGCCCTTGACATTGAAGGCGAAGAAGTTCTTGCCATGATTAAAGACATCCAGCGTCACCCCATTCGTCCTGAACTTCAGCACATGGACCTTCTCATCGTTAAGCGCGGCGAGCGCGTCGAAATCGAGGTTCCTGTACAGGTTGAAGGCGAAGTTGCACAGGGCGCTGTTGCTAACCTCGAAGAAACTGTTCTTTTGGTTGAGGCAGACGCTTTGAAGTCTCCTGACGCTATCATCGTTGATATTGAAGGCCGTGAAGCAGGAAACCACGTTCTTGCCGGCGATATCAAGCTTCCTGCTGATGTAACTCTCGTTGCAGATGCTGAATTGCTTGTTGTTAACGTTTCTGAGCCTGAAGAACTCGACGTTCCTGAGCCTGAGACTGCAGAAGAAGCTGCCGAAGAAGCACCTGCTGAAGACGCAGAATAATCTTTTTCACCTTCTGAACTGATGAAGGTGACGACGACCCGCATACTATGATGGTGTGCGGGTCGTCGTTGTTTATGACTGATCTGTTGGCGAAGATTCGCGAAATAATAAATTAGAGGAAAATTATGAGTGACGTATGGCTGGTTGTTGGACTAGGCAACCCTGGAGCAGAATACGAACGTACCCGTCATAATATCGGGCAGATGGTCCTTGATGAGCTTGCTCAGAGTGTAGGCGGAAATTTCAAACGCCATAGTAAAGCGCGGGCAATGGTTCTTGAAGGACGGCTAGGTATTGGTGGTCCACGTGCTATTCTTGCTAAACCTTTGACGTATATGAACGTTTCTGGTGGGCCTGTAGGTCAGCTTTCACAATTTTATGGGGTATCTGCAGAAAATATTGTGGTGGTTCACGATGAACTAGATATTCCGTTTGACACCATAAAGCTCAAACGCGGTGGTGGCGAAGGTGGGCATAACGGATTACGAGATATTACCAAAGTGTTAGGTACTAAAGATTATTACCGTGTACGTACCGGTATCGGGCGTCCTCCTGGGCGGATGAGTGTCTCGGATTTTGTTCTTAAACCTTTTAGTTCAAGTGAAGTGCAATCCTTGCCGTTTCTTATTGATCAGTCAGCGCAGGCGGTACATATGCTGTTATCAGACGGTCTTGTTGCTGCACAGCAGAAGTTTCATACTGTACCGGCATCTTCCTAAAATTACTGTATACGCAGTTTTTACACGGTGATAAGGTGCGGTTTCTGACTGTACGTTGAGCATCATTTTGTCACTGAAGAACACGCTATCAAAACATGGTGTTATGATGTGCTACACGGAGCATCATCGCTATATCGACTATCTGCCAGCAGACCCCTAGAGGAGAAAACTCGTGACGCACCCTTACGCCTTAGCTTCAGGAACTGTTTTGAACAATCAGACAGTGCAACAGTTACGCGAGGACTTTCCTCTTCTCAACACCGAGGTTAATGGGAAAAGGCTTGTGTATTTGGACTCTGGCGCTACAAGCCAGAACCCTTATCAGGTGATACAGAGTGAACAATCTTTTTACCAGCAGGCAAATTCTGCTGTTCACCGTGGGGCACATACTCTTGCGGTGGAATCGACAGAACTTTTTGAACAGGCGCGTACGGTTGTTGCAAGTTTTGTTGGTGCACAAGAGAACGAAATAGTATGGACAGCGAATGCTACAGAGGCGTTAAACCTCATCACATATTCTTTTGCGAATGCTTCAGCTGGTATCGGTGCCCCCGCTTCACAACCTTTTGCACTGTCTGAAGGCGATGAAATTGTTCTTACCGAACAAGAACACCACGCAAACTTAATTCCATGGCAGATACTTGCCCAAAAGACAGGGGCAACGCTACGTTGGATACCGCTTAACACAGACGGAACGCTCAACCTAGAAGAAGCCGAACGTCTCATCACAGACAAAACAAAAGTGCTGTCTTTTACGCATGTTTCTAACGTTCTTGGGTGCATTAATCCGGTAGAAACTTTGGTGTCTTTAGCACGTCAGGTGGGCGCTTTCGTTGTTCTTGATGCTTGTCAATCTGTTCCGCATATGCCAGTAAACTTTCACGAACTGGATGTTGATTTTGCGGCATTTTCTGGGCATAAGATGCTCGCCCCCACTGGCATTGGAGTTCTTTATGCAAAAGCAGAACTTCTTGCTGCGATGCCTCCTTTCTTGACCGGCGGTTCGATGATTACAAAAGTCACGATGACCGAAGCTGAGTTTATGGAGGCCCCTACTAAATTTGAAGCAGGCACTCAAAAAATTTCTCAAGCTATTGCTCTAGCTGAGGCTGTGCGTTACCTTCAAAATATTGGGATGGATCAAATTCATGCATGGGAGCATGAACTAGGGCAACGGCTCATCAACGGAATACATCATCTTGACGGCGTACGTGCTTTAGGCCCAGAACCTGGGCAGCCACGTGCAGGGCTAGTTGCTTTTCATGTGGAAGGAGTACACCCCCACGATGTTGGACAGCTACTTGATATGCAAGGTATCGCGGTACGAGTTGGCCATCATTGCGCTCAACCGCTACATCGTGCTTTAGGTCTTACCGCTTCTACCCGCGCATCAAGTTATCTTTACAATACAACTGAAGACATTGATATTTTTCTTGAAGAGCTTGCGCAGGTTCGTAGCTACTTTGGGTACTAAAATTTTCGCGTAGAAAGACAACTTTATGAGTTCATTAGATTCTCTATACCAGCAAATTATTCTTGACCACTCTAAACAACGTTTAGGGGAGGGGCTTACCGAAACCCACGGTCACCCTAGCGCCGATAACCATCAATATAACCCTACCTGTGGGGACGAGATTAACTTACGTGTTCGTCTAAGCGAGGATAAACAGCGTATTGAGAACATCTCTTGGGAAGGTGATGGTTGCTCTATTTCTATGGCTTCAGCTTCGGTGCTATCTGAGATGGCTCAAGGGCTGAGCCTTGAAGAGTTTAACGAGATGGTGGAACAATTCCGTCAACTACTACGTTCTCGTGGAACCATCGAACCAGATGAAGAACTCTTAGGGGACGCCGCAGCTTTTGCCGGTGTTTCTCGTTTTGTAGCACGTGTTAAATGCGCGATGCTTTCGTGGGTTGCTGCTGAAGAAGCGGCAAAAGAAGCTCAATCGTAGACAATATAAGAAGCTCCTTTTGAATTCGGTATAAGGCAGCTACCCTAACCGCACAGTTTTGGCTAGCCAACGCATAAAAGATTAGTTTTGTGGGCTGTTGTCCCTAAAACTATGCCTAAGAATAATAGGCGTTTCTTTGCGTGCCTGACGTACTCTTGAAAAGTCAAAACATCCATGACAAGAGTATTAGGGGATTTATGAACATCGGGTATGCTGCTGGCGCATTTGATCTTTTCCATGTAGGACATTTAAACATCCTCAGAGAAGCTAAAAAACACTGTGATTACTTGATCGCAGGAGTTGTATCAGATGAAATTCTAGAAATTACTAAAGGCCGGAAGCCCGTCATACCTTTAGCCGAACGTATGGAAATTGTCTCTCATATCGATTTTGTCGACCGCGTTCATGCCGAAGTCCTTGAAGACAAACTAGAGACTTGGAAAGACGTACGATATAACACGTTCTTCAAAGGCGATGACTGGAAAGGCACTCCACGTGGTATTGACCTAGAACAACGCTTCGCTCAAGTCGGCGTTGACGTTGTGTACTTCCCCTACACTGCTCATACCTCATCAACAAAACTCCGCCAAGTTCTCGACAAACTGATGGAAGCAGAACCACGTAACTAACTGCTCAACACAGAAAAGACGTTTTAAATACTGTGGGGGCTAAGAACCTAGGTTCTTAGCCCCCACAATATTTAATACTGAATTATAAAATCACTCAGAGATACCTTAGTTTTGAGCAACCCACTGCTCGACAAGAGAACCAAGTTTGGAAAGAACCTTACCCACATAAGGCTCCGCTGCAGCAGCAATTTTCTTCCCCACAAGAGGAATTGAACAAGATACTTGACCCGATACCTCAATAACGGTCTTATCTGCTGAGGCCGTGAGCTTCTGTGTTGCACGTGCAGAAACAGGCATACCCGAAACTTTAATATCAGAACTAATCGTACGGCTACCGTCTGCACTGGGAGCAGAAACAGTATCAGACTGCGTCATCTGAAGTCCCTTAGAAACGAACTTCTGAGCAATATCAGGAACACGGTCAGCCGCAACAGAACGTTTGCTCACTGCAGAAAATGCGCCTGAGGTATCGCCCGAAACTTCGAGGCCTTCAAAACCAATACCCATTTTTTCACACACAAAACGTGCAAAATCTTCAGAAGCATACGCCTCAATCACTCGGTCGATAGGGGCATTAACCGTAGTTGTTTCTTGAATTGCCATGAGCTGTCCTTCCCAAAAGAGCGAATTGAAAAAAGATATTCTTATAACGACCGTAGCATCATAAAAACTCTTACTATAAAACTAACCGAAAAGTTCCTCCCATCACGGTTACGTTCACCAGTTTTCGCTATAAAAAGAATGATGATGCCCTCATACGCTAGGACTGGATAATACCGCGGAGTACCTGTCTCCAACGGCGAACAAACTTACGGATATCATGGGAGGCTTGTCCCTGACTCAGCGAACCTAACTCTGCAGAAAGGTTCTCTGAGGCCTTATCCGCACCAGGGACACGACGGGACCCAAGATACTTCTGAGGGTGAGTTAACGCATCATCAATCTTCCTCGCAAGATCATTCGCATCTGCGGCAATAAAGGCCTCCCCATTATCTTCCATGACCTGTGAGAACTGAACCTGATGATTATCGACCACCTCATCAAACTCCGCAAGGCGTGGTACCGCAATAGGAATAACGCCAACCTCACGCGCATCAAGAATAGACCCAGGGCCTCCCTGAACGACAACCACTTTAGCTGCCTCATAAATCTTTAACAGCTCGGAGCGAGGCATCCTATCAACATTCTTAGTCGCATGCTCGGTGCCCTCGGTAAACCCATGCTGACATAGACAAGTAACCGTTGGGTGGCTAAGAAGATACGACTCAATCCACTCAACAAGCCGGTCAAACTTGTGATAATCCGTACCTAAAGACACCACGATGTCATAGCTTAACGGCTGATTATTCAAATCAGCCGATACCTCAACAACAGAATCAGGCTGTTGAGGTGAGACAGTACCCATGTTCTGAGAATCGCTCATGTATCTCTCTTTTCACAAACGGAATAAATAAAAATGGTGAAACATATTGCTAACGGGCATCACATCTACATAATTGCCCCGATATTAACCGACTCTGGAAAAGCCCTCTGCTGTTCTTCCCACTGGACTACAAATAAATCGCTCATGGGATAACATAAACGCGCACTCATCGTTGGCATAGTAATACGGTCATACGCTTCAATAAAAACAGTGCGTATTTTCAGAAGTTTTGCAACCGCAAAAAACGATACTGACACTGCAGCACCCGTACTAATTACCACATCAGGTTTTTCCCGTCGCAAAGTCTTCCACGCAACTTTTAGATTACGAATAGCGTTAGGGATATTACGAGTCGTTGGAAAATACACCCAATCAATCGTTTCTCCCTCAAGAGCAGCTTTGACCTCAGGCAACTCAAAAGTTGCCCAAGTACGCTCATGCTCTTTCCAGAACTTATCCAGAGCAATCAGCTGTGCTAAATGCCCTCCAGCGCTCGCTACAAGTAGTACTTTCATGGTCAATCCTTACAAATGGACGGAAAAATTAGGAGGTCAAGAAGACATACAAGAAATGTGCATCTGCGATGTGTTCAGCAACGTTAACGAACTCTTCCAAATCATTCACTGAAGTCTCAGGAGTAAGTACTACAACACAAGCACCCAGCACATCTGCTGCAGAAAGTACTTCTGAAAGTTCTGTTCCACGATCTGTGACTAAGATATTCGGAGTATCTGAAGGGGATAGCTTCTTCTGTGAAAGAACAGAAGCAGGGGAGTCAACGAACGTTAGTCCTTTATCCGCATAAGCTTGACGTAATGTTGCGGCAAAATCGTCAGAGACACGTGGAACCGAGGAGTATAGAACTGCACCAGCAATATGAGCTTTATGGAAGTTACCGTTGATGACACCGATAGAACGGAATGCACGGCGAGTATCTTCGATATCTTGGGTATCGCGAATCATGAAGACTTCTTCTCCCAAAATATCTTCTGCACGGTCACGATAGTTCACCGTGCGTGCACGAGAATCTAGCACCCATGCAATGATGGCACCTAATAGAAGACCGGAGATGACGCCAACAAAGATGCATTTGATGAACCCTAGATTCGTAGGTTCCTGAGGAACTTTTGCTGAAGTAATAATACGACCAGCGTTAGTGTCAGTAATGCGTACTTGCGCTAGACGCTCTTCTAAAGCAGCGCGTGCGGCATCATTACCATTTTTGCCAAGAGCATCGATTTGTTTTTCAATTCCGGCAGCAACCGTGTTAACAGAATCTTGTAACGCATCAGAGCGTACTGCAAGATATGCCTGTGCGATAGCATTTGCATATTCTGCTGCATCTTGTGCAGAAGAAGCTGTTGCTTTGACATCAAAAATAGATGTGCCAGAGTGCGCAGAAACTTCAATAGATTGACGTAGCTCAGAAACTAAATCGTCGTGTGAAGAGCTTAAAGACTTTGCAGCGGCCTCTGCTACTTCACGAGAGCTCGCAACTGAAGCTTCTGTATTGATAGAAACATTACTGTGACTTGAAGAGCTGGGATTCGTGGATAGAGGATTAACTAAGACCGTTGCCGAAGCCTCATATTTGGGTGTTGCAACGAGCGCATATACTCCTGCAATAAAGACACATACGAGAACCGTTACACCGATAACCATCGGATGACGTACCATCTTTTTCAGCTGTGCTGATAATGAGACTGTACGGATTGTGCGGGCGTTAGCTCGGGGTGAATCGACAACTGTTCGACGAGAAGTATTTCTAGCCATGAGTTTCTAAACCTCTTTCTGAGTGGCAAAGTGTTTGCCAACACGAGTTTGTTGCGGACGTTTGTTAAAAAGTTTTTCTAATCCCATAGATTTCTTGAACACTAAAATAGCTGCGCAGTAGAGCGCTATCGCTACACCGAGATACAGCAATAGAGCCCACCACGTAACTCCCATCCAAAGGACTACTATGAGAGCGATGACCGTGGGAATACCTCCGGCAATGCCCATCACCGGTAAAAGCTGTGACAAAGAACTGCGAATACCAACGAGGAAAAAGACTTCATACGAAGCAAGAAAAGTATCAACTAAAATGGCTGCCGACCATGCAACGACCGCACCGTATAAGCCCCACATCGGAACAAGAGTGAAGTTGAGCAGAAGCGACACCGCAAGCGAGGAAAGCTTATTATAAAGTTGCCAGCGGCTCTTCCCACTCATCAAAAGGACAGACTGAACTCCTCCTGCCGCGATAGCCACCATCATCGCTGGGCAAATAACCCAGAGGACACCAGCGCCAGAGGAAAAACCGTGACCAAAAATTTCTAATAAGAGAGGGCCAAAGAATGCCAAGGTGAGGTAAAAAGGCCAGCTTAAAGCGATCAGCGCGCGGGTATTCCCAAGAAAAATTTCTTGTGCACGTGGGTAATCGTTGACGGCTAAAGCCGCGCTAATAGAAGGCCCTGTCACAATACGACCAGTGTGTTCGACCATGACGCCAACACGCACCATACGATTAACCGCACCATAAATACCAGAAGCACCAACCCCAACAAAAGCTGCTACACATAGAACGTCAATCCATTCAAGGACAGACTCAACAACAGCAGAAACTCCACGGGCGGAGCTAAAACTCCAGAAAGAACGAGAGGTTTCTGCTGGTAGAGGATTCTCAACAAGTGAATCTTCTTCTGTAGGTAGCGAACCTCGCACTGCAAAAAATGCAACCACAGCAACAATGACCACAGGAATAACCCAAGAGAACGCCAACGCAAGTGCATTACCTGCTACCGTCACAACAAGGAAGACCGCAATAATGCGTAGTGTTGGAAGTAGAACATTCTGCAAGGCGGTGAAAAGAACTACCTTGCCTAGGCCTCGTAACACCCCAAAACAGATAGTCATAAAGGTTGCGCAGAGCAGAAAAGCTGCGGTAACGCTGAGCATCATTCGGTAAGACCCAGAAAGCCCAGGCATCAGCCACGCATAGCCAATCGTTAGAGAGCTAATGCTGAGACAAATTCCTATCGAAGGGATAGCTGCAAAACGAATAAGAGACTTAATCGCTGAATATCGGCCTGTCGCTTTTTGTGCTGAAACAGTGCGGACTAGACCCGTATCGGAGCCAAACACTGATAGCGATGTTCCAATCGCAAAAAGCGCCATGACCTGGAAAAAATCTCCAGCACCAGAGGTGCCTAACGTATTCGAAACAATAAGAGTTGCAACAAATGCAGCTCCAGCCCCGTACATCACAAAAACAGAGGAGATTGCTCCACTTTTTGCAAGAGAAGCCATAACTATAGACCCTCCTCATGCACAATAGAACGCATAATCAGAGCAAGGCAGAGCATCATTGCTGTCATTTGCATGATGTCAAAGCTGTAGAAGATAAAAACACAGATCGCGCATACGGGAACAGAATGAATCCAAATACCCGTAGTGGAGCTAACACCCCATGTGCTTGCGATGGAATAGAGCATAAAGGCCATGAAGAGGAATAACCCGACCAAACCGAAACAGAACATGAGAGCCCACAGGTAGCCTTGGGTTCCCATTGAAACACCAATGGTGACGTTCATTCGTGATGTGCCGTAACCAACGAGAGGGGAGTCTAAAACAGCCTCCCACGTTGCCTTATAAAGAGCTGCACGGCCACCGGTTGAATCGGAATACTCTTGACGTCCTAGAATCTGAGCTAATGTTCCTGAAGCAACTAACGCAATAAGAGCGATGATGGCTGCAACCAACCCGTAGAAAGCCACTTTCAAGTTTCCTTCAAGGACATGGCGGAAAATAACATAGCTGACGCATAATGCTAAGCCAATGAACATGCCACGGTTACTGGTGGCGATAGCAGGGAAAAGACCTGCCGCAACGGATAAGCTCAAAATAATTTTTGTACGCTTCTTGGTTGCCGCCGTGATTACTGCTAAAACAACGGGAGTTAAGAAGGTAAAAGCTAGACCCCAACTATTTGCGTAAGGGAATGGCGCTGACGGGCGAATATAGGGTTCTGGGGCACCCCAAGGAAGCTGTACTTCTGCCAATGGTGGTTGCACATAATCACGCACAAGGGGATTATTTAAAAGAGAACCTGGCATAAGATAACTCATGGGTGTGATGAGTCGGAAGTCTGGAAAGAATAGTGCAAACCAACCCAAAATAACAACGGTGTACCATACTGTTACTAGACCGCCGAGCATACCCTGAGCCGATATTTTTTCGCGGGCATTGAAGAAGTAAACGCCGTAGACGCCAACGTTAAAAATGTTGACGAATCTTAGACCCCACGCGAGGATATCGCTACCGCCGTGAAGAGAAACTGTACAAACAACACACCAGATAGTAAGAGCGAACCAAAGCCATTGAGTTTTATAGACCAGAATGTTGCCACGAATCAGTATGTACGCAACCATGATGAGGGCAAGAACGGTCGGAAGAAATTGCCAAAGACCAAGCGCCCAAATGACGGGGAAACCGTAAAGAAGTGTATAAAGAGGCCATGCCGGAAGAGGAGCGACACTTTGAGTGGAATAGGGATCTGGTTGATGTTCGAAACGTGTACCCCCACGAGTTTTAAGAAGCGTTAGAGCCATGCTTTATAGCCCCCGACCAGTTTTTTGGACAAGGTCTAGAAGAACTTGTGGTTTCACTAGACCGGTGGAAACGATGTATGCGGCCCATGCTCGAAGCTGGGTGATGTCACGTGAAAGTGTCGCTTTTGCCCAGCGCCGTGCCTGTTGAGAATTTCCTAACGCAGCATACGCAAAAGCCACCTGACCACTAATGCGTGCAAGTCCTCGAGGCTGTTGTTCAAATTCAGGGAATTTTTGTAGAAGATAGGTGAGACCGTTTACCATAGATTGCCATTTTCCGGCAAAGAATGAAGGCCTGTCCCATAAGACAAGAATAAGAGGGTCTTGCACGCTTAAAATATCGGCATGTTGGGTGGCTCTCAACAATAAATCGTAGTCTTCGCCGTAGGCGCTAGGAAGCTGTTCATCGACAAGGCCGATTTTTCCGCCGTTAAGGTCTTCTTTACGGTAGAGCATGGCTGAGGGATGAATTTCCGTGATACGCGATTGCAAGAAATCTGTAAATGTTGCTCGTTGCGGAGCTAATCGTTGTACATCTTCACCAGCGGTACGAATAGTGATGCCACTAGAGATAGCAATAGCTTGAGGGTGCTCTGCCCATAGTTGAACTTGACGGGATATTTTGTTCTTATACCAGTAATCATCATCATCGCAGAACCCAATGAGTTCTCCAGAGGCAGCTAAGATTCCGCTGTTACGACCGCCAGCTAATCCTTGTGGACGTTCGTTAGGAATGGTCTTGAGGGCTCGGTTTTGAGGAACCTGAATATCGCTGAGCGTGTCGATTTCTACATGGTCAAAGACGACGATGACTTCGATATCTCCTGGATAATCTTGCTCCATAATAGAACGTACTGCGGTGCGAAGAAGCTCAGGACGTGAACCGATAGTCGCGATAACTGCAGAGATAGTTGGAAATGACATGCTCAGACCTCTTCTATACTTCAGCTGGTGTGTTGAGAGACTGGAATTTACGTTTCATAGAAAGCGCGGTAGTGGCAAGGTTGGCGCAGAAAAGGAGTGCGTAAACAGCGATAAATGCTGGCGCCCAACCCCAGAAGACGAAAATCCAGCAGAGTGTGCCTGCATCCATATGTAAGTTAATGAACGACCTGAGTGCGCCACCGGCAGGAGGTGCTGCTGTTTTACGGTTGTTACGTAGCTGTTCGGCAAGGATTTGGCTCATAAAATGCCCAACAGTCTGTAGCGTAAACGCGATAGGAACCCACCACAAAGACCAGCCCTGTACCGGCCAGTCATCTTGCCAGCGGATGAATGAAATAAGAACGGCAAGGTGAACAGCTGGTACTCGGATGGAATCAACAACGTGATCTAGCCATTCTCCGGCGGGGGAGGATGCTCCGGTGACTCGTGCAACTTGTCCGTCTGCCGAATCGAGGGCGTATCCGAGAGCGAAAAGGATACTGATGCTCAACGCCGTTCCGAAGGTGGGGGGAGCGAAAATTATGAGGATTATTCCTGTGAAGGACCAGAAAGCGCTAATTGCGGTGACTTGGTTGGGGCTGATTCCATATTTGACAGCTGCAGCTGCAAAATATCGTGCAAGGCGGCGGTTGACCCAACGAGTATAAGCGGGGACTCCGTGACCAGGTTTTTGGGCAGATTCTAACGCTGCAAGAGTCTCACGGAAACCTTGTGGAGAAGATGCTGTGTGTTGAGTAGTCAAAACGAAAAACGCCCATCAAGTCAGTGCAAACCGTTGTTCGGAATGCGTGGTGTATGCGGAGAAAAGTTCGGCTACATCTGCTAGAGCAGAAGTATTCGGTGACACTAGATAGTATCCTCAAAATCTTGAGAATACTGTGAAAAACCAAGCTAAAACAACGTTTGTGGGGCAATGTGTACCGAGAAAACATCATTTAGGTGATGAATTATCACGAAATATTTGGTCTTGTTGTGAGGTGTATTAAAGCTGAGAAAACTGGGGTGTGTTCTTTGAATGTTCAAAGAACACACCCCAGTTCGCATGAGTTGAGAGCTAAGCTCAACAGAGAGCCACGATTAACCTACACGCAAAGTTGCTGAGAGGTCGAAGGAGACTCGTGCCCACCAATTGGTAAAGCCGTGAGTTTCTACAGCAATAACATTCTTACCTTCAAGAAGGTCAGATGCAGGAATCTGAATAATGACTGGGTTATTGATTGCAGACCAGTCAGCAGGAGCTGCAGTAGCTCGGGTCAAAGCGTCAACGTAACCAGAAGGCATATTGTAACGTTTAACCTCTTTACCGTTGACGTACACGATAGCTCCGTCATCCAAACGCATATTGAGTTCCAAGGAGACGTAATCCGAGGGGTTCTCAATCTGAATTTCTTTGCGGGTGTACATGGAGGTTGGCTGTTTGAAAATATTTGAGTTGAGTTCAGTTCTGAGCTGAGCACTGTTCCAACCCATCGGCGCTGTAGCGTTGTACCATCCGGTAACGTCAGTGTCGATATCACGCCACGAGTTATTTGCCCAGACAGGGTCAAGAAGAACGTTCCAGCGTTCGCCACGGTTGATAAGAACCTTATCTGTCACAGGAGCAACAGGGTCAACTGGCTCTGGCTTCTCAGGGTCAACTGGCTCTGGCTTCTCAGGGTCAACAGGCTCTGGCTTCTCAGGGTCAACAGGCTCTGGCTTC
>NZ_JBLXXW010000008.1:0-85331 GCF_048512915.1 Rothia sp. P7208
ACGACTAACCTCCAAGTGAGGTTTCAGGCAACGTAAACTTTGTTGTAAGTTTACGGTGGCTATAGCAAGAGGGAAACGCCCGGTTCCATCCCGAACCCGGAAGCTAAGACTCTTTGCGCCGATGGTACTGCACTGGGGACGGTGTGGGAGAGTAGGTCGCCGCCGGTTTTTATCGGGATATTGAGGGGCTTTCACAATTATGTGAAAGCCCCTCTTTTTTATTTAACAACAAGTCCATGAATTTTACGACTTGGTACTCCTGTGGAAAGAATGACAGTTTTCTATAAAAGCCTCTATAACGTTTATTCTTGGGAGATAACTCAGCTAGGCTATTATCCGTAAAATACTATGAAAGAGAGTATCTCTAGTGTCTAAAGAAGATTCTAAAAACTCTGTTGATCCACGCGAACGTGCTCGCCAGATCGCTGCTAAGCAAGCAAAGCTTGGTGCACGTTCTAATAAGCGTTGGATGCAAGCAACCATCGCTTTGGTTGTTGTTGCGATTATCGCTATTGTGGCAACAATCTTTATCACAACGAAGAAAAACACCATTGAGGATGCAGGTCCTGTACCAGAATCAGCTAATAAATATGGTGGTATTGTTCTGACTGCTGACGGTATTGAGAAAGGGGCTTCTGATGAGCCTACACGCGATATCAAGAGCCTTTATAGTGCAACAGCATCGCATCAAGCGACAGAAGGAGCAAAAGAAACACCTTTGCCTCTAGGCGTACAGACTCCTGAGGAAGCTGCACACAACGGGAAACCCGTACGTGTAACGATCTTCCAAGATTATAACTGTGTTCACTGCGCTGAATTTGAAAAAGCTTATGGTGATGAAATAGAAAAACTGGTTAAAGAGGGAAAGATTACTCTTGAAATTCGTAATCTAACTTTCCTTGATGGGGAGTATGCTGGTCAGTATTCTGCTCGTACAGCTGCTGCAGCTTATGCTGTTGCAAATCAGGTTTCACCAGAGAAATTCTTGGAATATCAGAAAGAGATTTTCTCGCATCAGGGTAAAGTCATGAAGAATGCTGAGATTATTGATATCGCTAAAAAATATGGTGCTGATATCAAGGACGATATGGATAACAATAAATGGCGTTCTCTTGTGAATGTTGTGACACCTGAGTCTTCTAATAACGGTGTTTCTGGTACTCCTACGGTTTATGCTGACGGACAACAGTACACTTCTAATGACTTCACAACATGGATTAACGGCATTATTGAAGCTAAACAGAAGTCTGAGTAGTCTCTAACCTTCTAAGACGTTATAGCCGTTTGTAGAGCTTTAAAAAGCGTTTCGCTCATGAGTCTTTTTAGGCATGTGAGCGAAACGCTTTTTTGTGATGTGTTTCCTGTCTTTTAGGTCTTGCTGAAGATGCATATTATCTAAAGTTCAGGTACACTAGTTGAGTGCCTTAGCGCATATGCCTCCTTAGCTCAGCTGGCCAGAGCACCTGTCTTGTAAACAGGGGGTCACCGGTTCGAATCCGGTAGGGGGCTCCACTTATGAGTGCAAACGGTAATACGTTGTTCTAGGAATAAAATTATCTGGGCACTTGTTTTTTCAAAATTTTTGAGAAAACAAGTGCCCATTTTTTATGTACCCGGTTCACTGGTATGGCATAGGATAAGTTTCAGCCCCTGAAGCTACTTCTGTCTTTAAGATGAATTTGTCGTCCGTGCCAGTGGTTGATAAGCCAACGATCGTGACTTGCGATAATGAGTGTTCCCTTCCACATTCTCAGAGCCTTTTCGAGTGCTTGCATGGTGTCTAAATCAAGGTAGTTAGTCGGTTCATCCATTATCAGTATTGAGGGATTCTGCGCTAGTACGATAGCGAGTTGAGCACGTCGTTGATTTCCCGCAGATAAGTCTGGAATGGGCGTGGCCCACATAGAAGGGTGCAGAATTCCTTGACCTAGCTCACCGACACCCTGTTGCCAAAGTCTATTGTTAAATCCGGTATCTCCTTCACTCGGGAGGTTTTGGGGAACAATGCCAATCGAATCATCACGTGAAACTGAGCCGTTTGTTTCTGCTCCTATGGGTGGGTTTCCTGTTGCAATCCAGTTAAGTAACGTGCTTTTACCGGTGCCGTTTCTTCCGGTGATAAGGAGGTGTTCTCCCGCCGATAAATCCATGTCTATTGGTAGAAGTCGGTTAACAATGGATGCCTGCCTAACGGAAACAACAATCCCCGAGCTTGGCTGACCTTGGTATGGAGGGAACTGTAACTTGTAGCTACGAGGTTTGTGGACTTCTTCCTCTTTTAGACGGTTCAACCGAACTTCGTCGCTTCTCATGCGATTAGATGATGTTGCTGAAGCCCTATCAGCAAAAAACTTTTTAGCTACCCCGGTTGCAGTATTGAGGCGAGTTCCACCGCGAGCAATTTTCATACTTTCGTGACGGTGCTCTTGAAGTTTGCGTTTTTGGGACTGCTGAGACGAATGGATTTGTGCATGTTTTTCTTGAGCAGTTTTCTTCGCGGTGAGGTAATCCGAATAGTTCCCTCGACTGCGGAAAAGACCGCTGGAATTATTTTCTCCCCGTGCTTTAGCTAACTCGCTCCATACTGCAATGTCAGTGTCATAAATGATGGTTGCTGTCTCTTCGATAAAAGCCCGATCATGACTTGATACAAGTACAGGACCATCCCACTGACGAGTGGTATCTGAGAGGAAGCTAACTGCGTCTGCATCTAAATGGTTCGTTGGCTCATCGAGAATAAGGGCGTTGGGACGAAGGACGAGTAACGCCGCTAACCGTAATCGAGCGAGTTGCCCAGGAGAGAGCGTATTGAGGCTACGTTCCATTAGGGATGCACCGACTATGTTTAGTCCAAGACCAGTGAGAGTCTCTGCTAGCCGAGAGTCTAATGACCATACATCTCGTGCAGTCATTTCAGCAAGAACATGGTCGTATTCGGTTTCTAATGTACTGTCACCTTCAGATAACGAAGCCAATATCTGATTAAAACGTGCCGATAAATCTCTGATGGGTGCAAATGCGGTATCAAAGTAGTCGTTGACTTGACCTACGAAATGATTGGGGTCGGGCACAAAATGTTGTGATGGGGTGGGGACTACCTGCCCTGAAGTAGGTGATAATTCTCCAGAAGCGACTTTAAGTAGTGTTGTCTTTCCGCTGCCATTGGGGCCAATAATAAATACTCGTTCGCTTTCAGCAACGTGAAGATTTACGCGATTAAGTATTTGGCGAGATCCGTAAGAAAATGAGACGGTGTTAAGAGTAATAGAGGGCATAGTAATCTCCGTGACGTAGAAAAATTGAGGTTACGTCTCAGCGGGGCTGAGTGGAAATTACATCTTCATTTCTATTATGCACTCCTTGAAAAATGATGCTACAAGTAGGCATCGAACGTATGCCATTATAGGTGGAACTCGCATTGAATACACCCCAATGAAGTACTCAGAGATTATCTATGATAGTTATGTTTGGGCAGTTCACCTCAATCTTTGTTGTGTTAAATAGCTTTGATGTGCACCTCAAGTATTTATTGAAAAAATAAGATGAATAATCCTTGTGTATTTTCTTGTGTACATCCTTGGTAATGTGGTTCTACCTGGTTCTACCTGGTTCTACCTGCTTCTACCTGGTTCTGAGGGCTATATGAAAATATCTATGCTTATCGGTGCTCGATCGATAAAAATGGTATGTGTATGGTTATTCCGACGAATAGGCTGATATAAGGGGAGGAGAAAATACAATGTTCACGACAACAGGCGGTAATAAAGCTTTGACCGTTGTTTTACTGGTTGTGCTGATGCTTTGGTCTACGTATTTGGCGAGTTTTCATGCTCCTCATTCTATTGTTGCTGCCGTTTCTTTTGTCTTTCTGCTGGTGCTCTATCTTTATTGGGTTTTGAGAGAACGAATTTTCCTAACGGTTAAGACTCTTCTGCCTCTTTATTGCGTGGTAGGAGCTTCTATGCTGTTCAGGTGTAGCGGGGAGAGTAATAGCGTTCTGGTCCTCATCGCAGATGCTCTAGCTATTATTGCGCTTGTATCCGTATCTTTGCTTCTGTATAAGGAATCTTCTCGCCGTCATTCATAATTTTGGGTGTTATTTTTGGGCTAGAATCGCTACTCGTAGAATACCTAGATAGTTTAAATCTTGGGGCTTTCTTACTGTTGATTTTTGTTGAAAAGCCAATATTAATTGTATTAATGTCATGACTTTAATACTTTTCAATAAAGGTTATTTTCACCTCTTATAAATGAGGGTTTTAGGGGCTTATTTACCTTAAGTTTTTATGCGACACACCGAGGTTTTCTTGTATGTTTCTATGAAACAGCTTGAGTTAAGGTATAAAAATTTTTTTATAGATTTTTATTTTTGCATAAAAAGTTTTCCCATGTGAAAGTATTGTTTTTATGGCTTGGCGACAATATGTAACTTAGTGGGAAAAAAGTAAGTACGAGTTAGTATTGTGTGGCGTAACACAGGGGGCTATCCTTATGTGTAGATGGAAAACGCCCGAGTACCATCACGGGCAACACACTAGACATTTATTGGAGGAGTAGACCTTATGAAGGCACTCGTTTACCACGGTCCCGGCAAGCGTAACTGGGAAGAAGTACCAAACCCCACCATCTTGGAGCCAACCGACGTTATTGCTCGTGTTGACACCACCACTATTTGCGGTACCGACCTCCACATTCTTAAAGGCGATGTTCCTGAAGTTGAAGAGGGTCGTATTCTTGGACACGAAGCTATTGGTACCATTACCGAGGTTGGCGAAGCCGTAACCGACCTTAAAGTTGGCGACCGCATCATCATTCCTGCTGTTACTAACTGTGGTAAGTGCTCCTACTGTAAGGCAAATCAGCCAGCACACTGCCAGACTGTTGGTGGCGTTGGCTGGATTTTTGGTTACATGATTGACGGTACTCAGGCTGAGTACGTTCGTGTTCCTTACGCAGAAACTTCTGTGCACCTCGTACCTGAGGGTCTAGACGACGAAGACGTTCTCTTCCTTACTGACGCTCTACCTACCGGTTTCGAGATTGGTATTCTCAACGGTAACACCAAGCCTGGTGACACTGTTGCAGTTATCGGTGCAGGCCCCGTCGGTCTCGGCGCAATTATGACCGCAAACCTCTGCGGTGCAGGTCGTGTCATCACCGTTGACATGGACGAGAACCGTATGGATAAAGCTCTCGAGCTCGGTGCAACCGATAAGGTTAACGCATCTGATCCTGACGCAATCGAAAAGATTAAGGCTCTCTCTAACGATGGCCTTGGTGTGGACGTTGCAATTGAGGCAGTTGGTATCCCTGCAACCTTCCAGACTTGCATGGACATCGTTCGCCCCTTCGGTTCTATCGCAAACGCTGGTGTTCACGGTAAGCCTGTGGAGCTTCCTATCAATAAGATGTGGATTTCTAACGTCTCCATCAATATGGGTCTCGTAAGCTGCAACACTGTTGGTAACCTCTTGAACATGGTGAAGTCAGGCCGCCTCAACGCTCGCGCAATGGCAACCCACCACTTCACCTTCGATGAATTCGAAGAAGCATACGAGCTTTTTGCAAACGCTGCTAAGCACGACGCTGTAAAGGTTGTTATCTCCCGTGAGAAGAAAGCATAACTAGCTTCTTGCGTTCTACGCTGAAACCTTTAACGGTTGGATAAAAAAGGTGTGTTGCCTCAATCTTTTTTGGGGTAACACACCTTTTTTGTGTGTAGGAACAATGTGCATGAAAAAATTAAGCCGTTAATCTCACACTGTAAATTTCATGCATGTAATTTATCGGGCTTGAGTGCTGTTTTGAGAGGTAGAAATAATGGATAAAATAATCTTAAAACAGTTTTGACAAGCAAAAATGTGAAGTTGTGGTAGACTTATGTATGGCTTGAAGGCGCACTTGCTGTCATTTTTTGAGGCTCAAGTACTCCGATGAAGCGCTGAGTTTCTAGGAATCTTGCACTCTTAAAGGTGGTTTTAGGTTGCATAAAAGCCAGTATTTACATAGTATTTAAGGCTGTCGCATTGGTGGCAACACCTCTCGACACCTTGAACTATTCACCGTTATTCCGCGGCGGGGATTTAGCTTGTTTTCTCACCCAAGCTGAGTCTCATACACTCCAGCCCGGCGAATAACCCGGTGCTCTACCTTGGTGACGGGACGCTCATACAACTTGCACTTGTGCTAAGTATGTACCGCCTGCGCACCGTCATTACGTCAACAAATGGAGGAGAAAACTATGGCAGCAAACTGCCAGGTGACCGGAGCTGTTCCCGGCTTTGGACACAGCATTTCCCACTCGCATCGTCGCAACAAGCGTCGTTTCGATCCGAACATTCAGAAGAAGCGTTACTGGGTGCCTTCACTGCGCCGCAACGTAACCCTCAACGTGTCCGCTAAGGGCATCAAAGTTATTGATGCTCGTGGTATTGATGCTGTTGTTGCAGAAATGATTGCACGCGGGGAGAAGATTTAATTATGGCTTCAAAGACCAAGGACGTACGTCCTATTATCAAGCTTAAGTCCACTGCGGGTACCGGATACACCTACGTAACCCGCAAAAACCGTCGTAACAACCCCGACCGTATGACCCTTAAGAAATACGATCCCGTTGTTCGTAAGCACGTAGAATTCCGAGAGGAGCGATAAGACATGGCTAAGAAGTCCAAAATCGCTCGTAACGAACAGCGCAAAGAAATCGTTGCACGTTACGCAGAAAAGCGCCTAGCGCTCAAAAAGACCCTAGTCGACGAAAACGCTACTCCAGAAGAGCGCGAAGCTGCTCGTCTCGGATTGCAGAAGCTTCCTCGTAACGCTTCTCCAGTACGTGTTCGTAACCGTGACCAGATTGACGGTCGCCCCCGTGGCACTTTCCAAAAATTTGGCATTTCTCGCGTCCGTTTCCGTGAAATGGCACACCGCGGCGAATTGCCCGGTATCACCAAGTCAAGCTGGTAAGGTTTGGCTAGTAACGATTTAGCTACTGAAGCTAATCGCTAGATAAACATAAAGTCTCAGGAGGGGCAACTATGGCTAAGAACCGCAGCGAACTCGTCGCAGAGGTTGCAGAGAAAGCTGGCACCAGCCAGGCAGCTGTAAACGGTGTGCTAGACGCACTATTCCAGGTATTTGAGAAATCTGTCGCCAAAGGCGAAAAGATTACCATTCCTGGTTGGATGGCTATTGAGCGCACTGACCGCGCTGCACGCACCGGTCGCAACCCACAGACCGGGGAAACTATTCAGATTCCTGCTGGTCATGGTGTTAAGCTGACCGCTGGTTCCAAGCTGAAGGCAGCAGTCTCCAACAAGAAATAAAAACTTGTCAAAGACTTACAGAAGAGGTTGTTTCATCGAAAGATGAAGCAACCTCTTCTGTATATCTACGGTGTATAGATGTTTCAGTAACCTCAAGAGGACGAAACCTCAGATACACTAGAAAAAGTATTGGATACACAGGAGAGGAGCCACAACGGATGATACACACATCCCTCGACCGCTCGTCTTCTGAACGTACTGAACAACTACTGCGTGCATGGTGTACCGCACTAACCTCCACCTCAGTAGGAGCCCTTGCCCACGGTATTGCAGGAGGCGGTCTGCCTCACCCCATTATCTGGCTTCTCTGCACCGCACTGACAGCATTAGCCTGTTTACCGTTTAGTACGTATCGCATATCAAAGTATCTCTTAGCCGGAGCAATACTCCTTGGACAAGGATTATTGCATCTCATGCTTGCATATAGCGGGACGTCACTGACCGATACACACAGCCATCATCATGGAGCTCAACGGCTCAACTTTAGCTTGCATTTAGAGACTACTACTCACCACGCGCATCATGGGAATATGCCGCTGATGGTGCTTTTTCACATCGGTGCGGCAGCAATAACTTTTGGCATGTTCTGCTATGGACAAGAAACGATTCGTCGTTGTCTCAACGCCCTAAGCCTTCGCCTGACAGAACTGTTCTGGACTCTACCGGTACACATTCACCTTCCCCGAACATACCGTGTGCCAATCTACTTTTTTGAGCAGACGCTCCATACCCTGCTACTTCTTCTTACACAGCCTCGACGAGGCCCACCTCTATTGCGTTGTTCTTTCCATAACTAAACAACACAATAGAAGGAATATATATGAAGACAGCACCATCTCGTGCACTCCATAAAACACTAATCTCTGCTCTATACGCACTATTAGTGTTAGGTTTGAGCGCCTTAGCCATAACTCCAGCTCAAGCCCATGACCAACTTATTTCTACGGTTCCTGCCGATGGAGAAACCCTTAACCAGCTACCTGACAAAATCACCCTCAAATATAGTGGGAATATTTTAGATGTCGATGGAGCTAACCAAGTACGAGTAACAACCTCGACGGGGGAATCTATCGCTAGCGAATCTCCAGAAATTTCAGGAAAAGATGTCTCGACGACACTTTCAGGAGACAAAAAAGCTAACGAAACATACACCGTTACGTGGCGAGTAGTTTCTGAAGATGGACATCCCATTCAAGGAAAATATGAGTTCGTCGTCGGTGAAGGTGCACCGAAAACATCGGCTACAGAGGCAACAGCAACTCACGAAGTTTCAGCCGAAAAACAGGATGCGCCAGAAACCTCTTTGATCGAGAAAAATAAAGGCATTATCTTTTCTCTTGCAACATTAGCTACGGTAGTCGCCGTTATCGTTCTCCTTCTTAAGAAGCGACGTTCTTCTTAACTCATCTTCTCTATCGTCCAAACGTTCCTAAAAGCGTTTTATTATATTTTTTTTTGAGGAATACTCATGTTTAAGATTTCTACACCCAAAACTACTGTCCTATTGAGCTCTGTCGCTATTGGTGCGCTTGTCCTTACGGGCTGCGGAGCACAAGATACCTCAAACCATCATTCTCAAAGCTCGGCTACTCCCACATCTTCTGCAGATGCTAGCAGTACTGCTACGACACCTACAGAAACTACAACGAATGCCTCTGCGCAAAGTAGTGCACTGGTCTTTTCTGATACTTGGGTTAAAGCTACAAAAGGTGGTATGACCGCGTTCTTCGGGAAAGTAAAAAATACGACGGATAAACCCATCACCATTGTTTCTGCGACGAGCTCTATCTCTGATGATACGCAACTGCATACTACAGAGAAGGACCCCGCTACCGGCTCAACGATGATGAAACAAGTGACAAGTTTTACCATCAACCCCGGAGAAGATTTTGTCTTTGAACCAGGCGGAAACCACATTATGGCAGTGGGAATGAAATGTTCCCTACCTGCAGGACTTCGTGCAAATGTCACCCTCAAAACCGAAGACGGTCAAGAGTTTGGTTTTGAAGCAGTCGCTCGCGACTACTCTGGAGCAAAAGAAGAGTATGCTCCTAGCAAGGAACATACTCCCGCAGAAGGTGAACACTCCCACGAACAGGGAGACTCCCACGAAGGAATGCACCATATGGACGGCATGTCTGAGGATGGAGATAACTCCCAGGGAATGCTGCCACAATGTGCACAATAATATCCACTACATCTAAGACGATGACAGCGTCTTAGAAAACCTCCACCTTGAGGAAACCGATGAGTGATTCTGAGCAGACCCCCGCACACATTTCTGACAAAGAAACAAGACCAGCACCAACACGTAGACACCTCGTCGCAGGTGCCCTCGGTGCCGGTATAGGAGCTCTTGCAACAGAAACAATCCATAGGATGTCCTCCGAAACCCACCAAGAGACAGCAAAAAAACAACAAGCTGCACCTCTTCAGGAATCGAGAACATCCTTTTACGGGGCACGGCAAGTTGGAATAGACACACCAGCACCAGCAATTGGGCATTTTATCGCTATCGACTTAAACGACGACACCGACGCCCAACAGCTAAGCCGTCTGCTCAGAATCCTCACCGATGACGCCGCGCAACTAACTCAAGGACACGCCCCAATCGTTGACCAAGAACCAGAACTCGCAGAAACTCCAGCGTCACTAACCATCACTTTTGGATTCGGCGAAAAAATCTTCGAGATAGCAAACCCCCGCCAAAAACCACCATGGCTCAAACCACTACCACCCTTCGCACAAATCGACCAGCTACAAGAACGCTGGAGTGACGGCGACCTCCTCATTCAAATCTGTGCCGACGACAGAATGACCGTCGCCCACGCGCAACGAATGCTACTCAAAGACACCCGAACTTTTGGAACTATCCGATGGGTACAAGAAGGATTCCGCCATGCGTACGGATCCCAAAAACCCGGGCAGACCATGCGAAACCTCTTTGGGCAAGTCGACGGAACCGTCAACCCCACAACATCAGATAACAGCATGGAACAAGTCGTATGGGGAAAACACCCTAAGACCCCCGCATGGGAAGAGAACGGAACCTCTATCGTCATCCGACGTATCCATATGAACCTAGACACCTGGGACGAAGCAGACAGAATTGCACGTGAAGACGCCGTTGGCAGAAAGCTAAGCAACGGAGCACCTCTTACCGGAGAAAAAGAATACGACATACCCGACCTCTCGGCAACAGACCACCTCGGATTTAACGTCATCGCACCCTACGCACACATACGTAGAGCAAGCCCACAAGAACCCCAAGAACGTATCCTCCGACGAGGATACAACTACGACCTTCCTGTAACAGACGCATCAGGCTTTTCACGACATGGAGAAACTACCGGAGGCATCTCCCAAAGCGGACTAATCTTCGCCTCATACCAGAGTGACCCCACACAACAATTCGTTCCCATCCAAAAACGCTTAGCACAACTCGACATGCTGAACACCTGGACGGTACCCATCGGATCAGCAGTATTTGCGATTCCCGCCGGATGCCAAGAAAATGGATTTATCGGAGAAAACCTCTTCAAACCCTCCCAGCCATAACAAACCCACACATCACACCACAACACAGGAACAACCAGCACATGGCGCAGAGACGACTTACGCAACAAAAAACACCTCAAGAGAAGACCCCACACCTTATCAAGGCACTCTCTTACGGGGGAATAAACCGCCAATGGATTTGGTCTTTTCCCATATCAGCGCTGCTACTACTTATCCTGTCATTACTTGTCACCGGCGAAAGCAACGCAACTGCTCTTATCGATGCTGGAGCCTTTGTTCGTTGGGGACTACCTATCGTTGAAGTACTTCACAACTTCGCCATGATGGCAACAATGGGCGCTCTTATCTTTGCTATAGGCATCATCCCACGATTTACAGACTCCACTCTGAACGTAAAGACCTACCGAAAAAACTCCACCCAATGTCAAAAACAAAGAGCAGAATACCCTCCCTTCACTTCACTGCTTAACTTCGCCTCAGCACTATCAGTCACTTGGACACTCACCGCTATAGCAGTGCTAGTGCTTACCTACTCCGACATCTCAGGAAGACCACTAACCTCTGCAAGCTCTTACGCATCAGAACTCATCAGCTATATCACCGATATTGACGCAGGAAAAGAACAAGCTACAACAGTCATTGTTGCAGCCACTGTCTCAACGCTCATCTTCGCAGTACGTTCACTACTAGGATTACTTATCACCTGGGGTATTTCACTAATAGCCATTGTCGATATGGCATTAGGCGGACACTCTTCTGGAGGTGCAGACCATATGGGAGCAGTCAATTCCCTCGGACTCCACCTTTTAGGAGCCATCAGCTGGTGCGGAGGGTTAATTGCGTTCGCCTACATCTCCCAGCAAATTAGCACACCAGAAGCGGGCACCGGCACCACTGTAGAACAAGACCGAGGTACTAATACTACTCTGAACCGTCGTGCGCCAATGGCAATTGTGGTCCTCAGAAGGTACTCTGCAGTAGCACTCTTCGGCTTTATTCTTATTCTTCTATCGGGAATTATTAACGCTGCTGTGCGTATGAATAATATTTCTGAACTATTCACCACGGCCTATGGCAATATAATTTTCACAAAATTTATTCTGACCATGATGCTAGGTGTCATAGGCGCAGCCCACCGACTTTACCTCATACCTGCTATGTCTCGGGGGAAGATTCGCCCCCTTATCGGTATCTGGCGTGCAATTATTGCTGAAATTATAATTATGGGTGGAGCTAGCGGACTAGCCGTATCACTCTCTCGAACAGCCCCACCCGTTCCAGAAACTCTTGCAACAGACGCCCCACCTGTACGCATTATCACCTGGTACGACATGCCACCAGAACCCTCTCTCACCCACTGGGTTACACAATGGCGCTTTGACTGGTTATGGGTATTCCTCATCTGCTGTGCAGGATACTTTTACCTATGGGCCTACTATCGTGTCAAAAAAGCTGGTGGAACATGGCCAATCATGCGAACCGTCTCATGGATAGTTGGACTCTTCGCACTGAACTACATCACATCCGGTGCCCTAGCCATTTATGGGCGAGTACTCTTCTCCGCACACATGGTAGAACACATGTCGCTGACCATGATTGTTCCCATTTTTCTCGTCCTCGGAGCACCTATCACACTCGTCTTGAAAGCTTTAGAACCTCGTCAAGATGGAACACGAGGCCCACGAGAATGGATTTTGAGGATTATTCACTCTCGATGGTCCAAAATCGTTACAAATCCCATTTTTGCAGCCGTAAACTTCGCCGGATCTATTGTCATCGTCTACTTCACACCATTACTCAATTTCGTGCTCTCCTACCACGTAGGTCACGAGTTGATGATTATCCATTTCTTAATGACCGGATACATTTTCTCTCTCGTGCTCATCGGCATCGACCCTATTCCGTATCGTCCTGCCTACCCCATGCGGCTTATCCTCCTCATCGCAACGTTGGGATACCATGCATTTGTTGGTATTGCCATGATGAATATGGAAACACTACTTGCTGCATCCTGGTTCGGAAACCTCGGAAGAGAATGGGGACTATCCGCCATCGACGACCAAAAACTTGGTGGATCCCTGATGTGGGGGATAGGTGAATTGCCTACCATGCTCATCGCTGTAGCTGTCGGTATTCAATGGGCAGCATCCGATAAAAAAGTCGCCAAACGACTAGACCGCCAAGCTGATCGAGACGGCGACGCAGAGCTCAAAGCCTACAACGAAATGTTCGAAAAACTCAATGAAGAAAACTCAACATTAAAATAACAGCTAACGAGGTATACGAACAGAACGCACCCATCCAAAGAACACCACAACACCCGCCACACCAGTAGAGATAAGAACCTCATAACGGTGCTCTACACTCGCACCCATGAACAGCAAAAGAGCAACTAACACGACAATAAGCGCCCAGTTAAGATAGGGGAAAGCCCACATCTTAAGCACTTCTGTATGAGCCGTCACATCAACACCCTCTGCCAAAAGAATACGGCGAGAACGAAGATGAGACACCGCAATAAAAAGCCACACAAAAATACCAGTAGCGCCGGTCGTATTCACCAAAAAACTAAAAACAGCATCCGGCATAAAATAATTCAAAAGAACTGAAGCAATACCAATACAGGACGAGAAAATAACTGCAGTCCACGGGCTACCCACAGAAGAAACCCCACTAAAAAATCTCGGAGCGTCCCCACGCGAAGCCATCGCAAAAAGCATACGAGAAGAGCTGTATAGGGAAGCATTCAAACATGATATAAGAGCCGTAAGAACCACAATATTCATTGCAACTGCAGCATACGGAACACCAAAACTCTCAAAAACCGTCACAAAAGGTGAAACGCCCGCGACAATAGACGTCCACGGAACAACACACAACGTCACCGCAACAGCACCAATATAAAAAATAAGAATACGCAGCAATACCGCATTTACAGCCTTTACCACAGACTCCCGAGGATGCGTTGACTCACCAGCGGCGATGGTAACAATCTCAGCGCCAAACATCGAAAAAATCACGGCAAGAAGCGCACTAAAAACAGCACCCACACCATGCGGGAAAAACCCACCATGACCAATCAACTGAAAAAGGCCCGCAGAAGAATGAGGGATAACACCAACAAGTGCCAACACACCCAGCACAATTAACAGCCCTAAAGCAAAAACCTTAACAGAAGAAAACCAAAACTCAGATTCCCCATAAACACGAACTGATACAAGGTTCAAAAGCATCAACACGAGAACAAGAACGCCAGCAACAGCCCACTGCTCAAAAGCCGGAAACCACCCAGAAATAATCGTGGCAGCAGCCGTCGCCTCAATCGCAACCGTAACAGCCCAAAACCACCAATACAACCATCCCACGGTAAAACCGGCCCAAGCACCAATAAAACGATGAGCATACGCAGAAAAAGAACCAGTCTGCGGAGAAGCTGAAGACAACTCACCCAACATACGCATCACCAGAGTCAAAATCACTCCGGCTAAAATATAAGAAAGAATCACGGCAGGGCCAGCAACCGTAATAGCAGTAGAAGACGCCACCAAAAGACCTGCACCAATAGCCCCTCCCAACGCAATCATCGAAAGATGACGAGGACTCAACGCCTTCGTCAACGAACGGTCAGAATGGGAAGCTAACTCCATAGAACTCTCACCATCATGAGACATAGCGAAACTGCTACTTTCTACTAAAACGCAAATGCAAACACAAACCCGCACATAAAACCATCAGGAAAGCGTTTTTACCGCTACATAGACTACTCCGACAAGGGGAAATAACAAAAATAAAAGAGAACAGAGCGTATATGACACAACATCACAAAATATGACGGTCTATAACAAGCACTATCTCAAACAAAGAAATACTTTCAGACAAAAATGCATCCTAAGATAGTGTAAACACACCAATGACCCCATATCGATACGAAAGACTACCTCTAATGAACAATACAATACGCTCACACAAGGTACGCGCTAGCGAATTAACCGGACGCGGATGGCTCAACACCGGAGGCAAAGACATCAACTTACAAAGCCTCCGCGGGAAAATTGTCATTCTCGATTTCTGGACACTGTGTTGTATCAACTGCCTCCACGTCCTCGATGAGCTACGTCCCCTTGAAGAACAGTACGGCGACGTCCTCGTCACTATCGGCGTGCACTCCCCAAAATTTGAACACGAAGCAGATCCTAAAGCCCTCGAAGCAGCTATCGACCGATACGACATCACACACCCCGTCCTCGACGACCCAAAACTAAGCACCTGGCAATCCTATACCGCACGAGCCTGGCCCACACTCGTCGTTATTGACCCCGAAGGATACATCGTGGCGCACCTCTCCGGGGAAGGACACGTTCAAGGGCTCACCTCACTCGTCGAAGAACTCATCCAAGAACACAAAGAATCCGGTACTTTACGCTACGGCGACAGCCCCTACGTCCCACGTCCCAAACCACAAGGCATCCTAGCCTTCCCCGGAAAAGCTATCGAACTACCCGCCGAATACTCCGAGGAAAACACCACCACCTACCTTGTCACCGACAGCGCACGCCACCGACTCGTACAACTCAACCCCGACCTCGAAACACCGCAACGCACCATCGGAACAACACAACGAGGATGGAAAGACGGAAACAGCGATGAAGCACTCTTCAACGAACCACAAGGCCTATGCCTCGTACCTGAAGAACTCCGCGAAACACTCGGATACGACATCCTCATCGCAGACACCGTCAACCACCGTATCCGCGCCCTCAACTGGAAAACCCAACGCATCACAACCATCGCTGGTAACGGCGTACAACGCCTCATCGACGGCGAAAAAGCACGCTCAAAAGACCACAACCACATCCCAGAAAACCTCAACCCAACCGACGTTGCACTCTCCTCACCCTGGGACATCACATGGTCACACCAAGCACAAGAATTCATCATCGCCATGGCCGGAACACAACAACTCTTCAGCTACAACCCACACACCAATAAAATCCGTGTATTCGCCGGAACAGGAGCTGAAGGACTCAAAGACGGAACAGCACAAGAAAGCTGGTTCGCCCAACCCTCCGGACTAGCAGAAGACTATCAAGGCAACATCTGGGTTGCAGACTCAGAAACCTCCGCACTTCGTCTCATCCGCTTCGAAAACAACACCCCACACATAGAAACAGCCATAGGCGTTGGACTTTTCGACTTCGGATACGTTGACGGACACAGCACCACATCACGACTACAACACCCCCTCGGGCTCACCGCCCTACCCGACGGATCAATAGCTATCGCTGACACCTACAATGGTGCCATCCGCCGATACCAACCCGAAACACAAGAAGTAACAACGCTCATCCGCGACCTAGACGAACCCTCAGACGTCCTCATAGAACATACAGACACCGGCGCTCGCCTGATCGTAGTAGAAGCTAACGCACACCAACTCATCCGCATCAATATCCCTGAAAATACACAAAAAATTGATGAAGGATCATCACAAACAGCACGCCCAGCGACCTCCCTCAAAGGGGAGAGCCTGCAACTGGTAGCCCGTTTTAGTGCGCCAACGGGACAAAAACTTGATTACCGTTGGGGAGACCCCACCCAATTACAGGTATCTTCGACGCCTGAAGAATTCATCCTTTCAGGAGCCGGAACATCCCAAGGACTACAACGTTCGTTAACTCTCAACCCACAAATTAGTAATGCGGTACTACATATTACTGCTCGAGCTGCTGCTTGTGATGGGGAAGAAGGACAAGAAATTCCTGAACACGCAGCTTGTCACCTCTACCAACAAGACTGGGGTATTCCTGTAGTAGTTGATGGAGTTGGAGAAGAAATATTAACTCTTGACTTACGAGGTATAAACTCCTAAGAAAAAGGTTTTAGGCACATCATTGTCTTGATGTACCTAAAACCTTTTTTATAAAATCTAGAACTAAAAACGAGGTCGCACAACTACTTCATGGTCTGATACATCTAAATCAGCAGAAAAAGTAAAAGGAACATCTTCTTTTACTTTGTGCTGTTGACCCGTATAAAGATTAAGCTCGGTAAACGAAATTTGAGCTATTCCTGAAGATGAAGGCAACACCCACCGCCCCTCATCATTAATAACGGCCTTAGTCGTAGGGTATTTCTGAATAGTCCATGAGACATTTCCTTGAACACGTCCCGTAAAATCATATTCAAAAGGACAATTTACGGGAAATAGAGAATTATTTGACGCACACTCATTCAAATCTGCTGAAACCTGTGACGTAATAGAATTCTGGGCGTTCTCACTCGGTACAAGACGTAAAACTACTGTTGTTTCATGAGGGTCATTCCCCCTGATAAGAACTTTTTGCTGCTCAGCAGAATACAGAGACGATTCATACGTTATAGAAAAAACACCAGGGTAAAGAACCGCGAAATTCTGAGATGCTGAATCAATACCCACCTTCACCCCATTAATACTTGCACTGTGCACTGCTGGTGCTTGCAATCTAATAATAGGAAGAGTTTGAGGGTCGATATGCCATTGGTCAAAGACGCCCCAATGAGAGCCCACCTTTGTGAGATGAAAACTACTGCGATATGTTGAACCATCAACAACGTACTCGACATCTACCTGTGCTTTAGAACCCCCATCAGTAATAGCACTACCAATAATTGAAAAATTTTTAATCTCTGATACAGAATTTTTTAATGCTTTACCATCAAGTAAGGTCCCATCAGCATCAGGAACATGAGCATCAAGAATACCCAAAGCATGGTCTCCTTTGCCACGTTCAAGAGCCTGAAAATACTGATGTACTTGCCCTTCTGGTGCGTACACTAACCGGTTAATAAGGGTCAAAGAAATCAATGCCAGAGCTATTGCACAGAACATTCCAATAACCCAAAAAGCTAAGATACGATCAACAGAAGAACGAAAACGCATACCACTAATGTAGCCCAGAAAATCAGTGTGAGAGAACTCAGCAAAGAACACAGAAAAAGAAGCGCCTGTGTAGAGAAGAAACTAATAAGATGAACCTATGGCAGAACATATCCATCAGGTCCCTGAAAAATACGGCGAAATTCTTGCAACCTATCATCCGCGTATCAGTTCATACCATCGCCGACTGATAGCAGCAGTTCCTCCATCACTTGTCATTATTGCTATCGGTCTACTACTTGCGCGTCGGCGCCTTGCCCTGCCTTACACCGTTATTCTTGTGTTTGTTGTCTTAGCCGCAGCGCTGTCCGTGTACTCATTTCTGAAACCAACTATTGCAGTGCGCACGAAAACACATTTTCTGATGGGGCGAACCTTCGGGTGGAGAACCATTGAGCTCAACGAAATTCACCAAACAATTTTTGCTGAACGTCTCATCGGAAAAAAATCGGTGCACAAAGCCCAAAAAGGTCTTAAAAGTTTAGGGCACCGTGGAGTACCAGCACTCTGGGCTACTAACGCACAGAAAAAAAGAATCTTCCGCATGGACGGAAGAATCTGGGACAAAAAAACGATGAAAAAGATTAGTGGCGATATCTCACCGCAAACCGTGATGTACCCGAACATCAACGTTTTGCAGATGAATAAACAACACCCCGGTCTTGTGAGCTTTAACGAATTACACCCCCAGTGGCGTTCCACCTTAGCCATTATCGTGTATTTATTGCTGCTGTCTCTCGTCGTTTCTGCAAACTTTCTGCCCACAGAAGTTCTTGAAGAGATACATCTTCTCTAAAAGAAACGAAGACTTACCCATAAAAATGATGGTGGTGTTTTCCTCTCTAACGGAAACACCACCATCATCTTTTAAGCTGAAGGAACAGCTAGTACTGCGACGAGAAACGAAGCATCAGACGTATAAGGATATAAATCCCATGTCGAGAAACGCTGAGAAACTTCTAGCCCCGCTTCTTGAACATCAGAGAAAAAATCTTCAAAAGAATAGCCACGGCCAGCACCAAAACCGATAACAGCTCGACCTGACGTACCCAGAACGGTAGCGAATCCGCGAAGTACCTGAACACGTGTGGACGGTGCAAGAAAAGTCATCACATTTCCGGCGCAGACAATCATGTCAAAAGGTTGAGGTGCTTCAATATCTTGCTGAGAATAACCTAACACTTCAGCTGTATCCGCCAAATCTGCGGTAATCCACTGCGCTTCAGGGCATACCCGTTGGGCCTCAGCTATTAATTCAGAATCAATATCAATACCAATAACCTGATGGCCTTGCTTCTGTAAATAAGAACCGATACGTCCGGGACCAGCACCAGCATCTAAAATACGAGAACCGCGAGCACACATCGCATCAATCAGACGGGCCTCACCTAAAATATCAGCGCCTTGCTCTTGCATCGTCTTAAAACGTTGAATATACCACTGAGAATGACCAGGATTTTGCTCTTTCTTAATCTGCCACAACGACTTATCACGCATGATATTGACCTAACCTATATATAAAGAATGCCGGTACGTACAACGTTACCGGCATTCTTTAAAACTGTCTAAGAATCTTTTTCTGCGACAGATTCCAAAACATCATCTGTTGCAGACACAGCCTCATCTTCTTCGGTAGGTTCAGTAAGCTGAGCAATGATATCTGCAAAGAACTGTTCAATATCTTGTTGCCCGCGAACAGGCCCACCCGCGACAAGACCATCAGCACCCAACGCAACCGCCATCGGAGAACCCCAACCAAAAGCTGGCTGGAACTGGTGCTGCGGATCAACCAACGGCTCAAAAGTATCTGAAAGGCCCAGATAAGGAATCAAATCATGCTCCGAGACAATAGGATGAATCTTCACTAATGGAAGAAGCTGCTCTTGCCAGCCGTCTATTTGCTCTAATAGACCTTGGCACGGGCCACAACCGGGAGACACCCACAACAAAATACGTGCCTGTGAAGAAGCAAATTCTCGTACGTTAACCTGGAAACCATCACTATTTTCTAATGTTCCAAAAGGAATAGGCAAACGAATGTACTCAGCTTCAACACCGTCATACTCTTGAAGATAGCTCTCAAGAGCAGAAGGATCTTCGAGAGAATCAGATCTCCCTACCGTAGGCGATGCAGGAACAGTTTCAGAACGATAAATAAACCACAGTGTTGACGACAAAACTACAGCTGAGAAAATCCATAGCCAGCCTTCGCTGTTCAGAGAGAAAAACTGAACCAACGCAGAATTACCGGTTTGGACAGCACCAACCAAAGCTCCCATCGCCGCACCAAAAAGTGCAGTATTTCGGCCAAGCGTAAATACGGAGATAGGTGCTTGCGAGCTAGAACCAAAACACTGACACGAAGCAGTATTTCCTGTGACTACCGCACGAGCGATAACAACCCAATACACCGCAAAAAGAATAACTGCGACAAAGGCCCCCAAAGCCCCGATAGTCCCAGGAACTACAAGAATCCACGCCGCAAGAAATAACTCAACCCAAGGAAGAGTCTTTGCGATGAATTTTAAAGGAAGCCAACTATCTAACTTGAGATTGACTAGAGCAGTTGCGGTACTTTGGGGCTCTTTTGCCTTAGCAATACCACTAATAACAAGAACGGCAACAACCGTTAACGAACAAAGAACAAGGGGAGTCACGGATATTTCCCTAAAGATAGAGCGAATGAAGAAAACTAACTGTCTTTAAGACTAACCGCACATGTCTGAATAACCCTAGAAATACGACAAAAAACCTGAGCAAACCTAGAAAACAAGAGAGAATAAAGCTAAAAAATAAGCCCCTTTGAGGTAGAAGCTACTCAACATATAGGAGCAATAAAAAATTTTCAGAACCAAAAAATCTTGACAATTAGGTTAGACTAATCTTAGTATCCTTGAATACCGACTAGGGTTTTGCCCCAGAAACCCAGACTAGGGAATAACACATTGACAGCTTCGCTTCGCGAAAATACATCTAAAAATATTCTGATAAGAGCAATAGCAGTACTCTTTGCCACTCTCATCCTCTTATCATCATCGCCTACACAACTTCTTGCAGCACCGACACAGAACAGCTCAACACGCAATAGTGCAACAGAGCAAACTCTGCCAATCTGTGAAAAAGGTGCGACCAACCCAGACGGAACACAACGCAACCACCAAGACTACGCGTTGTGCATGGCAGCAGAAATTAACCAAGCCATCGCCGCCTACAAAAACAAGGATTACAACAAAACCTTAGAAGATATCGGCGAAGCATACTTTGGGTGGTATGAAAATTCGCTAGAGCCAGCCTCCATGACGCTATCGGGAAACCGAAAAGTCAAAATGGAAGGCCGCTTCACTCGCGTAAAACTAGCTATCAAAGCTGACCCCGGAAACCCCGACGTTATTCAACAACTAGAAATCATCAAAACCGCGGTGGCACGAGATGCCATGGTACTTGACGGAGTAGCACCAGCAGATTCTTCTGAATCCATCGGCAACAAACTACTTGAAGCGCAACACGTAGAAAAAGCGGATCCAACCGTACAACGATGGGTAGACTTCAGCACCGCAATGACCTTATTGCTACGTGAGGGGCTCGAAGCACTCCTCGTCGTTGTTGCGATTGTGCTCTACCTCGTCAAAAGTGGCAATAAAAACCTCGTCAAATACGTGTACTTCGGTGTCGCTGCAGCTATCGCTCTATCCTTCCTGCTCGCCTGGGGACTTTCTGAACTGCTCGGTGGAGCAGGACAAGCATCAGAACTACTCGAAGGCATCACCATGTTCCTCGCCGTAGGTATGCTCTTCTACGTTTCCAACTGGATGCTCTCAAAATCCTCCGGAAAAAACTGGTCACAATACATCAACGGAATGGTTAAAACCTCCGTATCAGCAGGAGCAGCAAAAGCTCTCGTCTTTGCAGCCTTCCTCGCCGTCATCCGAGAAGGGGCAGAACTCGTCTTGTTCTACACCGCATCCTTCTCCGGCGGAAAAAGCGACCCTCTCTGGATAGCTTTGGGGTTCGTGGCTGGTGTTGCACTCCTCGCAATCATCTTCCTTATCTTCCGCTTTGGAGGAGCAAAACTACCAGTACGCCCCATCTTTATGGGAACTTCCATCATGCTCTTTATTATGTGTATCTCCTTCGTTGGAAAAGGTGTACAAGAACTTAAAGAAGCAAACGTCATCCTTGGAAGCACTAACCTACCGTGGATGGAATACTACATTCCAGAACTAGGAATATACCCCCAAGCAGAAACACTGCTACCACAAATTATTCTCTTCGTTGCTAGCGTGTGGATTATCTTGTCCCATACCCTACGAGAGCGCCGTGAACGCCGCGAAGCAGAACAAGAACAACAGTCCTTAGCCAAAAGCTAAAGACCACACAAAAACTTCACCCATTGAGGTGTAAAAAGAGGAAAACCCTCGACACAATAAATATCCTCACCATACAGGTACGGATATTCATTGCGACATAAATATCTAAGGAGAAACTCCATGGAACTAGGTAAGAAGACCCTCGTTACCTTGGCATCACTTGCTATCGCGACGACCGCGCTAGCAGGCTGCACCAAGAACGAAGAATCAAAAACTGCAGATGAAGCAAAAGCAACCGCCAGCGTCAGTGCAGAAGCTAAAGCTAGTGACGAAGCAGCTGCACCTGAAGAAGCAGAAGGCGCAGTAGCAGCCAACAAACGTCCCGACGAATGTGGATTGCAGGAACAAGCCGGACCAGAAGCTGACTTTGGACCTTTCATCGGTGCAATCCACTTCTTCCAGCCAGGTCAAATGTTCGACAACCCCAAGTCAACCATGAAAATGCTTGACTACAAAGACTCACAAATGCACCTTGAGTTCGATCTCAAAGCAACAGAGTTCGCAACCAACTGGGGATACTCCGTCGACGAAACCCCTGCTGACCTACACCTCATGTACAAACTCGATAACAGTGAAGGCAAAACTGTTGCAAGCGGCATGATGATGGAAATGAACGCAATCGATGGTTCACACTACGGCACCAACCTGCCAAAGGACTCCATCACCGAACCTGGCGACTACACCCTCACTGTCACCATCTACGCACCCAACAACTACGACCTACATCAGGACTACATCACTGGTGTACCTGCACGCGGCTGGTTCAAACCACTCACCGCTGTGATGCCATGGAAGATTACTCAGGAAAACCTCGACATCGTCAAGAAAAATACTGTGGAGAACTTCATGGAACCATCTGACGCATGTAAAGACTACCCCGTCAAGATGTTCGAAGATCCAGCAGCTCAAAAAGCAATGGAAAAAGCAGAATCTGAAACTGCTGTTCCTATGAACATGTAAGCTAACCAATAGCTAACAGACGGGGCGCCCTCAAGAAAAGTCTTGAGGGCGCCCCACCCGTTTAATATCAGAAATTATTAAATACCAGTAGTGCGGTGAATCCAATTACGCTCAGGAGCAGAAATAGACATAAACGAATTAGACTTTGACTTAGGCCAATAAGCGACAGTCACACCAGAAAGCACTCCGTTGCACACAAGAGACCCTCCAGAATCACCTGTTACGAGGAAGCCACCGCGGTCGTTATAACCACGAAGCTGCGCTGAATTAGAGTTCTTAATAGAAGTACTCGCATAACGAATCTTCATCTTCAAACCTCGCTGACGCTGAGCATAAGAACTCTCAGAATCAATGTCGTCCTCCCACAAGCCGTAACCATACGCCGTGCAACGAGCATTTTTAAGATCTTCTGCGGTACCACCGTCACGCAAACGATAAGTTGCCACACGAGCCTGAGCTAAACCTGGTACATGCACCAACGCCATATCCTTATTTTCGTCCGGATGGGTGACGATTCTGTCGATACCAGAATTTGGGCCGGTGTATTGATCCTCTGGAAGGTTCCAGTTAATACGAGGATTTCCCCAAACAACACGACTTGACCATGTGTTGACACCAATATCATCCACACAATGTTTTGCGGTGAGCACCCATCCATCACCAATATGGCTACCACTACATAATAAGTCCGGTGCTTTATAGCCATAAGCCCATAGTCGAACAGTTGCGCTCTGATTAGAATTGAACCCTCCAACTACTGCATGAGCAGGTGCTGCTACCGGCGCCACGAAAACAGCACTCAGCGCAGCTGCCGCAAGGAAACGTAATTTCTTGAACCTAGCCATAACATATTCCTATCTTCTTCATTGACACGCATAGTGCGGTCTTCCCCTCGACGTTGAGGCGTAACCTAAACCGCAAATAATTGTGATACGCACAACCAAATATGCGTTGTCGTTGATAAGGAATATCATAAAACGCCAGAACAAAAAACTCTGTCCCCATAAGGGTATACATTATTCGCTAATGGTACTTTTAGCGCGCTAAACCGCGAATATAATGACGAAGAAAAAAGTTCTGCGCTGTCACTGACCTGTCATATATCCACAGATAGCCATGACCTTCTTTCCAATACACTTTTCTCATTGTAGGTTTAATGAAAAATTAAGTTTGTCTTTGAACTTAGACTACTAACTCCCTTATGAAACAGGTGCTCTTATGTCGTTTAAAAGCTGGTTGCTTCGTTCTAGCGTAGTGCTATGTATCAGTTCCCTACTATGCGGATGCTCTACTCAAGAAGCGGTATCTGAAAAAGATAAGATGAACTCGCCTTCAGCTTCCATGACGGCAAGTGTTAGCGCGTCAGCTTCTTCTTCAGCTGGTACTTCATCTACGTCAGAATCCGAAAATGCTTCTACATCACCTGATGATGTTAACGAGTCTGGTCTGACAGTAGAGGAACAAAAGAAAGTTGATGCTGGTGAGTATGTTGCGGCTTCTGTAAAGCATCGTGCGTTTAACGTGCCGAAGCCTGTTTTTCCTGAGGCTGCTCGTGAAGAGACCTTAGAAGGTGCCTTAGCATTTCTGGACTATTGGCTTGATATGCGTCAATATGCAGTATTAACAGGTGATATATCAGGAATAAAAGAGTTAACCGATGCTCAGAACGTGAAGGAACACGATTTTTATCAAAGGCTTCATTCAGATTACGCAAGTGGGAATTGGCTTTTCAGAGAGAGACCTAATACAAAGTATTACACTGATAATTTGGTGATTTCTCCTGATGGAATTTATAGAATACTAATTTCTACTCACACACCGGATGGTACTTTTTGTGAGAAAGATAGGGGTTGCTCCACGATAGAAGGTGGAGGTAACGAAGATAAGCTTATTAATAATGAAATATATTATGATGAGGGACGCTGGGTTTTCTTAGGTCTTACCGCAGTCGAAGGCATTGACTATGATAGCTAAGAAGATATTTCTGGTACTTTTTTCAGTTATTTTTTTAGTTTCTTATTCTTTACCGGCTTCTAACGCTGAGGAGAAGAGGAAATATACCGGGGATTCTTACGAATCGATTATTGAGATATCTGGAACTTTCTCATCCCCTCTAACGTCTCGCCGAAAGGCTCATCCTCAAGCTCCTCCGAATGCGTATATCACTCCTACCGGTATTCCCATTATCGCTAATTCGTCGGGTGGACAGAGTGCGATTTCATATGCTGGTCCGCAGATAGAGTATCGTCTTGTTCGCTATTGTGACGGTAAGAAACGTTGTGTGCCTCCTCGTTGCGGGCTTTTTGCTGATGATGTTGCGCATCGGGTTCAATCTTCTTCTGGCAATGGTTGGTCAGATACTGGTAAAACATGGTGCCCGTCTCGTGGTTCTCGCCCAGCAGGAGGCGCACCAGACCCATCTGGTGCTGATAATACCGAAGCCGAGTCGGACTCTGACGTCATTGAATTTCCGGTGTTTTCTGGTGAAGATTTTGAACGATTAGTTCTTGACGCGCCCGAGATTGTTGTTGAACCGGGCGCTGATACTTTGGTGAACTACCATACAAACTTTATGGTCAAAGCTCACCCTCAAGATTTTGAGGTGGAGGTTCTTGGGTTTCCTGTAAAAGTTCGTGCCGTGCCCGTGGGTTATGTATTTGATTATGGTGATGGTACGTCCTCGGGTGTGCTTAGCTCACCTGGGAAAGTTCTAGGTGATGGAGTATGGGATGAGCAAACACCAACAAGTCATCAGTATTCTTCTACCGGTAATGTGCAGGTGAATGTTTCTGTTGTGTATTCGGGGGAGTACTCCGTGGGAGACGGTGGGGTATGGCTACCTGTTTCTGGTGTGAACGTTGTACAAGGCTCCGCCGATGTCGCTATATGGTCTGTGCGTTCTGACCTCGTAGATCGATAAACTTGATGACAAGAAGTCGTATTTCACCTCCCATGTTCTAGTAAAGAAAAAAGTGAAAGTTAAAACGTTAGTATTCTTTTCTTTCTAACTGGATGACACGATCATGCTGTTGAGCAAGAATATTATCGTGAGTTACTGTTATGATTGAGGCGCCAAAATCATGAGCTGCGCCAAATAATAAATCGATAATCTTTGATTTATTCTTGTCATCTAGTGAAGCAGTGGGTTCATCAGCCAAAATAACCTGTGGGCTCATAATAATCGCTCTAGCGAAAGCTGCTCGAGCTCTTTCACCTCCGGAACATTCAAGAGGTTTTTTCGTGAGGATATTGGATATTCCAAGTGCTCCGGTAATATCCTCAAATCTTTGCTGTTCTTTTTGCCCTCGGCTTTGAGAATATATGAGTGGAAGTTTTATATTATCCTCAACACTTAAAGAAGTAATGAGAGCTGATTCTTGTAAAGCAAATCCAATATTTTTATTTCTTAACTTTGCTAACTCTCTATCAGAAAGTTTTTGCGTAGATTTCCCGAATAGTGTATAAGTGCCAGAGTATGAGGTGTCGATAAGGCCCAATATGTTGAGTAACGTGCTTTTCCCTGAGCCGGACTCTCCAACAACAGAAACTTTTTCTCCTTGCTCAACAGCGAGGGAAAAATTTTGAAGAAGAGTTATTTTTTGGCTTTTAGCACAATAAACTTTCTCATCCAGATATAAATCTAATATATTGTTCATTCTATAACTCCTATGGAAATAGGGATTTTCTGTATTTTCCACATGGTAATATTTGTGACTATTATTATCAGTAAAATATTAAAAATAAATGCTGAAAGTATCCCAATCCAATCCATCGTGAGTAAACCTAAAAATCCGTACGTAACAAGATAAGATTTTTTACCTATCCAAAAATTGTATCTTAAATATAAAGTTAAACAAAAAACTACAAAAAGACTTATCGATGATATTGCACCATAGTATATGTAAAATAATTTTTTAAGCTTATTGTAACTTAATCCTAGTAGGATATTAATAGTAAAATCTCGAACTTTTATCTTTATTGTGGATGTAGAGATCCAAATTGCTATACCTAGAATAAGAATAGAAATAAATGTAATTACTCCTATAAGAGTTTTTATCGATGAGAAAAAATAATTATTGTAAAAATCAGTGTTGTCTTTTTGGTTATAGTAGTTAAACTTGGTGTCAATTTTTTCGTTAATATACCTACCTAATTGAGAGGCTTTCTGTTCATCTGTATTTAAGAGAATTAAATTCATTAAACCGTTTATCTTAAATTGAAATTCAGACTCGTTAAGATACGACTCATTGACAGGTATAATAACTGAGAAATTATAATATTGTTTAAAATCTAGTGCATAATAGTTGGAACGAGAAATATCCCCCTCTAAGACTCCGGATACTTCAGCTGTAATGTTCTTTCCTAGCGCTGGGTCATAAAAATGAACCTGCGTGCCTACTGGGTATTCTTCTGCTAGCCCAAAACCAACTAATATAGGAACTATTGTGTTTTGTGTACCTAATTGATAATCAAAAGAAATAGGGCTGCCCTCACTCAAGGGAAAAGCATTGATTCTGCTGTAATTATTATTAATATATACTGCAGGCACTTCGATGGCATGACTGTTCGTTAATTCTGTTATAAGACCGTCGGTAAAAAATGCGTATTCATAGTTTTTATTAATAAACTGATAGATATCATTCATTGAATCTTTAGTTAATTTATCAGGATTAATTATAGATTCTGAATCTAAATTCTCGATAAAAGTTGATTCTTTGCTAATTTTTTCTACCTCTGCATATCCTTCAAGTGTAGATTGCACTGACCTTGAAGCGGAAAAAATAAGATAATTAGATATAAATATTAGAATAATCGTCATTAAAGTAAAAATGGGTCTACTGAGGAAAATCTTCCTAAAGAAAAAATATGTAACTCTCATTTTTTCCTCAATAGATATGAAGAAAGTATTATATACGCAGATAGAATTATAAATAAGTATATATTTTCAAGTAATGGAAAGCTAAATGCTAGGCTAAATATAGTAGATAAGATAAAGCATAATATCAGAATAGAAAAGAGTTCAATAAAGTACCTAATCTTTATATCCCTTACAGTATCTCCGACTAATACTCGGCAATTCACCTCGACTCTAGCTATAGTTAAAAATCGATAATGGAATAATAGTGCTATAGTTGATAGTGTTAATATGAAAATTGTTCTATATTCTATAACGTATCTAAAATATCTCATTAAAACATCAGAGTCCGCTGATGTTCGTTCAATAAATAGTAATAGTATTAGAAAAGAGAATAGCGAAAAGTATAATAAAAATAATTCAATGCGATTACTCATTCTTAACAATAATTTTGCTGAAAAATCTGGCACTGCTTACTCCGAATAGGCTCATGGCAATAGCTGAAGCTGTTCATAGTGCTTACTCCCTCGTAATCAGCCAGAACCAGCCACTCCGATTACAGCCAACTAACCATCACCATTGTCACGATTAGTTGGTCAATTTTAAAGATATTCTTACTATCCTATCCGAATTCTTAGATAAGTAAAGAGTATAGAAGCTATATCGCTATACACCCGCCACCCAAAGCAAAAGACCTTGTTGCCTCAGTGATAGAAGGAGAATACTAGATGGCTAAATATCATGACGAAGATTTAATTTAAGCATTATCTTCTGACGAACAGTCGCAGTCTCTCCTCAACATCTCCGTTATCAGGGCACTGATGTTCTGAAAAACTATAGTTTGTAATCACCATAATCTTGGCTCAATAGAATCTTGAGGACATGGCTTACTAACTTAACTATCAAGCTTAGCGTCCTGACTAAAATATAGTTCGCCTATACCCGCACGGTGTCTACCATGAAGTATAGACAGGACGGAGGAACAGATAAACCTTCTAATCTAGCTTGCTCAACTTTTAGACAGTGCTAGATGATGCCTTATGCGTGTATCTGACTTGTTATCAAGAGTATTGCAGAATTAGCCGCGATTGTTAGCACAATAAATGCAACGAGCCTCGGATACACAACCTGCTTCCCTCGTGAAGCAAAAATCGCAAAAACAATCGCTGTTATCACTCCCGATAGCTGTTGAACATACGGCCCATAAGCCATTGGTAGAGCGTCAGTTTTGCCTAGAACAAATAGTGTGAATACTGCGAGTGAAAATGGCATCTGCGCTACTAAAATATATCCCCAACTTTCGCCAATTCTTGGGCGGGGAAGGCCCGTTGATACTGCAAAAAGAATACCCAACGCTATACCTTGGAAAAGAGTCAGTAAAAGAGCCCATCCAGCAGTGATAACACGTAAGAAAACCATAGTCGCACTCAGCGATAAAACCTGTGACCCGCCAAAAGAATTAAGTTGTGTAACGAGCAAATTTTCTACAGTAATAAGGATAGAAGCGGTATACACCAGCCCTAAGATAATACGGAGACTTACAGGGATGAGCGTTCGTTGTGATACATTGGTTTGTTGAGTATGTGACGGTTTCGTTAACATTTTATGGGTCCTTTATCGGTGAAGAAAATAATGATTTCACTCATCCGGTAACCATTGCTCTATACAAGTAGAACAACATTTAATACATTACGAGTAATATTGCCTAATCACTTCAGAGTACTTTTCTCTAAGGAAATCAGATGCGGTCCGTCAATGTGCAAAATGTGCGTTGCTAGCTCATTCATATCCTGCAAATTATGAGTTGCAAAAAGAATCGACTTTTCTTGACTAATATTCACTAACTGATCTTGAGCGCTCGTACAAGCTTCAACGTCCAGCCCATTAAAAGGCTCGTCAAGCAATAGCATCGAAGAGGTAGGTAATGAACAAGCTATTGCAAGTACCAGCCTTTGACGTTGCCCCAAAGATAATGCCCCTAACGGGGTACTCAACATCTGCTGAGTGATTAGAGGATTTTTTGACAACATCTCACTTTTGAGATGCTTACCCTGCCGAGAGAGTACCTCAACTACTTCAGCAACCGTTAAAGTGTCGAGAGTTAAATATTCTGTGTCTATATAAGTAGCCGTAAATTGAGGTGAACCAATGAAATGAGCCTGATATACCCTGCCAAGAATGCGTAATAAGGTTGTTTTGCCAACCCCATTACGTCCGGTGACTGCTACGAGACCTCGTTCTGGTAGTTGAAACGTAACATCATCGAATACAACATGATTCCCATACGAAAAAAATAGTTCCTCAATTTTAATCATCTATATCTTGATCCTTTGGTGTGCAAAAAATTGAAAGCAACCACTTATCTGAGTCGAGGTAACGAACCCACATGAGAACACCAGCCGATACAAGAAATAACAAACTTGCAATAACGACGCTTAAAGAATTCTCGTCTAAGTGAATAGAAGGCGTTACTCCAACAGCGCCCGAAACGGAACACACTATGGCTAGGGCAATACCAGCGCCTAATCCAGAACGAGAAATTATCCCTAATGAATTAAGTGATGACGAAGGTAGAACTACTGTTCGACGCTGAATGGCTATTTCCTCGACAGCTAACTCCAAAAATACAAGAGAAAAAAACAGAACGATTCCAGAATAGGTACCTTGTAACGCTAAAAAGAGAACCCCTCCAACAAACAGAGGTAATGACAAAAGCACCCAATTAAAACGATAGAATCTCACAATTTTCTCACCAGAAAATTGCAAATCTCGACCAAGTAATAGACCCATACCTAGTGATTCTGGGTTGGTAAACCGTGCCGCATGTACTCGTAGCAAGAGGCAACCCAACATGATGCCAGTAACAAGAATAAGACCTGTTAAATGTGAAAAACGGTCACTCATCTGTAAAACAACAGTCACTACCCACGACAGTGCAAGGGATAGACCAACAAGTATTCCAATCCTTTGATAGGTCTTGGTATCTTTCGGTCCAAAACGGTGTTTCCCAAGCCAACTAGCCATAATAGAAGTCATGATTGCGGCTAATGCAGTTAGTAGTCCGGCAAAAAGTGATTGCACTATTGTGAGGGCAAATAACTTGATACCCCACTGGCTCACATCAAAATAATATGTCACTAGCCTAAGAGCAACCGCAACGGTTGTCAGGTTGATGACGCGAACCAATAATGTGCTCATTTTTCGCTCAAAGGCTAGAAGCAGCATTAGCAGTATTACATAAATTGAGACTACCTCGAATAAAACTTTAGTTTGTAGATGTATCGCCTGTTTAATCGTGAATACCACGATAGGAAGAGCCACTAACAGAGACCCCGAACAAAACCCGTATCGGCTAGCTGGAGATAATAAGCTGAGGAAAAGATGATGACGACGCCTATTCTTTGCCTCAACGTTCAGCACAAACAGTACGCACCCCATACAGATGAGTAAGATCATTCCGTTTGCATCGGACGTTTGAAGGTCAAAAATTCGCTGAAGGGGAGGGGCGATAAATGAGCATACTAGACTCGTAGCGATATTTATCCACGAAAAATAAGCAAGCACACGAAAAATAAGCAAGCACACGAGAAATTGTGCGTGCATTACGGGCCTCAACCCCAAAAGATTCTAAACGGCTTTGGGTAGCATACATTACTTTACGCGTCTCGAATAAAAGTGCTACCCGAACGCCGATGAGCAGTGAGCCAGCCCATGACTTCAACGAATACACTCGAACCGCCTATACATTCAGAACAACGCTCACATTGAAGATAAAAACCATAAAAATACCGTCAAATACCCTGTATAAGGATATACACCTACTATCTTAAAAAATTAATGACAGTACCAATAGTAGCTTTAACCCTTGTCTTGGCAATAGTGCTGACCATCAGGAGGAATAGAGAACATGAAACTCAGCTTCTCCAAATTGCTAAATAAAGTGTTTGGGCGTTAACCCCTAAAGGGGTTAACGCCCAAACAGTGCTGACTTATCCAACCTCATGCCAAACCGCTTGAGGCAGTGTCACAAAGCAATAGCATAAAAACCCTGCACTACTGACGCATTCAGGCAAGTGTAATCAACGCTTGTTCTTATTCCTGTGCTGCATGAAAGCATTCCACCACAACAGCATGGCCAGGCCAACGTATCCTGCAGCAATTTCACCAGCAACGATGAGTAACTTCAGCCATGTTGCCTCGATACTTGTTAATTCGTCCCAGGTGAAAAAGTATGCGACCAGAGCTAGCACTGGAATCCCAAACAGCGCCCAACGCCAGAACTGAGAATCCAAAAGATGTGGCTTCATCTTCTCCATATACCCTCCTCCTGACTAGGCGCGGCAAGAACCGGTAAATTGGTCGGGTGAAACAATAGCCGTGACAGCCACCTTAAACCTTGTAGCCATGAATTACTCCTTAGGTTTTGTGTAGTAGCACCATTGCACTACGAAAGAATATTAGTACCCAGTATGTGTCTTTCAGCACATATGACATTATTAGTGTGAAATGCTCTACAACCCCAAAAGCCTGCGCCCGTTATATACGCTTCCACTCGCATCGCCTTAGCCTCTGATAGCACAGTCGAGTCCACCAGAACATGCCCTGCCTTCCATCTCCGATAGGTTGATGTGGGATAGAGGCTCGTACCCAAACATGCATGAGTATCCACTGCGCGGACTGTTTGACCCACTGGCTGAGGTAGCCTTCAGGTTTCGTCAGTAGATGTAGACCTGCGCCCTGGCAGACCCTGTGTTTTGCCACAGGTTTCCAACCAAGGCACTCTGGAAGGAGGGCTCCTCTTGATGGAAATCTAAATCCGCAGTTAAGATATCTGCCAGTTTCAGAGAATGCCAGGAAGTACCTTAGGTTTAAATCCAAAATATTATTTAGTGATTATGACATCGGTTTTGTAGGCGAGATGATCGGAGTGACCAACAGAAAACGCCTGGCAACCTTCGGCTCGTAAATCTGAGGTTACTAGAACATGGTCAATTGGTGTGCGCAAGACTTCGTTAACATTGGCTGGCCACGTACCTATTTGCTTTGTTCTGCACGATTCTTGGGAATCAAGAAGATGATAACGTGATGCCATTGCTGAGTGGCGGGTAGTCGCATTGAAATCGCCAGCTAGAATTGTAGGCCGCGTGGCATTTTCGCCGAACGTGACTAGCCGTTCTAGATCACCTCGCCAAGCCTCCATTAATCCCGGCAAAGGAGGTGCGGTATGAACCCCTACAAGTAAGGGCAGGGCATCATCTTTAAACTCTATCGCAACAGTGCCAAATGTGGTGGCTGGTGCACTCGAGAGATGAGCATGGCCGAGTCTCTGGCTAACGATGATAGTTGTCGGAGCAATCTGACCGCTATAGGCCGCCGTGAAACCACTATTAGGCGTATCGAATATTTCTCCACCGTATCCGATACTTTCAATGGCGAGCTTAGCGTCGTAAGCACTTGTTTCGGGAAGGACGATGATATCAGGGGTACCTTCTTCAAGAATCTCATTAAGATCGGCAGGAGTGAAGGTTCCTCCCGAATTATAAGTAACGATGATGAGCGATCGTTGAGCCTGCGATGTTGGAGAAACACCGAGTTGAGGTAGTCCAAAAGGAATAAAAACAAGACTAATTCCGACTAAACACCACACTACATATTGCAGAGAGCGCAAGATAGTAAAACTTTTGCCACGTGTTAAAAAAGCAAGCAATGTGCAACACAACAAGGCAAGCACGCCAAGAATCCGAGGGAATGCCATAATCTGCGCAAAAGGCAGGTAGGAAGTGACGAATCGGTTAACGATGAAATGTGGGAAAACAGTTCCAGTCAAACACAGAAGCCCGATAATTATTACAAGTGAGCGAATGACTATTGTTCTCATGTTCATATGATGATGCAAATGCTGGTGTAGTTGTAATTGCGTTGACTGCAATTAAACTTTCAGCTGATGTAACGCATCGATTCCTGATGTAAGTTGCAGCTCATCCAGTGACGCTTCTTTACCAACACCTAGCAAGGGCGGCGTCAAACCACCCATCGGACGCCCAATTCACCTCCAATCGAGGCTCCCTAACAGCCACTCTGTACCCAGCCAGAACACAAAACCCCTTAGGTTACGTGCTTGACTCGGCAAAACACGTAACCCAAGGGGCTTTCTACTCACTCAGATCTTTGTATCAAAATGGGCGTCTAGATGGATACTTTCTAGACAATTTGGATACAAAGTAGCGCCCCAGTGAGAACGTTGATATTTGGGCTTTTCGCTTGATATCGAGAGAAAACACCACTCGCATACAGCGAAGCGAGCCTGCCGCTACGGCAGGTTCAAAGCTACCGTATGTCACCTGTCATGCCGATACGAAACAAACGACCCATTTGAACAGGTTGGCCAATGCTTGTGTTTCGGAGTTCAGTCAACCCGTAACAAAAATTTGATTAGAGGGTGGCATGATGCAATACGAAGTAAATTTGGCTATTGCAATGTTCTGCAAACTGCCAGGTGATTTAGGGGTGCCTGAGCCCGCACAGACACATATTCGCACAACTTAATGGCCCGCATAGGGAAGTTGCCCCATCCTTGAAAGGGCATGGAACTACGAAGCGGTGTGATTCTAGAGAACCAGAGAGGCTCGTACCCCAAACCTCCTACCCATCTCTCTGCGAGCCTGAATTGTACAAAAAGAGCCTGGGGCCATGTGATGCTTATCGCCACCCATTATGATGATGGGGATGTTAGTGTAGGCGTTATCAACTTGACATCTACCGAAGGAACGAAAATGACTGAAATTTACTCGACCGACACAGACTCCGGAACCTTGTCGGTATTTGAAGACGCGAACGGCACCGTGCGCAAAATTGCAACTATTCGGGTCGGAAACGCGCCACGTGGTAGTGTCAGGTTTACATCTGACGGGCGAGGTTTTGTAAGTAATACAAGCACAAATACTGTCTCGGAAATCGACGGATTAACACACGAAGAGATACGTAGGATTGAGGTTGGAAATGGGCCTCGTGGACTTTTCATTGTAGGCAATGAAAAGTACCTTCTCGTCTCAAACTCGGGCTCAGACAGTCTGTCAATCGTCGACTTGGCTATCGGCAAAGAAGTTCACCAAGTACCTTCTGGGCGTGACCCGCGACATATGGCTGTTCTCAACGGTTTTGCGTATGTCTCCCTCTGGGGAGAAGGAAATATCGCTAAATTCGACATTAAGAGTCTGGGCAATGATGATGTCGATGGTGTTAAGTTGGTTTCTACGATTAAGCTAGCTCCAGAAGCATTCCCATACAGCCTTAATATTGACGAATCTCGCAATATAGCGCTGATTGCCTGCAATGCTGTACATAGCATCCCTGTCATTGACCTCGAGACGGACACGGTATGCGCGCATATCCCAGTTCGAGCAAGTGGGGTTAGGGCTATTGCGTTCTCAAATGACAAGAAATATGCGGTCGCAACCCTCGAGCGCGACAACTCAGTTGCAGTCATCAATATGGATACGTTTGAAGTGACACGGTACATTGATGCTGGCCCAGCACCTCGAGGAATTGTCACTAATCCCGATAATGGCGCTATGTACATTGCAGCGTTTTCACGATCAACAATAGCTCGACACGATATGCCTGATTGGGGCTCGCATGGAGTCACAATCATTAACGCAGATTCTGATGTGCTATCGGATCAGGATTCTAAGGTAGAGATGTCTTCGGTCAAATCAGGATTCGGACCATGTAGTGTATCGCTATTTGACCCTGCCTCAGCGAGGGCCGCTCGGAAAAATCTTGAAGAACAGCTCAACTATCATTCTTTGTGAGATTGACTGTCCTCCACAGACGTCGATTTAGTCAAGTTCGTTGAACCGAATATGTAATGATATTTAGAGAAATTCATCAGTGGGCCGTTTTGCCGAAGAAACACGTTGCCGATTTAGGATCTGCACGTGAACGTCGGCAAATTTTACGCCAAAATTTTGTGCATTTGCGTGCTGAAAGGCAACCTCAATTCTGCCCTCCTTGGGTTCAGGGGGCAACGCTTGGGTGGCGAATTTTTTCACCCATCGATGTAACGTTGTCTCCTCTAGACCAAATTGAAATTGCAGGAGGAGATTTTGTTGAGGCTTCAGCTCGCGCTGTTGGAAAAAGACAAATTTGGACTCGCGGTGACGCGACCATAGCTCTTGATCCTCCATCATGGTTGAACTCGTATGAGTTTGAAACCGATGACGGCAATCAATCAATGTTTCTGCCAAACGGCCTTGGCACTATTGAATGGCGACAAGGTTGGACTGTAGAAGGCTGGGATGATTTTGGTCTTCTAATTGTCCCTTCACCACAGATACCGAATCTTGGAGTTGAAATAGGGCTTTTGTCTCCCGCTACCCTGGAGAGAATTATGCCAAAAGGAATCAGTATCGCTGTAGCACCCCGCTGCAAAGTCGAGATTCGGCGTGGTGATGAGATTGCGCGACTTATTCCAATAAGTCGCGAGTGTATGTCACTATGATTGCCAGTGACGGCTTCAAGCGCATTATGCGTATCGATTTGCATACTGCGCGTAAGGTTGCGGTGTTCGCACAGGGGCTAGCTTTGCAACAAGCGAGTCCACCTGCTTCTTTAGCTTCGATAGTAGGTAGGCTCGGTTGTTTGCAAGTGGATTCGATTCAGGCAGTGCGACGTTCGCAGGAAATAGTATTGCTGTCGCGAGGTGTGCCTCGCACAGAGGTTGACAGACTTTACACCCCTGAGGCTGGCTTGTATGAGACTTGGGGCCACGCGCATTCATTGTTGCCGCAGTCATTGTGGCCGATTTTTCGGTGGCGTCGTGAACGTATACGTAAAAATGGCCTGACTGGTCCAACCTACAATCCAAAGGTGGGAGCTCAGGTGTTGCGTCGGATTCAGAGTGATGGTCCGGCAACCCACGGAATGCTAGGTAAGACCCGTGGTAGCGGCTGGGAACGTGCTAGTGAGGTAAAGACAGCCTGTGAGTGGTTGTTGAGTTTTGGTGACCTAGTCGTGGTAAGCAGAGATGATCGATGGCAAAGGATTTACTGCACACCAGATCAGGCGAACATGCCTATGTCGGAGTCATTGGATGTTCAGGAAAGCTTGTTAAAAACAGTAGACGTAGCGATTGAAGCGCTAGGGATTGCCACATTGAGGGATATTCAAGACTACTTCCGTTTCCCAAAGGATCTGCAGATTTCTGACTACTGTTTAAACACGGGCTTTATTCCGGTGCAGATAGAGGGTATGAAAGACACTTGGCTTGTTAGCGAACGCTTACTTAATGCGGTTGACGAGCATGATTGGTCGAGTGACAAAATTTCTATTCTATCACCATTTGACTCGTTAATTTGGTATCGTCCGCGTCAGTTAGCATTGTTTGGGAAGGATTATAAACTTGAGGTTTATAAGCCAGCACATAAGCGCGATTTTGGTTACTTTTCAATGCCGATACTGTGCAATGAGAACATCATTGGACGGGTAGCTGCGAGAGTTAAAAACAGCGATGTCTTGATAGAGAATATCGAAATTGATGAACCATACGACTTAAGGTCCATTGTGAGTGAAATTACGAGGTTGCTTACGCTATGGACATCTCCGCTTCAGGCAGCATGATTAAGAAAATGAAATATAAAGATATTCTCTCAAATAAAGACGCGGCGCCTATACTTCTCGCAATAAATTTCAGTAGGCTCGCTGCTGGGTTAGTTCCATTCGGCCTAATCGCTCTGTACAGCAGCAAACATGAATATGCATATGCAGGGATTGCATCTTCTTTATTGATGGCAACAGGTGCACTCAGTGCACCTTATAAAGGAAAACTTATCATGCGCTTTGCGCCTGTGAAGACAGTAATTCCTTTATCAATGATTTACTGCTTGTTCGTAGCGTTAGGTGCATTTCTTAGCTATTCAAACAAACCTTTCTATATCGCTATCGTATTCCTATTTGCGGGAAATTTAGTTGCTCCACCTACTCCTGCCCTGGTGCGAACACTATGGACACGTATCGCTAACAATCAGGATTACAACCGTGCACTTCATGCTCTCGATTCTATAACAGAGGAGCTAGTGTTCGCTATTACTCCATTAATCACAGCGTTTCTTTGGTCTACTGTGGGTGCTTTCTGGGTGATACCAGTAGGCTTGCTTTGTGGCTTTATAAGTACTTCATCGATAATAATTCTCGCCGGAAGAAAAAATGCGCCTACATACGAGCTAATCCACTCCTCAGATAATGCATATATACGTGCAAGCGCAAATTCTACTGACACTAGGTCAAGCTCAATTTATTTCAACCGTATTACCTGGGGACTTCTCGGGCCGATGCTCGGCTTGGGCGCTGCAATGGGGGCTTTAAGCATCATACTAACCAGATGGTCTGAAGTTTCAATTGGTGAACAATATGCTTCTGGAATTATTCTCAGCATCATAAGTTTTTCTGGATTTTTTGCAGGCCTGTTATTCGGTAAATTTAAAATCAACTCACTTAGCACTGCCACACAGTACACCATAGCTTCTCTTGCTATCGGCGTAGGAATACTATTCATCTCGCTTGGGTTTGATATTGCATTCGTAGTAATTGGAGCGGTAATTCTAGGCTCTGCTATGACAATTATGTTTATCGCCTCATTTGTTCTTATCGGAGAACACTATGAGGTGGTGGAACAAACCGAAATGAACGCCGCTATTGGTGCGTCGTTTGATATTGCTAGTGGTGTTTCTAATTTGTCTGCTGGATTTCTGATTTCAATGTTTGGATTATTGGCATCCTTCCATGTTATGAGCATCGCTATCCTTCCATTAGTAGCTTTGTCATTTTTGTTGCAGGCTAAGAATAGATTGAGGAGCTAACTATCGTGCCTGATTCATACCTCACACCATCTAGCAAGTTGAACAATTGCTATGATTCGTTCCCTATGGTTCCATGTTCAGAGTTGAACAATATTGTTCAACTTATGACTCTCAGTGACGTTTTGCTGTGTTCGCGTGAGGAAGAGGCAATTGCAGTTGGTGCCGGTCTATATATTGCTAGACGGCGACCTCTGGTAATGATGCAGTCATCAGGGTTAATGTCATCTTTGAACACGTTAGGCTCACTTGTTATTGCGTATGAAATCCCACTTGTTATTGCGGTTGCATTGCGCGGAGGAGACCACGAGTATAATCCGACGCAGATTCCCGCAGGTCGTGCAGTATCATCAACTCTTACAACTATGGGATGCGATATTGTAAACACTTCATCTGATCATGCAATAGAAACTTTATGCAGAGCATCCTATTCTGCGGAGTCTACTAGCTTTGGCTCACGCCCTACTGTTATTCTTATAGAGGAATCACGATGACACAAAACCCTATAGACATAAAGCATTTATTCACTAAGCTAAATGCCGAAAATGCTGAAATGCAGCTTGTATGCCATCTAGGTCCAACTGCATTTCTTGCTATGGATGTATTCCCTGAGGGGATGGTGCTCCCTCTTTATGGCTCCATGGGCATGGTATTGCCCGTTAGTCTCGGCTTAGCTATGGGTTCAAACTCAAAAATCATAGCTATCGAGGGTGATGGTGGTCTTCTAATGAATCTCGGTGCTGTTGCAACAGTCGCTTCCATCTCTCCTTCAAATATGCTCTGCATCATACTTGACAACGGTGGCTACAACACTACTGGTGGTCAGCCTACCGCTTTTTCGGCGACGCAAGGTATCTCAAACATACTATCCGCAGCTGGTTTTCAAAATTTGATGACTGCTTCGCAAGATAATATCGATGATGCAATAACATGGGGTCTTAAACCTGGACTGCGGGCTATTGTGTGTAAAACCGCACCGTTGATTTACCCTTTTAGGGATCGACGCGTTTATCCTGCCGATTCGGTGGTAGCATTTTCAAGAAGGCAGCATTTACGCTTTTAACCCCTAATTACGTGCTGTTTGCAGTTCTTTCCTGAATTATCGTCTGATATGAAAATTTCGTAGAACAGTAATAAAGCACCGATATCGCTGTGCGCCCCTTTATGGCTAATTCCAATTTCGGCCCTAGCGTCAGTTAGAAAAGCACTAATCACGATTAACCGACTTAATTAGTTTCATTGAAAGTTTTATCGGCACTAAAGAGATACTATCGGGCACGGGCCATTCACTTCTTTTCATCTTTTCGCCTTTCCAAAGACTTGATAGCTTCTATTTAGATGGCAGGATTTTTCGCGCCATAAGACACTCTTTACGCCTCGAACAAACGTTCGACAAGTTTGCTTCCGCGGGTTATTGTTGTTCGCACAGGAAGCGAACATTGCGATGTTGTTGAAGGAGGCGCATGTTGCATGGATGAGGACTACCGGGCTTTTGGCCGGTTCATTGAGACCCGCCGTAAAGAACTGGGGCTCACGGCTAAGAAGCTGGCTGACGCGATGGGTGTTGGCACCCCATACATGTCAGATATTGAAAACTGGCGCCGCTACCCACCTGAGAAGCATTTCGACACCCTAGCCGAGATGCTCCAGCTAGATGAAGCTGGGTGTTTACACATGATCGACCTTGCCGCCTGTGCACGCGAGAATCAGTTGGCCCCCGACATTGTGGGCTATGTACGCAAAACTGACCTTGCGCGGGTCGCGCTTCGTAAAGCCCGTAAGCGTGGGGTGCCCAATGATGCGTGGGAGCGGGTCATTGAAATGCTTGATGAGCAATACCCCGACCAAGGTAGTGAAGGTGGTGGGGTGTAGATGGTTTCTCGTTTTTCTAAACCCGCCCTCGACGCGCGAGCCCAAACGGTGCTCCGTGACTACGATCCGGGGCTGTTGAGAGCCCTTGGGGCGTTGGATGTGGAGCATTTTGCTGAGTTCTATCTTGGTGCCTAACTGCAGTATGAGTCGCTTTCGCCTGATGGTGACATTCTGGGTTTAACCTGCCTGGAGGACACGCAGGTGCAGGTGTGGGATGAAACTCGCACCACAGCGCTGGTGCGCCAAGGGGTGGCGGGCATGATCTTCCTCGACGAGACCGCAGAGGAAGGCTCGTGTAATGGGCGTAAGCGTTTCACCCTCGCTCACGAATGCTCCCACCTGATCCTCCACAAACACCTACCCCCAAGCAACGGCAATCAAGGAGTGTTGGTTAACAGCCGCTCTAAACACCAAATCGAAAACCGTACCGAGGGTAAAGGCGAGGATTGGTGGGTCGAGTGGCAGGCTGACAACATGGCTGCTTACCTGCTCATGCCAACCCCATCACTCAAAGTGGCACTACCAGAAGTGTGGTCATGGCATGAAGGTAAAAAGTGTGTGGACTTTGATAGGATCTCACACACTGTGTGACATCTTTGAAGTGTATAGAACCCCGAAAGTTAGACACTTTGGTTGTAGCCTACGCCGCTCTGTCGAGAGCATCTTGACGTAGTTCGTGGGGAGTGATTCCGCCAAGTCGTTCTTGGATGCGTTCGTCGTTGTACCAGAGAATGTAAGTTTTAATGACTCGGGTTAAACGGCGATATTGGCAAACTTTTCACCGGTAAACATCTCTTGTTTAAGGTGTGTGAAAAAGTTTTCCGCAACAGAGTTGTCGTAACAGTTTCCTTTGCGTGGCATCGATTGGATGCAACTGTGAGACTGCAATTGAGATATCCAAGAAATATGGTGGTAGTGAAACCCTTGATCAGTATGTACCAGCACATTTTGTGGATGCCCGGCATTTTTTAAAAGCCTTTCTTAGGCTCTGTGAAGTTAGACGTGTAGTGGGTGCTGTACCGATAGTAAACGACACCACAGAATGGTCAAATAGATCGATCACTGGGGAGAGATAGAGTTTGTTCCCGTTAAGTTGGAACATGGTGATATCACTGACCTATTTTTGATTCGGAGCATCAGCTACAAATCTACGCTCCAAAACATTGGGTGCAGTATTACTAACATTCCCGCGGAAAGAGGAGTAGTTCTTTTTGCACCTCGTCTTGCTTCTTAGGCCCATCTGACGCATTAACTTTGCGACCAGTTTCCAAGAGACTGTCCATCCTTGTCGAACCAAGGTGCGGCGAACTCTTCGCGGTACCCATACCGTGACTTACTAGCTCTAAATATCGCGATCTCCGCCTTGAGGTCCTGGTGGCGCTCTGCGCGTTCTAATTTAGATAGATGGTAGTAATAGGTTGAGCGTGCAATACCTGCAATCTTCAAAAACAGACACGGCCACTCAGGTGCTAGTCACCTAGCAAGGGCTGGTATTCAAGGCTCCCACCCGACACCGCAACACTACCGGTGGCAGGGTGGGATTTTTCGTTGCAAAACAAGGAAGAAAAGCGGGGTTAACACGCCCTGAATAAAAACGACCCATTTTTGGTCTAACTCCGGGAAAAGCGCCCCGTTGTATCCAAATGAGTCAAGAAGTGGATACTTAGACGTCGGATTTGATAAGGGCTCAACTTGCCTTAGATCTTTGGTGATAAGGGGTTTTGTTACTTCCGGGGGCGACCTCTAGAGCTCTGTCCTAAGCGTCCGGTGACCGCCATGGGACTGACTCATACTGAAGGGCTGCGCAGCGGACTGTCTAGGGGTGCGGACCGCGGTTTGCGTTGGCGTGTATCTCGTGAGGGGGAGCAGCCTCGCTGGGTACCATCTTTAGTAAATAACTTTATGGATTGCATAGCGCATTAGCTTATGACTGCGGAGCTGCGCTGAGAAGGATCGATGTGGGTGGCAAAACGGAGAAGACAACAATTGGCTTCTACAATATGTAGACTTCCTGCATGGTCAGCCCCTCGAAGGCCATCACGAAGCTATCCGAAGAAGATGAGGCTGCTTTCATGCTTAAGAACGGCAGACCGATGGCGGTGCTCATCTCGATCGACAGGTGCGAGCGGCTAATGAAGGCCGGGATCGGCGTCACCGAGTACTAGAAGGCTTCTACGAGGGATATTTGATGGCAGTGAAAAGACATACTGGATCTACTGGTGGAACACCACACGCCTTAACGAGTCCTTGGATTACGCCGTACCAGGCAGGGGCCTCGCCAGCTAGAATCAAACCCGGATCAACGAGCTGGTCCCATATAAGAAGCGGAACAAAACCCAGTACTCTTCAACCGCTACTGACTAACCCAAAACGACAGTCTAGATGACTGTTCAAACTGCTAAATCGATCCGGGAATTGTGTAATCTTGTCAAGCTAATACATAGCTTGACTATCATCTTGTTCATAGGTATAGGTATGATTCTATACAGTTCTCAAATGCGACGATGGAGTTGAATTTTGATATGTAGGAATACTGTTAAATGGGGCTTTGCTAGCTGGGCTAGCGGTTGTCCTCAGGCTCTTGGAGTTTCGCAGTTGTTGTACTTGCCGACGTACATCATCTGCCCATACTGCTCGAAAATAACTACATCAACGACAAGACACTCGTTTTTGCTCCATCCGAGGCACCAAGGGTTGATGTGACGTTTGATGGAGATTTGGAAGCTCCGACCAGTGAGGTGCGCCTCGCGAATAGTTTTACCATCCAATCAACCTCACTCGCACTGGCTGACTTCATGCCAACCATTGGACCCCGGTTGTTGCGAATCGCAACAGAATCAGACCTTGACGTACTGTTAGTTGCTGCTGACGAAGCTTTCCATAACGGTTACTTCAAACCAATACTAGTAGACCCATCTACGATCATTGCGAACGAAACAGCCTTCGGGCTTTGACGGGGTCAGGGAACACCCAATGAGCGTCTATGGATTGCTTCTGACGGGACTGTGCGGGTGAGTGCTGATGGCACTCCGCTCGGGAGTGTACGTCAACAATTTAGCCATATTAAGAACTCATATGCCGAATTGCATAGCCCAATATCAGGTTGCCCAGCAGCTCTCGAAATCGTATCGGCTAACAAGGGTTGCCAAGAAGCTATCGAGAGTAGACCTTGGTTGAAAAACTTCCTGAATGTGGCAGGCATGTGACGTTCACTCCTAGCTAGAGGAATTGAACCCGTGAGAGCTTCAGGATTTGGTGGCGTTCACGACCTGGAATCCTCGATGCAGTGGGGACGCACTGACTACGGCATCTTGCGGAGTGCTGAAAACGCGTACATAGGTACAGGATCACTTGGCTCGATTATCAAAATCTCACGTGAGGCTGCCCGTGTATTAGAAACAGTGCGGATGCTAAACGGAGATTCCCTGAATGATCTGGACCCAACCATCCGCAGCCACGTAGAAAAATTGGAACGAAAGTTAGGTGTTCACATCCTACCAAGTAGCTCATTAGTGAGAGGGGAGTAGGAAATGACGGCAAATCCAAGTAGCGCGCTCTTGGCAAACCTTCTAGCACCCGTAGATCGTAATCGCCCAGAACACATCGCCATGAGTGCTCAAGGTCATCACGTGACATATGAGGATGGAAGTGTCAAGCTTTGCGCAACAAGTGGGTTATGGAATGTACCACTGGGATACGGTAACCGCAACATCGCAGATGCGATACATCGGGCGGCTATTGATGCTTCATACCTCAGCACGTTTCGTGCCGAACATACGTATGCTCGACAAGCCGCTGATGCACTGGTTACGTTCAGTGGACTGGATAATGCGTATACGAGGGTGTACTTCTCCACAAGTGGTGCTTCTGCGAACGATCTCGCGATGAAGATCATTCGTATATATCAACTTGTAAATGGCAACACGAACAAGGCGAATATCGTTTCCCTTCACGATAGTTATCATGGATTGTCTTTCGGTGCTTTCGCATTGACAGGTCAAGATCTCGGTCAAGCCATGTATGGAGTAGATCAAAGGAATATTCGGCATGTTCGCGTAAACGACGTGAATCAGCTGCGACAGTTATTCGACATCGAAGGAGAACGTATCGGTGGCATCATTCTTGAGCCGGTCCTTGGAAACGGATGCCAGGTTATTGAACCAGATTTCTTGCGTGCAGTCTTCGCCTTACGTTCCCGCTACGGCTTCTTAATTATTGCCGATGAGGTCGCCACCGGCTTTTGGCGCACAGGAGTAGATTTTGCGAGTAATCAGTGGGAAGAGAAGCCCGATGTGCTTTTACTTTCGAAGGCGCTGACAAACGGGACACTTGCAGCTTCTGCGATTTTGTTGAGCAAGAATACTTCGGAAGTGCTCGATACGGTGACAACCGCCCATGGGGAAACTCAGGCCGGTTCACCAATTGTAAGTGCAGCAATCCTAGCGACATTGCGGGAACTCTCTGCGTTTGAAACGGATACATGTGTTAAACAATTAGAAATTAAACTGACAAGTGCACTCGAAACTCTCCGGGAAAGCAATGAGCTGATCACCGAAATAGGTGGCGTAGGCGCAATGCGGTCAATTAGCTGTGTAACTCCGAATGGTCATCCGCTGAATGGCGAACAGGTTCAACGTCTAGTCAGGTTAATCAAGACCGAGGGAGTCATAGTATATCCAGGAGTTTCCGGTATTCAAGTATTTCCGGCTTATACCTACACGACAACAGATCTCGAGTTTATGACGGAACAAATCGACGCAGGGCTCGAAGCGTTTTCGCAGACATTTCAAGATGAATCAAAGCTAAAGGGGGTGTCTAATGCTTCCCATTAACATTCAAACTGTGCTTGTCGCTGGGATGTCAGATCTCCGTAGGTGGATCCATGGCTATAACAGTGACTTTTTAGATATCGTCCTTGATTCATCCATCTTGGAAGGCTCAGTGACGGAAAGATTCATTAATTCTTTGGGACATTCTGTTGGTGACACTCGTGTGATCACGTATCGCAGTGGAAGACTCGACGGTCATCTCCGAACTGGTTCTTTTGTAATCGTTGTTGGAGGAGGCTCCTGCCTCGATGACGTGAAGCTCCGTGTCTATTTGAACTCCCTTGGACTTACGGAGTTGCCTAATCTAAATGCGCGGTGTGGGTTTCTCCTTCTTCCTGAGCTACAACACCGTGCCCACCTTCTAGCGGCAATCCCGACGACTCTCGGGACTGGAAGCGAAGTAAGCCAAGTTGCGGTGGCGAAGAAGCCGGGAGATCGAAAGCTTGTCTTGGGGGCAGGGCTTGCACCTACGGTCGCGTGGCATAATACGGATTTCTTGCAATCGCTCCCTTTGAATATCCTCCATGAAGGTGTTCTGGAAATCTTTGCTCGTCTCCTTGGAACATTTATCGCACCGCAAGACGATACGCATCAGCCTGAAGATGCAGTGGTTCGGGGATACGTGCACTGCATGGCTCCAGCACTAATGGACGGTGACCGACTCAAAGACTCTCGTTGGCAAGAGAACTTACTCAGAATTGGCGCACGTTCTCATCAATCAGGTGTGACGTACAAACGCCCACCTTTTGGAGTTAAGTGGTGGCCAATCGTCAACGAGATTTGCGCACTGACAGGGGAGCGTAAAATCCCTGTTCTGTCGTTGATCCTTCCCCAAATACTTCTTCGGATCCTAGAAGGTGATGATCGTTGGGGAAGTGCGGTACGCCTGAGATCCATTTGGAGCTCGTTTGCAGAGAACGCCGGGCGGGATGTACCTGAAGACCCAGTGGCAGGTGTTGCTTCCCTACTTGCTGACAACGTTCAGCACTCAGATCATCAATCTTTATGCATTCCTATGCTTGTGCAGAGAATAATGCGAGCATGGGGTGAAGGGCTACCGATGTTTCGTGGATTCGAGGGCAATGAGCTTGAGAACCTTCTTGAAACTGCATTAGTACCGTCCCATGCTGTATCGGTAGCTAGTCAAGGTAATAATTGAAAGGAGGGGAAATGAAAAACCAGCTAGAACTTCTTGAACTCGATATGCAGGAACTTGAGGCCATGGACGCACCCGGTTGGTAGACTGGTTTCCAAAAGGGCGTCGAAATTACCGTCGCGACACTGGTCTTCTCGGCTGCGACAGCTGCCTCCGCAGCAACCTAATCCCAAACGATCCATTACTGACTAGTAATGCTAATTGGCTATGTGAACCTGAGCATTCAGGTTCACATAGCCACCCAGAGGACGTGATACACGTGAATAAGAAGAACAACGGTAGTGCCAAGGTGACGTGGGTCCTCATCGCCCTGCTCGCCGCAATCTTTGTCATCGTTACATTTGTCGATGAGAGGTTTAAGTCGGGCTCCCTCTACGTCGCACTCATAGCCACTCTAGCTGCCTTGGCTTTTATTGGCTTTCAAAATCGCCGGGATCGATAGTTATGGCAGAGGTGGCAATCGAGTTCACCTTCCGCACCGGGCAAACAATCCGCATCAGCCTATAACCAACACTCACAACCCCAGCCCACACTCTAGCCCGCTCCATATCCGAGTGGGCTTTTCTCGCGTGCCGATGAAACCGAGCTTTTCTCGCGTGCCGATGAAACCGAAGAGCCATGAAACTGCGGAATATCAGGCAAAACCCGAACCCGCCAACGCGAGCCAAAAATCTACCCCCCCAAGCGCAAACACACCAACGCAACCAGGGGCTTATCAAATGCGACGTGAAAGTGGAGCGGCTGACGGGAATCGAACCCGCGTATCAGGCTTGGGAAGCGTGCGCTCTACCATTGAGCTACAGCCGCATATAGCGTTGATAAGACGGTCTGTCTTCATTTTTATTGCTATGTTGTGAATACTTTAGCGCGTTCTGGTACTAAATGAAAATTTCTGCACGTTTAATACGATATTTTTAGAGTGTGCTTATTTCAGACCGTGATATTCGCCAGGAGATTGCTGGCGGTCGTATAGTTTTAGAACCTTTTGATGAGTCGATGATTCAGCCGGCGTCGGTTGATGTTCGTTTGGACCGTTTTTTCCGTCTTTTTGATAATCATAAGTATCCGCATATTGATCCGTCATCGGATCAGTCTGAGTTGACTCGTCTGGTTGAGGTCGCTCCGGATGAGCCGTTCATTTTGCATCCGGGGGAGTTTGTTCTTGGCTCAACGTATGAGTCTGTCACCTTGCCTGCTGATGTAGCTGCCCGTTTGGAGGGTAAATCGTCGTTGGGGCGTTTGGGCCTTTTGACGCATTCTACAGCTGGTTTTATTGATCCTGGTTTTTCGGGGCATGTGACGTTAGAGCTGTCAAATATGGCGACGTTGCCTATTATGTTGTGGCCTGGCTCTAAGGTTGGTCAGCTGTGCTTTTTCCGGTTGTCTTCAGAGGCTGAGCACCCTTATGGTGATGGTGCATACGGCAACCGTTATCAGGGTCAGCGTGGTCCGACGGCTTCGCGTAGCTATCTGAATTTTCATCGTACTAATATCGTTTCGGACGGTTAGGGTTTTGATGCGCGCTATACGTTTATGTCCTGCTGGTACACGTGTTGAACTGTTTTTTGATGATTCTGTTGAAGAATCATTGGTTGAGGACGTTTTGAGTTCGTGGGCGGCGATGGAGCCGGTTCGTTGTGTGGGCGATTTAGAGCAGAGCACTGCGGACGGGAAAGTTTTTGTTTCTGCGGAGTTGAGTTGCCCTGAAAAATATCGAGGTGTTGAAGGCTTGCAGTTTTTGAGTGTTCAGCATGTTGATGCCGCTCAAGAGCGTTTGACGGTTGAGGTGACGTTGGCGATGCTTCGTACTTTAGCTGGTTCGGTGAGTCTTTTTCATGCGGCTGCCTTGGGTGATGAATCTTCTGGCCGTGCCATGATTTTAATTGGCCCGTCAGGGCGTGGTAAAACGACGGCGTCTCGTTTTTTGGGTCAGCATTTTGCGTATTTGTCGGATGAGACGGCTGTTGTGCAGGATGATTTATGTGTACGTCCGTATCCTAAGCCGTTGTCGGTGATTGTGGAGAAGGGCTCTCCTAAACATCAGATAGATCCGGAGTCTTTGGGTATTTCGGTAGTTGCGCCAGATAATTTTTCGTATCAGCTGTCTCGTATCGTACTTTTGGGGCGTATTGAGGAGCCAACTGTTCCGTATGTGGAGGACGTGAGTTGGGCTGAGGCGTTAGTGGAGATTGCTGGTCAGACTTCTGGCTTGTTGCTCACCGATGATGGTTTACCTCGTTTGCTGAATGCGATGAAGCGTTGTGGCGGTGTGCGCCGTGTGGTGTATTCTGAGATTTCTCAGACATTGCCGGTGTTTAGGGAGTTATTGTCTTCGCCGGCGGAGGAGTCTTCTGCGTCATGGCAGATTGTTCATTCTGTTGAGCAGGAAGTACCGGCGGGTCTTGTGTCTCGTGTTTCGGGTACGTCTGCTGTGCTTTTAGACGATGCTTCGTTAATTTATGGTGGTGGGCTGTTGTCTGAGGTGTCGGAGTTCGCCGCTGATAGTTGGCTGTTGTTGGATGAGCCGTTGCCTGTGGATATTTTCCGTCAGAGGATTGAACAGCAGTATGGGCCTATTCCTGATAACCAGTTTCCTACGGCATTGCAGAACCTTGTGGATTCTCAGATGATTTCTTATCAGAAGCCGTGATGTTTTAGTGGCTGTTGTCTCGTATGGTGCAACACAAAAAGCTAGGGTGGGTGCTTACACAACAGTGTAAGCACCCACCCTATTCTTTGATAAGCGGTAAGTGGCGTATTATAGTTGCCCTTTTTCGAGGGTTTCTTGGTGTTCTTTGCGGTGTACTCGTGGTAGTGGCAGGGTCAGGAGCAGGCCTACTGCGAGAACCACCATGATGCCAAGAATACCCCAGATTTGTGCGCCGAACGCCCAGACGAATAGTCCAAATAGTAGCGGTGCTAGAGGTGCTGCTGCGCGTCCTGTGGTGGAGTATAGTCCGAAGATTTCTCCTTCATGCCCGGGTGGGGTGATACGCGAGAGGTAGGTTCGTGACGCGGATTGTGCTGGCCCGACGAAAGCGCAGAGCCCTAATCCACAAATCCAGAAGACAATAGGGCTTTGGATAAATAGGAGCGGGGTTGCAGAGATGAGCAAGAAGACAAGGCTAGAGACGATAACTCGTTTGGGTCCGATGAGGTCATCAAATTTACCGCCGAGAAGTGCACCGATACCGGCAACAACATTACCTGCGATAGCGAAAATGATGATTTCTGTGGTGCTAAACCCAAAAGTACCTGCGGCGACGATACCGCCGAAGGTGAAAATGCCGGTAAAGCCATCACGGAAGATTGCGGAGGCAAAGAGGAATGCGAGGGTTTTAGGTGAGTTTTTGTAGAGGGCTTTTAGTGTTGCCCAGAGCTTTTTGTAGGAGTCTATGAGCCCAACTTTGGGTGCTACTGGTTTTTTGGGGTGACGACGGTCGTGACGGTAGAGCGCAATAACAAGCGGTGTGCTAAGCACGATGGACCATACTGCTGAGAAGATGGCGACTGCACGAATATTCAAAGAGTTATCGGGTGAGATACCTAAGAAACCGGTGTCTGAGCTAAGCCCAACAAATGCGAAGAGGACGATTCCTAGGGCGATAATGCCGCCGAAGTAGCCTGCAGACCATCCGATACCACTAATTTTTCCAACCGTTGAGGGAGTTGATAGTTCTGGCAGTAGCGCGTTGTAGTTGACGATGGCGAACTCGTTCATGACGTTTGCTGCGCAGATGAGCGTTACACCGTAGAGAAGCCATTGTGGTTCGGGGAATGTGAAGAAGCAAAGTGCCATGAGCACGGCTGTGAGGAATGTGTTGACTGCTAACCATAGGGTGCGTTGACCTGATGCGTCTGCGCGTTGTCCTGTGACGGGGGCAAGTAATGCGATGAGCAGTCCTGCAATGGCGAGGCCGGTGGAGAGCATTTCGGAGGCGTCTTTGGGATCGCCGAATGCTTTGCTGGTGAGATAGACGGTGAAGACGAATGTTGTCATGACCGCGTTGAAGGAGGCGCCACCGGCGTCCCATAATGCCCAGGCTGTGATGGTGCCTCGGGTCCCTAATGGTGCAGATTCGTTCTGCTCTTTGGCGTGTTTGCTCATAAGGATAAGAGTATCTATTGAGCGTGGGTAATGGTGTGAAATACCCGCAGAAACAAAGATAAAGTGAAGAAATTTGTGTACTTTTTACCAGAACTATGTGCACCGTCTAAGGTTCACTTCTAGTGGGCTTATCTTCAAAGGATTTGTTAATGCTGATGAGCGGTAAGTTTATGGGGTTTAAAGAAGTGTAGACGGCAACAAAATGACTGTTGCCGTCTACACGAGGATGAGGTTTTCTAAGAAGTGGTGTTCTTAGACTTCGTTTTGTCCGATGGGGTCATTTTTGCGTTTTGCTTTGACCTCATTGGTTTTACGGGTGATGCTGACCTTGATAACGGTGCCAACAAGACCGGTCAGAAGTGACCATAGAATGATGTCTCGCCAACGCTCATCATCGTCGGGGTTGCTTGCGGGTGGTTCATTTCCGGTTACTTTTTTCCATGTTGCAGAGAGCGCTTTGTTTGCCACGGTGATGCCAGCAAGAGAAGCTGCGGTTCCTACAAGATTAATGGGGTTCATGTTTTTCTCCATCGTTGATGAGTATCCTTAGCAATCCTATAACAGGAGAAGCCCAACAGCGTATTACTACTCACGAATAATTCTCTAAGAAAGCGTGGAAACTGCAGATATTGTCATAACTTCTCTGGAGGGTGGAATTGAACGTGGTGAACAAACTATACTGAACAAGGCTTTGACAATAAAGCCGTATAAACATATACGTATAGAAGCGACAGGGGAGCACCGTAAGGTGCTGAGAGTGCGAAAGCAGACCCTCGAACCTGATCCGGTTAGTACCGGCGTTTAGGAAGTCGAGTTCTCTCAAACGTTCACGTAGTGTAACGTTCCCCTTCCTGTATTCGGGAAGGAAAATTTACGATGGCTAAGAAATCTTCTTTAGCGTGGCGAGTTAACGATATCGTTATCGCCTCTGTCCTGTCCGTAGCATGCGGACTCATTTTCTGGTTCTGGTCTGTTGCGATTTACCCGCTGGCAAAAACGATTTTTGCAACGGTACCAGAATATATGCCTATTATCGGCGGTGGCTGGCTGATTGCTGGTGTGCTGGGCGGAATTGTTATCCGTAAACCTGGTGCAGCACTATATTGTGAACTTCTTGGCGCCATCATTGAGGGTATCCTTGGCACACATTTTGGTATGTCCGTTATTATCTCAGGCTTAATCCAAGGTCTTGGTGCAGAACTAATTTTTGCGGTATTCCTTTACCGCCAGTGGAATATTATGGTCGCAGCTCTTGCCGGCGCAGTATCTGGTTTCGGTATGGGCGTCTCAGAAATTATCATCTACTACGCAAATGAGCTTTCTTTTGCAAAGATGCTGGTTTACACGGCATGCGGAACGATTTCTGGGGCATTGCTTGCTGGGGTTCTTTCGTGGTTCTTAATGAAAGCACTAGCACAAACGGGTGTCTTGTCGTCCTTGGCTTCTGGACGGTCGAAACGAGCACGCGCCTAACCGTGGATACAACATCTTCCATAACGCCACCGCCTGCTGACTCTCAGCCGGTGCGTGGCGTTCGTATTAGTGTACGTGAGTTTGGCTGGCATTACGCAGGACGAGAAAAACCTACTCTAGAATCTGTACATCTGACCATTGAACCTGGACAAAAAGTGCTTCTTTTGGGTTCTTCTGGCGCAGGCAAATCAACCCTTCTACACGCCATGGGCGGGCTATTACACGACGATGATGGTCAATCTCAACAGGGCACTATCACCATTGATGGTATACCTGCTGAAGATGCTCACGGTGCAGTAGGACTCATGCAACAGGACCCAGAGTCATCTATTGTGCTATCTCGTATAGGAGATGATGTTGCTTTCGGTCCCGAAAATTTAGGTGTGCCGCATGAACAAATATGGGAACGTGTTAAACGTGCTTTAGCAGATGTTGGCTTAGAGAAGTTTGACTTATCACATCCGACGAGTGCCCTATCTGGCGGACAAAAACAACGACTAGGGTTGGCTGGCATCCTTGCGATGCATCCTGGTGGTATTTTCTTAGATGAACCAACAGCAAATCTTGATCCTGCTGGTGTTGAAGATGTTCGTGATGCCGTAATACGCGCACAAAAACATACGGGAGCAACCCTTGTCGTTATTGAACATCGTGTTGGTGTGTGGGCTGAGCATATGGACAGAATTATTGTTCTTGGTGCAGGCGGACGTGTTACTCATGACGGTTCACCTACTGAGGTTCTTGCAGAAGCGAGGGAAGAGCTTATTTCTGCGGGGGTATGGGTTCCTGACTACACGCCAGAGGTTCTTCCTTCAACGCAACAGGCTGGGGCAGAGCTAATTTGTGCTCGTAATGTGGCAGTAACTCGTCATTATCCTTCTGCACGAGAGCGACGTAAACGACGAAAGGCCCTTAAGAATTGTTCTGAACCGTATATTTTTGATGCGCCTATTGTTTCTTCAGGGATTAATGCTTCTATCCGAGCTGGTGAACATACAAGTGTCCTTGGCTGTAATGGTGCCGGAAAATCTACTTTTGCTCTGACCTTAGCTGGGTTACTCTACCCTGTTTCTGGGGAGATTGTAGCAACGTCAGCATTTTTAGAAGACGCTGCTCCTTCACCGTCACGGCAGTATAAGGAGCCTTCACCTGATATGACACAGTGGCGTTCTCGTGATATTGCTTCGCGTATTGGTCTAGTCTTTCAAGAACCTGAGCAACAGTTTTTAACTGCTACGGTACGTGAAGAACTTGAATTTGGGCCACGACAACTTGCGCGGCTTCGTCAAGAACCTGTCGACGAACAAGCTCTTAAACACCGTATTGACGCGTTATCTGAACGTTTACGTTTGCGTCATCTTGAAGGAGCAAACCCGTTCACCCTTTCTGGGGGTGAGAAACGCCGTCTTTCTGTAGCAACCGCATTGGCAACAGCACCTCAGGTCCTCATTCTTGACGAACCTACTTTTGGGCAAGACGCTCATACGTGGAAGGAATTGGTGCTTTTGATTCAAGAACTCTTGGAACAGGGCACAGCAGTCGTTTCAGTAACTCACGATGATGATTTTGTGCGTGCTTTAGGAGGAATACAGCTAAGGCTTATCTCGGAATCAGACTATCACGGGGAAGAAGAACGTTGATGAGTTTTGATATTTTTGCGTCTACCGCAGAAAAAGAAGGGATTCTTGGAAGCGTTAATGCAGGGGTTAAAGTTGCGCTCACTTTGCTTCTGACAATTATCCTTATTCTGCTCAAAGATTGGGTGAGCATCACCATCATCTTTTGTATCGAGTTAGTGGGTTTATGGGCCCTGGGGTTGAACCCTGTGCGTCTTTTGGGTCAGCTTTGGCCTGTATTATTTGGTGTTCTACTATCGGGCTGGTCGACTGCTCTTTTGGTGGAGAAGACAGGGACGATGCTTTTTGACATGGGATTTTTGTCGATGAGCACTGGTTCTCTTGTGACAGGTATTGTTCTGACTATTCGTGGCTTGGCAATGGTTCTTCCTGGGATGATGCTCATGCTAACAACCGACCCAACGGACGTTGCTGATTCTTTGGCGCAGAGCGCAAAATTGCCGGTTCGTTTTGTGCTCGGAGCATTGGTTGCTTTACGTCTTGTCGGGTTGTTGTTGAGCGAATGGAATACACTAGGGCAGGCTCGACGCGCTCGCGGTCTTGGATCAGAAGATACGTTGTGGCAACGTGTTAAAACGTTTTGTGGTCAGAGCTTCGCCTTGTTAGTTCAGGCTATTCGTCGTGGTACACGCTTATCTATAACGATGGAGGCCCGCGGTTTTGGGTCTGCTTCAACTCGCACTTGGGCTCGTATACCGCAGTACGGTCTCGTAGACGTATGGTTTACGGTGGGTGTTGTACTGACGGTTTTGGCAGGTGTTTTAGGTGCTTTAGGATCCGGTACCTTAACTTTTATCTGGCAGTAGTTTTAAGGTTGCGTGTTTTACCCTTCTGCAAGGAATGCTAAGAATTCTTCAGTGGTCTGTTGGGACGTTGCTAATGCTGTTCCGTTGAGGTGTGTTACAGGAGCGATAAGCCGTACGGAAGAGGCTAACCAGACACCTTCAGATTCGAGTAAATCCTGAGGGTAAAGTTCTTGGTATTTGAGTTCCCAGCCGTGTTTGCGTGCTTGCTCAAAAATCATTCCTTGGGTAGTGCCGGGGAGGATTCCGTGGTTTGGTTCTGGGGTGAGGAGGGTTTTTTGCCCATTAATAGTTTGTGCCACAATGACAGAGCTGGTTGCGCCTTCTAGAATACGGCGGTCATCGGTGATGAAGATTGCTTCGTCTGCTCCTTGGGTTCGTACGTATCGTAGGACGGCCATGTTGATGGCGTACGAGAGAGTTTTTGCGCCGGCAAGTAGCCACGGGTATGCGGTGTCTTGAGCAGGATCATGTCCGCGAGGCAGAGTGATTGCTTTGACACCGTGGGTTCTTTGGTCGAGGGTATTCTGAGGCGTCGGTGCGACGGTAACCCAGCTGTGTGGGCCGTTTGCTGTGGTACCACGAGAGATAATAATTTTGACGGTGTGTTCTTCACCTAGTGTCGTGGTGTGAGCCTGTTCGGCATTTTCTAGGGCGGTCTTAAGCGCTTGAGTGAGGTGCTCTTTTGCTGGTAGAGGGAGTTGCAATTTTCGGGCAGAATTTGTTAGCCGTTCAAAGTGTGCATCAAATTTTCGGATGCTGCGGTTAACGGCAATCATCGTTTCAAAGACGCCGTCTCCGCGGGTGAGTCCTTCATCTTCGATGCTGATGAGGGGGCGTGAGGGGTCTACAAGTTCTCCCTCTGGGTGCTGAGGGGTGAGCATTACTACTGTTGTCATAATTTCATCCTATTCTTGGGGTGTCGTTTTATACAGGTGGCAAGAAAATATAGTCAATATGTGATGCTGGGTGTGCAGGTAGTTGGAGGTTTTCTTGTTCTGCCCACGTATCCCAATAGGGGCGGTATGTTTCTCCGTCACGGTTGAGCGCTCGTTCTTTGCGGTGATGTGATGACATATCGAGCCAACATGTGATGACGTTAAATGGTGCTTGGTAGCTGTGAGGCGGTGTGGCGCCGACGCCCTCGACGATGAGCGTTTGGCGTGGGTCAATTGTCGTGAGGTGTGGACCTGTTGGTTGTTGTGTTTCCCAATCCCAACCGAACCAGATGAGGGGTGATTGCGGGTTATCACTGAGGTTATTGAGGTTGCGGCGCCATTGCTTGATACCTGCTTGTAGCCCGTTCCATCCTTGATAGAGATTTTCGAGGGTGAAGATCTGGGATGGAATGTTGCGTTGGTTAAGGTAGGTGTAGAGGCTATGGGAGAACGTTGTTTTTCCGGCCCCGCTTCGTCCATCAATAGTGATAATTTTGGGCGCGCCTTGTTGGCAGATGTTGTGGTGGATTTTTTCGAGTAGCTGTTGTTCTTCAATGCACAGTACGCTCATGGGCGTTGAATTTTCCTCGTTTTTAGTGGGACTGGATGTAGTGGATAATTCCGGGTATGGCATCTTCAATCATGCGTTGGGTGCAGTAGAAGTCTTCTTGAGTTCCATACCAAGGGTCATAGATGCCGAGTTCTTTGAACGGTGTGTTACATAGTTGCGGGTCGTATTCACGCCAGAGGTGTATTTTTTCTTGGTCTTTGGGGTTTCGTGCGAGTTGCTGTAACCGTTGGTAATGGTTGGTGTCCATGGCAAGAATAAGGTGGTATATGTCAAAGTCTTCTCGTGTGAAGGTTTTGGCACGGTGTTTGCTACTGTCGATTCCGCGTTCGTTGAGGACTTTTTGTGCTCTTGGGTCGATAGGGTTTCCGTATTCTTCGGAAGATATTCCGCATGAGGATACTTCAACATTGAGTTGTAGTGATGTAATTTTTTCTCTGAGGAGGTATTCCCCCATAGGGGACCGGCAAATATTTCCTGTACAGACAACCAAGATTTTATTCATGTTTCTATCTTTCCACGTTGGGAGAGATATTACCTATCTTTTCTTTTGCACGAATAATGGGGTAGAAGAACTGATAGAAAAAGCGGTTTCTTTGCTCCTCCTAGTAGGAGAACCAAAGAAACCGCTTAAGAATTTTTATACGAGATGGAGTTTAGAATTTTCCGTCGTATGCTGAACGGTTGATGGGACCTGCATATCCGACGGTGTCAAGTACGTGCCAGTGTCCCATGTCGTTGTTGCGGATAACCCAGATAGCTTTGACCCAGCTCTTTCCGGAGGAGAACCAACGGTTATTGAGGTTGAGGTTGAGGCGTCCAATTCCGGTTTTCCCGGAGAAACGTAGTTTCTGTGCTTGAACCATGATGGAGCCTGAGGGTAGAACGATATCAGAGCCGTTGGGGTTACCGGTGGAACCGTTAAATGAGTGGGGGATGACTGCGCCAGAAACGTTAACTGGTGCAGACCAGTTACCGGCGTAGAATCCTGGTGCGCTTCCGGACCCGGTGGTGATGGATTGGAAGCGTGCGCTTGCGTTGCCGTAGGCGTTAGTGCGGTTGTAATCATTGTTAACGGGGACGATGTAGCACTGTACGTCGTAGCCGTTAGGTCCTGCGTCTTCTGCGGAGAGCGCTAGTGAGACTTCACGTCCCCAATGCCATGCTCGTCCTTCACCATTGGACTGGTCAATAAAGGACGCGCAAGGGATGTCTTTGCGCCATGCTCCGTCGGGGCATCCTGCAGGTAGCGTTGGGTATGAGGGGTTTGTTGCTCCACCGTGTCCACCGTGGCCACCGTGGCCACCGTGTCCGCCGGTGCTTCCCCCGTTACCGTGACCTCCACCTTGGTGACCACCGTTTCCGTGCCCACCGTCGTGGTGTCCCCCACCGGTGCTTCCACCATTACCATGACCGCCGTGATGGTGACCGTGTCCCTGATTATCATCGGTGCCGGTGCTATTGGAGAATGCCGCTGTGGTAGTGATAGCCAGTGCTGGGATTGCTAAGGCTGCGCCTTTGAGGACGATGCGGCGTGATTCTGAGTGAGTCATGCTGTCTTCCTAACATATGTTTTGTGATAGGTGGCGCGATAGTGCGCCCGGTCTTGCTCTAGCGTATGTCAGTTTTTTGTAGAGGAGACATGAAAGAACAGAATTGTAGGGACAAGTGTTTACACCTGTCCGCTAGGTAGATGTGTCATATTTCTGATGGTTACGTATCGGCTGGTTCTGAAGTCTTATATGGCTTTTCAACCGGTGGAGCAACAACCCCCTCAATAATTAATTGCTGAAAGCGAACAGTTCACAATATTTACTCAATAAATGCCGGTTCTTAGGCCGTTTTTTGAGTGTTCTAAGGTAAACATACGCAAAAAATACTGCTATCCATATAAATAAAGTTGAGTTAATTCGACTCAACTCTATTGACAAATAGATAAGAAGTGAGAAACTTAAGACAAGCGCTTATCGAAAAAGCTGTTCGATAAAGCTAAATATCTAAGAAAACAACATCTATCTCTAAGGAGTGCATATTATGTCACGTGCAGTAGGCATTGACCTCGGTACCACAAACTCAGTCGTTTCAGTTCTTGAAGGCGGCGAACCTACCGTTATTGCTAACGCAGAAGGTGCGCGCACCACCCCCTCTATCGTTGCATTCTCTAAAGATGGAGAAGTTCTTGTTGGTGACGTCGCAAAACGTCAGGCTGTTACCAACGTCGACCGCACCATTGCTTCGGTAAAACGCCACATGGGAACCAACTGGACCACCGATATTGACGATAAAAAATACACCGCTCAAGAAATTTCAGCACGTACTCTGATGAAGCTCAAAGGCGACGCAGAGGCATACCTCAACGACACCGTAACCGACGCCGTTATCACCGTTCCTGCATACTTTAACGACGCAGAACGTCAGGCAACTAAAGAAGCAGGCGAAATCGCAGGCCTAAACGTACTACGTATCGTCAACGAGCCTACTGCTGCAGCGTTGGCATACGGACTAGACAAGGGTAAAGAAGACGAGCTCATCCTCGTGTTTGACCTTGGCGGTGGTACTTTCGACGTTTCCTTGCTTGAAGTTGGCAAGGACGAAGACGGATTCTCTACCATTCAGGTTCGTGCAACCTCCGGCGACAACCGCCTCGGTGGCGACGACTGGGATCAGCGTATCGTCGACTGGCTGCTCGAACAGGTCAAGTCCAAGAGCGGCGCTGATCTTTCTAAAGACAAGATTGCTCTTCAGCGTCTTCGTGAAGCAGCTGAACAAGCTAAAAAAGAACTCTCTTCTGCAACCTCAACCAATATCTCTTTGCAGTACCTCTCTGTAACCCCAGAAGGTCCTATCCACTTGGACGAGAAACTCTCTCGTGCAAAGTTCCAGGATATGACTGCTGATTTACTTGAACGCACTAAGAAGCCTTTCAATGATGTTATTAAAGAAGCTGGTGTTTCCGTTTCTGAGATTGCACACGTAATTCTTGTGGGCGGTTCAACCCGTATGCCAGCAGTAAGCGAAGTTGTCAAAGAATTGACCGGTGGTCGCGAACCTAACAAGGGTGTTAACCCTGATGAGGTTGTCGCTATGGGCGCTGCTATTCAGGCAGGCGTGCTCAAGGGTGACCGCAAAGACGTTCTTCTCATCGACGTTACTCCGCTATCTCTTGGTATCGAAACCAAGGGTGGTGTGATGACTAAGCTCATCGAACGTAACACCGCTATTCCTACCAAGCGTAGCGAAACCTTCACCACTGCAGAAGACAACCAGCCTTCTGTTTCTATTCAGGTGTTCCAAGGCGAACGCGAATTTACTCGTGATAATAAGAACCTTGGTACCTTTGAGCTAACTGGTATTGCTCCTGCACCTCGTGGCGTTCCTCAGATTGAAGTGACCTTCGATATCGACGCAAACGGTATCGTTCACGTATCCGCTAAGGACAAGGGCACCGGTAAGGAACAGTCCATGACCATTACCGGTGGATCTTCCCTCTCTAAGGAAGACATCGACCGCATGGTTAAGGATGCTGAAGCACACGCTGAACAGGATAAGGCTCGTCGTGAGGCTGCAGAAACCCGCAACCAAGCGGAAACTGCTGCATACTCCATCGAAAAACTTATCAAGGAGAACGGCGATAAGCTCCCTGAAGAGGTCAAGACTGAAGTTCAGGCAGATGTCGACGAACTCAAGAAGGCTCTCGAAGGTGAAGATGACGACGCCGTCAAGTCTGCATTTGAGAAATTGCAGGCTAGCCAGAGCAAACTTGGCGAAGCTATCTACGCCGCAGCTCAGGCAGAAGCAACTCAAGAAGGTGCTGCTGAAGCTGACGACGACGTAGTAGACGCCGAAGTCATCGATGACGACAACGAAAAGAAATAAGTGATGTCCGAGAATACTAACAACTCTCAGAACACTGATCCTTTGGAAGAAGCTTTCAACGCTCCTTCTGCACCAGAACACCCAGAGCCACAAGAAGACGCTGCAACAGAACCTCTACCTGAGGACGTTTCAGCAGAAGCTGAGGCCTCTGAAGAAGTAGCTGAAGATTTTGAGCAGGTGGCACTTGAACGCCTCGAGGATTTGCGCCGGTTACAGGCAGAGTTCACGAACTTCAAGAACCGCAGCGCAAAAGAGAAGGAACAGTTGCGTCAGTTTGTTATCTCTGATGTGGTATCTGCTTTGCTGCCAGTCATTGATGATATCGATGCAGCTCGTCAGCATGGTGACCTTGAAGAAGGCCCGTTTGCTGCCATCGCTAATAAGCTAGAGGAAACTCTTGGTAAGCAGGGTATGGAACGTTATGGTGCTGTCGGCGATAAGTTCGACCCGAAGGTTCACGAAGCTGTTCTGCAGCAGCCTTCTGAGGACATTCCAGAAGACCATGTAGCAATGGTGTTGCGACATGGGTATCGTGTGAATGATCGAATTGTGCGAACTGCACAGGTTGCTGTTGCGGCAGCAATGTAAATAGATAAAAGTGTAGGCGGGCTCGAATCAGCGGGTCCGCCTGCACTACACTTAGGGGATTTACTCCTCTGTACCGTACCTGATATGGCAGGAACGTGCCTCTGACAGAGAGGGATTAACTGCCTCTTGTTATATAGATTTTTAAGAGAACTTAAGGAACGCTTTTGAAAGGAGGCGTCAAAACATGGCTAGCGAAAATTGGCTTCATCAAGACTTCTACAAGGTGCTGGGCGTCTCTGAGAAGGCGAGCGATGCTGACATTAAAAAGGCATATCGAAAATTAGCACGTAAATATCATCCAGATCAGAACCCTGGAGATACTGTAGCTGAGAAAAAATTTAAAGAAGTATCTGAAGCGTATGATGTTCTTTCTGATAAGAAACAGCGTGAAGAATATGACCAGATTCGCACATACGGTGCCGCTGGTTTTGGTGGGGGAGGATTCCCCGGAGGTTCTGGATTCCCCGGAGGTTTCAGTAGCACTTCGACCTCCAGTAACGTTAATCTCGAAGATCTATTGGGTGGTCTTTTCGGAGGTGGAGGTTTTGGGGGTGCTTCTGCCGGCGGTTTCGGTGGTTTTTCTCAGCCTGCGCCTAAAGGTCAAGACGCTCAAACAAGTGTCACCATTTCTTTTGCTGATGCTTATCGAGGAACGACTGCTTCTGTTATTCGTCCAGATGGCTCTGAAGCTAAAGCTCGTATTCCTGCTGGCATTAAAGATGGACAAAAAATTAAGTTGCGGGGTAAAGGACACCCCGGTCCTGGCGGAGCTGGCGATTTGACGGTTGTCGTTAAGGTTCGTAAACATCCCGTCTTTACGCGTGAAGGCAATGATGTGATTGTCCATATTCCTATCAGCATTAAAGAAGCTGTTCAAGGAACTCTTCTTAGCGTCCCCACCCCTTCTGGTAAGACTGTTAAACTCCGTTTGGCTGCTGGTTCTTCTTCCGGTGTAAAACTTCGTGCTAAAGGCTATGGATTCCCCTCTAAAACCGGGGCAGGTCATCTGATGGTTATTCCAGAAATTCATCTTCCTCAGAATCTTTCTGAACAGGCGCAAGAAGCTTTTGATACGTTCCTTGCTGCTGCAGATGACAATACTGTACGAGACGAATTTCTACGGAAAGCAGCTGAGTAAGTATGGGTTTATCAGCAGATCAACCGGTTTTTGTTATTTCAGTGGCGGCAGAGCTTGCAGGGATGCACCCTCAAACCTTGCGTCAATATGACCGTCTGGGTTTAGTTCAGCCTCAGCGTGCGCCGGGACGTGCTCGTCGATACTCAGCACGAGATGTGGCGAAGCTGCAAGAGATTCAGCAGCTATCTCAAGACGGTGTTTCTCTTGAAGGCATTCGCCGTATTATGGGGCTTGAATCTGAAGTAGAGACCTTGCGTTACGAGATAGAGTCTCTACGTCAAGAGCTTGCAACAGCGAAGACTCGATTAGGGGAGTCCTCTCGCGTCTTTGCTGCTGGCGTTTCTGGCGACATCGTGAGGGTTCCTCGTGGTAAACGCCCGTCTGCCCACGCTCGTTCTCGAGCTATGGTGCTCTATCAGCCATAACTACATATTTTATGGATGAAGGTTCTGCCGTATCTATTCTTAACAGGTTTGTTCTGTTGAATGGGTACGGCAGATTTTTCTATGCTCTGCTTGTCGTCTTACTTGGTGGACATAGTTGCATATAGTGTCGCCCGTCACGTAAGCTGTGCTTTCAAGCAGTAGCTGTGGTTTCTCTCAACAAGGAACAACACTATCTGCAACACCACACATCTGCTAGGAAACCGCTCGCAACGGGCGAAAACAACAAGGAACGCATATGAACATCGACGACGTCCTCGGGGCGATTTCCTCTTTTATTTGGGGGCCCTTCGTCCTCATCCCTTTACTTCTAGGTACAGGTATTTATCTGAGTATTCGCCTCGGATTCATCCAACTGACCAAACTCATTGTGGCGAACCGTCTAGCGTTTGTTGACCGTAAAGATGCTGACGCACAAGGTGGAGACATCTCTCAATTTCAGGCACTAACTACTGCTCTTGCTGCAACAGTTGGTACCGGTAACATCGTAGGCGTAGCAACAGCTATTTCTATTGGCGGTCCAGGTGCTCTCTTCTGGATGTGGGTCACCGCTATTTTCGGTATGGCCTCTAAATACTCTGAGGCGTTTCTTGGTGTACGTTTCCGCACCCACGACTCAAAAGGTGAAGTCAACGGTGGACCACAATACTACCTTGAACGTGGTATTGGTGGAGCGCTCGGCAAATCTCTTGCAATATTCTTTGCAATCGCTGCGGTAATTGCCTCTTTCGGCATCGGTAACATGACCCAAGGTAATTCAATCGCCGGTAACCTATACACCACTTTTAACGTTCCTGTTGGCTTTACCGGCACAATCTTGGCGCTCTTGACGCTCTTCGTACTCCTCGGAGGCATCAAATCCATTGGTAAAGTTACCTCCGCTTTCGTTCCCGTCATGATTATCTTCTACGTCGGTGGCGCTCTATACATTTTAGGAACACACCTAGGGCAGATTCCTGAAGCATTCGCTACAGTCTTTTCAGAGGCATTTACCGGCACTTCTGCTGTAGGCGGTTTTGCAGGTTCAGCACTCATCTACGCAATTCAGTACGGTGTAGCTCGTGGCATTTTCTCGAACGAATCCGGCATGGGTTCTGCTGCTATTGCTGCTTCCGCTGCGCAGACAACTCACCCTGTACGTCAAGGCATGGTCTCCATGACACAGACCTTTATCGACACGATTATTGTGGTGACATGTACCGGTCTCGTTTTGATTATTACCGGTGCTTGGCATCAGAGCGAGAACGGCGAACTAATTTCTGCTTCTACGATGACGAACTGGGCATTTAGCCAAGAAATTGGTCCGATTGGTGGTTGGATCGTCACCATCGGTCTGGTACTTTTTGCGTACTCTACAATTCTTGGGTGGGCATACTACGGGGAACGTTGTATCGAACGTATCTTAGGCCGTTCTGGTGTGCTACCTTACCGTGTATTTTTCTCGGCCATAGTTTTCATCGGATGCACTGTTGAACTAACGACTGTATGGACATTCTCAGATATTGCTAATGGTCTAATGGCTATTCCAAACTTGATTGGTTTGCTCCTCCTCTCAGGTCTGATTGTTCGTGAGACTCGCTGGTATTTGAAGAATGATCCTCACCTGACAGCAACGAAAGAAGAAATCGACCAGTTCATGGAAGGCCATGACGGTGCGATTGATTCTTACGAGAAGACCGGACGCTAACCGTCTAACAAGCATTGTGTAAGTGCTTTCTTTGACGAACACCTATCACATGGGGCGGGGCGGAATACAGTTTTGTATTCCGCCCCGCCCCATAACGTAGCTATGTTCACTGCCGCTTACTCAGAGACATAACACCTGCTACAAACGTAGTTTAAACCTACCAACATTTTTTCATCTATCGACGAATATAGGTCAAATCATGTGCTCCACGGCCAGCTTCGCGAGCCTTACGTTCAAAACTCGTTAGCACTCGACCCTCCCAACGCGGCGCCCAACCGCCTTGCGGGTCTTCCTCCGTTGCACCCTCGCCACGATGCGCATTAACAAAATCGGGATGAGCGTCGAGCACGTCACGCATTACAATAGCGTATTCTTCCCAGTCAGTTGCTAAACGCCAAGTTGCACCAGATTTCAACACGCGTGCAACCTTATGGGCAAATTCTGTACTAATAAGACGGCGCTTATGATGACGAGTCTTATGCCAAGGATCAGGGAAAAACACCCACAACTCATCGACAGAAGCTGGCTCCAACATGTTCTCTAAAAGCTCTGGAGCATTAGCCTGCGCTACACGGATATTCTCCGCACCAGCACTTGCCATCTTGCGTAGTAAATCAGCAATACCGGGGGTATACACCTCAACAGCGAGGAAGTTATGCTCAGGAACCTCCTGCGCACGATGAACAATCGCCTCACCAAGTCCAGAACCAATTTCTACCACAAGAGGAGCGACCCTGCCATAGACTTCTTCAGCATTAAACTGTGCCTCTGGCGCTACTGACGTATCAGTGAGTAGACGAGGTATCTGCAAAACATGGGTAGGAGCATACTGCTCCCACGCGGTGAGTCGGCGACCTGTGAGCCTATCGCCACGACGAACGAATGAAAGTGGCTGTCGGTGAAACTTCTCAGGAACAGCAGAATCTTCTGCTAGATGTTCGGTGTTTTCGTTATTAGTATGCGTTGTCGTTTCCACGAGTCTCCTCAATCTAGTACGGGCGCGTACGGAAACAAAAGCACCGCCCGAATCTGCTCGAATATGAGCAACCTAATCATCCTAGAGGATAGAGAATGAAGCATGCCAGCAACCCTTAAAACTCAACAAATAAAAAAATGTGATATACAATTCATTATTTTCTCGCAATAATAGGGACTAATAGCCTATAAGAACTGAAAGGCCTCCTAGCCTGTCTAAACGGAGAACACCTCAAAACCAGACTAGGATTAACACAAATATCAAAGACCACAAAGGCATGCAGGTCGGCGATACCCTCTCACCATAGAGAACTATTCAAGACACGTATGCCCATCAAACAATGGAGGCGAGATGCCAGACCAACATCATGGTTCGCATACTCAAACGGAAAACGAACTACAACGTGGACTCAGCAATAGACATATCCAGCTCATCGCCATCGGCGGAGCTATCGGAACAGGACTCTTCATGGGGTCAGGAAAGACCATCTCCCTGACAGGTCCGTCCATTCTCTTTGTCTACATGATTATTGGTACAGCAATCTTCTTCGTCCTTCGAGCGATGGGAGAACTACTCCTCTCAAACCTCAAATACAAATCATTCTCTGACTTTGCCTCCGACATCCTTGGACCAGGCGCAGGATTCTTCGTCGGATGGTCCTACTGGTTCACATGGGTCGTTACAGCCGTCGCTGACGTTATTGCCATCACCGGCTACTCACAATATTGGTGGCCACACCTACAACAATGGATACCCGCTATTATCGTCATCGGGTTACTTCTGGCACTGAACCTTCCCAGCGTCAAAAACTTTGGCGAAATAGAATTCTGGTTTGCCCTCATCAAAATAGTCGCTATCTTTGCGCTCATCGTTGTTGGTATTTTCATGATTGCTATCAGCTTCCAGCTACCTAACGGTGGTACAGCAAGCGTCACAAATCTTTGGTCAGATGGAGGTTTCTTCCCTCACGGTATTGTCGGGTTCCTCGGGGCATTCCAAATCGCACTATTTGCTTTCCTCGGTGCTGAACTTGTTGGAACTGCAGCAGCAGAAACACGCGACCCACATAAAACACTACCTAAAGCAATCAACGCTGTCCCCGTCCGTATCATCCTCTTCTACGTACTGACTTTGGCAGTAATCCTGATGGTAACCCCTTGGCAAGACATTGACCCCGCCAAGAGTCCTTTTGTGACAATGTTTAGCCTTGCCGGCTTCGGTTTTGCTGCATCATTAGTGAACTTCGTAGTGCTCACTTCTGCAACATCTTCGGCAAACTCTGGCATCTTCTCCACCTCACGTATGATTTATGGACTTGCAGAAGAAGGTTCTGCACCACGTATCTTCCGTATTCTCAGCCCCGGAGGCGTCCCACGTAACGCACTCTTCCTCACCAGTGTGCTCTTACTCTCCTCCCTCGTACTGCTATACTCCGGAGAATCAGTGATTAGCGCATTTACTCTCGTCACCACTGTGGCAGCGGTACTTGCCATCTTCAACTGGACGATGATCCTTGTCTCCTACCTCGTCTACCGCAAAAAACACCCAGAACGTCACGAAGCATCCACCTACAAAATGCCAGGAGGTATGCTTGCTTGTTGGGTTGTGCTCGTCTTCTTCATTGCGATGGTTGTGATTTTGGCGTTCTACGACGATACTCGCCAAGCACTCTTTGCAATGCCACTATGGTTCGTCCTTCTAGGCATCGGGTGGATGTTCGTCCGTAAGAACCCCACCCACCTCGAACTGCAGAAAAAAGCTCAACTATCACGAGTTAAAGACACCTCTTACGAGGATTCTCTCTAAATCCACAGAGCGCTCGAAGAACCCTTATCTCAACAGGGCGGGGTATAGCATTAATACGCTATATCCCGCCCTGTACTTTTAAAGCAACAGCACCCTAAAACAACCTAAACCTTATGAAAAAATACCCCAAAAATCCTGTACCTCGACGCGGTAGACAACACCATCATCGAATACGTAGACGACGTTCTTTTCTCTTTCGACTCAACACACTCTTTTGGGTTGTCCTCCTTTGCGGAGGTTTTTATATATGGGTAAATCACGAGAAAATTGAAGAACTACTCGGCGCCCCAAATGTTCCTGTAGAAACTGGTTTTGCACGGAGTTCTGCACACCCTTATGGTACTGCTGAACAGGTATTAGAGACGCTTCCCGTGAAAAAACCTGCAGGTGCACGCGGCTACTCTCGTTCGCAATTTGGTGCCCCTTGGGAAGATCTTGATAAGAACGGGTGTGATCAACGTAATGATGTACTTGCCAGAGACCTATCGAATGTTCAATACACTCGACGGTGTAAAGTTGCTTCAGGTACTTTTATCGATCCTTACACCGCTGAGCATCTTGATTTTATTCGAGGGGAAAAAACAAGCCCAAGCGTTCCTATTGACCACGTTGTAGCTCTTTCTAACGCCTGGCAAACTGGCGCCGCAGAACTTCCTTTAGCGCAACGTCAACGCCTAGCAAATGACCCGCTTAATTTACAAGCAACCGGATACGATGCCAATACCGAAAAATCTAATAAAGATGCCTCACAATGGTTACCTCAACGAGGCTATCGTTGTGAATACGTAGCACGACAAATCTCTGTTAAAGCAATCTACCATTTGTGGGTTACTCCAGCAGAAAAACAAGCCATGCACGCTGTTCTTCAGGAGTGTCCACAACAACCGGCATACCGTTCTGATTTAAAGCGCTAAAACAACCTAATTTCAGAGAAATTTTTATGAGCTTGAGACTTCTCCCGATGGTTCTTGGTCTTCAAAATAGAAGAGTTCAGGTTTTGTGTAGTTCAGAATCCAACGTAGTGCATACACAATTTCTTGTGTAGCAGATTCAGCATCTTGAAATGTCTGAGCCCAACAATAATAATCTGCAGTGGCTGGTGCCCAACCATGTTCTTCAAGAGTTTTAGAATCGTGACTAGAATCAGTATTTTCGGTGATGAGATCGCAACGGTATCCCGAAGGAGAACGTAAAACATAGAGCCGTGGAGTAGTATTTTTTTGCTTGTGAAGAACCTGCGAAAGATAGTGAAGGTTGACGCTTTGCCCCCATGGAAGCTCTCGAAGAGCCTCGTAAAGTGAAAGTCCCATAACTTCCCACGGGTTCTTACCAGAGGTATCGGAATGCTGGTCTGTGGGAGAATGCACGACACCAATACCATTCGCATAAAGTGCTTTAACATCAACGCCGTTAGAGGAAGCTGTCGATGTTTTTATCTTAGATGAGGAATTGACGGGGAGGTTTGATAATGAACTCATTTTGAGAGCATCGTTAATAAGTCGACGCCCGTTTTTAAGACCTCGATACCATGAACCATATTTACTACGTACTGCGCCAAGAAGTGGAACTCGCCCTAACGGGTTACGGCTCACTGACCAACTTCCATACAGAAGAACCGTTGGTTTACGATCATAGCGGATACAATAACTTAAAAATTCTCCTAATGCGTTGCGAAAATTAAGGTCAGTTAAACTTGAGGGAGAGACACTAATCCCAAAATCTTCTAAATCGGGTGGACATACGCCAACACGCATTAAAGCGACACTCCAACTGCCATCGCCTAGTCGGTCTTCAATAATTTGTCGGTGCGGAGGCCAGCTGCTTACCTCGTCAACAATATTACGTGCTTCTTCAGGAACATCTTCGAAGAAATCATCATATGAGACTTCGTCAAGACGAATATAAGGGTTCTCACTAAGCGCTTTGAGCGCTGCACCACATTTTCCAAGAATGACGGATATTGCTTCGGGGCTGACTTTCGCTTGTGCGAAGATTCGCGGAATATCCTGCAATATGACAGGGTCAAGGTAAGCTGCCGCATAGTGAGGGTCTGGCTCCATGTCATGAGTGACAGCTACGGCATACCAAACGGCTGCCGACATCATAACGTTATTGAGAATATTCTCGGTGCGAGTGTTAAAAGTCCATCGCCGTGAAAAGACTGCACGATGAATCATACGAGGAGATTCTTCGGGGAAGAGTGTTGCCAGCCGGTGGCAGGCTTCTTCTTTTGACCAGCCAGAATCGGCTAGTTCTTCAATGAGAGGCGAGTAGTAGGAGAGAAAACGACTATAGTCCTCGTTACTTGCCATAATAGGGTCAATCCTTAAACTCAGGTATGTGCCTGTGTCGGTATAAATGGATACATAGTTTCGTTATCAAAATCTAAACACTCAAGAACAAAACTACCAATATATATACTCGTATTACTCCAATAAACCAAGATTTTCCATGCTTTATTCCAGCGAAAAACAAGAAAAAGACTGAACTAATGAGAAACTAGAAGCTATGAATTCACCTCGAACGGATAGATACAAACTAGAAAAAACGCTCGCTGGTGAACTAGGTGTACCTATTTCTGGTGTGAGAGCTAGCATTCGGCTGCTTGATGAAGGGGCAACGGTTCCCTTTATCGCTAGGTATCGTAAAGAACACACTGGGGGGATGAGCGATACTCAGCTTCGTGAACTTAACGAACGACTCGAATACCTCAGAGACCTAGAACAACGCCGCCATAAAATCCTTGAATTACTCGCTCAACGTGGTGTACTTGAAGAATCTTTACAAGCCTCAGTGCTTGCCGCAAACACGAAAAATGAGCTGGAATCACTCTACGCCCCCTATAAAATTGCTCGACGAACCCGCGCGCAATGCGCACTTGAAGCGGGGTTAGAACCACTTGTTGACGACCTCCTCGAAGTCCCACTAGCAGAAGCAGAACAAATCGCTCAAGCGTATGTTCGCCCATCTTGTGCAGAAGAACCAGAAGATACTGCTGTACTAGATGCAAAAACTGCACTTGAGGGGGCTCGCGCCATCCTTGAAGAATACGCGCTATATGACCACGAACTAATGGAACAACTCCGTGAACGCTTATGGTCTCATGGCGTCATTAGCTCACGTGTACTTCCGGCACATAGAGAGCATGACAGCAAATTTAGCGACTACTTTCATTTTTCCGAACCACTCAGAAAAATACCTAGCCACCGTGTTCTTGCTTTGATGAGAGCCGAAAAAGAAGGTGTTGTTGAGCTTCGTATAGAAATAGCTCAAACCCCAGAATTTTTAAAACAATCAGGTGAAAGCGACCTCGCAAAACTTCGTGCAAGCAGTGAACGTAACGAACAAGAACGTTATACCTATGAGTCTACTATCGCCTTTGCGTTAGGTATTCCGGTGCAGGTGCTCAACACCGTCAGCGATGAAGACCGTGTTCTTGGATGGTTGGCATCAACAGTACGTTCTACTTGGAAAAATCGTATTCTCCCTCGCCTTACAACGCAGATAAGGGCTCGTTTGCGAGAACACGCCGAAAAATCTGCTATTGATGTGTTCTCATCAAATCTACGAGACCTACTTTTAGCAGCACCAGCTGGTGAACGTGCTGTACTCGCCTTAGACCCCGGTCTACGCACTGGCGTAAAAGTCGCAGCGTTATCTGCACTTGGGGAGGTACTCGATACTACTGTTATCTACCCTCATGCCCCTAAAAAACAATGGGCTGAATCGCTGAATACCTTAGCTGAACTCGTTAAAGAACATCATCTTGAACTGGTTTCTATTGGTAACGGAACAGCCTCTCGCGATACCGATAAACTTGCCAGCGAACTACTGAGCACCCTCAAAAATGAGGGAATCTCTGTACAAAAAGTTACTGTTTCAGAAGCAGGAGCTTCCGTCTATTCTGCATCTGCTCTAGCAAGCGAAGAACTGCCAGATCTCGATGTGTCTCTACGCGGGGCAGTCTCTATCGGACGTCGTCTACAAGACCCTCTTGCCGAGCTTGTTAAAGTGGACCCGCAATCTATTGGCGTAGGTCAATATCAGCATGATATTTCAGCTCATGCGCTACGACGCTCCTTAGACGCAACAGTTGAAGACTGCGTCAACAGTGTAGGTGTATGGGTTAATAGCGCATCCGTTGAATTACTCTCTCATGTTGCAGGTCTGAACCGTGCGTTAGCTCAAAATATTGTGAACTATCGGCAAGAACATGGTGCTTTCAAAAACCGTCAGGAACTTCTAAACGTCTCTGGAGTAGGCGCTAAAACCTTTGAACAAGCTGCCGGCTTTATTCGTATTAGGGGAGGAGACGAACCTCTTGACGCCTCTGCCGTTCACCCTGAGTCTTATGAGTTAGCTCGTCGTCTCCTTCAGGATGCTGGGGTACTTACAGGTGCAGTGATACCGTCGAGTGCTCGAAAAAAGATGGAATTACAAAAATATTTAGATGAGGGTTTCGGCACTCAAACGCTCAACGATATTCTGGATGAACTCGAAACACCCGGCCGTGACCCGCGCCCAACGTTTCGTACTGTCCACTTCACTGAAGGTGTCGAAACCATCCACGACGTCAAAGTCGGCATGATCCTTGAAGGGACAGTATCAAACGTCGCTGGCTTTGGAGCTTTTGTGGATATTGGTGTTCACCAAGACGGGCTCATTCACGTCTCACAGATGAGCACAAACTATGTCCAAGACCCTCACCATATTGTACGTTCTGGCGACATCGTACAAGTTCGTGTCACCCATGTTGATACAAACCGTGGACGTATAGCGTTGTCGTTACTACTTGAAGAAGAAGTTTCTACTACTAAGAAAAATGCTCGACGTCGGCAACGTCGAGCATAAAAACCCAAATAACCTCTAAATTCTATGAGGTCTTTTGCACCGGCGGAACAGAATCTTCATCCATCGGTACAGAAGGTGATTTCTGTTCACTGTCGAAAGGTACCACTTCGTGTAGTTCTGCTTTTTTACGAGCCTCGTAACCCTTAAAAACAAAGCGGTCAAGCGCCCAAAATCTAAAGACCATCGCTAGAGCTGTACCGAGAATAGGGCCAGCAATAAAGTCTGCAATTTCTTGTGCTAGAAACGAGATATTGGGGTACGACAAATACAATATATAACGTGATACCCACTGCGGAAGAGCGTTCAACCCAATACCGATTACCGTCACAATGGCGAATCCTAGTAGCTGTATGAAAGTTGGTTTTCCGGAGGAGCCTTGCCACGTCCAACGTGAAGAAAGAATATACGAGACAATACTTGCTATTCCGGTTGCAATAATAAGAGCTGTTGTCGGTTTTGCGGTAAGAACCGTGTACTTGAGGGCATAATTGATGACCATGGTGAGCACAAAGCAACCACCACCAACAATGAGAAAACGGACTTTCTCATTCTGAAGAAGCTTAAAAAAACTTTCTTTCATGCCCTCAGCTCTTTTCTTCCATCATGGGCTTTGTTCCATAAAGTCTTAGAACACATCACCTCAAAATAGCATTATTATCTCTCTAAAAGAGGAGTATAGCGCTAAAAAATAGCGTGGTATTAGTTGCAGTTTAACCTCAAGGAGGCAGACGCCCTATGACGCCTGCCTCACCTGAGAAGGTAAAAGCTGCTCTTAGAACTCGATATGTGACGGGTCAGGGCCAATACGACCATCTGCACGAGTCAATGAGTTAATAGACTCAATATCTACATCGTCGAGGCGTACCTGTAGTGACTCAAAGTTGGACACAATTCTTTCTGGCGTGACCGATTTAGGAATAACAACGTTGTCTAAGGCTAAATGCCATGCGATAACAACTTGTGCCGGTGTAACCTGATGTTTTTGAGCAATCTCAGTGATGACAGGGTCGCTGAGTAGTTGCCCGCCTTGACCTAACGGAGACCATGCTTCGGTTAATATTCCAAGCTCTTGATGAACGGCACGTAACTTCTCTTGAGAGAAATATGGGTGCAACTCAATTTGATGGATAGCAGGGGTTACCCCTGTTACCTCAATAATTTCGCGTAACTGTTGTTCGGGGAAATTTGAGACACCGATGGAACGTACTAGTCCACGACGACGTAACTCAATGAAAGCTTCCCATGTCTGAACATATTTTTCACGATGGATAGAAGCCCAATGAATGAGGAGAAGATCAACACTTTTGAGCCCGAGGCGTTCTAAGGATTCTTCACAGGCTCGAAGTGTTTGGTCGTACCCTTGGTCGTCATTCCAAATTTTGGTGGTGACAAAGATGTCTTCACGAGCTACTTGGCTAGATGCTAATGCTTTGCCCACACCACTTTCGTTGCCGTAGATTTTTGCGGTATCGATATGTCGGTATCCGGCGTCAAGCGCTAGTTGTGTAACTTCTTCTGCGCGGTCGTTTTCGACCTGCCAGAGCCCATAACCTAGCTGAGGGATGGTGTGTCCATCATTAAATGTTTTGAGAGGTTGCTGTGCCATCTGATAATCCTTTCGAAGGTGTACTCAACGGCATCGATCAGAAAACTTTATGCGTAAAATTTTCTGTCTGTTCTTTCATCATAGATTTAGTGCTGCCAAAAATGGTGGTGTTACTTTTCTTTGCGTCATCATATGCTCTTCATCAACGCACCGATAACCCCTGAAAAGATGGGTAAATAGACGGCAGAAGGCACGGTTATCCATAGTGTAGTATTTCCCTCATGGCGAAAATTTTTATGGATTTAACGCCGGTCAGAGAACTCCCCGAGTACCGCCGGCTGTGGATTGGTTCTCTCTTTTCTAGTTTGGGTTTTCAAATTACATCAACAGCCGTCACCCTAGAAATTTTTTCGTTCACACACTCCACCTTCGCCGTAGGGCTTCTCGGCTTTATTGTGGTGTTACCCCTTATCATAGGAGGTCTTTACGGAGGAGTCATCGCCGATAACTATGACCGTCGTAAAGTTTCTTTAACCGCCAGCTGGGGCATGTGGCTCATGACCCTTTTCATTGCTTTGCAATCATGGATTAACCTCCAGAACCAATGGATTTTGTATACTCTCGTCGCTTTAGAATCATTACTTTTCCCCATTAATCAGGCTGCTCGTGGCGCTATTATTCCTCGAATAGTTCCTCCAAAACTTCTTGCATCTGCCAACGCACTTAATATGAGCGTTGGCTCCTTGGGCATGGCTCTTGGGCCTTTGCTCAGTGGCTTATTCATTGCTTCTATCGGGTATAACTACACATACCTTGTTAACGTTTTTGCTCTACTGGTCAGTATCTGGGCGCTATATAAACTTCCTACAGTTCTTCCTGAACACGATGAAAAAACACCAAAAGTTCGTGGTCTTCGCTCCGTAGTAGAAGGTTTTTATTTTGTACGGCGCACCCCCGTCATTGCGATGACGTTCATCATTGATTTGATTGCGATGATATGCATCCAAGCCCGTCCTCTCATTCCTGCTCTAGTGCTCCTCTCCTTTGGTGGTGGAGACCTTGGCGCCGGTGTACTCTTTTCAGCTGGCGCACTAGGGGCTTTTATCGGGGTCACTTTTTCGGGGTGGCTATCAGCTATACAACGTCGTGGAGCTTTCCTCACAATGAGCTATATGTTGTGGGGGATAGGATTCGTTTTCTTCGGTGCAATTGCACTCTTCTTAGAAGGACGTTCTCCGAGCGAGTCCTTACACGAAAACCTATTACCTCTTGTCTGTGCTTCTTGCGCGTTAGCGGTAGCAGGCTGGGCAGATGGTGTAGGCGGTATATTCCGTTCTACTATCATTCAACAAGAAACCCCCGATAGGCTTCGCGGACGCCTTCAGGGTATCTTCATCATGACCCTTGCTGGTGGGCCTAACATCGGTATTGGTGTGATGGGTCTGGGAGCTGCACTATTTGGTACCTCAATGACAGCCATCATTGGTGGTGTGATATGCGTTGGTGCTATCGTGCTAGCGACATACTGGAAACCAGCTTTGTGGAGATATCCAACCGAAAATACTCTTGAACAGTAATGAACGATAACTTCCCTTGTATTCTTGGGATAGTAGCTTATTGGACAGATATAAAGAAAAGAGATCCTCATGGCTGGCGGGCTAGTTGCGCTTCTAGACGACATCGCAGCATTAGTAAAACTTACAGCGGCAAGTACCGACGACGTTGCTGCTGCCGCCTCTAAAGCAAGTGCGCGCGCTATTGGTGTTGTTGTTGATGATACTGCGGTTGTTCCCCAATATTTAAACGGGGTAGAACCTCGTCGTGAGCTACCTATTATTCGTAAAATTGCGGTTGGTTCTCTCCGTAATAAGCTACTTTTTATTCTTCCACTGATTATCTTTTTGAGTTGGTTATGGCCAGCGTCATTAACTCCGTTGTTAATGTTTGGTGGTCTGTACCTCTGCTTTGAAGGTGCTGAGAAGATACTAGAGCTATTTCATCCGCACTCAGCAGAAGAGACAGAAACTCCTGCGCTCATTGCCGGGGAAGAAGCCGAGAAAAACGTTATTTCTGGGGCGATTAGAACAGACTTCATTCTCTCTGCCGAGATTATGGTTATCGCCATGAACACTATTGCTCATGAGGGAACGTGGGCTATTCGTATTATCTCCCTCATCGTGGTGGCGGTGCTGATTACTTTACTTGTTTACGGTGTTGTTGCCGTACTCGTGAAGATGGATGATGTCGGCTTAGCGCTCATGCGCGGTGAATCTTCTATGACACAGAAAATAGGCGCTGCGCTCGTGTCAGGAATGCCTCTTGTGATGAAAGGCATTTCATTACTTGGTACTTTTGCGATGCTTTGGGTGGGCGGGCATATCGTCTTGAGTGGCTTAGCAGATGTCGGTTTTCACGCCCCAGAACACGCGGTTGAATACCTTGTTCGTGCTCTCACCTCGTGGAGTGCCGGTACTCTTCTGAGCGTGCTTGCATGGTGCGCTGAAACATTTTTCGCCATGATTTTTGGTCTGTTATGTGGCGGTATCGTGGTTGTTGCAACGCACTTCTTTTCATCGCTACGAGGTACTCAATAGTTCTCGGATATGTTCTGCTGTCATCTTTTCGCTAAAGAAATCTCCATCATCAACAACAGCGTCGAAGAGTGCAGACTTATTTTTTTGTAATTCCATAACTTTTTCTTCAATGGTTCCCGCAGCAATAAGCCTGTAAACCATCACATGTCTGGTCTGCCCAATACGGTGGATTCTGTCGATGGCTTGTTGCTCTGCTGCAGGGTTCCACCACGGATCCATTAAGAAACAATAATCTGCTGAGGTGAGGTTAAGCCCGAACCCTCCCGCCTTGAGCGAGATGAGAAAGACGGAGCTTTCTCCTTTCTCAAATTGTTCGATAACTTTTGCACGGTCTCTTGTCGAACCGTCAAGATAGCAGAACTCAATATTCTGTTCTTCTAAATCTTGTGCGATGGTTTTAAGGTAGCTGGTGAACTGGGAGAAAATCAGTACACGGTGTCCCTGAGAGAGAACTTCTGGCAGATGCGCCTGAAGGTACTCTAGTTTTGATGAGGTAATGTGCGAGTACTCTTCGTCGACTAGATGAGGTGCTAGCGCCATCATGCGCAGTTTTGTTAACGAACGGAAGACCGTAAAACGGTTTTTGTCCATATCTTTGAGCAGTCCCAGAACTTTTTTGCGTTCTTGTTGTAGGAGCATATCGTATGCTTTACGATGCTCTGGGTTAAGAGCAATGGGCATTCTTTGGTCTGTTTTATCTGGTAGCTCTGTGGCAACAAGTTCTTTCGTTCGCCGGAGGATTAGTGGGCGTATCCGTTGCCGTAACTGTTCGAGTTTTTCGTGGTCTTTGCTTTCAGTGATGGGTTGTACGTAATAGTCTTTGAACTTTCGTGCACTGGGGAATAGACCTGGTGCTACGAGAGAGAAAATGGACCATAACTCCATGAGGTTGTTTTCCATGGGTGTTCCGGTGACGGCAAGTTTGAAACGTGCAGGTATTTTTCGTGCTATTTGGTGTGCTTGAGTCCTCGCATTCTTGATGAATTGCGCTTCATCAAGGATGACCCCGTTCCACGGTGTTTCTTGTGCGTAACTGTTAAAAGCGTTGGAATCTAGTCGTAGCAGAGTGTATGACGTGATAACAACTTGTGCCTGACCGATACGTTCTGTGAGTGTTCGTTGCGATTTTGCAGTGGACGTGGTGATGGCGGCGACTTCAAGTTCTGGTGCGAAGCGTTCTAATTCTTGTACCCAGTTGGGAACAACAGAGGTGGGGGCAATGATGAGGAAGGGAGCAAATGATGGGGTGCTGTTATTGAGCTCTTCGACCCACTGTTCATAGGCTTTGAGCATCATGGAAATAGTTTGTAGTGTTTTACCAAGCCCCATGTCATCACCGAGGACGGCTCCAAGGCGGTGTTTCCACAGGAAGTAGAGCCATTGGTAGCCTTCTTCTTGGTAGGGGCGTAGCTGTGCTTGGAGTGTTGCTGGAGTTGGTACGTTATCGCTACTGTCTTTGTCGCTGAGGAGGCTGTGAATACTTTCTTGCCATCCTTGGCATGATTGTGTGGTGGTGGCAAGCTCTTCGAGTTCTTCCCACATCCCTAATTGGTGTTTGTTGAGGCTAAGTGGTTGGTCTGGTTCTGAGAAGTCTTCTATTTCGGCTAGTAGTTGACGTAGTTTGATAAATTCTGGTCGGTTGAGGGGATAGTAGTTGCCATCACCGAGAAGGATGTGTTTTTCCCCCGCGTTGAGTGCCTCAAAGATTGTAGAGAATGATACGGTCCATTGACCAATGGTGACGATAATTCCAAGGTCAAACCAGTCTTGAGTATCGCTTGGTTCAACTCTCATCTGGATTTCGGGGGTAACGTCCAGTTCTGTGAATTGAGGTTCTTGTCCGTGAGTTTGGATGCGGAGTCCATGAACATCTCGGTATTGGGGCAGTATAGATTCGGTGAGTTGTTGAACATCCCAGTCGTAGAAGTGTTGTTCTGTGAGCTGTAATGCGGGGTAGATATTTTTGAGTTGCGCGAGGATTGTATTTTCGTAGTTTTTATCGCGCTGTTCATAGATGTCTAATAAGGTGCTCTGTACTGGGAAGTATTCGAGGTTGCTTTCATCTCGTGTGTTCTTGAGCGGGTCTTTAGGGTATTCCCATTCCCAGCGGGTGTGGGCGTGGGGTGTTTGTTCGCTGTCGAAGTAGACGTGAAGAATCAGCTCTGGTTGTTGTACTTGGGGTGGTTGTATCGTTGCGTCGTTGGTGCAGAAGCTGATATTGCGTGTGAGATATGGGTAGAACTCTTGATAGAAACTATTGATATCTTGTGAGGGGATTTCGATATGTTCTTCTCGGATAAGGGTTTCTGCTGCGCCGTTGAGTGTTTCTTTCAGGGGAATGAAAATAAGGTCGGCTGCGGCGTATTGGTCGTTGAGACGTGTTGGATTGATGGCGCTAGGTAGGGTTGTTTCCCAATGTTCAGCTTGTGCTGTGGCTTTGTAGTGTTCTTGTGCTTTGTGTCCGAGGGCAATGAATCCGTTGCGGGGCTGGCCTATTGGGTGGCAGTAGTATGCGGGGAAGGCGTTTTCTCCTGCGGTGAGTGTAGGTGTGATGCGTAGACCGTCTTTGTAGCTGTAAAGTTCTGCTTTTAGCGTGGCTTCTTCGGTGTGCGCCGTAGTGATGGGTGTTCCCTCTAGCAGGATGGGCAGTGCTATTTTTTCTGCTTTTTTGAGTACTTTCCATAGTAGGGAAGAGTTAACAGTAGAAAGTGTTACCCAATCGCGGTGGGAAGTGTACGCTGATTGCCAAGGTCTGATGATGGAGTAGAACTCTCGCAACCATCGTTCGTGTTGGGGTCGGAGGGCGTGGCTACTTGTCTTTCCGGTGTGATCTTTTTGGAAGTGTTCCCAGTTGATGCCGTCTTTAATCCATCGGTTGTTTTTACCTTGGACGAGTGGGCGTGCTTGTAGGGTGATACGTGGTGTTTTGTGTTGACCGCTACCGAGTGCGAAGCGGGAGTTGACGTGCATTTTGAGGTCGAGAGCGGCGACGGTATTGCTGTTATTTTCGTAGGGTATCCGGTGATGCTGCGCCAGTGTTTGTGACAGCGTTCTGCGCCATGTCGACATTTTTTGTTGTTCTGCTAGCTCTTGTGCAGTGGTGATTCCGTGTTGTTTGAGCTGTTCTTCGCTGAGTCCGTCTGTGACGCGTTGAGTGGAGCTTTGGGCTTTGCTAACTTTTTCGGCTCTTTCGATGGCGGTGAGCATGATGGCTACGGAGTGTTTGCAGTCGGTGCGTACTGGGCAGGTGCATCGTGCGGAGAAGGCGAGGGATCCTTCAACCTGTTTTGCGGGGAAGACAATTTTGCTGAGGTATGGGTCTGTTGCGTCGCCGTAGGTTGTTCCTGTCAGGATGTGTGCTTGGGCGTCGTAGGAGTATCGGGCGACTTTGCCTTCTTGCATGTATTGTTTTCCGCGGAGGTAGGTGCGGTGTCCTACTTGCTGGATAATTTTTGCTGCGCTGACGGGGATTCTGGGGAAAGCTGATGGTGCATTCACGGTGGTTGTATCCTCTGCTGGCAAGGTGCATATATGTTCTAGGTTACCGGATGAGCTTTCACTAAAGCTGGTGTAGCCTAAATCTCTCAAATATTTTGGGTTGTGCTCTTTGTTTTTTGTGGTGGTTGCGTTATTCTGGATTCAGCTTCAAGAGTTTCAACTGATAAGCTCCGACTTTAGTTGAACGCCAACCCCATGTTCACGGGTGGCTCGGATGACGAAGCGGTTCGTATTCGCGTCATAGTACGCAGGCTGGTACGGACAAGAGCACTTCGAAAGGAAAGCGCATTCAGCGCAGTTGTATCATGCACAACACCGCTCGCCCTCAGCACAATATTCAACCTGTTTCTTCTGCTCAAACTCGTGGCGGTTACGCTGCCGTAAGCATTCAAGATTACACTCGTATTTCCCATGAGCGTTCTGAGTTTCTTAACTTTTTGCTTTCTCCTAATCCGCACGGTATCCCTAACCAGGAATACGGTATCTTACAAGCAGCATGAGTATAAGAGGACTACTTCTAGACTCTGATGTACTAGCAGAGATTCGCAAAGCCACACCACATCCGCAGGTCGTTGCGTTTCTTCGCCGTCGCTCATATATGGTGATGTACATATCAGCACTTAGCCTAGGCGAACTTAAAGGGCTTTACCCCTACCCTGAAACAGAGCGGTGGGTTAACGAACTTCTCGAACGTTTTAGCGGGCAGGTTCTCGACGTTGATACGAACGTATCTTTGGCATGGGCCGGTCGCCAAATTCGTGCTGAAGAACGCCCCTCACCAGAAGGCCCTTATACGCCATTGCCTACCGCCGCACTTGAAGGGCTCATGGCTGCTACCGCTGAAGTGCATCAGCTAGAAATAGTTTCTTCTAAAGCAGATATTTATCGTCGCTGGGGAGTCCCTGCCGTTAATCCGCTGCACGAAAACGCCGCGCGAGGACTATAAACCCTGTGTCTTTTACGTGACCTTAAGACGTAGGCTGTGATGAGCTTAGCGTCTTGACCGGCATACATGGTATGGTTCAGTGGGGTGCACGCGGTGAAGAAAATCCTTGGTTTATGTCTCATTTGGATTAGAAAAGCTGTGTGAACTTCAGAGTTCAATAGAGTTCATGACAAGATAAAAGACGATGAAAACCAGCGTGATGAAACCTCAACAACGTTCGATACCGATGCCCCTCTGGCTACAGGGTGTTGTCGAACTCTTCCGTACTGCCTTCTACTCTTGCTTTGCTGTAGTGCTACTACTGGGTGCCGTATGGTTTACCGGCGGTTTTGAACAGCGTGACCTCTACGCTATGGCAGTTTTAGTTAGCCAAATGTGGCTTCTAATCCACGGGGTTCCTCTTCATCTGAACATCTCTGCCCCGTATGGAGACACCCCCGATATTCAAGGGACGATGAGCTTTATCCCGTTGGGCTTAACGCTGATACCCTTATGGTTATGTTTCCGTTCAGGACGAGTCTTAGCTCAAGCATCTCGTGAGGGACAATTCTGGATACCAACATTAACCGGAGCTATCACTTATAGTGCCTGTGCTGGGGGTTTGAGCCTTTTGACAACAGATACTACTGCGGTAGCGTATCCTGTAGCTTCTGCACTTGTACCGTGTTGGGTCGTTTTATCAGGGCTTATTCTTGGTGGCTGGTACGAGTCTCGTTCTTTGGCGAGAATGATCGGTGTTAACGCTGCCGAATGGGTTGCTCAGTTTAGCCAGTACTCACGTTGGGCGGGTTCTTATGTTTGGACGGTTCTTCGCGCATCAATCGTGGCAGTTCTTGCGTTTATTGGCTGTGGAGGGCTATTACTGAGCTTGTCTTTGCTCTGGCATTGGAGCGATGTCGTAACAATTTATCAATTGCTTGATGCTGGTGCCATCGGCGATACTGCTTTGACCTTTTTACAGCTTGGTGTTATCCCTAACGTAGTTTTTTGGGCGATGTCTTGGAGTGTCGGAGCTGGTTTCTCATTGGGAGAACATACCTCCGTAAACTTCTTTGAACACTCTACTGGTGTGCTCCCCGCTTTCCCTCTTCTGGGTGCCTTACCAACGGTCAATGAACCGTGGAACTATATTGCTATTGCGGTTCCTGTGCTGTGCGGTATTGTTGCTGGCTGGTGGTTCTTCCGTGCCGGTGAAGACCACCTTGATGAGTGGCTTTCTCTGAAAATTCCTTTCCGCTGGATTTCTTTGCCACTATCAACTTTTGCCTTAGCTATCTTTGTTTCTATTCCTGCCGGCATCATTTTGGCGTTATGCGGTTGGGCATCGCGCGGTTCTCTTGGTATGGGACGTTTTACTGATTTAGGGCCAGATGCTTTATTATTTGGTGCTTTATCTGCCGGTTGGATTGCTTGTGGCGTGATGATGGGATCGGTGACGGCTCCTATCTTCCATCGTGGCGCTATTACTGAGCTTGAGCGTTTCTCTGAGCTAAAGAACGACCGTGAAGAGCGCCGTCGTCGTAAACGTCTTGCCCGCGAGCAGAAAAAAGCGCAACGTCGGAACTCTCGTCAGAATTCTGCTATCGCAGAAGTTGAAGAACAGCATGATGAAACCAATAAGCCTTCTTCAGAGGCTGTGCGTCGTCTCTTAGAAGACGCTGATGAACCGTTATCGGATACGACGCTATCTGAGGTGGCTCAAAAAGAGGAGAAAAAAACTGCTGATTTTGAATCTGTCGTAGCCCAAAACTTACGATTGTTTTCTGATCTCGAAGAGGAACACCTCGAGGCTCAGGCAGAGGCTTCGTCAACTGAAGATGACGTATCGAAACAAAAAAATGATACTGCAACCGATAAGGTAACTGGAGATAAGGATTCCTCTGAAGGGAAAACCCTCACTCACTTTAAACATGGGCGAGTCATACGCCGTCCAAAAACTCGACGTCGTTCTTCGTCGAAGTCTGATGACTCTTAACGCTTTTCGGGCACAGAGCTTTTGGCGTTCTGAGGGTGTGACAAAACCTCACTTAAATAATTGAGCTTATGGGATGTATCTAGAGCATCATCAAATGTGCTTGAAGACAATACCTTGAGGTTTTATCTTGAAGTTTATTGTGGGGGTTGTTTGTCCCAGTCTAATCGCTCTACAACCACCACCATGAGTACTGCTACCAGTACCCCTATGACTCCCGGTACGACTGCCCCTATCGGGTCGTTATTTGAGTAAGGACCCTAAAAGATTATCCTCTAAATCAGCTTTACACTGCTCCTGCCGGACAATGGTCAGAGCATGACGGGTACAATCTGCAAACTGGTTTGTTTGGTCCATAAAAATTATTTGTATTGAGGTACTAAACATGAGTACTAGCGCAATCACCATAAAGAATGTGAACGTCACATACATGCCTGAGGACGCACGTGCCCGAGCAATATACGTCATGCCCCAAACAGCGCTGATAATCATCCCCAGCTGAAAGGACAATGCTGCAATAAGCCACCACCCGCTATACGCGGAGAACACAAACCCTAAAAGGCCGAAAGCAATGCTCAAACGATGACAGACATCAAGACGTTGCTTTGCGTCTTGAACCATGGGGGAGGACTCATTCTCAGGAAGCATAGGCTGTACAGACATACTCTCTAGGATACCTGCTCTGAGAGATTTGAGGGATTCCTCGCACCTGCTCTCTCCTGTGCAAAATACTTTAAGTCATATAAATAATTGAACTATTAGCTTCGCCACAAGGTGGGGTACACTGTGAATCATGCGTATTGTGGTGATGGTCTCTGGGTCAGGGACAAACTTACAGTCCATCATAGATGCTGTTTCGGCAGGCACCCTCACGGTGGATATTCTTGCTGTCGGTGCAGATAAACCGTGCCGTGGTATCGCACGAGCCCAAGAGAACGGTATTGAAACGTTCCTGTGCGAACCACATCATTATTCTTCTCGCGAGCAATGGAACCGCGCCCTTGAAGAACACCTCACCCGATATAACCCTGATCGTATCGTCTTCGCTGGCTTCATGCGCATCGTGGACAAACAACTTGTTGAACGATTCGCCGGACGTATCATCAATACCCACCCTGCTCTCTTACCCTCTTTCCCCGGAGCACACGGGGTACGCGACGCCCTCGCCTATGGGGTTAAAGTCACTGGAATGACGGTTCATTTAGTTGATGCAGGGGTGGATACCGGAACTATCCTTGCTCAAGCTCCTGTCCTTGTGGAAGATACAGACACCGAAGAAACCCTTCACGAGCGTATCAAAGTCAAAGAGCGGGAGTTACTTGTGAACACTCTTGAACAGATAAGCCACACTCTACGTTCTTCGCAGAATGCCACGGAGAAAACCACTCCTGAAGAACATATACCACCGCTTTTATAAGCGCCGGTGCCACAGATGTAGATACCTCATCACTGGTATCTAGCCCGTGGGCCGGGGCTGAAAACGGCTCAAAAAATAACACCTTTTACCCAGACAAAAATTGGAGTATTTGTGAGCCTTACTCAGCTAGATCGTGTCCCCATCAAACGTGCGCTCATCTCTGTCTACGACAAAACTGGATTAGAAGACCTTGCACGCGGACTACACCAAGCCGGTGTATCACTCATTTCAACAGGTTCTACCGCAGCGACGATTGCTTCTGCAGGCGTACCAGTAACAGAAGTATCTGATATCACCGAGTTTCCCGAATGTCTTGAAGGTCGCGTCAAAACTCTTCACCCGAGGATTCACGCAGGTATTCTAGCTGACCGTCGGAAAGAACAACACCGACAAACTCTAGAAGACCTAAGCATCGAACCTTTTGATGTTGTTATCGTTAACCTTTACCCTTTTGCGCAAACTGTTGCTTCTGGTGCTGACCACGATGCTATTATCGAAAAAATCGATATTGGTGGTCCTTCCATGGTGCGTGCAGCCGCAAAAAACCATCATTCAGTAGCTGTTGTCGTCGACCCCCAACGCTATGATGACGTCATTAACGCAGCTCAAAACGGTGGATTTACTTTAGCTGAACGTCGCCGTCTTGCCTCAGCTGCTTTTGCACATACCGCCACTTACGATACCGCTGTAGCAACATGGACAGCCGCCCAGCTAGAAGGATCTGAGAACGCCCAATACTGGCCACCTTTTGCGGGACTATCCTTTGAACGTTCAGAATCTTTACGCTATGGAGAGAACCCTCACCAGCAAGGAGCTCTTTACGTAGACTCCGCTAGCGCACCCGGCATTGCTCAAGCTGAACAACTCGGCGGTAAAGCAATGAGCTATAACAACTACGTTGATGCTGACGCCGCTCTACGCACCGCCTATGATTTCGATGAACCCGCAGTAGCTATTATTAAGCACAATAATCCTTGTGGCGTGGCAATTGCACCACCACAAGCTGAAGACCCTATTGCACAAGCTCATATGAATGCTCACGCCTGTGACCCACTGTCTGCCTACGGTGGTGTTATCGCAGCAAACCGCGAAGTAACCGCACAGATGGCGCAGAACATCAAAAACATTTTTACCGAAGTAATTGTTGCACCGTCTTATAGTGCAGATGCTCTAGAGATTTTACGGTCTAAGAAGAACCTACGTATTCTCGAACTGCCTCAGAATTACACGCGAAGCACCATCGAATACCGTCAAATTTCTGGTGGCGCATTATTCCAAGATGCAGACCAGCTACAAGCTGAGGGTGATGCGCCTACCGCGTGGACTCTCGTTGCCGGTCAACCTGCCGATGAACAAACCCTCAAAGATTTGAGCTTTGCTTGGCGTGCCCTACGTTCTGCAAAATCAAATGCTATCCTTCTAGCTGATCAAGGTGCTGCTGTCGGTATTGGCATGGGGCAGGTAAACCGTGTAGATTCTTGTAAACTTTCGGTTGAACGCGCTAACACTCTTGCCGATAATGCTGAACGCGCTCGCGGTTCAGTTGCTGCCTCTGACGCCTTTTTCCCCTTCGCTGATGGGCTACAGATACTCATCGATGCTGGTGTTCGTGCGGTTGTTCAGCCTGGTGGCTCTATTCGTGATGAAGAAGTCATTGCTGCCGCTGAATCTGCTGGTGTGACAATGTACTTTACTGGCAGCCGTCATTTCTTCCATTAAGAAGAATAGTTTCAGAGAATCTGTTCTCTGACAGGGGAGAGATGCTAAGAGGGGACAGGCCTAAAACAGCGTAGGTGCAAAAACTTTTATGACAACTCTTA
>NZ_JBLXXW010000009.1:0-78079 GCF_048512915.1 Rothia sp. P7208
ACGACGTTTCTCATCATTGAGATGATAGAGACCTAGGTAATAAAAGAGCACCCCTCCGCAGAGGGGTGCTCTTTTATTTTAATAACCTTCTTAGAAGTTATTTTTATGGGAATGTATACTCGCGTTCTCAGTGGAGATATTTCCGCCTACATGCTTATTGACTGTATTGAGGGATGATTCCTTGTGATACTTCTAAGAGCTATCCTTGCCCCTAAAAATCAATAGATAAAATTACGAAGCTGTATACGCACTTCGATAAATATTACGAATAAGCACTTGTTGACGTAGGCGAATAAATACCTGTTCAAGAAAATCATGCATATAACGTTCGTCGGTGCTTGTTGAAGCAGCAAAGCTAAGTCCCGAAAACGCTCCAAGTACAATGGATACTTTCACCAGAACAGAGCTTATAGGAAGTTCTACTCCAAACAATAAAAAGTTCTCTGGAACATGGTTGACCCACGATGCAGCAGCTTCTGTTGGGATAGCAAAACTGCCAAACCATATGAAAAAGAGAAAAACAAAGATAGAAAACATGAAAGTTTGGATGCACTGAACCGTAGCTGGGACAAGAATAAAATTAATACGTTCACTTAGTCCTAAAGGTTTAGCAGAAACAGAACCTTCTATACGTTCTGTAACTGTGTTCCAAAAGATCCTAGAGTCAGCTGATACTCTCTGATAATCTTCTGCATTAAAGCGGATTTCCTTGCCTTGATGATCTCCTAGAACCTCTTTAGAACGTTCAATAACAGTTGTTGTGATAATAAAAAGTGCAAGAGTAAACATTACGGCTGATACACCAAAGGTTTTTGTATAACTGAGAGTGTCTGCTACTTTCCATATTTCTGCGTTAACAAAGAAAAACAAGACTGCAACCATCAACATCGGCAAAACCTTTGCAATCATAATCATTGCCGATCCAAGCTGTACAAGAGTTTCTTTAAACGCCCACCATAAAATTGAATCTAACCCTAGAAAAAGTGCTAATAGTATAGCTACCACGCAAAGAATAACCTCAATGGAAGAGCTAAAGAAGAGAGGCTCCCCAATACCCATTCGATAGCTTAGGCTGGGGGATAAAAGATACATGATGGAGAGAATGCTCGTAGATCCGGTAATAACAAAAAGTGTTTGCGGTATTTTTCTTTTAAAACGAAGAACTAGCCACGGGATAACAAATGCTACTAGCGGTCCACCAAATAAGAGAACGAAAGCTCCAATGCCTTTGATAATTTCTAGTTGGATATCATCACTGGTATCTTCTTGAACAAAAATTTTATCGTCTAGATGAGCCAAAATAGCCACAGAAATCGTCACAATGAATAAGGTGACTGATAGCCATAACCCTAAAGGAGTAATTCTCACGAACATTTCTTTAAGGCGCTCCTGTGGAAGAATAACTAAAGGAAGGCCATTCGCCCTAAACCAACGTGATGCCTCATGATGTTCTGAAGAAGATAAGCTCATAGTTGCTATTCTAGAGTATACAATTTTGTCTTTTTCTAGCGTAGTAGAGACTGAATAAACTCAAGTATGCAGATAGGATTCGCCGATGACTCGTTTTACTAATGAACAATTGCGTACTTTTACTTTAGTCGTTGATGAAGGTACCTTTGAAGCTGCAGCAGAAATTTTAGGTGTTAGTGCTTCGGCGATCTCTCAACGCATTAAAACAATGGAAACGAGTGCCGGTCGTATCCTTTTACAACGTACCAATCCTGTACGTCCAACAGATTCCGGTGAAGTAGTTCTCAGAGTTGCCCGACAAAATGAGTACCTCAACGCAGAATTAGAACAAGAACTCGGTGAGCGTTCCGGACAAGGTAGCATAACCATTGCTGTAAACTCTGATTCTTTGGCTACCTGGTTGCTCTCTGCTGTAGGGGAACTATCCCGATGCGATAAAATCTTTTGCGATCTCAGAAGAGAAGGAGAACAGCATTCCTCAGCTCTTCTCCGTTCTGGGGAAGTCATGGCGGCAATTACGTCTCATCCAGAACCCATTAATGGTTGTGAGGTTGAAGAACTTGGCCAAGCGCGGTACTGGTGTGTTGCCTCACAAGAATTTGTCGATGAACATTTTAAAAGTTGGCCACACCATATAACAGCAGAAGAACTCAACACCGCACCCGTTATTGAGTTTGATAGAAAAGATCACGGACAGCGGTCTTCTCGTCATCTGATTCTCAAAGCCCACAATGTTGAAGATAACGGAGGAGAATCACCGAGTATTTATATTCCCTCATCCCCTGACTATGCTCGAGCAGTAGAAGACGGTATTGGCTGGGGGCTTGTTCCAGAATCTCAGTGCCGTCAAGGTCTTGAATCTGGCACAATAATATCTCTAGCGGGGGAGAAACCCCTAGAATTTCCTCTTTATTGGCAACGCTGGAAAATATCTTCACGTATTCTCGACCGTGTTACTGAGCGTATTTATGAGGCTGCCCAAAAATATTTAGAACCCAAAAATAACACTTGAAAAATCTATAATAATAGTTTTGACAAGTGTATATTCTGTTTTGAGAATATATTATCGTATTCCCTGCCATACAAAATACACGACAGCGGCAAAAATAAAACCAGCTAAAGCTAAACGACGCAACTTCGTCTCAAAAATGGCAGCACGAATATCCTCCCTCTTCTGGCGAGGCTCATGAGGATTCACCGGCGCCAAATTCGACGGATTCGTCACCTCGGGTTTATCAGATAAAGACCCCGTATCTTTCTCAGACATAACATCCACTAACGCCAACGAGTCATCATCAAAAGACCAGCCATCATCAAACCAACACCAATAGCAACATTCCACATTGAAAGACCCGGAATTGGCAGAGTTGTCTCACTAATATAGAAAACCATAATCCATAAAATACCGAGAACAACAAGACCAAACATAATAACCTGATACCACAGAGGAGTAGGAGAAGCGAAATCATCAGTAACCATTTCTTTAGCTATCCGACGGAAAGTCTCCTCCTCATGCAAATCACTATCCGTCATTACTTTCTTATCTTCTGCCATCTTTCCTCCAAATACTTATTTACCCATATGCCATATCAGGTACGGTTGAACATATACCTAATAAATCAACAGATTCATCGCTTAGAATTTTATCTGCTCAGACCCTAACAAACATAGCAGACACCTAAAAACACCCTCAAGAAAACCGACGAACCCGTACAACAGAAAATCTATGAAAAACACCTCCACCAGACCAGAAAAAAATACATCCCCTCATACAAAAGGGCGCATGGTCATACAAATTATCGGAGAAATACTCATCACCCTAGGGCTCATCTTGCTCCTCTTCGTCGGATGGCAACTTTGGTGGACCAACATCTCTGCTTCACAAACACAATCACAAGCAGTGCACACCCTCGCCGAAGAATTTAAACAAGCTGCAGAATCTGAGAAAACATCACCACAACAACCAACAACACCCGATACAACCACACCACAACAAGACCCGAATACAACGTCACAACCCCCAGAAACACAACCTCATGAACCACTAACACCGCACCCTACAGAAACCCCAACAACACCAGAAAAACATGAGAACATAACGCCCGAAGAAGAAAAAACCTCAGAACAGCCAACACACAACAATGCAGACTCCCATAACCCACCTGTAGGACACGAACCAGAATACGGAAAAGCCTACGGCATCGTCTACATTCCACGATTCGGTGCACACTACCAGCGTCCCATCGCAGAAGGCACCGGAACAGACGTCCTCGACACTCTCGGACTAGGACACTACGAAAATACCGCAATGCCCGGAGAAATTGGAAACTTCGCTCTTGCCGGACATCGCCAAACCAATGGAGCAGTGCTCGATTACATCGACCAGCTCCGTATCGGCGACAGAATATATGTACAAACCATCAACGGCTACTACACCTACACCATCTACGAAACATCAATCGTATACCCCGAAGACATCTACGTTATTGCACCGAATCCTCAACACCCCAACGAACAACCCACTGAACGCATCATGACACTCACAACTTGTCACCCCCGCTTCGGAGACACCCAACGATATATCGTTCACGCACGCTACGAACACTGGCAACCACTCTCTGCCGGAGCACCCCAAGAACTTCAAATAGCGCAATAAACACCGCAAAAAAACCAAAGGTATAAGAAAATATGTACGCATGGATCTTTAGACACCTACCCGGGCCGCTCTGGGTACGTATCATCATCGCCATAGCACTAGTGCTCCTCATCATTTGGAGCCTCATGGAATACGTATTCCCAGCTATCGCAGAGTATAGCCCCCTATACCGTGACGTGACCGTAGACCACTAGCCTCCATCCAAAGAAGGAACTATGACCAAAATCCTTGTTATCGACAACTACGACAGCTTCGTCTTCACCCTAGTTGGCTACCTAGAACAACTAGGTGCTCATGTCACCGTCATCCGTAACGATGAAGCATCCTTAGAAACCGTCATCGCCCAAGCCCAAGAACATGATGGCATCATGATCTCCCCCGGCCCAGGAGCGCCCCATGAAGCTGGCTGTATTATCGAGCTGATACAGTGGGCGGCACAACACCACAAACCGCTTCTCGGCGTATGCCTAGGACATCAAGCCATTGCAGAAGCGTTCGGGGCCGTAGTCCACCATGCACCAGAAATTATGCATGGGAAAATATCTCACATCACACACAACGAACAATCCGTATTCAACGGATTACCTAGCCCACTACGAGTAACGCGCTACCACTCACTAGCTGTAGACCCAACAACAATGCCCGAAGAACTTGAAGCCACCGCAACCAGCGAAAACGGCAGCATCATGGCACTACAACATAAAACATGCCCCATCCACGGAGTTCAATTCCACCCAGAATCAGTGCTAACAGAAGGCGGATATAGCATGCTTGGAACATGGCTAGAAGAAGTCGGACTCAGCGGCGCCCAAGAAAAAGCACAAAAACTTAGCCCTCACATCAACTCATAAACCCATAAAAAATGCTGGTGTAAAACTCATAGCGAGTTCTACACCAGCATTTTTTACTAAAGATATACCAGCTACAACATATCTGCTAGTAGCACCTAGCTATCTGACTTCTCATCAGCGGCAGGAGCAGAAGGCGCAGGGGCCTGTGAAGAACGCTCCGGTGCCGGACGGCGCTGATTATTGCCCTCAGTATCGCCTGACGCAGGAGCAGAAGGCGCCGTAGAACGCGAAGGCTGAGGAGGACGTGGATTCTCTGGCGCAGGAGGGGCCGGACGACGCTCAGGCTGAGGAGCAACCGTCGGAGCAGGAGGAGCAGCAGCAACACGAATAGTCACAGTGCTTCCCTGACCAATAGTCGTACCAGCAGCTGAACTCTGAGAAAGAACCGTACCTGCTGGAGCAGCATTGGTCTGAACCGTCTCAATATTCGTACTCAACAAAACATCAGGAGCGCTCAATGCAGCAATCGCCTGATCACGGCTTAGCCCAATCAACTCAGGAACTGTCACTTTACCGTCTGAAAGAACAATGTCAATGGTAGAACCAGCCGCAACCTTACTTCCTGGCTCCTTCGACAACGACACAACCATGCCAGCAGGAATCGTTGCACTATTGACCGTAGACGTACGTCCAGGAACAAACCCAGCATCCTGCAAAGCAGAACGAACATAAGCCTCAGACTGGCCCTCGACATTATCCGGTATCGCCAACTGAGAAGGACCCTTAGAGAGCGTCAGAAGAACCTCGCTGCCTTCCTCAACCTCAGTACCTGTCACCGGCGTACTCTTAATAACATCGTTCTTAGCCACCGCATCAGAGAACTCTTCATCCCACTTAACCGTCAGATTAAGATTACGGACTGCCGTTTCAGCATCATTCTTTGACAGACCCTGAACAGCAGGAACCGGATGAACAGGAACCTTCTTCAACTCATTCTGGTAATACAACACCGTTGTCACCGAGAAAAGAGCCAAAGCAACAATAATCATGCCCGTAATGACACGAGTCCATGCCTGACGACGACGACGTTTCTTTGCTAAAGCTTCATTTCGCTCATAATCATAAAGCTCTTCATCAGTATATTCAGCCTGAGCATTATCGAACCAGCCACCTAAACCAGCTGCCTCATCGGAAGAAGGCTGAGCATGAGCACTCGTATTCAACGAAGAATACGCGGCAGAACCACCAGCAACACCTGTCGCAGCTGCTGCACTCAGCGCAGTTGTAGAACCAGTCTCAACATCCTCAAAAGTTGCAGAAGGAACACCCTGAACAACATTTTTCAACGCCGAACGGAACTCATCTGCAGACTGAAAACGATCCGAACGAGACTTACTCAAAGCCTTAAGCAGAACACCATCTAAAGCCGGAGCAAACTTTACCGAAGCATAAGAACTCGGGTCAGCAGGGGTCTCACTAAGTTGTTGACGCGCTAAATCCTTTGCTGACTGAGCAATAAATGGAGTGCGACCACATAACATCTGATAAATGACGCAGGCTACAGAATAGATATCACTACGAGAATCTACGGTCTCACCGCGAACCTGCTCTGGGGCAATATACGCATTAAAATGGTCTGCCTGATCAGAGTCTTCGGAGGAACTTCCCACATTCTCTAACGCTCGAGCTAAACCAAAATCTAAAACCTTCACCTGACCAAATTGGTTCTTTGAACGGTCTTCTTCAGTGCAAGGTAACACCATAATATTGGTTGGACGTATACTACGATGGGCAATGCCCCGATCCTGAGCATACTGAAGAGCCTCAAGAATCTGCGCACCGTAAGAAACTGCCTCATCAACTGGAAATTCGCCACGCTCTTCCAACAATGTTGCAAGGGACTTTCCTGAAACTAATTCCATCACAAGATACGGAATCTGATGTAGAGGAGTACCATCTTCACCATCTACTGTAATTGTTCCGGTGTCATAGACTGCCACGATAGCAGGATGGTTCAAAACAGCAGCAGATTCTGCTTCACGTTGAAAACGTGCGCAGAAAAGTGGATCCGCGGCAAGCTCTGGATGCACCACTTTAAGTGCAACCTGACGCCCTAACCGCGTATCTTCGGCAGAATACACGGTAGCCATCGCACCGGAACCAAGAACATCTTGAATCCGGTAACGTTTATCAATCATTTCAGGAAGCTGAAATTCCATTCAATTCACCCGTTATTCGAAGCAGTTGGAGTAGTAGATGGATTAGTTGAAGGCTGAGAATCTTCAGGCTGTTCTTGAGAACCAGCACTAGGAGAATCTGTAGCCGTTGGCGAAGCTGTTGACTTCGGTGAAGTCGCAACGTAAATATCTACGCTACTACCAACTTCAACTTTAGTCCCAGAAGAAGGGTTAGTTCGGAGTATCGTGTTTGGCTCCGCGCTATGAGACTCCTCCTGATGAACTTTCACATTAACACCAAGTTTAGTAATTTCACTAATAGCTGTGTCGGTATTCATTCCCTCTAAATTAGAGGGAAGCGTCACAGAACGAGGACCAGTCGAGTATGTCACCGTCACCGTAGAACCTGGACTTAACGGACCCTCAGGTGATACCGACAATACCGTATCTGCTGGTTGATCAGAAGTTCTTCCCGCCGTTTTTGTAGATAACCCCTGTGCGACAAGATCATTAACAACTACCTCAAGTTTCTGCCCCTCAAAAGCGGAGGAGACCACCTCAATAGTTGCCGGAGAATCATCAGCAGGAGCCTTCACCTCAGGAGAAGCCTCAACCGTTGAAACCGTACCAGATGCCGTTGGAACAGGAACATCCTCAGAAGAACCAGGTGTTCTCTGAGAACCCTCAAGAACAACAAACCAAACTACCAAAGCAACCACAATAGCTGCCAACACCAAAGACACCCAAACCCACGGTGACTTCTTCTCCGGTCTTGCCGGATAAGAACGATACGTAGACTCAGCGACAGCCGGTATTGGAGCCGTCGTAGACTGCGGAACATGACGTTGACCAGAACCAAAACGAGGACGTTGAGGAGTAACAGCAGTAGGCGTAGTAATTACCTCGGTCGTAGAAGTACCATCAGGCGACAAGAAATTAGCTAATGTCGGCACACTCTTAATCGCAGCTTTAATATCCTTACGGCGGATAGCATCAATAGCAGAAGCTAAAGCTGTCGCATTTTTGGGACGCTGAGCAGGATCCTTCGACAACAAACACATAATCAACGCGGCCGCTGGCGCCGGAACAGATGATGGCAACGGAGGAGGCGGATCATTCACCTGAGCTAAAGCAATAGCAATCTGAGACTCCCCAGTAAAAGGACGTTTCCCAGCTAAACACTCATAACCAATAATGCCTAAAGAATACATGTCAGAAGACGGAGTTGCCTGCTGACCAGTAGCTTGCTCAGGAGCAAGATACTGAGCAGTGCCCATCACCTGACCAGTAGCCGTTAACGGAACCTGATCAGCAAGACGAGCAATACCAAAATCTGTCACCTTAACACGATCGCCAGGAGCAATAATCAAATTTCCAGGTTTCACATCTCGATGAACAAGACCCTGATCATGAGCAACAGCAAGAGCACGCGCAGTCTGAGCAATAATGCTCAAAATACGATCTGAATCTAAGGTACGTTCCTTCTCGATAATGTTCGATAACGGATCCCCAGGAACAAGCTCCATCACCAAAAAGGCAGAGCCTTCTTCTTCACCATAATCAAAAACATTTGCCACACCAGGATGATTTAATAAAGCAGTATGGCGAGCTTCCGCACGAAAACGTTCCAAAAAACCAGGATCGCCAGTGTACTCCTCTTTAAGGATTTTGACCGCAACAATACGACCAAGTACCTTATCGCGAGCCTTCCACACCTCACCCATACCGCCAATAGCAATACGTTCGGTCAGGTTATAACGGCCACCTAACGACGTCTCAGTTGAAGGTCTCACTTATTCAACACCGCCTCAAAGAGTTTTTTAGCTGCGGGGGCAGTAAGCTGAGCGCCCTCAATGGTACTGACATCTTCATACATGACTGCAAGAGCAACCTGCGGATCATCTGCTGGTGCAAAACCAGTAAACCACGAATTATTCTGACCATTTACACCAGTCTCCGCAGTACCCGTCTTGCCCGCTACCTTCACGCCACTAACTGCAGCACCAGAGGCAATGCCGTTATCCACGTCGTTAACCATCCAATCACGAATTTGTTGCGAAATCTTTGGCGACGTAGAAGTACGCAACTCCTTCGCCGAAAATTCATAAAGAGAACTCAAATTATGAGACTTTACAGAGCGAATCAGATTCGGCTTCATCTGAACACCATTATTAGCAATAGCCGCAGACATCATCGCCACCTGCAAAGGCGTCGTTCTCACGTCATACTGGCCAATAGCCGATAACGCCAAAGTACTATCCGACAAATCTGACGGAAAGACCGACTCCGAAACAGGTAAAGGAATCCTCAACGAATCATCCTGATACCCAAAGTTCTTAGCCGTACGAGCAATAGTATCCTGCCCCAAATCTATCGCAATCTGAGCAAAAGGCGTATTACACGATTGAGCTAAAGCCCATTCTATAGTCGCCTCTTGAGAAGATGAACAATGACCATTGACATAATTAGGTAATGCCGTATTCGTCCCAGGAAGAACATACTCTTGAGGATTAGGAATAACACTCTTAGCAGAATATTTTCCCGACTCTAAAGCAGCCACCGCATCAATAATTTTAAACGTTGAACCAGGAGCATACGTCTTACCCGCAATAGCACGGTTATACAGAGGTGCACTCTTATCATTATTGAGCTTCTGATACTGAGCCAACACCGACTCATTCTGAGCAGAAGACAAAAGATTAGGATCATAAGACGGGCTCGTTGCCATCGCAAGAACCTCACCCGTCTTCGGATTCAACGCCACAATAGCGCCTTTATGTCCCTCTAAAAGCTGATACGCCAAAGTCTGCAACTGAGAATCAATAGTCAACTCAACCGTCGCACCCTGAGCAGAACCACCCGTAAAAAGATGCGCAAGACGATCATAGAACTGGCTGTCAGAATTTCCTGACAACTCATCATTCATAGCATTCTCTAAACCAGTTGAACCATAAATAGACGAGAAATAACCGGTCAACGGAGCATAAACATACGGGTCCGAATAAACACGTTGGTACTCATAACCATTATGAGAAGGAATTGAAGAAGCAATCTCCTTACCGTCAACCACAATAGAACCACGCTGAGAACCATAATTCTCATATAACGTCCGAGAATTCCACGGATTATCAGCTAAAGCCTTAGCGTCAAAAAACTGGATATATGTCAGGGAACAAAACAAAAGAACAAAAATGCAACCAGAAGCAATCCACGCCTTACGAATGGCCTTATCCACGGGGTGAACCTCCTAACCGGTCACGCATTGTCATTTTAGAAATAAAACGAGTCACACCGCTCTCTTGAGAACCAGCATCTAATATCCCATCAACGCCTGCTGAAGAATCAACAACATGTGGGGCACGTGCAGAATGTGAAACTGAAAGTAAAAGCGCAATAATAATCCAGTTTGCCAGAAGAGAAGACCCACCGGCAGATAGGAAAGGTGTCGTCAAACCAGTGAGAGGAATCAAACGAGTCACACCGCCAACGACCACAAAAAGCTGAATCACAATGGCAGCAGACAAGCCGCCACTGAGCAACTTACCAAAAGCGTCACGAGTTCCTAAAGCAGCACGGAAACCACGAGTAACCAACAAAAAATACAACAATAAAATCGCTGATAACCCAACCAGCCCAAGTTCTTCACCCAAAGAGGTGACAATCATGTCCGAATTAGAGAACGCCACCAAATCAGGGCGTCCCTTACCCCAGCCACGACCAAAAAGACCTCCGGCGCCTAAACCAAAAATCCCCTGAATAATCTGGCCTGAACCGCCATAAGCACGGTTATAAATATCCGGATCAAATGCATGCATCCACCCATAGATACGAGCATTCACATGTCCGATAAACTGGTACGCCAAGACGCCACCTAAAGCGACAAAACCCAGACCAAGGAAGACCCATGTAGAACGCCCCGTTGCAAGATACAACATCGAGACGAACAAGCCGAAGAACAAGATAGCTGAACCTAGATCCCGCTGGAAAATAAGAACGCCGATACTCGCCAGCCACGCAATAAACATGGGGGCTAAATCTCTAAAACGAGGAAAACGAAGCGGACCTAGCTTGCGACCAGCAACCAAAATCAAATCACGATGAGTTGAAAGATACCCGGCAAAAAATATCGCCAGAGTAATCTTTGCCAGCTCACCAGGCTGGAATGTACGACCCGCAACTGAAATCCAAATGCGAGCACCATAAATCTCAACACCCAAAAACGGAACTAGAGGCAACAGCAACAACACTAACGAAACCAGCAAAGAAACATAAGTTACTCGACGAAGAACACGATGATCTTTCAACATCAAAAGCGTTACTGCCGCAACAACCATCCCTAACGCTGTCCACATAATCTGCGTTGCCCCAGCATTAGCAGGGGTCGTCAAATCAATACGATAAATCATCGCCAGACCAAGACCGTTCAACAGCACCACAATAGGTAAAATCAACGGATCAGCATACCGCGCTCGCATGTAAAGAACACCATGAATGAGCAACGCACCACCACCAAGGACAGCTGTTGCAAGAACCCAAGTATTATCATGATTGAGCATAATATTCTCAGGGTCTATAAGCCACATGCTGATAGGGCAGAACGCTATAGCAATAACCGTCAAACATAGTTCTGTGAAACGACGAGAACGAGGCCTGTCTGAAGGCTTAAACAACTTAGCCACGGGTAGCCTCCTCGGACGCACTTGGTGAAGGTGAAACACTGGTCAGCTCTGGAACAGGAGTAGCAGATGCTGAAGGCTTCTGTTGGTCTTTCTTCTCCTGAGCAGAATCAACCTGCTGCCGTAAATCTGAGACAATTCGTGTAGCGTCGGATAAATCATGAGCAGAAATAGTGCTACGAACTAAAGATTGCGAATACTCCGGAAGCTCTGCAACCTCAAGAGAAGTTTCTTCAACAACCTTATAAAAATGAATGGCACCTAAAGACTGTGGAACCCCATTAAAAACGGCAACTTTCTCGTTATTGATGCCGACATAATATTGGTTCGATACCCAAGACACGAAAGTCAAAACACTAGCAAAAAGAGTCCCCGCAACTAATAAAGCAGTGAAAATTCGAACACCCCACCGAGAACGCACTGAAGGCTCTGGCGTGGTAATAGCTGCCTGAAATTCTTGAGGTAATTCAACTTCTTCTACCGGCACCAGCATCGTAGGCGTAGTAACTAAAGTTGCCCGCTGTGCTACCGTACGCTTCGTGACGGTAGGAATCATTCCGGTGTTAGTTGCATTTGCTGCTGCACCGACTAGCTGATGTGGGCGCTCCGCCAATTCTTCACGAAGCACTGCTGCAGATGAATCCTCAATATTTTCTGGACGTTCATCTACCCCAGAGGTCTCAGTCATCATATTAAAAACACCGTCGGAGAAAGATTCTCCACGCCACTTACCATGGGTCAGGGCGTTACGAATCTTTGTCTCTACCGGAAGGCGACGGCGCCACGGAGCACGATGTGAAGAATGATCCTGTTTGGCTTCTTCTTGGTCTGATGATACTGACTCGATAGGAGCATCTTCATCCAGCGTATGAGGATTTTTAACAACACCAAGAAACTCGCCTTCGTCAGAATACTGGCGTAAAGGAATAATCGGTTGAGGTGAGGTAACAGTAGAAGAAAGGGAATCTTCTTCGATGACAGAAAGAGCAACCACCGTTACGTTATCTGGTGCACCACGGTCTAAGGTTAAATCCACAAGAGAATCCACAATATGCTTGAGGTCCTCCGTGGAGCGCATCAACTCTTCAATTTCCTCAACGCTGACAACAGCGTCAAGACCATCTGAACTTAGAACCCATTTCTCACCACATTCTGCGTCTAGGGTCAATAGTTCTAGCTCAGGGGAGGCGTCGACATCACCGAGGACACGCATAATAACGTTCTTATGAGGATGAGTCAGAGCCTGTTCAGGGGTGATACGCCCCTCTTCTAAAAGACGTTGTACAAAGGTGTGATCTGTTGTGATCTGTTCAAAAACATTATTTCGTAGACGATAAGCTCGCGAATCTCCGATATGTGCAAGCTCAATTTTTTCACCGTCAACTAAAAGAGCTGTGCACGTTGTTCCCATACCAGAAAGGCTTGGGTTTAAATCAACGAGTTCATTCATGATGATATTAGCGGTTTGAATTTCATCCGCTAAGTACACTCCCGCAGAGCCCTCATAATTATTGTGATCTAAGGGGGTGAGGTCAAGAACTGTTGTTGCGGAAGCTACGTCACCGCCGACATGCCCACCCATACCGTCGGCGACAACGGCTAGATAATGTCCGGCGTATCCTGAGTCATCATTCTTAGAGCGCACACGACCAACATCAGACCGTGCCGCAAAACGAAATGCAATTCCCATAGGTTTTATGCCTTCAACTGCATATTTGTATGGCCGACACGAAATTGCATGCCTGTCTCCAACAAGGTAGCCCTCGTCAAACGCTGACCATTAACAAAAGTGCCATTTGTCGATGAAAGATCCTCAATGAACCAACGAGACCCCTGTGGAAACAGTCGTGCGTGTTGACCCGAAGCATAATCATCTTCAATCTGCACGTCAGCATGAGCACCCCGACCAATTACTAGAGGCGTATCGGATAGGCGGAAAACCTGACCTGCATACGCGCCGTCCGTAATAAGAAGCTGCTGAGCGCGCGCAGGTGGCTTAGGCTTAGCTGGAGTAGCTGATTGTGGGCCTGTTATCGGGGCTGACCCCTCAGAAATATATTCCCGTTGTTCTATCCGGTAATTTTTCCCGATTGCTAAGTCTTTACGCAAGGCAGCAACAACACCATAAATGAACAACCACAAAATTACTAAAAACGCATAACGAAGGATAAAAAGTGTAAGTTCTGAAGCCATTAACGTGCACTCCTTGGAACCATAAGACGGAAAATAATTCGTGCACGACCCATCTTAAGGATTGAGCCATGAGTAAGTTCTCTACGACCTCGAAGTTTTTGGCCATTGAGATAGCTACCATTAGTGGATCCTAAATCAACGGCAAGATACGTTCCGTCTTGTTCCATAATTTCTAGATGATATCGAGAGACCCCAGCATCCTCGACCGTAATATCAGCTTGAGCCCCGCGACCAAGAACTACGGGGAAAGAGTCAATAGAATAGTTCTGACCATTAATATTCAAAACTACCTGAGTTTTTTCGACAGCTTCGTCCGATAACTGATGATCCCACGATGGAGAATGTTCGTGAGCGCTATACGAACCCTGAGATGTTCCAGCACTATTTTGACGATATATATCTTGGTGATGAGGACGAGGAACTGACGGGCGAGATTGTTGAGAAGGAACCTCTCCGGTTGAAATTTTCTCTTGAGCAGAAGAAATCTTAAAATCTCCAGCATGAAGAGAATCCTCACGAATAAAAGTCACGCGTACCGCCCCACGCAAAGAATACCCCTGAGCACGTGCTTGCCGAATTGCAACATCACATAACTCTTCAGCTAACGGAGTACCCCAACTTTTAACGCGCGGAAAATCTTCAGTAGCAAAATATAACGTAAAGACATTAGGCGCTAAAGTGTGCCCAGATTCTATGGAATATGAACGGTCATCCATCTCCGTACGAATCCGATTAGCCAAGTCGGCAGGCTCAAAACGGCTATTCCCGCCACTAAACGTTCCACGAACAGCTTTCTCTAGGCCTTGCTCAAGTTTGTTGATAAAACCCATGCTTGCCTCCTTGAGAATTTATATGTCCTTGACCGCAGATAACAGTAAAAACACCTAATAATGACTTTCAAGAGTGATAATCTACGTTCCTTATACGTAAACACACTACAATGCCAGTCTAATAGATGATTGAGAGAAACCTGTAGGAATTAGGGTTTTCTCTCCCTAGGAAGTTTTTTAGAAGTTAAAGGACTGATCAATCTTTTGCCCTGAAGCTGAATGATATTTCGTCCGAAGCTTCCGAAGATGAATATGGCGAGTAATGCGGATAGAAAGACGAATCAACATCAACATTGAACCAACAACAAAAAGCCACGTTCCAGCAGTAACCGTCTTAGGTGAGAAAAAAGAAAAGAACCAATGAGGAAAATAACACCGATTAAAATGTCATTCAAAATGGATAGCGTCTCATATCATTGGCGAATAATGAGCTCTTCATTGCCCCAACGTATCTCTAAGGAAGTATCTGTTTGAGGTTTTTTTCATGAAAACATCATGTCATGATTACGAATAAGTATGTACCATCGGGTGACTGAAGACATGATATTTTTTGCAAAGAACACCGTTTATAGGTGTATAATAATTTCTCGTTGTCGTCATTAAAACGACTCTAGCGCAAGTGGCGGAATTGGCAGACGCGCAGGCTTCAGGTGCCTGTGCCCGCAAGGGCGTGGGGGTTCAAGTCCCCCCTTGCGCACCAACAGAGGTGCTTCCCTATTCACCTATGAATAGGGAAGCACCTCTTTTATTAAACGCATCATACAACGCGGCTAAGAACTACGAGATTCCTGATACTTCTTCTCATGATGGGCTCGAACCATCCAAGAAATCGGACCAAAAACAGGAAAAGCTAACGCCACAAAAAGCCACCCAAGCTTCTGACCACGAGAAAAATAAGGGTTTCTATGAATGGTCAAAAGGCAATACGCCGCAAGAACAGAACCTACACAGATACCTCCTAAAATAACCCAACTTAACACCGTCGGATCAGACGTATTTCTCTGCGAGGCCTCCAAAACCTCAGCACTTCGCCACACCATAAACACTCCCACCTCCATAAACCGAATAAAACTCAAATAGCATATACGAAGACGTCGGCTCCCTCGACACAAGAGAACCGACGCCTTATCTCACGACATTACCAATCGTCGAAGAAAACTACACCTTAACGGCGAGTCTTCTCTCGATCGACCTGTTCCCAGAACTCACGAGTACATACCTCATCAGTACCGTCCCAAGCAGCAAGATTCTTAATCTCGGGCATGTCTGAGGCCTTAAAAATAGGCTCAAGACCAGCCTTACGCTGAACCTCATAGTTACGAAGCAACTTCATGACCTTCGGCATCAGCAAGCATACAGCCGTCAAGTTCACAACAACCATGCCAGCATTCAACAAATCTGCCAAGTTCCATACGAGCTTCAACGAAGAAATCGCACCAAAGAATACGAAGAACAAGACAAGAACACGGAAAATAAACATCGGGGTCTTGCTCTCGGTCAAGAAACGAAGGTTTGACTCACCATAGTAGTAGTTACCAACGATGGAAGAGAACGCAAACAACGCAATAGCAATGGTCAAGAAGTTAATAGACCATCCACCCAACTGCTCAGAAAGTGCAGACTGAGTCAATGCCGCACCCTTAGCGTCACTACCATATTCTGGGTTTGAGAGTAGAACAATAAACGCAGTCACCGAGCAAACCAACATCGTATCGAAGTAAACACCGAGAGTCTGCACAAAACCTTGTTTAGCAGGATGAGAAATTGTTGCGGTCGCACCGGCGTTAGGTGCAGTACCCATACCAGCCTCGTTAGAGAGCAAACCACGACGCATACCCAGAGTAATTGCCCCAATCAAACCACCAGTGGTGAATTCTTTAAGACCAAAAGCACCCTGAAGGATTTCTCCAAGAATATGAGGAATCTCGGTAAGATTCATCAGCACTACCGCAAGACCAAGCAACAGATACAGCACCGCCATAATAGGTACAAGCCATTCAGTTACAGAAGAAATAGCGCGAATACCACCAAAAATAATGCTTGCAGCAAGCACCATAACGATGACACCAATAGCAACACGCAAACCAAGAGAATCATCAGACGCAGAATCAAAACCAAAAGAAGTCGCTGCCGCATCAACAATAGAGTTCGTTTGCAAAGCAACAAAAACGAAAGCGTAAGTGACGATAATAAACGCCACGAAAATGAGGCTCAACCAGCGCGCGTTCAAACCACGCTGCATATAGTATGCGGGGCCACCAATATAAGAATCTTGACCATGCTGTTTATATAGCTGTCCAAGGAGAGACTCTGCAAAAGCAGAAGCCGCACCAATAGCAGCAATAACCCACATCCAAAAGACAGCACCAGGGCCACCGAGAGAAATTGCAATCGCAACACCAGCAATATTTCCAGTACCTACACGTGAAGCCGCAGACACCGTAAAAGCACGGAAAGAGGAAATACCCTTACGCCCATCGCTCTCTTTACCAGACGGTTCAACTATGGAACGGAACATCTCAGGAAGGGCACGCCACTGCACCGCACGAGTAGCAATAGTAATGCCAAGACCAACAACGATTAAGACAATAAATAAAACATTCCAGACACTATCTGAAATGGATGTAATAACTTCTGCCGCGGAGGCAGTAGCATCATTGATGTTATTAATGACATCAATAAAAGCATTCATAAAATGCTCCTTTACTGAGGAACGCACCGCACTATCTTACGGGGATAAGATGTGCTGAGCTGGATGATTATGTGCCTCTGAACGACAGAAACGCAGTGTGTTACCGAGCAAGATAGAAAACGATGAAACCATCGGCAACATCCGAAAACCCAATGAGGGTAGCCAAAAAGTCTATAAGGCACGGCTGTAGATATTACTTAACTGGGTTATACACTAAGGGAAAAATGTTTCATCGGTGTAACACCAAAACGCGAAATAGTCTCAAAAAAGCCCAAAGCCTAAGAAAAATCTCTAGATAACCATAGTTCAAAAGGCCAGAGCTGTACGCTATTGAAAGAGCTCCGACAACGGTAAGAATCGACACCATTATGGTTGTGTAAGAAAGAGTGCTGCGAACGTGAAGAATAATTCAAAGACCCAACACATCACAACGCTGTGGGAAAAACTTACCTCACGTGCAGAACGCACCGCTCGCTGGGTCATTGGTATCTATACTATTAGTTTCGCATTATCATTCGTCTCATGGGTCCTAACGCCCTTCCATAAAAACCACGTAGGGTACCCCTGGTGGGAAATACTACTTGGCGCCATGAACATACCAGTAGACCACACACTGGTGTCAGCCGTCGTCCTACTCCTCATCACCACAGCTTTAATTCGCAGACGTCGAGTTGGTCTATACGCCGTAGTATTCTTCCAATACGCTGGCATTCTCGTCAGTATCCCTGGTGTATTGCAAGTCATAGGAAATAGCCAAGAATTCAAACATCTCTTTGACGTTTATAGCTCTGTTGCCAACGGACTCTCCCTCATGTTTGCTTTATGCGCGCTAATTCTCCTGTACTCATGTAAAAGCGCATTTCCTGCACACACTCTGCGCTCGCGGTGGAAACAAGCCGCAGTATCTTTGATAATCGGCACTTTTATGACATGGTGTATTGCATTCTCCATGGGCTATATCCAAGAAAGAATGGGCTCTGGAACGCTCTGGAAAAACACTCTTGAATATGGATTTTCTGTGGTAAATATTTCCCCCCTGGGCACCCCTGATGGGTCTCATCGACTAATCCACTTTTTTAAAGCGCTGATTGACCTCTGCTATGCAACAACCCTTATTGTCACTATCGCTGTAGCACTTAGAACACCTGCTGATAGAAAAAGCTGGACTCCCGATAATGAACTAGAACTTCGAGCGCTCATTTGGGAATGTGGTGATAAAGACTCCCTCGCATATTTCGCAACTCGACGTGAAAAATCCATGATTTTTTCTGATGATCGCCGAGCTGTTATTACGTACCGTCTTATCCACTCCGTAACGTTAGCTTCGGGAGACCCCATCGGAGCACCTAGCTCATGGGACAGTGCTATCAGAAACTGGATGAAACACGCCAGAACCTACGGCTGGACGCCTGGAGTCATCAGTGCCAGTGAACGCGGGGCGAAAGCCTACGCTCGGGCAGGATTAGCGATCACCTATATGGGAGATGAAGCGATACTTAATGCTGAACGATTCCGCATTAACAACACCTCTTTAGCAGAAGTACGTCACGCAACGAGAAAACTATCTCACGACGGGTACACTCTCAACATTCGACGCCACGTAGACGTCCCTGCGGATGAGATGGAATCTGTAATAAAGTTGGTCAATCAGTGGCGCCATGGTGCAGAAGAACGTGGATTCTCTATGGCATTAAACCGGCTTGGAGACCCCTCAGACGGTAAATGCGTACTGATGACAGCCTCTTCTCCCAGCGGAGATATTGTAGGAATCTTATCTTTTGTTCCTTGGGGAAAAAATGGAATTTCACTAGACGTGATGCGTCGTTCTCCACAGGCTCCCAACGGTTTGATGGAGTTCATGATCGCAACGATGATGCAAACCCTGCCAACACTTGGAATTACAAAAGTTTCATTGAATTTTGCGATGTTTCGAAAAACTTTTGTGGAAGCCGATCATTTTGGTGCAAGCCCTTGGACACGTCTAACATCATCGACTTTGGGAATCCTTAACAGATTCTTGCAGCTTGAAAGACTCTATCGTTTCAACCAAAAATTTGAGCCTACATGGGAGCCTCGCTACCTTGCAGCAGATTCTATGTTGACGCTTTTCCAAGTTTGCATATCTTCAGGAGTAGCAGAAGGATTCTTACCACCATTGCTCGTGCAAGAAGAACGAAACTTACCCACACTAGATAATGAGCATCTGCATCAACTTCATGAAATCGAAAATAATGCAGAAACACTTACTTCGGTCGCTCATCGATACACTGGCCACACAAGAGACCGTATTCGTCATCTTGAGATGCTTAGGGAATACGGTATAAACCCCTACCCTCTAGGCGTCAAAGCACAATATACTGTCGGACAACTTGCAGATTTTTTGACCTCTAATGGAGGGAAACCCACAGACCATATAACCGTCGCCGGGAGAGTTCGAGCTATCCGAATGCACGGAGCTGTTGTGTTCTTAACGCTCATAGACGGTTTTAAACAAGCTCAAGCAATTTGCGAACAACAATTTCTTAACGATTTCGGCATATTTCGTACCACAATAGATCGCGGCGATATTCTCATCCTTACAGGAACTTTAGGTTTTTCACGTAACGGAACGCCCTCCTTCATCGTTCATCATTGGATTCTTGGTGCAAAAGCTCTACACGATATTCCGTTTGAACACTTTAGCGATGCTGAAGCACGGTTGCATCGCCGTTCAACAGACTTGCTAGTTCACCCAAAACAACGTGAATACCTCAGAATGCGTAGCACGGTTATCACTTCTTTACGTAAAACCTTAGATGCGTCAGGATTTCTTGAAGTGGAGACACCTATACTGCATACCATCCATGGCGGAGCAAATGCACGACCATTTAAAACATTTATCAATGCGTATGGCTCAGACCTATATTTACGTATTGCCCCGGAACTATATCTCAAACGTCTCGTTGTAGGAGATATGGGAGCTGTCTATGAGATTGGGCGTAACTTCCGTAATGAAGGTGCAGATGCTACTCATAATCCAGAATTTACAGTCCTAGAAGCTTATAAACCATATGCTGATTACAGGGTGATGCTTGCATTTACTCAGACTCTTATTAAGAACGTCGCATATAGTGTTTTTGGTAGTGAGTCTCTACCTTTAGGAGAACAGAAGAACGGACAACGACAGCTTATCGATGTCTCTGCACCATGGCCCGTCAAGACGGTGTGCGAAGCACTATCTGAGGTGCTTAAGGAGCCTGTTTCTTTAGACACTGACTTTGAAGTTTTGCTTGCTCACGCTCGAACTCACGGTATCTATGTGCGAGATGATATGGGCTCTGGTGCCATTATTGAGGAGCTCTATAGTGAGCTCATAGAACCGTATACGATATACCCCACGTTCTATATTGACTTTCCGCAAGAAACGTCTCCTTTAGCGAGTGCTCACCGAAAGATACCTGGATTAGCTGAGAGATGGGATTTAGTAGTTGATGGTATGGAGTTAGGAACTGCGTATTCAGAGATGGCTGATGCGATAGAACAGCGTCAGCGGTTTAATGAACAATCTCTTAAAGCTGCTGCTGGAGACGTTGAAGCAATGGAAGTTGACGAAGACTTCCTTTACGCTTTAGAAGTTGGTTTACCGCCGACTGGCGGTTTGGGTATTGGAGTAGATCGTTTAATCATGTTGTTAGCAGGGCAGAGTATTCGAGGCGTTTTGAGTTTTCCTTTTGTTAAACCAACACGCTGATAAGAATAATCGGTGTTTATGAGTGTTTTGAATTATCTGGGGCTGTTATTACCTTTAGGTATCGCTGGTTTTGATCCGACGCCAGCATTATTAGCGGTGTATTATCTTTCAGTTCGCCCAGGAAAGCGTTCACGTAGAGCCGTCTTTGTTTTCTGCCTGTCAATTATTTTAGGCATTGTAGTGTGGGGTCTTTTGCTCACTGCTGTCTTGGGGGAGACTCTAAATCATTTACCGTGGAAACAGATTCTTTCGTGGATTGTCAGTAGCCGTCAGGTTCCTGTTCTTGTGGGTAAATTGGTGTGTGCATTGCTATTGGTCACTTACGGAATATATTCCATTATGAGAATACGTTTTCATGCTCACCGCTTAGATAGCAATGAAATGCACACCAAAAAAATGCGTTTCACAAGCCCCGTGGGGTTAGCTCTTTTTACACTAGGTTTCCTTGCCATCATTACTTTCGAAATTTCTTTCACCACATATATTGCGTTATCAGCACAACAACCACTACCTATCCGTAGCCTTGGATTATTAGGGTGGGCTACTATCTCCCAACTTCCACTTGTCTTGCTGCTACTGTTGATGCTGTACCGACGAGAAGCAATATTTGGGGTCATGATCGATGCGATACGTCGTCGATGTGGGCGTTTATTCGCATATATTGTCCCTGCACTCTGCTTTAGCTTGGGTGCTATCTTATGTGCAGATGTGTTCATCTATCCGGTACTGCAAGCAATTCTTGGAATATTTTTGAAAACAGCATAAAGGGTTTTTGGTTAACGAGTTTTTTGACGTGATGCTGCTTTAATCTTGTCAATATCGTCGCTAAACACATCAGGAATGCCGTCAGCGTTCTGATCAACATTCTCTTTAGCTTCAATATCGCGATATTTTTTATTGCGGAGAGAAAGTAACGTCCCGCTCATGCATGCTGCGGTAACAGAACCAACAAGAATCGCAATTTTAGCGTCTTCTGTGTGGATGGAATGAGCCGGAAAAGACAACTCAGAAATCAACAGTGAGACGGTAAAACCGATACCTCCAGTGATAGAAATACACAGAATATCTATCCATTGAATATCGGGGTCAAGGTGAGCATTCTTGAGTCGAGTAATCAGCCATGTTGTTAATGTGATGCCTATGCTCTTGCCAAGGACTAGACCCCCAATAATTCCTAAAGATACGGGGTCACGTAGAGCCTTGAGGAGCCCCTCAACTCCGCCGAAAGCTACTCCTGCAGCGAAGAAAGCAAAAAGCGGGATACAAAAGAGAGAAGAAATCGGCCGCATTCTTTTTTCGAGGACTTCTGCCAGCCCAGCATCGGCCTGAACTGCGCGAGCTTGTGGTGTGTATTTGACCGGAACGCAAAAACCTAAAATAACACCTGAGATTGTTGCATGGATACCAGATTCAAGAAATAGTGCCCACGTTATGACGCCTAGAGGTAACAAGATTACCCATGCCGCCCAAGCCCGAGTATGAAAGAAATACTCAAAACGATGAGCAATCCACAAATATGTAACTATCGGAATAATCGCTAGTAGAAGGTACATTACCTTAAAATTATGGGTATAGAAAATAGCAATAATAAAAATCGCAATGAGGTCATCTACTACTGCTAGCGTCAGAAGAAAAGTTCTTAACGCTGAAGGTAAATGAGAGCCAACTGCCGTAATAACAGCTACAGCAAACGCAATATCTGTTGCTGTAGGAATAGCCCACCCATGGACTGCTGTTGAACTGGAATGATTAACAGCAAAAAATATAAGTGCTGGTGCAATAACGCCACCAAAAGCTGCTGCTACGGGGACAATAGCTCGTTGAGGGTCTCGCAAATCTCCAAGAACAAATTCCTTTTTAAGCTCTAGACCTGTTAGGAAGAAAAAGACTACTAATAGCCCGTCTGCTGCCCACTCGCTAACAGACATCATCAGGTGACTAAACCCTGGAATATGCACCCCTAGTTCCGCTTCTTTGACTCCAAAATACCAAGAGGATGTAGGGCTATTTGAGAGAACCAAAGCTAGTACTGTTGCAATAAGTAAGATAAATCCGCCAGTGGATTCTCGTTTGAGAATATCTGCAACACGAGAAGACTCTGCATAGGTCCCACGGGAGAAAACAGCGTTAGGTTGTTCGTCGTTTTCATCGTGAGCTAAATGTGCCATGGCAAGAAGAATCCTTTAAATGTGTTGGTGTGTTGTTATGTACTTTAGCTAATAAAGACTAAAAATAGTATGTTTGCTGATTAGTTGATGGATAGTGTGCACTATCTCATGACAATAAAGTTAATACATGACAGACATAAAAAACCCACGCTATAGACAAAAACGCTATAACGTGGGCTCATAGAAAACTTCTACAGAAGAGTAACTTTATCCGTCTGAATCATCGGTGAAAACGTCAGGGACACCATCACCATCAGCATCAACGGATTCTTTTGCTTCAAGGTTCTTATAGTATTTATTGCGAGAACCAAGAATAAAAGCACCAATACATGCTGCCAAGACAGAACCTGTAAGAATCGCAATTTTAGCGTGGTCATTGTGCTCTGAACCAATGCCGAAAGATAATTCTGCAATGAGTAGCGATACGGTGAACCCAATACCGCCCAGAGCCGCTAGCCCTAAAACATCCACCCACTTAATATCAGGATCAAGGTTTGCATGACGCAATCGAGTGATGAGCCATGTAGAACCAAAAATGCCGATAATTTTACCGCCAACGAGAGCGACAATAATACCGAGAGCAATAGGATCTTTGAGAGAACTCGTAAAACCGTTAAAACCGCCGATAGCAACACCTGCGGAGAAGAACGCAAAGACTGGAACGCAGAACCCTGCAGAGAATGGGCGAACTCGATGCTCCATGACTTCTGCTAGCCCGTGATCTGCATCAGCTGCATGGGTATGCGAGGTATGCTTTACAGGAATAGTGAACGCAAGGATAACACCAGCGATAGTAGCGTGAATACCAGAATTAAGGAATAACGCCCATACGATAGCTCCGATTGGAAGAAGCACAAGCCACGAAGTGGCCGGCTTGAGGTGGAACATTTTTTCACCTTTACGAGCAATGAGCGCATAAATGATGATGGGCACAATAGAGATTGCTAGGTAATGAATTTTCAACTCTGAGGTGTAGAAAATAGCAATAATGATAATTGCTATCAAATCATCTACGACTGCAAGAGTTAAAAGGAACGTTCGTAGAGCCGCTGGTAAATGAGTGCCAATAACGGCAAGAACAGCTACCGCAAAAGCAATGTCGGTCGCAGCAGGAATAGCCCATCCGCCGAGAGCTTCAGCACCTGAATTGAGGTTGATAAGCGTATAAATGATGGCTGGAAGTGCCACGCCGCCTGCTGCTGCAGCAACGGGAACAAGAGCTTTTCCGGGGTTGCGTAAATCGCCAATAACAAATTCTTTTTTGAGTTCAAGACCTGCAAGAAAGAAGAACACTGCAAGCAGTGCATCTGCAGCCCAGTGCCCTAACGACAATTTGAGGTGAAAATCCCCAATATCTTGACCTAATTTAGTATCTCGTAGGTTGAAATAGAAATCTGCAGCCGAAGTATTAGCGAGTATGAGAGCGAGGACTGTTGCCCCGAGTAGGATAAATCCACCAACAGATTCTTTGCGTAGAATCTCAGTAATGCGCTGTGACTCTTTATATGAGCCGCGCGAAAGGACGGTCTGAGAAGACATATAGCTCCTTGTGCGTGTGTGGTGTGACTTTGATATATTCCGTTTCGACAGGGGTTATATAGAAACGAGCCGACCAGACTTCCCGGCACACCATACTCTCGGGTGGACAGTTACGATACGCTTTTCCATCGGTATTATCCACATAGAGTATTAGGTAGCAAGCTTATCATAGGAGAGAAAGCGTCATAAATGATGACTTCTGTTAGTCTAGGCACCACTACTATGAGAAAAGTCCATATATATGTCCTCAAATATTTATGAAACAGACATAATGTCTTAACTAATCACTAAAATAGAAAAGGTTAGATTTTTTAGACTGCGGACATTAGAAAGAACGGAGGCTTGAGCGTGAGTACACCCTCATCTGAAGTATCTTCTCAGGATACTGATACCGTAGCGTGGCTATCTGAAGAAGAACGCGAAGGATGGCTGTTTCTCGCCTCCGTGATGTTTAGCTTGCCTGGAAAACTTGAAGCGCAACTCCAACGAGATTCTGGTTTGAGCTTTGTCGAATATATGGTTTTAGCAGTGTTATCAGAAGCTTCTGAACAATGCCTGACCATGACTGAGCTGGCACATCAAACGAATACGTTATTGCCGAGACTCTCTCGAGTTGTAACTCGCCTTGAAAAAAATGGTTATGTCACCCGCGCCTTGTGGAGTAAAGACCGCCGAGTGTCGATGTGCAGGTTAGAGAGTAAAGGTCTGACGAAGGTCCAAGAGGCTGCTCCGGGGCATGTCACAGAAGTTCGTCAGCAGATTTTTGATAATTTAGGCGCTCGCCAAGTTAAACAATTAGCAAAAATCGGTGAAGCAGTTTTAGGAGATAAGCCTTCTGAAGTTATTACGGTTAAACGTTCTATGCTCTTGGGCTAGCCTTAGTCGGGTATGGGTGCTTTAGACTGGGATATAAATAGCCCGGTTTTAAGGATTTAGCGTTGTTGAGTCTTTATGAGGAAGCTATTGATATTGCAGATTAACATGTATTTTTTCTGCACATAAAAACATGCCTATCTGCATGTGAGCCAATATATAAGGAGAACACCTAATGGCTAAGAACTTCTATGAGCTTCTCAGTGAACAAATTGGACATGAGTTCCATGCGTCTCACCAATATTTAGCGATGGCAGTGTGGCTCGACTCTGAGGATCTTCCTCAGCTTGCTCGCCATTTCTATCGTCAGTCGTTAGAAGAGCGCGGACATGCTCTGATGATGGTCCAGTATCAGCTCGATCGGGGCCAAGAAATTCAGATTCCAGGTATTCCTCATGTTGAAAACAATTTTTCAAGTGTTCTAGAAATTGCTGAGCTTTCTTTACAGCAAGAGAAGACTGTGACTGAGCAGATTGAGGCTCTTTTTGAAGCTGCTCGTGCTGAGAACTATGCTTTGGGTGAGCAGTTTATGTTGTGGTTCCTCAAAGAGCAGGTGGAGGAAGTTGCTTCAATGGAAACTTTGGTAACTATCTGTAAGCGTACCGATAACCTCTTTGATATCGAGAACTTTGTTGCTCGTGAGTTTGGCGATGACCACGGTGTTGATGATTCTGCACCGACACCCGCGGGTTCCTAAAGTGTGTAATATTTGAGCTTCTTATAGAGTCTCAAGAGTGACGGGGTGTGGCATTATCTTTGAGCTGCGCCCCGTTGCTCTTTAAACACCCTTTTGAGCCATAGTGTGATAAATCACCATAAAAAGGCATGATAAATATTACTTTATACGTCTAGGAACTTGTAATGGAAAGTATTTCTAGACGAAGATAAAGTTATGGATATTTTAAGAAATACACCTTCATCTTCTGTAGGGCTTTTGGTTCTACGTCTTGGGCTAGGTATTGCAATGATGTTGCACGGCTGGCAGAAATACAGCGAAAAGACCATCAGTGGTGTTACCGCGGGATTCGAGAAGTTAGGGATTCCAGCTCCTGAAATCTCAGCAAACTTTACCACCTATGTTGAGCTTGTTGGTGGCTTGCTTATTGTTCTCGGTCTAGCAACTCGTTTAGCGGCGCTTCTTACGAGCATCGCTATGTTTGGCGCTATCGCTTTTGTTCACATTTCACATGGATTCTTCGCAAGCGGTAGTGGCTTTGAGCTTCCTCTTAGCTACGCAGTCATGGCGGTTGCCCTTGTTCTTACAGGGCCTGGAGCTTACGCTGTTGACCGTATCTTCTCTCGAGGGAAAGTAGCTGCTTAGTCTTCACGCTAAATTCTTCTAAGGAAGGTTCGTCGTTGATATCAACGACGAACCTTCCTTTTTTATCGTCTCTTATAGCGATGAGTTATACACAGCTTTTATCCACAGAGGTGGAAAACTTACAACTATGTGATTACACCAGTGTGAGGATGTGGGTCATAGTGGATTCTAGAGTTGGGTGTTCATCAATAAGCTTTTGACATGCTGTTTCTTTGGCTTCTAGAGGTATTTTTTGAGCGCTTGTAGAAAACATCACGGGGGCTTATCTATCTAAAGTATTTGACTATCCCCACTTGTGGATAACTATGTGCACAATTTCCACTTAATGGCAGAACAATCTGCTCTAGGTGTGGAAATATCGGAAAAATATATGGTTGAGACCTCAAGGGAAGACTGTTTTAGGCTAGTTATACACAGGTTTTATCCACAAGGGTGGAAAACTTACACCACTGTCATTATCGAAGATTAATACGATGATTTCTGAAATTATTCGAATTGCATAGAAAAATAAGCAATTTTTATTCAAAATAAGCCAATATAATCGCTGATATTCGAACATTCCACATGTTTATCCACGAGTTGTGGAAAACTTTGTTCACATTATTCACAATATTTTCTTGAGAAAACAATGTGGGGGAGTGAATCTCTAAAGCTCCCCTAAAACCCACTTAAAGTGTCTCTGACATGAATAAATGTATTCTCAATAGAACAAATACAAGAGCTTGAAAGTACTCAAAAAAACCTCAACGACAAGTCGAACTGTAGTTCCCCTTGGAAGACAACCCTACTTTCAATGCGTAAACTGTACATGAAACCAAAAAATCACGATACAAAACAACACAACTTGTGAAAGGAACTCTCCTGATGGCAGAGAAATACGTTCTTCCAGATCTACCCTACGACTATGCGGCACTTGAGCCACATATCTCAGCACGCATTATGGAACTACACCACGACAAGCATCACGCAGCTTACGTCGCTGGCGCTAACGCAGCGCTAGAGCAGCTCCATGAAGCACGCGAAAACAACTCCTTTGGTACCGTTTCAAAACTTTCCAAAGACCTCGCATTCAACCTCGGTGGACACACCAACCACTCCATCTTCTGGCAAAACCTCTCCCCAGAAGGCGGCGACAAACCTACCGGCGAACTCGCTGCTGCAATCGATGAATTCTTCGGCTCCTTCGACGGATTCCGCAACCACTTCACGAACGTTGCCACCACCATCCAAGGCTCAGGATGGGCTATTCTCGCATGGGACACCGTTGGTGAACGCCTCATCATCGAACAGCTCTACGACCAGCAAGGCAACATCTCTGTTGGTCTCATCCCACTACTACAACTAGACATGTGGGAGCACGCTTTCTACCTCGACTACCAAAACGTCAAAGGCGAATACGTCAACGCATTCTGGAACATCGTTAACTGGGCAGACGTCCAAGACCGATTCTCCCGTGCGGTATCCCAAACTAAAGGACTCATCATCCCTAACGTATAAACCTGCATTAAGACATCAATCTTAAATGCTGGTGGGGCAACACGTACGTGTCGCCCCACCAGCATTTAACGGTTATAAAATCAGCTAAAACTAGCTGCCAGGACGAACCGGCTCATTCGCCTCAGACTGCTTTTCACGTTCACTCTTGCCCTGAACATCATAATAGTTCTTGCCGAGAGCATTCTTAAGCTCTTTGAGCTGATCTTTAACCGCATCAAGAGTCACAATAGAACCAACCCAAGTGTCCGGAGACTTCGCTTCAGACATCAACGTGTTATAAAATTTTGACGCAGACTTATATAAACCGACACGTTCTTCCTCATTCTGAGAATCATCTGCCCGATGAACTCGATCAAGATGGAGCTGGATAGCATGAGGAAGAGAACACTCAACATCTTTAGAATAAATGCCGTGCCCCTCACGAGCAGCTTCTTGCTGAGCCTCAGAAACAGGGGCATAATGCTCATCCCGTTCAGAAAGGAACGTTGTTGTCGCAAATCCCTCACGGACAACGTCAGCATTAATCAAATCATCACCAACATAGACCGCAGCTTCAAGATAACCAGAAGAACCTACTCGTGAGTTATCAAAGTCCAACGTTACTTCAGTACCTTCAGGAAGCTTCTGCTTTAAAAAATCTGTGGACTCAGGAACTAAACACGACCCCGAAAACTCATTATTATGTTCGGTTGGCGCAACAACATTCAACAAACGAACTTCCTTAGTCCGTCCATCAATATCAACGCTAATCGTATTTGCTGTTTCTACAGAAAGAACTTTAGCGTGCACCCCATCCGCATAAGAAACTTTGCTTGAAGACGGTGAAGGCTCAGCCTCCGGGGCAGCAGAAGAACAACCTGAAAGCGCCAAGAGAGCTACCCCTGAGAGAACAAAAGTGCGAGTGATTTTCATAAAATTCCTTAGAGGTTAAAAAGGTTAAAGGTTATTTGCTGCATGCTCTGCAGCACGATACATACCCAACGGCCCTTGATCAGCAAAAGCCTTGGAATGATCATAACGATACAAACGCGGAGGACGATGACGAGTTCCCTCAACTCGTTTACCCGTATCAATAATAGATTTAGATGCAGCAATCTGGCGACGGAAATTCGCCGGATCCAAAGGACGCCCCAAAATCGCTTCGTACACCTCACGCAATTGAGCTAAAGTGAATTCCTCACCCAAGAAAGAATGAGCAATACGAGAATATTCCACCTTATTCTGCAGACGATACAACGCATACTCAATAATCTCGTTATGGTCAAAAGCCAACAACGGTAACTCATCAGCAGGGAACCAACGGATATTCTCATGGATTCGGGTATGGCTGACTTCCGTCGCAGGAATAGACGCCCAATACACAACGGACACAGTGCGTGGGGTATTTTGAGTATCCGTCGATGGAACAGGTAAGGACCCACCATCACGGTGTACGCGATAATCTGGTGTCCGATGAACATCACCAAAAGCATAAAGTTGCTCAAGATAACCCGGAACAAGCCCCGTCGCACGTTTAAGGGTAGAACCTGCTGCCTGTTCCAAAGACATATCGTAAGGCAACGGACCACCAGGCAACGCCCACTGTCCCTTATAAGGTTCGCGTAAACGACGTACTAATGGGAGCCATAGAGAATGTTGCGATTCCCCCTCCTTAGCACGCAAAGCAAGAATAACAGTAGACACCGCAAGCTGAGTAGAAGGACAATTCACTCCCTCTGCAGTATTGTTTTCTGTTTCCTGTGGGTTCACAGTCATTAAGGAATCTCCCATAGTCGGTTATATATAGACGGGTTTACACTATCCATACTTATTCTAGTGAAAATTACCCACACTAGAACCGAGAAGACTCAGAGAAAACGCTATTACTCTTAGAGGTGAGAAAATAACACCCATATTCCCTGAGTCTCCCCGCAAGAAAACTCATGTTAAAGCCGTTTAGCCCTCGACTTTAAGCTCTCCCATCTCATCCCAATCATGCCCCTCAATAACACGAGAAATAATCTGAGGAGTACGAGTGAGAAGTGGTTGCAACGTTTTCATTGCCTCACGGAAATGATCAGAATTAACGTGAGCTTCTGCTGCGTCCTCTTCAAAAGCTTCAACAAGGACAAACTCACAAGGATCTTCTACGCTACGAGACCACTGGAACCACTTATTACCAGGTTCTGCACGAGTCGCCTCGGTAAACGGAGTAAGCTTCTCAACGAAGTTCTCAGCTTCTTCAGGCTTAACAGGGAACTTAACAACAATAAAAATCATGGGAAGTACCTCTCGAGGATTTAAACTATTTAGAGTACAAACCACTGTAAAAGTAGATACTCTTATTTTGACACGTCAGCATAACAGCCCCAAACGCACAGTAAGAAATATTTCCCACGAAGATAAAAACCTAGGATAGAGTACAGCATATGACTCAACCTTTGGTGCAATTCGTCGATACTAACGCCGCTATTATCTGCGCAGAAACAACACTGAACGCAAACGTCCAAGAGCTCTACACCTTCATTGCCAACCCCGCAAAACATTGCGAGCTCGATGGTGGGGGAAGCGTCCAAAAACTGCTTTCACAACAAACTCCAGAACTCACAACAGGAGACCGTTTTACAGAGAAAATGTTCTTGTTGCTTCCCTATCAGATGACGCTCACCGTAACCCGTGCCCAAAAAAATCAATTCATCACATGGCGTCACCCCGCAGGGCACGAATGGGGCTGGGAACTTATCGACCACCACGACGGGTCTGTAACAGTACGAGAAACCTTTGATGCCCGAGAAGCACGATGGGGGAGATACTCTCTTCACCCAATATATAAAGCACTAGGCATGTATCGCAGGAACCGGAAAAATATTGCTCTATCCCTTGCCAAACTGCATCGAACCTTCAAATAGGAGAATCCTTAGATAACTCGTGAAAACTGCCCCCAACACCATCGTTTCTGAACACCAACTGATAAGCAGCTCACGTCGTCGCTGGTCTGCTCTAGCTGTGCTGATGCTACCGGTACTACTCGTATCCGTAGACAACACTGTACTTGCTTTTGCAATGCCCTCTATCTCTCAAGCGCTACAACCTACTGGGGTGCAACAACTATGGATGATTGACGTATATTCTCTTGTCCTTGCCGGCCTATTAGTTCCGATGGGAAGTCTCGGAGACAGAATCGGCCGTAAAAAACTTCTACTAATCGGTTCAACAGGGTTTGCGCTCGCTTCCGCCTTAGCCGCTTTCTCGCCAAATGCCACGTGGCTCATCATCGGGCGGGCAACTATCGGGTTCTTTGGCGCAATGCTCATGCCGTCAACCCTTTCGCTCATTCGTAACATCTTTACCCGCGCTAGTGAACGAAGGACTGCAATAGCTATTTGGGCAGCAATGTTTTCTGGTGGTGCCGCATTGGGACCTATCGTTGGAGGGTTCCTGCTAGAACACTTCCCCTGGGGCTCCATCTTTCTGATGGGGCTTGTGGTTCTCCTACCATTTCTTGCGTTAGCGCCGTGGATTCTTCCAGAATCTCAAGACCCCAACCCCGGAGAAATAGACGTTATCTCCATTTTTCTTGCAATATCAACGATGACCCCCATCGTCTACGCCATCAAAGCGGTTGCAGAATCAGGGTTAACACCCTTGACCATTCTGACAGGAATCACCGGAATAATGTGCGGTGTACTTTTCGTTCGTAGACAGCTCAAGCGTCCTATCCCGATGCTCGATGTACGGTTGTTTACCAACCCAACCTTTACCGGCGCTATCGTCGGAAATCTCTTAGCAATTTTCTCCTTAGCGGGGTTCATTTTCTTTGTCTCACAGCATCTTCAGCTAGTTCGGGGAATGTCGCCCATGGACGCCGGTATCTTTCTCTTACCAGGTCTAACTATTACCGTTCTGGCAGGTTTAGCTGTCGTAAAAATCGTACCTAAAATTGCTCCTGGGACGGTCGTTGCTGGTTCTTTGATGCTCAGTGCTATTGCCTATGTCGTGGTAGCAGTTTCTGATAACGCTGTCACGAACTTAGGGCTGATGATTGCGTTCCTCATGCTTGGTTCTGCCTCCGGAGCAGGTGAAACTATCGCTAATGATCTCATGCTCTCGAGCGTGCCATCTGAAAAATCTGGGGCTGCCTCAGCTATTTCAGAAGCCTCGTATGAGTTAGGTGCACTCTTAGGAACAACAATATTAGGTGGAATCATCACCGCAATATACCGGTCACAGATTCAGCTACCCCAAGGACTTAACGCTGAGGATGCACATCATGCACAAGAAACCTTAGGAGGTGCTGTCGCTGTGGCACAACATATGGGACACGGTGCACAGTTACTTTCCTCAGCTCAACATGCTTTCGACGCTGGGGTTGTGTGGACGGCTATTATCTCAGCAATACTGATGGCTTCAGCTTCCGTTGTTGTGCATCGTCTCTTGCGTAGAGCATAAAACCTATGACATAACGCAAAAGAGTGTTTTTTGAAACCAGCGTGGTTTCAAAAAACACTCTTTTAATGAGCTGAACTCTACGATGCGCGACGTGTTTTCACAGATGAAAATACCCACGCGACTAAGAATCCCGCAATCATGGTCAAAACAATTGTTCCACCTACGGGTAAATCACAAGACCACGAAAGATACAACCCAATCGTTGAACATATAGCACCAAAAATAGGGGAGAAGAACATCATCCCTCGTAACGTAGAACATAACATGCGAGCAGCAGACGCTGGTACAACAATCAACGAAAGAACCAGAACGTTACCTACCGTCTGTAAAGAGATAACCACGGAAACAGTAACCAGAACGTAGAGGACAATATCCATCAGTAAAACAGGAATGCCAAGAGCTCGAGCGGACTCTTTATCAAGACTTACCGTGACGATGGGGCGATGAAAAATAGCTAAAACGAGAAGGACAACAGCACCAATTAATGCAGCCGTTGCAACGTCTTGTGCCGAGATACCAACAATAGATCCAAAAAGGAAATCTTGGACAGACCCCGAATACCCTGGCTGCAAGGAAATAATGACAATACCGAGTGCAAAAGACCCCGCAAAGAAAATGCCGATGACCGAATCTTCACGTAACTTTTGGTTCTGACTAAAAATAGCAACCAAAATAGCAGTCACAACACCGGCAACCATCCCGCCAAGCATCAGATTAGAACCGATGACAAAGGCAACCGCTAAACCAGGGAAAACTGAGTGGGCAACAGCATCACCGATAAAGACCATACCCCGTAAGACAACATGGTTACCAATAATTCCTGTGACAACCGAGGCGATAACAACAGCACCAAGCGCACGAAGAAGAAAACTCAGATGAGGGTTCAAAAGATCTTGAATAAAATCCAAAGGGGTAATCAATTACGCCTCCCTAAGCCAACGATGAAGTTCTTCCACACTGAGCTGATGCGCAGGAGCATCTAAGGCAAGGTTCCCACGAACACCACAAATACGAGAACAATGCGTTAGTGCCGAGAGCATATCGTGAGTAGACATCACAATACCCAAACCCTCTTCGGCTAACGACGTATATAACTCATTGAGAGAATCTTGCGTGGGCGCATCAACGCCGGTGAACGGTTCATCAAGGAGCAATAAAGAAGGATCTGAAGCTAAAGCTCGGGCAAGCAAAACCCTTTGACGTTGACCACCAGATAGCTCCCCAACCACCCGATCTTGCAGATGAGTAATTCCCGAACGCTCAATAGCACGGAACACGCTCACCCAATCATCCGTTGACGGGCGGCGAAACCACCCAATAGCACGAGTCCTACCCGTAAGAACAGCATCTTTGACAGTAATGGGAAAAGACCACTCAAAGTAATGTTTCTGAGGGACATAACCAATCTTTTCACGTGCCGCTATCGGCGACCGACCCAAAATAGATACGGTACCCGAACTTGGAGAAATCAAGCCCATCAGAGTTCTTAAAAGAGTAGTTTTTCCGGCACCATTTGCACCAACTAAGGCAATAAACTCTCCCGGTGAAACTTTCATATCAAGACCCGAGATAATCTCCCGATGCCCGTAATGAACTCGAACATCTTGAGCTAACACAAGGGGCGTTTGCACAGCAGAATCCTGAATAGAAGAAGTAAAAGAATATCTCAACGAAGACGCTCCTGCGCTTCTTGTTGAGCACGTTTACTCTTACGAGAGAAAACATACAGGAGAACAACAAGAATCACTCCCACACCAGCAAATAATGCGATGGGAAGAATAGAAGAACCTGAACTTTGAGAATCTTGTGCTGAAATTGCTTGAGCTGATGATGCTGACTGAGGAGCTACCGGTGAAGAAGACGCTTGAGCATCATCTGGTGAAGAAGATTCTGCCGGTTCTGACTCTGCTTGTGTAAAAAGCTCTTGCGGATTTAACACATTGCCAACAGCAAATTGTAGTCTTTCAGTATCTGAGACCTTTGTGCCATCTGCGAGAGTCCCATGAGCCTTAACCGTCACAAAATATGCACCAGGTTTCGTGAAAACCCAGTTTGCGTGAACGTGGCTATTATTGTCGACCCAAATATCTTGAGCTTGAGTATCTGCAGAGTTCCACAGTACCTGCGGGGCACTGAAATTACCGTTTTCGAGGTAGAGGCTCATCTGGCCTGGGCCCTCAACCTTCTCTAGGGTGAGTGTCATACCCTCACCAAGACGTGAAACTACCTCTGGGTCTTGACTGTTCCATCCAGGCCAAACAACACCAGAACGTTCGGTCTGAGGAATAACATAAACATCATCACCAGCAGAAGCTTGCACAAAAGCATAGCGCGGGTCATCTGGTACCGGAAGCTTAGCATCATCATTACCGTGAAGAACAACATCAGATAGATGACGCCATACAGGGGACTGACCATGATCGTCGTGAAGCATCAAACGCCACTGCCCATCAACAAACTTTGGTCCCATATCAACATGGCCTTGGGAAATGACAACATGTTCTGTACCAATTGGGGCATCAGAACTTAGCGTCTGCTCTAACGCTCTTTCTTGAACTGAAACATTTGCATCGTGATGCTCTGAACCAGACTCATCTGCTATTGCTGGAGCAATAGAAGAACTCATCCCCACAAATAATAGAGTGCATATAGCGGCGGTTAAACGAGGAAATTTTTTCATAGAATTTTCTTCTCCCAACATGTCATCTGTGAATTATTTTCCTGATGAACAGGTTCGTATCATGTTTGCATTAGCTAACATCATGTCTAAATAATGAGGGGCTTGATCATCGAGCGTGTCTGAATACAGCTCGCACACTCTTGTACCAGTATCTGAGGCAACTTCTGCAAGAACACTTGTCCGCTGAAGTATTCCACGCTCTAAATAAAGTGCTGGAACATTGAGATCTTCAATGGTTCGACGCAAACGCGCTCGCTGTTGCGCACTTGGTTCTGAGCCGGCGGCAGGAGTAACAAAACCTGCCACTTTGAGCTGATATGTATCGGCTAGATACCGGTAACCGTCATGAGTGGTGATGATATTTCGTTCAGACTCGTTGAGGGCCCCATATATTTCCTGTAACTTTTGGTGCCCTTTTGAGAGTTCTTTAACGTATTCAGAAGCATTGCGTGCGTACTCGGTAGCACCTTGAGGGTCTGCTGCGCTCATGACATCACGAATAACAGAGACAGCAGCTTGAACATTGGGAATAGAATGCCAAAAATGAGGGTCAGTATCCCCATGAACGTGTTTTCCAAGAACAGCTTGAGCTAAGAGATACACCTGTCCCGTATCGTTATGCAAAAAACGGTAGTGACTACCTGAAGGTATTTCTTGCAAGGTGCGGGTCGGAACTTCTATAAGGGTCTTGTTGGGGTCTAAGTACTCGATATTTTCGTGTGAATCGGTACGTAGAGAAATCTTGCCGGTATCAATATTTGCAGTAATATCTGCGTGTCCTGCATCGAGAACTTTCACCTCTGAACCAAGTTTTTGAGCAAGCTGGGCAGAATCAACACCAACAGCAAAACGAACAACTTGTTCTTGTGTGGTTTTTCCTTGATGGTCTGCTGCTTGGACCGTTATCTCATAGAGCCCAGGTTTTGCAAAACTCCACGAAAGGTGGGTATGAGCTTGTGCCGGCAATTCTACTGATCCTAAAACACCAGTCGAGACTTCTTGCCCATTTAAATCTTTGCGAGTTGCTTGGGAAGAATGAGAATCTGAAACAGTGTCAACGGCACCGAAAGTTTCTGTAATAAAACTTGCGGATTGTCCGGGGCCTACCATCTTTGTTGTGTTCAGATGAACTGGCTCACCAGCATGTCCACCTTCAATACGTACACCGAGCCAGAGGGAATCTAAGGATGCGTCTTCGACAATACGTTGGAGTTGCCCACCGTATTGAGAGATATGTTCTGCAACGGGAACGGCTTTTACCGGTTCGGGGAGGTTCGCGTCAATAGTCCGAATGAGCTTATTTTGTTCTAATAAAAGACCGTTAGTTAACGCGACATGGGCGTAGGCGATATCTCGAATATCGCGTAAAGAAGGCTCATATGAGTGGGGGTTAGCACCGGGGGGAACGAGTGAGGTAACGTGCGCGCGTGAGCCTCCAACAGTTTGTGCTAAATCTGCCAGGACAGGCGTGGAAGCCACCACCTGCAATGGTTGGTTGCTGGTGGTGGCTGCAGGGGGCGTACACCCGGTCAGTGCAAGAGCAAAGACCGGGATGTACGCCAATATGCGCGCTATGCGCGATTTACGCATTCTTGCGACGAGCGATAGTCAACGCGCCCGCGCCAGCTACGAGAAGCAAAGCTGCGAAACCGAGATATGTTCCGGTTTGCGAACCTGTGTATGCAAGTTTGCCGGCTGCAGATTCTTTCTGTGCTTGTGCAAGTTCTTGCTGAGGTAGTGTGCAGTCTTCTCCGTCAGCGGTTTTTCCAACGATGCGAACTTTCGCCCCATCAGGACGTGTGACGATACCTGTTGCGGTATCAACAGTGCCTCGTTGGGTTTCTTGTGATTCTTGTTGTGGAGTTTTTTGAGGAGTCTGTGCCTTAGGGGCAGAAGCTTTTTCTTCTGCTTGGCTCTTATCCTTTTGAACGTCTCCTACTTGGAAGTTGAGGTCGGCAGAAGTTGTGACTTTCTGTCCATTTTTCAACGTTGCGGTGAAGGAGATGTTTGCGGTGTAGTTGCCGGGTTCGGTAAATACCCAGTTGCCGTGTTGGTGGGTGTTTACTGGAACGTCAAATGATCCTAATGTGTTGGAGTCAAAGACCTTTTGCCCAGCAGAACCGAAGTTTCCGGAGAGGAATACTGCCATTTTTCCTGGACCTTTGAGGCTGTTGAGCGTCATGGTGACAGGACCTTGAGCGTTTTTGACAAGTTCTGGATCTTGAGTGTTCCAACCTAACCATGGAACTCCAGCTTCTTGGGTTGCGCCAATCAAGTACACCTCGCTACCGGCTGGAGCGATGTCACTCATGCCAGCAGGGAGTTTTTTCTGTGCGGCGTTACCCAAGACGAATTGCAATGAGGTAGGTGCAACCCATCGAGATGGGCTAACGCGATCGTCCTTGACGGAGGCTGAGAGTTTTCCTCCGTTAAGTAGCGCACCGAAGTCAAAGTGTCCTTCGTGAACTTGGTCAGCTGAAGTATTGACGACGGTGCTCGTCTGAACAGCTCGCTTGATAGCCGGTACAAATGAAGCGTTAGTAGCATGATGCGCGTGATCATTGTGAGATGCGTGGGCAATCACTTGCTCTTTGGGATAACACTTCTTATCTGCTGGAGCTGTTGCTTTAGCGTGTTGAGCAGATGATGGTGCTTGGGCAGTCGGTGCTGGAGCTACACCGTGGGTGTGCCCATGTTCATGGTGCCCATGATGGTCACCGTGCTCAGCCTGTTCAGGGACAACAACCTCAACGACAGGGTCTGTGACTTCTGGAGCTGGGGTGTCTTCTTCTGAAGACGGTGGCTTCGTTGCTTCGGGAGCTTTATCCTCTACTTCAGGAGCTTCAGGAGCTTCAGGAGCTTCAGGAGCTTCAGGAGCTTCAGGAGCTTCAGGAGCTTCAGGAGCTTCAGGAGCTTCAGGAGCCTCAGGAGCCTTATCCTCGACTTCAGCTGCAGTCATGCAAGAAGTAATAGCTTCTTCTCCAACAGCAAAAGAAAGCTGCTGTTTTTCGCTGCTTACTTCAGTTCCATCCTTGAGAGTGGCAGTGTAATACGTCGTAAATGCATAGTTACCTGCCGTAGAGAAAATCCAGTTCGTATGGGTATGCGTTGCATAGGAAATATCGATAGTATCGAGGTTCTTTGTTGAGTCTAAAAGAACTCGATTCTGACCGAAAGCATCGCTAAGGTACATACCAAAAGTAGCGTCTTGAGGCATCATCGTCGGTTCAATGTGCAATTTAACGCTGCCGTCAATCTTTGAATAATCAATTTCTTGAGTGTTGTACCCTGGCCAGATGGTTCCTTGAATTTGAGTCTGTGGCAAAGCGTAGAACATTGATCCTTCTTTACCGACGAAGCTATCAAGTTCTTCTCCACCCATGAGCGCTGTGCGGGTATGACGAGCATGGTCACCAACAGTAAAGACAATATCATTGAGGTTTCTATCGACAGCTTTTGAATCGATTTGGCCAGTTTCGTCTTTGAGAGCTAAGCCGAGGCTTTTTTCTGAAAGGTTGAGCGTGCCTTTAATGTCGACGTGTCCATCACTTAGGATTTTTTTACCAATAAATGGTGTTGCCACACATTGGTCTTTAGTAGGCTCGGCTGGAGCGGGAGTCACAGGCTCAGCCGGAGCAGGATCAACAGGCTCAGCCGGAGCAGGATCAACAGGCTCAGCCGGAGCAGGATCAACAGGCTCAGCCGGAGCAGGATCAACAGGCTCAGCCGGAGCAGGAGAAGCTACGGAATTCAGCTTAATTTCTGAATCAGCAGCATAAGAAGTGCCACTCTTATACTTATCGCTTAGTACAAGAGATGATGCATAAGCATCAATATCTGGATGAGGAAAAATCTTAACAATCAAGTGATCGTTGTTAATCCAAGAACCATCATCGCTATAGTAAGCCGTTGCTTCACCATTAACAAAAGGCGCATCAAAAGCTGTATCTGGGTACGGAGAATCAGCCTTAAAGTAGAAACCTCCGCCTAAGACTCCTCGGAAATTAGGGTCATCAAATTTAACTTTGACTTTCCCGTATCCTTCAATATCTGAAGGAAGAACCTCAACGGAATATTTACCGGAAGCCATAGAATAATTCTCGGTTTTAAGGGTCAAATTATCGGGGTCTGACACCTTTTCAGGCCAAGAGCTCTCACCCTCGGCGCTAGTGACACTACCAGAGCCACCTTGAGTGTAAGACAGAGGTTGTGAAATCCAGCGAACACCCTCAGAACCTTCATGTGGAGTGAATACTGCCTGAATATTTGTAGCTGATGTTCCAAAGAGCTCATCCCATTGAGCCTGTCCATCGACAACATCTAAATCAGTCAGGAAATAACCATTATTGAACAAGGTAAGTTTTCCGTTAACCTTGCTATCGGCATGGAACGTAAGAGTTGTGAGTAAATCATCTCCATCACGTTCAACTTTTTCCTTCGGAGCATAGGAGAGCTCGTACTGAGCCGTCGTTACATCACCAGAAGGCGCGGCATCGTAGCGGTTTTGAGTGTCATTCTCGTTCGCTTGAGATGCTCCGCTACCGGAGAGTGGGCGTTGACCGCCTACCTGCCATGTAACGGTTGTTGGCTTGGACTGAATAATCGTTCCATCTGTTGCACGAGCAACAGTGCGATAGGTGAACTTATAACGTCCAGGAGTGGTGAAACTCGTGTAATTGTGAGTGTGGCTTCCTTGACGCAAGAGGGAAGACTGATAACCGTTTTCTGTTGAACTAAGAAGACGGCGGAAAGCGGTGGGGGAGTTGCTTCCACTGTACCCAAAAAGCTGAACCTCTCCGGGGCCGTCTACGTGGAGTAAATCAAGGTAGAACGTTGCATCACGGAACTTTTCAACAGGAATATCAGAGTCTGCACCAAAGCCAACCCACGCAGGATCATGGTTGAAGTTTGGAAGCTGGGGTGCTGCATAGAGAACATCGCCAGGATTACCTAAAAAGCGTGCTGCTTCAGAATCTGGCACCACGAAAGCGTACTGATTGGCCTGTCTAAAGTCTGAGCCCCAGCCTTTGCCAACCCAAATAACAGCATCATTTGGGTCATAGTTTGCTGGCCCCGTGCCGTCTTGTGAAGGTGCTTCAGCATAGATGGCGAAGGTGTTTTGATCTTCATCCCAGAAACTCTTGGGGGTGTCGATATGTGCTTGAGTGGCAACAATTTTGCCATCATCAGGTCCAGCCTGTGCTGCTGGTAGAGCGGCGAAGAGAGAGCTAAATGCTAAACCTGCTGCTAGCGTGCAACGGGTAATAGGGTGCTTTGATGCACCAGATGTGGGTGTAAACATCATTGCCTTTCTAGTGATATGCATTCAGCATCATAACTTAATAATGAGAATCGTTATCAGTATATGGTTAAAAAATTTTCTTTACATGTCGTTCCAAAAAACAGCACCTCACAATAAAGAGTCGTGTGGGTGTTTTCAAAAAGAAACTTTGAAAACACCCACACGACTCTTATATAAAAGAAAAATTAACTATATGGCTAGTATATATTCCATTTAAGTTATCTACCAGATGCGAACTCTATCCTCCGCAGAAAGATACATCGGGCTACCTTCTGGAACATCAAAAGCATCATAAAAATCATCAATATTCTTTACAACACCATTAACACGGAACTCATCTGGAGAATGAGGATCCGTCGAAAGCAACATCTGCGCCTGCTGAGGGCGAGTCTTCGTGCGCCAGCCCTGCCCCCACGCAATAAACACACGTTGTAAAGCCGTAAAACCATCAATAACAGGTGCCTGACTAATATCGTTAACACCAGCTTCTTGAAGCGCAATACGATACGCCTTCAACGCAATAGATAAACCGCCTAAATCACCAATATTCTCACCCAGAGTCAGCTCACCATTGACACGATACTGCTCAGCATCAAGCCCGCGAGGAGTGTACTGAGAATACTGATCAACAAGAGACTGTGTTCGACGCCCAAACTCTTCACGGTCTTCATCAGTCCACCAATTATTTAACGCACCGGTGCCATCATACTTAGACCCTTGGTCATCAAAACCATGGCCAATCTCGTGGCCAATAACAGCACCAATACCACCATAATTAGCGGCGTCATCAGCCTCAGGATCAAAATAAGGTGCTTGAAGAATCGCCGCAGGAAACACAATCTCATTTGCCGGAGGCATGTAATACGCATTAACCGTCTGAGGGGTCATCAACCACTCATCCTTATTCACCGGTTGCCCGATACGGTCAAGATGGAATTGCGTCTCAAAAGCATAAGCACGACGGATACTCTCACACAATTGACCAGGCACAAGCTCAAGAGAAGAATAATCACGCCAACTATCAGGGTAACCAACCTTCGTCACGAATTGACTCAACTTCTCAAGCGCGCGACCACGAGTCTGCTCTGTCATCCACGGTAGCTCACTAATAGACTGGTGATACGCCTTAATAAGATTCTGCACCAAAACGAGCATCTTCTCTTTATGCGCCGGTGGGAAATGCTGAGCAACATACTTCTGCCCCAATTCCTCACCTAAATAGCTTTCAACTGCAGACACTCCGCGCTTCCATCGAGGACGTAACTCCTCCGTACCTGAAAGTGTTCGTCCAAAGAACTCAAAATGAGCCTGAACTAACTCGTCATTAAGATATGAAACCCGAGCCAGAAGCACCTTCCACAACGAATAGAGCTTCCATGACTGAAGATCAACACTTTGCCATAGCTGAGCCACCTTGCGAAGATACGAAGGCTGCCCCACAATCACCGTTCCAAATTGCTCAGCCGAAGAACCAAGAAGCTCAAACCATCGAGAAAAAGCAAAACCAGGGAACTCACCCTCTAACGCAGAAGCATCATAAGGGTTATAGCGTTTATGAGCATCGCGTAAGGTGACTTTATCCCAATGATGAGATGCAATTTTAGTCTCCAACAACATAATGCGCTCAGCAATGTCCTCAGCCTCAACGCCAACACGCTCATCGAGGGCACTGAGAGAAAAGACTTGACGAATATGCTCCTGATATTGGCGACGAATCTGCTCATACTTCTCTTCGCGATAGTAGCTCTCATCCGGAAGCCCTAGACCAGACTGCATCAGATACGCAACGTATCTTTCAGGATTCTGAACATCGATAGAAGTGTACCAACCAATAAAAGAGCCAACCCCCACACGTGAAGCACGAGCATTGACATCAAAGAGCTCTTCTCGAGTTGACGCTAAAAGAATTGGATCAATTTCACTCAGAATAGGAGAAATGCCGTCCTTATTAATGGTCTCAGTATCCATGAACGCCTGATAGAGGATGCCGATACGACTCTCTGGCTCCTGCTGAGCTGTCTGCTCGATAATCTCACGGACATTCTCCTCTGCCCGATCTCGCAGAGTATACATACCGCCATCTTTAGAGCGGTCTGCGGGAATAACATGGTTGTCAATCCAACGTCCGTTAACGTGGCGGAAAAAATCTTCTGAAGGGGCTACCGACTGGTCAAAATATTCGGTATTAATTCCTGAAATTTTAGTACTCATACAACCTAAGTCTAGAGGAGAGTCACGTGTAATTGCAGTTAAAACATTGCAGAACTGCTACCACAGCAAACATGAATATGCGTACCCTAGAACTATGCAAAACACCATGGAATACCGTCAATTAGGACAATCTGGGCTCACTGTCTCCGCCATTGGACTAGGATGCAACAACCTCGGACGTGCAGGAACACCCACAGAAACTCAAGAAGGCACTAATACCGTCCTCCGCTCAGCACGAGAAGCAGGAATCAACCTCTTTGACATTGCTGATATTTATGGAAAAACTCCGGGGGCAGCTGAAACACGCTTCGGGCAAGCACTCAAATACCTTGGGACTCAAGAACGAGAAAACATGGTAATCGTCTCTAAATTTGGTATGGACATGAACGGTGCCTCTGGTGCAGATTACGGCGCCCGCGGTTCTCGCGCGTATATTATGCGAGCAGTAGAACATTCCCTGACGCGACTTGGCGTAGACCACCTTGACGTATATATCTACCACACACCCGATGGCATCACCCCAATTGACGAGACACTTCGTGCATTAGACACCCTTATCGCACAAGGAAAAGTACGCTACATTGCTCACTCTAATCAGGCTGGTTGGCAAATAGCTCAAGCCGAATATGTTGCTCGAGAACTGGGATGTGAACGTTTCGTCGCAGCAGAAAATCATTACAATCTCATGGACCGTCGAGCAGAACTGGAAGTTATCCCTGCAGCGCGAGAACTACAACTTGGGGTACTGCCATACTTCCCACTTGCAAACGGTCTACTCACAGGAAAATACCGTCAACATCAGCAAGCGCCAGAAGGCTCACGGCTGTCTCATTCGCGTAAAGAATATCTACGACAAGCGCCGTGGGAACAACTTGAACAGTTCTTCACTTTCGCCCGTGAACGAGAACTGCCAGAAGCACAAATTGCTCTGAGCTGGCTTCTAGCTCAAGATACCGTCAGCTCTGTGATTGCTGGAGCAACGACACCAGAACAAATACACATGAATGTCCAATCAACCCAAGTGGCACTAAACCAATCTGATATTGAGGAACTAAATCATATCTTTCCCGCCCCACCGAAAATCGCCCTATTCTAAGGGGCAAAAATCTGCATATCGTGTAGATACCTGCACGATATAACAATGGTGGGTGTTTTCACTACATTCAATGTATTGAAAACACCCACCATAAGGATTCTTTCGTAATAGCTACGCACCCTGACGGATACGTTTTTGCCATCGCTGAGCCACTTGAGGATCAGTAGGCTTTGTGAGAAGTGAAGCCACGATATAGACAATGAAAGAAGCAACCAGACCGATATAAATCGGTTCGTTAGCCATTACACCGTATATCATCATGCCAAGAATAACGCCGATAGAGCCGACTGCCATGGATAATGCTGCAGCGGTTCCTGTTCCGCGCTTCCAAAGTAAGCCACCAAGAATCGCAACCAGAAGACCGCCGACAAGAATGTCATAGGCAATCGTCAACCCTGTAATAGCGTCGGTGAGGAAGAGTGCGATAACAGTGGTGATTACACCAAATCCAAGAACATACCAGCGGTCTGCGACAAGAGCGCTATCAGATGATTCATCGGAGTTCTGCAAAGAATCTTTTCCTAGCAGGAACGGTACAACATCTACGCGGGCAACAGTTGCTGAAGCGATGAGTGAACCAGAAGCTGTGGACATCATAGCCGCCACACCAGCTGCAAGGACGATGCCGCCTATGCCAATCGGTAGATAGTTTTGAGCGAGAGTCGCAAAGACATCATCACGATGCTCAATATGAGGTTCGATGACGCGTGCAGACATGCCAATAATTGCTCCAGCTACAGAATAAATAATGACGTAAATACTTGCTGCAGTGCCGCCCCAACGGGATACTTCTGGGGAGCGAGCGGTGAATACGCGTTGCCAGATGTCTTGTCCAACGAGGAGACCGAACGTGTAAATGACGAAATAGGTGATGATAGATTCAGTGCCGATACTACCAACGGCAAAGAACTCTGCATCAAGGCGCTGGTGTAGACCGTCCCAGCCTCCTGCATGATGTAGAGAGAAAGGGAGGAGGAGGAAAAATACGCCGACGGTCATTAGGATAAATTGCATCATGTCGGTGAGGGTAATGGACCACATGCCACCAAGCATGGAATACCCGATGACGATGATAGCGCCGAGAAGAATAGCCCATGTGCGGTCTATATCAAAGAGCACGCGGAAGATGGATGCGTATGCAGCTGTAGAAGTGACTGTGAGCATGACGGTGTACGCGAGCATCACGATAGATGATATTTGGGTGGTGCGCACGCCATACCGCAAGGTGAGTACCTGTGAGACGGTATATAGCTTGACGCGGGTGATGATAGGGGCGAAGATAAGGCTCAACAGTAGCATTCCAACGCCGATGGCTGTTACCAACCACATTCCTGAGATTCCGTAGGTATAGCCGAGTCCTACACCGCCAACGGTGGAGGCTCCACCGAGAAGGAGTGCGCTCATGGTGCCGGTGTAGAGAACGGGGCCGAGTCTGCGTCCTGCTACACGGAAGTCTTCTGCATTATGTGCTCGTTTTTTGCCGAGGTAGCCGAATGCTACGAGTGCTATGAGATAGAGGACAATAATGAGGATGTTCATAAGAAGTTCATTTCCATAGGTCGCAGACACTAAATGTGGTCTGAGTAACGTGCAATGTATATAAAGTATGCACTAATCTGTATAACGATTCAACCAGGTGTGTTTCTGTGTTCCCTCAAAAATGACTCACCGCTCAAAATGGTGCGCTCGTCACCATAAAAATCATTCCCATAAAAAACAACAGGAGGGAAACCCTCGCGGGGATTTCCCTCCTGTATCCAGCGCCTTGCGCGTACCTAAAAATTAGCGCAATGTCTCACTAATCTTCAAGTGAACTAATGAGGGACCAGATGTGTTGAGAGCTTCTATTACTGTGTCTGCCAAAGAATCGACAGTAACAGAAAACGCGGTGGCACCAAACGCTTCAGCTAACTTAACCCAATCTGGCTGAACCAAGTTAACCGCAACATCTGAAATGCCACGATCACGCTCATTCTGACGAATTTCTCCATACCCGCCATTGTCCACGCAGATAATTGCAATATCGAGGTGCTGCTCGACTGCCGTCATGAGTTCCTGTATTGCAAACATGAGCGCGCCGTCACCGAGTAAGCAGACGACAGGACGCTCAGGGGCTGCAACTTTAGCTCCAATTGCTGCAGGTAAGCCGTAACCTAGTGTGGCGTACGTTGCCATATAGAGCAAAGAATGAGGTTGTGGTGCACGGTAGAACGTTGTGGTGCCCATGTAAGTTACCTGAGAAGAATCGCCGGCAATAATGGTGTCTTCAGGAAGAACTTCCATAATGCGTTCGTTGAGTTCTGCAAGCTCTGGTGCGATAGCTCGCCCCTCATTATCAAGAGCGTCAAAAACTTCTTGTAAATCTCGTTGTTCTCGGGTGCCTTGGGTCACTCCACGCTCTTTGAGAGCTTCTAATAATTGGGGAACTACTGCTGCAGAATTACCTGGTAATTCAATATCAGGTGCGATATTGCACAGCATTTGAGAACGCTCAATATCAACGCGAATCACAGGCCCTTGTGGGTGGATATCTCCATCCCATAATTCTGCTTCACCAATTTTAGAGCCAATGATGAGCATGGCATCGGATTCACGGCAGAAAGCGTGTGCCGCTGATAGACGGAGGTCTGCGCCTAAGGACAGGCGGTGTTTTTCTGGAATCGCGCCTTTGCCGTTGACGGATGTGATAACTGGTGCTTCAAGAGTTTCAGCTAGCGCCAATATTGATGTTGCTGCTGGTAGGGACCCGCCACCGGCTACGATGAGTGGGCGTGAAGAGTTCGCGAGAATATCGGCAGCTTTCTCAATATCTTCTACGGGTGCTGGTTGTGGGCTTCCTAGTGGGCGCGCTTGGAGTAGTGCGTTAGGGAGGTCAACTTCTTGTTCGAGGATATTGAGGGGAACCTCAATATGAATGGGGCGGGGGCGTTCATGTGCAAAAGAACGAAATGCGTTATGGATAATGTCGACGGCTTCTTCTGCAGAGCTGACTCGACGGCTAAATTGCACGATGGAGTCTACTGCTCCGGTGGGATTTTTTGTTTCGTGTAGTGCCCCAATATCACGGTATTCTTGGCCGACAGGTCTGCCGGGGGAGAGAATGATCATGGGGCGTGATTCTGCGTATGCGGTGGCTGCGCCAGAAAGAGAGTTGAGTAATCCTGGTCCGGAGGTGGTAATGACAACCCCTGGTAATCCTTTGATTTGTGACCAGCCGTCAGCGCCGTAGGCTGCACCTTGTTCGTGTCGGGTGGTAATAGGGTTGATGTTGAGTTCTTCTAAGTGTCGGTAGAACTCAAGATTGTGTGTTCCGGGGATGCCAAAGACGGTGTCAATACCGTAATTTTTGAGAGTGGCTAGAATGGCGTAGCCTGCGTTGTGGCGCGGGGTTGTTGTGGTCACAAACAGCTCCTTGGTGACGGTGGTTGGGTCTTTGAGGTGGATAGTTTTTATGGAATATCGATACAGTGTATTGAAGCAAGTGTATAAGTACACTGATTGTTTATGAGGCATTTAGCCTTATGAAAAGTTATCCAGTTCACTAATAAATATTCACCAATGAATAAAAACCTATGGGGTAGTTCACAACTCCATCAATTTATTGCATAGTGGGAAAGACAGAACCGCACCACACAACACCACAGACACCGCCAGGAGAAAACATGACACACCAAACCAACATCCCCGCACAACCCTCCTTCTCTGCACAAGCAGAACGCGTCATCGCAACAGGCGCAGACGGAGTAGAACGCATCGGGCCCATCAACGCCGCACAAGTACCACGCTGGGCAGGACTCGGCACCTTCGCCCGCCTACCACGCCTCGACGAAACACCCAACGCAGATATCATTATCGCTGGAATGCCCTGGGACTCAGGCGTTTCCTACCGCCCCGGCGCACGATTCGGCTCAAACCACGTCCGCGAATGCTCCCGACTCCTACGCCCCTTCAACCCCGCCGCCAACATCTCACCGTTTAAAGAAGCGCAAGTAGCCGACGCCGGCGACATCATCGGAAACCCCTTCAATATCGAAGAAGCTTTGGCGCAAATGGAAGCCGGCGCACAAGAACTCACCAAAAACGGGGCAAAACTCATCACCATCGGCGGAGACCACACTATAGCACTCGCAAACTTACGTAATATGCACCGCCAACACGGAAAAATTGCGCTACTGCATTTTGACGCCCACCTCGACACCTGGGACACCTACTTCGGAGCAGAATACACCCACGGAACCCCCTTCCGTCGAGCATTTGAAGAAGAACTCCTCGACACTGACGCCCTCTGCCACGTCGGAACCCGCGGACCACTCTACGGAACAGAAGACCTCGACGACGACCGACGCTTCGGATTCGGTATCGTCTCCTCCGCAGACGTCTACTACCTCGGAGTGCAAAAAGTTGTTGAACTCCTCAGAAAACGCATCGGAAACCGACCACTCTACATCTCCATCGACATCGATGTACTAGACCCCGCACACGCACCAGGCACCGGAACACCCGAAGCCGGAGGCATCACCAGCCGAGAATTACTCGAAATACTGCGTGGACTACGCGGACTGAACATCGTCGGCTCAGAACTTGTCGAAGTATCCCCCGCCTACGACCACGCCGAACTCACCGGAATAGCAGCAGCACACGTTGTCTACGAATTCATCAGCCTCCACGCACTAGGTGCCAACGCCGGAACCGGAAAACCAGCCTACGGCGAAGCCCCCATCAGCTACGGCGACAAAGAATAGGAAACCCCACCCCCATGGTAAAAATTCATGAACTACTCGACGGCGCAAACACCGAAGAAGCACGACTCATGCAACACTTCGCTGAACGCGCAGGAGGATTCCGACCATCAGCAGTGCGCGACGTCTTTGAAGTCGCAATGCGCCCCGGCATGATATCCCTCGCAGGAGGAAACCCAGACCTGAACCTCCTGCCCCTAGAAGAACTCGGTGCAAGAGCCTCTCGCATCATCATCGAAGAAGGTTTAGAAGTCCTACAATACGGTTCCGGTGCTGGTCTTGAACCCCTTTCAGAACTCATCTGCACCCTCATGAAAACAGAAGGGGCAAACCCAAAAGTCTCAGACATCCAAATCACCGCAGGCTCCCAAATGGGATTAGACCTTGCAACAAAACTCTTCGTCAACCCACAAGACGTCATCCTTGCAGAAGGACCCACCTATACCGGAGCACTCGGCGTCTTTGAAGGATACCAAGCCGACGTTCGCCAAATCGACGTAGACGAAAACGGCCTTGACCCCCAAAAAGTGAAAAAAATGGTGCAAACCATTCGCGCCGAGGGAAAAGACATCAAATTCCTCTACACCATCCCTAACTTTCAAAACCCCACAGGAGTCTCCCTCTCCGAAGAACGACGTCAAGAACTCACCCGTGTATGTAGAGAACTCGACATCCTCATCGTCGAAGACAACCCCTATGGGCAGCTTTCCTTTGACGGAACACGACGTCCTTGCCTCTACTCATATGACCCAGAGAACGTGCTCTATCTCGGAAGCTTCTCTAAAGTCTTCTCTCCCGGTGTACGCGTCGGCTGGATGATCGCCCCAGAACGCATCCGTAAATTCTTACAGATTGCAGCAGAAGCAGTCACCATCTGCCCCTCCGTGCTCTCACAGCGTCTCGTCTTGAGCTTCATGAGCGACGGGCTCTGGGAAGAACACACTCGAAAAACCGCATCACTTTACCAACAACGATGCGAAGCAGTCCTGAACGCCTGCGAAAAATACATGCCTGAAGGAACCCGCTGGAGCACCCCAAGCGGAGGGTTCTTCACCTGGCTTACATTACCTGAGAACAGCCCATGGAAAGATGCAACAGACGCGCTAGCCCCAGCAATAGATAACGGCGTTGTCTTTGTCCCCGGAGCCGCCTTCTACGAAACCGTAGACGGAAAAAACCCTGGAGCAAACCAACTACGTATCGCATTCTCCTCAGTAGAACCTGCAGTACTAGAAGAAGGGGTACGACGCTTAGCAGAAGTGTTCAACCGATAAACCTCGATAGTGCGCTCTACCTCAGCAATACCAAAAATAAGGTCATGTTGCGGTGGAGCGCACTATTTTTTTTAAAACCTTCCCCAAAGAATCTGCACCTCAGAACAAGAGAACCCCACGCTGTCACCTAAACTACGTACAAAAAGACCGTAGGATAATATCTTAGATTCAACTACCTTGGGATAGTTGGATTCTTTGTATATCCCTAACGGCAACCCTAAGCCGTTTCAATGAATCATCAACCTTTGCAGCCCATCTGCGCGGATGGTCTAAGAAGCATCAAGCTCGCGTCCTAGGGCACAACACATAGAGCGAATATTTCACCTCTGCTCAAGTTGACAACACAACCGGTGAAACAACGCGACCTAAGACGTTTATATAAAACCACACACGCATGCAAAGACGAGCGATGCCCTCCTTCAAGCCACGAAGGAGGGCATAAAACGTTAAACACTAAAAATAGATGCTCATAAAAACTTCTCTTTTCCGGCAAAAACTATGTACTCTGTCACTATGGCTCGTATTTTTGCCCACCGTGGACTCTCTGGAATTGCACCTGAAAACACCCTCAGTGCTATCAAAGCATGCTGTGAACACAACGTGACATGGTTCGAAACAGACGTCGACATCCTCGCCGACGGAACACCCGTACTCATGCACGACACCTCACTAGCACGCACTACCAACAGCACCAAAACCCTCTACGACATCACTCAAGAAGACCTCAAAAACATTGACGCAGGCTCATGGTTCAACGAGAAATACCGTGGAGAAAAAATACCCACCCTCGCCGAACTCATTGATCTCATGAACGCCGAAGGCCTTAACGCCAACATCGAAATTAAATCCAATGAACAAGGCGCAGAAAGAAGTTACCAGCTACTTGACGCCGTCATTGCAGAACTTGAACGACTCAACCCTGAACGAGAAGTCCTCGTCAGCTCTTTCAACCATGTGCTTCTCAACGAATTCTCGCGTCGTTCCCCCCGACATAAAACAGCGGCGCTCTTTACCGCAGAAATGCTACAACCAGACTGGTTATCGGTAGTCCAAATGCTAGAGGTAGACGCTATCCACCCAGAAGATAGCGTCATGACAGAAAAACTCACCCAACAGATGAGAGATGCAGGATACGATATCAACGTATGGACCGTAAACTCTCGCGCTCGCGCTAACGAATTAGTGAACTGGGGAGTAACCGGACTCTTTACCGATTACGCACACCTCATGAGTGACTTCTCGTCATAAACATATGCACCACTAACACCTCTCACATAACGTCTTAAAATCTTCAGGAGACAATAGCCATGTGTACGGCCCTCACCTTTTCCGTCAACGGAGAGACCTATTACGGGAGGAACCTAGACCTAAATTGCGGATTCGGCGAAGAAGTCGTCATCACTCCACGAAACTACACCTTCAACTTCACCGACGGTTCTTCCTCCCCATCGCATTACTGCATGATTGGTATGGCCACCGTTGTGAACAACTACCCTCTATACGCTGAAGCAAGCAACGAAAAAGGTCTCAGCATTGCTGGACTAAATTTTCCGGATAATGCACATTATTTTGAGCCTCACCACGAGAAAACTAATGTTTCACCTTACGAGCTAATTCCTTGGGTTCTTAGCAGATACGCAAGTGTAGATGAGCTAAAAGTTGTGCTGCCGAACCTGAACCTCACCCATATTGCTTTTGCGCAAAATATGCCGTTAGCACCCTTGCACTGGATGGTCAGCGACTCACAAAAATCAATAGTTATAGAATCCACCACTGAAGGGCTAAAATTTTACGATAATCCCTTCGGCGTCCTGACTAATAACCCGCCATTTCCTTACCATCTTGAGAACATCAAAAACTATATTAATCTCACGCCGGAATGGCCTGCGAATAACGTTGCACCAGAACAACCCCTGAATCCTGTGGGTGTTGGCTTCGGCGGTTTTGGACTACCTGGCGACAGCTCACCAGCATCACGGTTCGTCAAAGCTGTTTTCTTGCGCTCTAGCACTTTGAATCATCTAAAAATATTGCAAGAAACAGCAGAAAACCAACAAGAAACAGTAGCTGTAAGCCAGTTCTTCCACATTCTCGACAATGTTGGGATGGTTAAAGGTTCTTGTTTTAATGAGCAAGGAGAATGCGAATATACGGTGTATTCGTCCTGCTGCAATACTTCCCGTGGTATCTACTATTACAAAACATACGACAATAGCTGTATCAATGCTATAGAGATGTCTTCCTGCGATACCAACGGCAAAGAACTTATTCAATATCCTCTTGTACGGCATCAAACCATACACTATGCAAACTAACGTTTAAGAAGATACCGGGAAGTGAACATTACTGACGATACTTAAGTTTCTCGACAGAATAATGTGGATCCGGGTCACAAGTAACCTTGTACTTTGATGAAGCAAGTTTATTAATACTCTTCACATAATTTTGAGTCTCACCATACGGCGGTACTCCACGGTACTCTTCGACAGCTCCGGGGCCTGCGTTATATCCAGCAAAAACAAAATCCTGAAGTTCTTGCGGTGTCTTAGCTAAAGGAGCAAGACGCTCTTTCAGATACGCAAGATACTTGCCTTGAGCGCGAACCGAAGCATGAGGGTTAGAAATATCGCCCTGGCCCCAAATCTCCCAAGTATCAGGTGTAAACTGCGCTAACCCCTGAGCGCCGGCATGAGATGAGGCTTCTACTCTCCAATGAGATTCTGTCTCTAACTGAGCCGCAAGAAAACCAGTGCGAATACCAGACTCTTCAGAAGCTCGCTTAAGATCTTCATGAATCACCACAGGAGCATACGTCAAATCAGTCTCACCACAATAATCTGTATATGTTGCGGCAAGACCAGCCACACCGCCGGCCAGCAAACCCGCTGAAGCAATAACCTGCCAATGAGCGAGCAAGCCAGAGAAGATGCGGACTATAAAAGGAGAACGTGAAGTTTTTTCTGCAGTCATCGGATACTAGACTAACCTAAAATTCGAGGTAAATCTCTGCTTAGATACACTAACCCAAATTATCGTGAGCGTTTCTCTGACGTACGACGAGGAAGAACCACATCGGAAACAAAACCACCACGAATAAGAACTAGACACTTATAAAAAGAAGAACCCATCGACAATAAGCGCAAACATCACCAGCGCAACACCCACAGACACCTCCCGACCAATAGCCGGAATCTGCTGAGTCGTCTGCTCCAAGCTAAACTGCACTTTCTCACCGCGAGACTGAGCCTCAAGAAGCCGAGCACGCCCCCTAACCGACGCCCTCACCGAAAGAACCATTAACGGAATAAAAGCGCAGAATCCTAACACCCCTAAACTCGCCGTCAATGGAGGAAGAGGACGCTCAACATACTCAAAACCAACAGAGACCAATAACGCCAGATTAATAACACTAATCCGCACCCACGCATAACGATTAAAAATAGCATTAGCGGAACGCACCGCAGAAGGCCCACCACCAATCTGCACCGGAAAAAGATACGTCATAGAACCTAAAAGAACCTGCAATAAAAACCCTGCAACAAATATGGGCGTCAAAACACGCATGTTGACATCAGCAAAAGACGAAGCATTCAACACCAAAAATGACGCCACAACAACCGCAATAAACAACCAGAACACCGCACACAACACCGAACCGGTAGAATAATCAACCGGCTTTTTAGCAGCACAGGTTTGAACCATCAACACCAGAACCAACCCAATAGCCACAGCATAAAGAACAAACCCAGCCCCCGAAACATAGTACGCACCAATGAATGCACCTAACAAAATAACAAGTACCGACCAGCTCATCATTGCTAAAGCTACCAGTGACAAACGTACTGCTTGTGGGTGCATTCTGGTGCGCAACATCGTCGGCCACAACGTCATCAACGTACCAACAACGGTAATACCCACAAAACCAAGAATATTAATCGCTTCATGAGCAAGAAGCAGCTGCGCATACCAGCGATGAATTACCGGAGGATAGGTCAATAAAGCACCGCATACGGCACCTAATGGAAGCGTCCATGCCGCCACAATATAAAAATAAACAGTGGATCTAAAACGTGCTGGCAGAGCCTTCTTCAACTGCCATAGTAAAGAAAAACCATGGCAAGCAAGAACAATACCAACCGCTAAAGAACCCATAAAAGTCAGCGCAAAGATATTATTCAGCATCCCCGCAATAATGACAAAAATTGCTACGGTCAGCGTGTAAATACGACGTACTTGCCATAACCGAGCTGAATCAGGCAAGCGATTCTTTAGCAATGCCTCTGTAAAATGCTGACTCCACACCATAATCGATGTTGTAATGAGTCCCAACGTCACAATATGAACAACAAGCCACGAGAAAGATGGAACCCAAGGCTTCGCAAGAAGCACGAACGGCAAAACCACTAACCAAAATGTTACTGGCCGACCAACCTTACGATGCCATGTCGCTCGACCTGACGCCTGACTAATAAAATCTTGAGGAATCGGGCGAGCCCCCGTTAGAAAAGTTTGTGCTGGCTGATTACCTCGATGCGTCAACGTCTCATCCTTTATACCCAAAAGTGGTGACTTTACTTGTGATTATAAGGCTCTTGAAAAATCAGAGCACAACCTAGAGTAAAAGATGTAAACTAGCCTGCGTGAAATCTTTGCCAGCATCCTTACTTCTTGTTGCCACCTTGATTACTCAAGCAATGGGAATGTTCTCGTACACCAATGACTCTATGGGAATTACAGGTCAAGTATTCTTCCCCATTATCTTTATCCTGCTACAAAGCTACCTTGTCATTCGCAACCCTCAAGCTGCCGATAAATATAAATTGGGGCACTTCACTATCCTCGGATTCGCACTTTTAACTCTCTTGGCAACAGTCGCAGGGTTTACTACAAGCTTTACCGCCCTATACCCCTCACCCTATCTGTACTATGCTGCACTTCTATTATTAGTAATAGAAGTCAGCCTTATCATTGCAGCGCTACCACCTAAAGAAAACAAGCCACCTAAATCATCAGTGCAAAAGACCCCACATCGTCATGGAAGCACCCGTTTGGTAGCAACTTCAACAAAAAATAACTCCTCAGAAACTACTAAATAACGGTAATATATACCCTTTATGTCGTTACCTTTCAGAACCGGAGCACCATGAAAATATCACCCCGAGAATCTTGGCCAAACACACCGCAGTTGCAACGATACGCATATGCAGCGTTAGCCGTTGTCTGTATCGGTAACCTCATGTATTCGCTGAGCATCGGTGGACTAGACTTTTCGGTGTACCGTTCTGGGGCAATGACTATTTTCCATAATGAAGGCTTTGACAAAGAACTCTATGTTATTGATTTACTGCGCCTCGGCCCAGATTTTGCGTTGCCTTTCACCTACCCTCCCTTTGCGGCACTTTTGTTCCTACCCTTTGCGTTCTTACCCCAAAAAGTAGGCATTTTCCTGATGATGATACTCGCCTACGCTGTTGCATGGTGGGTTGCAACCCTTATCTACAATTATGTGCAAAAACGAGGGCGTACCTTACCTCTTCAACACCGCCTCGGACGATACGGCACCATTGCTTTGCTTGCTGCCATCATCTTGCTTTCAGGCCCTTGGCGTCGTGGGCTAGGGCTCGTTCAGATTAACCCGCTCATTATGCTTCTTGTTCTTTGGGATTTTATCCGCCCAGCTACGCGTATTCCTCGCGGACTATTTATCGGCATAGCCGGTGGTATCAAACTTACCCCTCTGGCTTTTGGGCTTATTCTGCTCATGCGTAAAGACTTCAAAGGCGTCATAACCTTAGGTGCAAGTTTCTTCATAACTATCATTATTGGTTTCATCTTCCTACCCCAAGAAGCTATCGAATTCTGGACCTCAGCGGTTTCTGACCCCTCCCGTGTCGGAAATACGAACTACCTCGATAACATCTCTATTCAGGGCTGGCTCATGCACTTTGGGCTAAGTTCGGGGATACTACTCAAAGTTTTACACTACGGGCTTATTGCATTGCTCATGGCAGGTACAGCATGGCTTATCTACCGTCTAGAACAACGTCAACTGCTCATCTCACAGATAGCACTCAACGCCTTCTTAATGGTCTCTATCTCTCCCATTAGCTGGTCTCACCACAACACCTGGTTACCGCTACTAGCAATTGCTCTATGGGTGGATGCATTCCCCCTATTTATCGATCAGATGTCCTCAGCCGTGCGAATAAGCGCGTTGGTGTTCTCCTGGGTAGGTGTTGTTGGACTCTATATTTCACCGATGTGGATTGGTATCGCTGTACACGGTTCCCTTGACCGTCTGGAAGATATTGCACCGCTAGGGCTTATTCTCTCGGCAATTCCCATTACGGCACTCTTTAGCGCCGTGCTGCTTTGGATATACAGTTCTCTAAAAACTACAAATAAGCCACTTGTATAACAGTCCATAACATTAAATTAAAGTGGTGCATTCATGACAGTGAACGCACCATTTTTTACGCCTCAAATATCTTCAAAGAATATGGCATCGTCGTGAAAGAAAAGGCTGCACCCTCCACAAAACCGTCATATTCCAAATCAGCTATATACCCAACTCGCATGCAATAAAAACCTAAAAACAGAAGAATAACAACCTCACAATAGGGCACACAACGCGCCAATAAAACGCTTTATACTCCCTAAGGCTGATGAAAAAACACACAAGGAAAATTAGGCTAGAAACATGGCAGTAGAACAACAACCTCATCGAGAGAATATCCACATACCCTGGCAACAAAAAAACCAGCAGGAAAACTCACACAAACCAGCACCACAGCAAACACCCCAGCCCGCTGTCGGACAACCCTTTATCTACCACGTACCGGTAGAAGAACGTACCCTCGCATACCACCGTCTCTCTCACGCCGACCCCCGTACCCGCTGGTGGTCACCCCTTGCAGAAGGCCTCCTCGGCGGACTCTTCTACCTCGGATTCTCCATAGCCCTCGGCATAGCCTTTGCCTCTATCCTCGGACCGCAAAACATCGCCCTTAACCTGCAAAGCCTACAGAGCCTTGCACTCAAAGACCCCCTCATCTTTGCTTTAGTCTTCGGCTCCGTCGCGCTTCTTTATCCCTCCATGTTCTTAGCACGGCTCGTAACCGGGCCAAAACCTTGGGGGCTAGTACATTCCGTCTACGGAAAAATCCGTTGGAGCTGGATGGGCTTCTGCTTCGCTATCGCCATCATCGGATACATCGTACTGCCCATGCTCATCAACGCATTAGGCGAAAGCGTCCAAGCCCCAGACGTTGAATCTCCTGGTAAAAACCTTGTATGGCTCCTCGTCCTCGTCTTTACGATTACCCCCATCCAATGCTACGCAGAAGAACTTGTCTTCCGCGGCTACCTCATGCAAACCCTCGGACGGTGGATACGTAACCCCATCATCGTTATTACGCTACCTGCCGTACTCTTTATGCTCGGCCACAGATACGATTTTTGGGCGCAAATGTCCGTACTCACCATGGGCTTAGTTGCCGGATTCCTAACATGGAAAACTGGTGGTCTTGAAGCAGGCATCGCACTGCACGTCGTTAACAACCTTTGGGTCATGTTCATGGGAAGCCTTGGACTAGCTGACCCCTTCGCTCAGGAAGGCTCCACAGCAGGAGAATTCCTCGGAGCTTTGAGCATACAACTCATTATCGTGCTCATTGTGATGCTCTCAGCACGCAAAATGGGTATCCACAATACACAAACATTCAGTGTTGCTATGACTCACGGAAAATCTATCCCACGATAGATCTTCCTCTGAGAACAACGGGCAAGATCGTCTATAAAGTATCAGTAGTTATAGGATAGAAGCATGACTGTTGATGCTCGTACAAATATAGATGATCTTGCCCGTTTTGTTGCTGCTTCACCAACTAGCTTCCACGCCGTTGAACAAGTTGCCTCACGCCTTAAAAAAGCTGGTTTCTACGAACTCTCAGAACAAGAAAGCTGGCCAAAAAACACTGCAACAGGGCGATTCTTCGTCATCAGAGATGGCGCCATCATCGCTTGGGCTGGCGGACAAAAGACACATCTTAGCCAATACCGTATCTTAGGTGCTCACACAGACTCACCTAGCTTCAAAGTTAAGCCACAGTCTTCGATTTCAACATTAGGCTGGAATCAAGTCGGCGTTGAAGTCTACGGTGGTGCACTCCTGAACTCTTGGCTTGATAGAGAACTCCGTCTAGCTGGACGTCTAACCGTCAAAGATGGTGCCTCCACCCGAAACGTTCTCGTCTCAACTGGTGCGATGGCACGTATCCCACAGCTAGCCATACACCTTGATAGAGACGTTAACCAAGGACTCCAACTCAACAAACAACAGAACCTCTACCCCGTATGGGGAACCGACAAAACAGAGAATGATGTCCTCGGCTACCTCGTAGAACACGGCACAGAGGAAGATATCGCTACAGAAGATATCCTTGGCTACGATTTACTTTTTGCCGACTACCAACACCCTGAAACCTTTGGCGCCAACAAAGAATTCCTCGCATCTGGACGTTTAGATAACCTATCTTCTGTGCATGCAGGATTATGCGCACTCGAACGTTACGTAACCGCTGGGTACGACGAAACAGCTGAACATACCGTCATGCTGGCAGCGTTCGATCATGAAGAAATCGGTTCAGAAACACGTTCTGGTGCTGCGGGGCCCTTCTTAGAGGACGTCATTAAACGTATTTCACAGACACGTGAAGAAACTCAGGAAGAATATTTGTGCTCTATTGCAAGCTCAGTGTGTCTATCTTCTGACGCTGGGCATCTCGTCCACCCGAACTATAGCGGACACCACGACACTCAGGTGCGACCTCAACCAGGGCACGGGCCACTTCTCAAAATCAATGCTAACCAACGGTATGCAACAGACTCCATCGGCGCCGGTATTTTTGCGTTAGCTTGCCGTCACGCAGAAGTGCCCTATCAGGAGTTTGTCTCGAATAATAATGTTCCTTGCGGAAGCACTATCGGGCCTATTACGGCAACCCGTCTAGGTATCCGAACCATCGACGTGGGAATTGGCTTGCTCTCTATGCATTCTGCTCGAGAAATGTGCCATATAGATGATATGGCATATATGACAAGAGCTATTGAAGGGTTCTATACTCTTCCAACTCTCTAACTCACACTGACCAGTTACGCCCGCATCATAGCTATTAGTTGTGCGGGCGTAACTTTTGCCCAGAGCGTTCTTCAATCAAATGTGCAAGATACGGCCACTGCCCAAACCCGTCAGGCGTATCTAAATGACCTCCATCTTTGACGAACTCTAAAGTTGTTCCCCAGCGTTGGGCAAACTCTTTGGAGCGTTCGACGGTGGTGTTGGGGTCATTGGTTGAAGCAATGATATGGAGAGGTAAGGGGAGTTTCCCGCTAGGTAATGGTGATTGGGCTTTAATATCGGGGTATAGGGTTGCAGATTCTACATCGGCAGGAGCGACAAGAATACCACCAAGGACAGGGGCACTATGGGTTTCTTGCCCGTATTCTTCTGCCCATTGGGCGATAAGTGCACCACCACAGCTATGACCAATGAGGAATAACGGCTCTGTGATATGAGTGATGGTGTGGTGAAGTTGTTGTAACCACTGTTCTCGGATAGGGTGTGCCCAGTCGTCTTGTTCTACCGTGATGAAGTCTTGGTACGTTTCTGAGAGCCACCGGCTCCAGTGCCCCGGTGTACAGTTCATATATCCGGGAACGAGTAGAAATTTCATCATTATTCTTCCGATAGCCAGTAATGCTGGAATAGTATCTTAGAGATGATGCGATATACCGTTAACGGTTCAACATCATCTTATGAAACCAGATTTTATGATATGTACAGAGCGGTTCTTTTATAACCAATCTTTACGCTTAAACAGCCCCCACAAAAACATGGATATACCAAACATTAGTGCAAGAGAAAACGGGTAACCATACTTCCAATGAAGCTCTGGCATGTTATCAAAGTTCATACCGTAGATAGCTCCGATAATCGTTGGAGCAACAAGAATTGCCGCCCACGCTGAAATTCTCTTCATATCATCATTCTGTCGTTCTGCAACAAGGGTACTGTTGACCTCTAAAGCGTTCTGTAACGAACTGCGTAAATCGTCAAGACGTTCATTGACAAGAATGGCGTGGTCGTGCACATCTCGGAAACGGCGAAGAATTTCTAACTGTTCTTCAGAATCATCACGGTATCGCAACATTCTGAGCCTGCCCATTAACAGGTCAAGAATCGTTGTCATAGGTTTACAAGCGCGTTTAAAGTCTGCAACCTCGTTGAGTAGTTCATAAATACGTTGTGAAATTTTAGAAGAATCTACATCTTCACGTGAGAAGAGACTGTCTTCAATTTCGTCGCCATCATTCTCTAAACCATCAATAACAGGGGTGTAACCATCAACTACGGCGTCAAGAATGAGGTGCATCATGTCCCATGAGCTGTCTTGCCCACCCATTTGCCCTGCAATTTGAGCGAAGAGCTGACGAATATCCTGCTCTTCTCGTAGGTAATCTTTGATGATACTGACAAGAAAATTTGGCCCCATGAATAAGTGAATTTCACCGAGTCGAATCTCTTCTTCACGGTCACGGTACACTGCCGGTCGTAACACCAAAAAATAGCTGTCGCCATAACGGTCAATTTTGGCTCGTTGATGACCTTCCATCGAGTCTTCTACTGCGAGCTCATTCATCCCAAATTTTTCAACGAGACTTCGCATCTCTTCAACGCTGGGATCTCTCATTCCAATAAACGCTACAGACTCTGGCTGTTCACGTAATAGTGAATGCGTGTTCTCTAAAGAATCGCTACTAGTTGAAGAACCGTCGGGCAGGTTGATGGTGTTGACGAGAATAGGCATAGCAACAATCGTAAAGCTTCTGTAGATATTGTTTTGGAGTGATACGCTAGTTTGTCGGTGTTTTTGCCGACAGTTACTCCTCTGATAGAAAGAAAAGATGCAAGAGAACGTTCTTCGTATGCCCGGCATGGTTCCTATTCTTGCCACCTTTGCTGCCGTGATGAGTAGCTTATCAATACTTCTTCCGGCGTCTCCTGCATGGGTTACTGCTGGAGGTGCTGGTGCTTCTGGGGCGGGTTTAGTGACAGCTACCCTCATGGGAGTTACCGTCTTAACTCAGCTGGTCGCGGTACGCAAAATGTTAACCTATATCGGCTGGCCCGTCACAGTCTGCGCAGGCACTTTATTCATGGGCCTCCCTTCACCATTACAGGCTCTTAGCTCAGACCTATGGGTGGTTCTTTTAAGTTCTGCTTTGCGCGGTATTGGTTTTGGTATTGTGACGGTGTGCGGCTCAACAGCGTTGTCTATTCTTATTCCTAGTCACCGTCGAGGGACTGCTGTTGGCTTATATGGTTTAGCTGCCGCTATTCCGCAAGTTATTTTTACTCCTCTTGCGCCGTGGCTTATTGAGGTTCTTGGGTACGGTTTTGTGCTCAGCAGTGGACTCATCGCGGTAGTTGGTGCTCCCTTTGCATGGAAGTTAGGGCGTCTTGTAGAAGAACAGACTTCTGCTGAACCTTCTGGCGAAGGTGTAGATGGTCTTGGTCTTGTAATTCTTAGAATCTGGCCGGCTCTTTTGACCTTGACATTAATTACTGCCGCTGGCGGAGCATTCTTTACGTTTGCTACCGAGCTAGGTTATACACCGGCACTGGCAACGTTAGCGTTATTGTGTTTGACGGCGGTGGGGGTTCCAACCCGTTTATACGGTGGTTCTTTGACTGATCGCTGGGGTACACGTATTTTGATGACCCCTATTTTGGGTGCTTCTTCGGTGGGTATTGCTGGTATCGGTATTTCTGCAGGCATGGAAGAAGGTTCTTCTCGTGCCACAGTTTTTATTGTCTCCACCGTTATTTTAGGTATTGGTTATGGGTTCTTGCAGAGTGTTTCTATGGTGCGTGCCTTGGCAGATGCTGGGGCTAAAAATGGTGCTGGTGCAGCTGTTCTATGGAACTCAAACTTTGATATTGGTACGGGGTTAGGCGGTTTAGCTGTTGGTGCGATGGCACAAGTAGCTGGTTTTTCTGTTGCTTGGTGGATTTGGGCGGTACTCGTCTTAGCTGGTGCCGTGGTGATGGGGCTTGGTGATATGAAGAGTTCCGGTTCGCGTCGTTCATAAGGTCGTTGTTAATATGCCAAAGGGTGGCGTGTTGTTCCCTGAGAAATGGGGAACAGCACACCACCCTTTGACGTAGTGGATGGAATATTAGTCGTTGTCGATAAGATCTCGGACGACGATGGTGTTATCGCGGTCGGGTCCAACACCGATGGCAGAGATACGGCAACCAGAAATTTCTTCAAGTTTTTCGACGTATTTGCGGGCGTTCTCGGGGAGGTCTTCGAGGGTTTTTGCTCCGGTGATGTCTTCATTCCATCCGTCAAAATATTCGAAAATGGGTTTTGCGTGGTGGAACTCAGATTGTGTCATGGGCATTTCGTCGTGGCGTACTCCGTCGACGTCGTAGGCGACGCAGACAGGAATTTTTTCGAGACCGGTAAGCACATCCAATTTGGTGATGAACAAGTCGGTAAACCCGTTAATGCGTACAGCTTGGCGTGCGAGAACGGCATCGTACCAGCCGCAACGGCGAGGCCGTCCGGTGTTAACACCGAATTCTCCGCCGGTGGTTCGGAGGAAGTCTCCCATCTCGTCAAAGAGTTCGGTGGGGAAGGGGCCCGCACCCACACGAGTGGTGTAGGCCTTTTGGATTCCGATGACTCGTGAAATGCGGGTGGGTCCGACTCCTGAACCGACTGATGCTCCGCCGGCGGTGGGGTTTGAGGAAGTGACGAAGGGGTATGTTCCGTGGTCTACGTCGAGGAAAGTCGCTTGTCCACCTTCCATAAGGAGGGTTTTACCTTCGTCGAGTGCGTTGTTGAGTAGTTGGGTGGATTCAACAATCATGGGTTTGAGTCGGTCTGCGTATTGCATGAAGTACTCGACGATTTCTTCAACTTCTACGTGTCGGCGGTTGTAGACCTTGACGAGGAGTTCATTTTTTTGGCGGAGTGCGCCTTCAACTTTTTGACGCAAGATGGATTCGTCGAGGATGTCTTGTACGCGGATGCCGAGGCGTCCTACTTTATCCATATAGGTGGGGCCGATTCCTCGTCCGGTGGTGCCGATGGCTCGTTTGCCGAGGAAGCGTTCGGTTACCTTGTCCATGGTCTGGTGGTAGGGGGCAACGAGGTGTGCATTTGCGGAGATTTTGAGTTTTGAGGTGTCTGCTCCGCGTGCTTCGAGTCCGTCAATTTCTTCGAAGAGTGCTTCGGGGTTGATGACGACGCCGTTTCCGATGACGGGGGTTGCGTTTTCAGAGAGGATACCGGCGGGTAGGAGTTTTAGCTCGAATTTCTGACCGTTAACGACGACGGTGTGTCCGGCGTTGTTTCCTCCGTTGGGTTTGACGACGTAGTCGACTCTTCCGCCGAGGAGGTCAGTTGCTTTACCTTTACCTTCGTCGCCCCATTGAGCGCCGACGATAACTATTGCTGGCATATTGGGTCATGCTCCTTTGAGTGCTTCACCGTTCGGATTTCACGAACAGTGCGGTGTGTGCTGTCCATAGCTTAGTGGCGTTGTGATTCTCAAAGTGTTTTGAGGGTTGTTAGCTTTTTGATACGGCTCAGAAAACACACCATGTACTAGAATACAGTGATTTATTCGGCTGGCTATAGCTTTGTGGTGTAGCTGTGTGTATTCCGTGTTGATGTGATAGTCAGTTTGCTTTTGGTGTTGTGCGTTGTGGGTGGTGGTGAGATGAGGTCATTTCTACCCAAAATTCCATATTGTGGAATTACTAGGCGTTTTAATGGGCAATTAACTGTTTCTTACTTGACCTGCACCGTAATGCTAGGGAACATGAGTGTTACGTGTCACTCGCGTAATGTTGAATTCACAGGAGTTTTCTATGAAACACCACCCTTTCGGTAGGAAAGTGGCTCGCTCATGTATAGCTACTGTTGCCGGAGTCAGCATGGCAGTATCCATGCTCCCCGGCGCACAGGCAGTTATTACTGAGTCCAATAGCCAATCGCCTATCACTAACCTGAAGGATGCAGCAAACGAAGTTTTGTCTGAATCCATGAAAAAAGCTGAAGGAAAAATTGCAGCTTTTGTTCAGTTCAAAGGCCAAGGCGCATTCGAACTAACCCAGCCCGCCGAAGTTCTCAACGGCGATAAAGCGCCGGTAGAAGCTAAAGGCCGCGTGCAGTCAATTGCCTCTGCCGTTGAATCTCAAGGGCAATCTGTCGCTCAGAACTCTGATGCGACATTGCTGTACACCACTCACAACACTGTTCGTGGTGCAGCTATTCTTGGTGATGCTGAAGCTATTCGACAGCTTGCGAAGCGTAAAGACGTTGAGCGCATTACTCCTATTACCCAGAAATTCCCTGCAAACTCTGTTTCTGACGTAGACACTAAAGCACTGGCTTCATGGGTTAATACCGGAAAGACTGGTAAAGACGTCACCATCGCTGTGATTGACACAGGACTTGATTACACTCACGCCGATTTTGGTGGCCCTGGAACTGAGGAAGCCTATCAAAAGGCGAAGAACTCAACGGATCTTCCTTCTACCCGTTCAGGACTATACAACCCACAGAAATTTGTGGGCGGATACGACTTTGCTGGTGATGATTACGATGCACGGAATCCTGAAACAAGCATCCCGAAACCAGATAACAACCCGTTAGACTGTAAAGCCGCTGGACATGGAACTCACGTAGCAGGTACTGCTGCTGGATACGGTGTTAACTCTGACGGCGAAACATTCCAAGGCGACTATAACAAACTCACTGCGGATGACGTCCACAATATGCAAATTGGTCCTGGCTCTGCTCCAGAAGCAAAGCTCGTGAGCCTGCGTGTATTCGGTTGTGATGGTAGCACTAACCTTACTGGCGAGGCTCTCGACCGCGTGCTTGATCCTAACGGTGATGGCAACTTTGACGATATGGCTCAAGTTGTGAACATGTCTCTTGGCGCTGACTACGGACCTGTTGATGACCCTGAAAACGCTATTGTCGAAGCTCTGACTCGTGCGGGCGTCCTTTCTGTCGTTGCTGCTGGTAACTCTGACGATATCTACTCTATTGGTGGTAACCCCGGCAACGCACCAAGTGCTTTGACCGTTGCTAACTCGGTTGGATCTATCGCACACGGCGATAAGGTTGTTGCTACTGTTGGGTCTGATAAGCCTATGGACTTAATCGGTGACTACAGCGTCAACTTTGACTATGATGCCGCTCGACCAGAAGACCTGATGGGTGACGTCGTTATGGCACCAGCTGATAATCGCTTCGGTTGTAACGCTTTTGACGGTGTCGACTTCGCGGGCAAATGGGTATGGATTGACTGGGAAGATGAACCAGGTTCCTTCCCCTGTGGTTCTGCAACACGTTTCAACAACATTGAAGCTGCTGGCGGTAAGGGTGTTGTCCTTGCCGGCGCTGTTGAAGCAGAAAATGCTGGTATTGCTGGTAACCGTACCATTCCTGGTGTTCGTTTGAACAAGTCCAGTGCAGCAAAGGTTCGTGCCGCTGCTGCTGCCGGAAACCTCAAGATTCAGGTTAACCCTGAATGGCGTGGCGCTATGCAATTCGAATCTGGCAACTTTGACACATTGAATACAAGCTCCTCTCGTGGTGACCATGGAAGCTACGGAAACGTTAAACCAGATGTTGCTGCACCTGGTACAAGCATCGTTTCCGCTGGTGTCGGGTTGGGCAACGGTTCCTTGACCATGAGCGGTACTTCTATGGCAACTCCACATGTTGCTGGCATTGCTGCACTCGTGATGGAAGCCCACAAAGACTACACTCCAGCTCAGGTTAAGAGCACTATCATGAACACCGCTACTCACGATGTTCGTGATAGTGAAGGAAACATCTATTCTGTGGAGCGTACCGGTAGCGGACGTGTCGATGCTCTAGCTGCTATCAACAACGATGTTTTGGTGTACAACGCTGACTCACCTCAGCAGGTCTCTGTCGCATTCGGTGTTGTAGAAGTTACTGAAGATACCGCAACTTTCGCGCGTAAACTTACTGTTGAAAACAAGTCCGCTTCTGAGCGCACTTTCAAGGTATCCTACGCTCCAAGCGTTGATATGCCTGGCGTAGATTTTAGTTACCCTGAATCTGTTACTGTTGGCGCAGGACAGAAAAAGACCATTGTGATTACTGCTCATATCGATCGCAATCGCATGGAAAAGACCTTTGATAAGGCAACTGTTGAAAAGCAGCTTGGCGAATACGAACGACAGTTTATTGCTACTGATTCTGGTCGTTTAGAGCTTCGTGATGCTCAAAGCCACCTTCGTGTACCACTGCACATTGCTCCGAAGCCCTCTTCCTCACTTAAAGTTGATGGAGAGAATATTGACTTCGGACGTTCCCTTGAAAAAGAACTAACTATCAGTGGTAAGAACCTTGATCTTAAGGGATACCGTGCTGGTCTTGGAGCTTTCCAGCTAGGTTACACCAGTGGACGTATTCCCACCGGTGACCTGAACGGACCTACCATGCAGTCTGCAGATTTGCAGTACGTTGGTGCTTCTTCAACTCTGCCTCAGATTCTTGCTGAAAAGGGTGACCCCAGCGAGGCCATGCTCGGTATTGGTATCTCTACTTGGGGAACATGGGATTCCTTGACCCCATCTGATGCATCGTTTGAAGTATCTATCGATACAAATAACGATGGTACTACTGACTACACCGCATACACCATGATGCCTAAGGGCTTGGACTACCCAGTGGTGGCGCTTAAAGGACCAAACGCTAGCGGAAAAGTTGAGGTTCTCGATATCCTTCCTCTCAACGGTGCTTTCGGTGACGTCGATACTAATACCATGGACAGCAACACCTTGGTTCTTCCTATCCGCCTATCTGCATTGGGTATCGACGGCTCTTCGCCAGTAACCATCAATTACCAGGTCAAAGCATTCAGCAAGTACCTTGGTAACCTTGATCCAGAAACCGGTGAAAGCCTTCCAGTTGATACGAGTGACGTCATCACCTACAACCCTGTAGCACCTGAACTATGGTTCAGCTCTGATGACTTCTTGACTCCCGTTCTTTTCAAAGCGGGCGACAAACTCCAAGCTCACCGTAACGGTACCAACAAAGACGATAAGGCGTTGTTCCTTTTCACTCATAACGCGACCGGAAACCTCTCCGGCATCAAACAGGGTGTTCACGGTGATCGTGCACAGGTTATGGCAGTATCGGCTGAAGAGCCTATCACCGCTTTTGACCCGCACTTCACTGACGTTTCCAAGACTCATCCTTTCTATCAGGAAATTTCTTGGTTAGCTCAACGCGGTATTACTCGTGGTTGGCCAGACGGTTCGTTCCGTCCATTCACTCCTGTGAATCGCGATCAGATGGCAGCGTTCTTCTACCGCATGGCAGGATCACCTCAGTACACTGCACCAAGCGTATCCCCCTTCAAGGATGTTCCTACGGATTACGTCTTCTACAAGGAAATTGCATGGATGCACGAGCAGGGTATTACTCGCGGTTGGCCAGATGGAACCTTCCGCCCCATGACTCCTGTGAATCGCGATCAGATGGCAGCGTTCTTCTACCGCATGGCAGGATCACCAGAGTACACTGCACCAAGCGTTTCTGCTTTCAGTGATCTTTCCACGGATTACGTCTTCTACAAGGAGATTTCATGGATGGAAGAGCAGGGTATTACTCGCGGTTGGCCAGATGGAACCTTCCGTGCCCTGTCACCAGTGAATCGCGATCAGATGGCAGCGTTTATCTATCGTTACGATCGTGGAGTTCTCTCCGGACGCTAAAACAATCTAGCGGAATGATATTCCACTAGATAATAAGAGTCCTTGTTGTTCGTGCTGCAGCACGAACAACAAGGACTCTTTGCTTTATGGATTTTATTATGACAAGTAGAACTGATAACAGAAATTATTTAAGAACACGAATCTGTAGTGGATATTCATAAATGGTGCCTTGGCGAGCGGAAAGGGCGCCATTGATATGGAAAATCAGTAGCATAAGAGATGTAATGACCAATGTAATGAACAGTACAAAAATGGCTAATCCGAAGGTGAGAAGTGTCAGAATAATTGCCACAATATTGATGGTCATCAGAGTGAGATTAAAGTTAAAAGCGCGGGCTGCAGATGCTGAAGCGAACCGATAATCTGGGTTGTCTTGATAGATAAACCAAATGATCAGAGGAGAAAAGATGCTGAGAGTGCCGGCAGAAAGGAAAAGAAAAATAATCGGAAGAATATGTGATAAAACGGCAATGCTTCGTTCTTTATCGCTGATTTTTACACCTGAAGCATCGTAGAAATTCTCAGAATCGTGCGGTGCCTGATGCGTATAGTTGCCATAAAAATCCATGGGTGTTGTTGCGTCGGTTGGAGGTATCGGCTCCGAGGGGTGTTGATCGCTCATAGCGTTGCTCTTTCTTATCAGAATCTGAGAGTTTTCGATGATAACCATAGTAACTATCTCACCATGAGGGTGGGGGGAGCTACAGAATAAATCATCCTTTAGGAGGATAAACCCCTATGGTTGGGATAAGCACACGAGTACGATAGGGACTATGCGCGATATACAAGCAAAAATTATTGAACAGATGGGCGTCAAACCCAGCATTAACCCTGCAGAAGAGATTCGCCAACGAGTGCAATTTCTTTGTGATTACCTCAAAGCAAGTCATACTCGGGGCTTTGTTTTAGGTATTAGCGGTGGCGTAGATTCTACCCTTGCTGGAAGACTATGCCAGCTCGCTGTCGAAAAACTAGCAGAAGAAGGAACTCCCGCAGAATTTATTGCGGTACGACTTCCATATAAGGTGCAATTTGATGAAGCTGATGCTCAACAAGCCTTAGAGTTTATTCAACCTCAGCAGAGCATCACCTATAACATTGCTCCCGCAGTAGATGGCTTTACTCAAGAGTTTGCTCATGCGTTAGGGGAGGGCTCCTCCGATTTTAATAAGGGAAATATCAAGGCTCGCTCACGCATGATCGCCCAATATGCTCTCGCCGGTCAGAAAAATCTTTTAGTAGTTGGAACAGACCATGCCGCCGAATCTATCACGGGATTTTTCACAAAGTTTGGTGACGGCGGTGCTGATATCCTTCCTTTATACGGTCTGAACAAACGTCAGAACCGCGAATTACTTAAAGAATTAGGTGCACAGAAGCGTCTGTGGGAGAAAGTACCCACTGCAGATTTGCTCGACGGAGTGCCTGGACGTGCCGATGAAGATGAACTCGGACTAAGCTACGACGATATTGATGACTACCTTGAAGGAAAAACGGTCTCTGATGCTGTAGCACAGAACCTTGAACAGCGTTTTATGCGCACTCGTCATAAGAGAACTATCCCTGTCACTATCTTTGATACGTGGTATCAAGATTAGTTAAGGCTAGTCGCGTCGAAGGCAGAACATCATCATAACGTCAAGGAGGTGGGGTTGCTCAGTAGTATCTTCAGCAACCCCACCTTTCTTGATGGGCAGGGAATAATTTTCTAGATTGTACTGTTTCACATATCAGATGATTGTTACCCTCATCTATGCGAAAACCCTCCATTGAACACAAGGACACCTGTGGGACAACTACACCACGAAACACACTCTACTCATCACCTCAAGAATGCTATTGAGTTTCGTAACGTCACCAAAAAATACGGTGAGGTTACCGCTATTAACAATCTCAATCTAAGTATTCCTGAAGGAAAAATCACGGTTTTTGTTGGCCCCTCTGGCTGCGGAAAAACTACATCATTGCGCATGATTAACCGCATGATTGAGCCAACCCAAGGAGAGATTCTTGTTCATGGCGAACCAAACCACAGCATCCGTGACTATCAGCTACGTCGTTCTATGGGATACGTGTTGCAACAGGCAGGGCTGATGCCTCATCGAACTATCGTCGATAACATTGCAACAGTTCCGCGCCTTAACGGTATGCGTCGTTCACTTGCTCGCACAAAAGCGTGTGAACTAATGGACACGGTGGGCTTAGACCGTTCTTTAGCGAAAAGATACCCTTCAGAACTTTCTGGCGGTCAAGCGCAACGCGTTGGCGTTGCTCGTGCATTAGCAAATGATTCTTCCATCCTTTTGATGGACGAACCGTTTTCTGCTGTAGATCCGGTGGTGCGTAAAGATCTTCAAGATGAGTTATTGAGGCTTCAAAAGACCTTGAATAGAACCATTATCTTTGTAACGCATGATATTGATGAGGCAATTCTTCTTGGCGATTATATTGCTGTGTTTTCTGAGGGGGAGTTAGCGCAAGTTGGTTCTCCAGAGGAAATTCTTCGCGAACCAGCTAACGATTTTGTGGCTTCCTTTATTGGGCGTGACCGTGGCATGCGACGGTTAACCTTCGCCTCAGGAGAGGGGCTCAAAGTGTACCCTCTCGATAGTCTCAATACCCCATGGCAGCGGTGGAAACTTAACGTTGAGGACGGAAAACCCGCCGGATGGTTTATCGACAACAGACTCGTTGCAGGCGGTTCGCTGTATCGTGAAGGTGGTAACTTACGTGACGCTTTAGATTCTGTTCTTTCTTCACCTTCAGGTTGGGGCGTCGTTATTGATGATGAAGGCTACGTTAAAGGTCTTCTAAACTCTGATGATGTTCTTGACGCTACAGAGGCAGAACGCCACCGACGTTATGGGGTGAGTGTGTGAGCTGGCTGATTTCTAACAGCACTTATGTGTTACACCTGCTAGTCTTACATCTTCTTCAATCGGTGATTCCGGTTATTGCCGGAACTCTTATAGCCATTCCTTTAGCTCGTCTTGCTTTAGGTCGTCGTCGAGATGGACGTTCCACAGAAAAGAGCACTCGTTGGGGGAAGGTTCGACGTTCATCGGTCGTCAACTTTGCTGCGTTACTATATACCATTCCTTCTCTTGCGCTTTTTGTGGTGATGCCGTTGATTTTGGGCACTTCTATCACATCAGTGCTTAACGTCTACGTGGCATTGACGTTATACGTTATCGCGATGATGGTGCGTTCGGCTGTCGATGCTTTTGAATCAGTGTCTCCGATAACCCTTGAAGCTGCTACTGCTGTGGGTTATCGTCCTATATCTCGTTTCTGGTTCGTAGAATTACCACTTGCTATTCCGGTGATGATGGCTGGTTTACGTGTTGCTTTAGTATCAAATATTTCCATGGTTTCGGTGGGAGCTATTATCGGTATTCAGTCTTTAGGAACGCTATTTACCGACGGTTTACGTCGTGACTTACCAGCTGAAATTTGGACAGGAATTATTGGAACTCTTCTTTTGGCTCTCGTCTTGGACCGTTTATTAGCTAGCGCAGGCGCATTGCTGACACGGTGGAGGAAGCTATGAATATTTTTGATAAAACGTGGGCATGGTTTACTGCTGAGGGTGCGTGGACAGCTCCTGGCGGTATTTGGCAGCGCATCATTGAGCACCTGAGCTATTCGGGGATTATTCTGCTTATTGCTGCGGCTATCGCCATACCGTTAGGTTTGTGGGTCGGTCATACCGGTAAGGGAGAGTCTCTTATCGTTGGGATAACTGGCGCTTTACGTTCTTTGCCGACTCTTGGTTTGTTGACGTTATTTGCGTTGTGGCTTGGTATTGGTTTTACTGCTCCGGCGTTGGCTCTGATTCTTCTTGCGTTGGCTCCTCTACTGGCGGGAACCTATGCCGGTATTTCTTCTGTGGACGCTACAACAGTGGACGCTGCTCGTGCCCAAGGTCTTACAGAATGGCAGATTCTGTGGCGGGTTGAGGTGCCACTAGCATTACCCGTAATTTTTGGTGGTATTCGTAACGCCACGTTGCAGGTAATCGCTACGGTTACGGTGATGGCTTATATCAATCTTGGCGGATTAGGGCGATACCTCATTGATGGTTTAGCTGTTCGAGATTACACCCGTATGGTTGCCGCCGTAGTTCTTGTTGCTGCCTTAGCGTTTCTTGTCGATATTCTGTTGAGCTTGGTGCAACGGCTCGTTACTTCTTCTCATATTCGTTAGGACTTTGTTGATATGACTGCTTCTCTTTCTCGCCGAAAAATATTTGGTCTTGCTGGTGTGGGTGTTACCTCGTTGGCGCTTTCTTCGTGCGGGCTTTCTGGAAATACTGCTTTTGGTACTGCTAACCCATCTGAGACTATTGTGGTCGGTTCAGCAGATTTTACAGAGTCTCAGATTATTGCTCAGATTTATGCAAGTGCCCTTAACCTTCGCGGACTATCGGCTCAGACACAACCAGCAATTGGTGCACGTGAGGCGTACCTTGGTGCTTTAGAAGAAGGAACTATTAGTGTTGTTCCCGACTATTCGGGTAACCTTCTTTTATATTTTGATGCTCAAACGTCTGCAACATCTCCAGAAGAGATACTTCAAGCGTTGCCTAAGGCTTTGCCTTCTTCTTTAGCCGTTTTACAGGCTTCGCCGGCAGAAGATAAAGATACTCTGGTGGTAACAGAGCAGACCGCTCAAAAATATGGGATTCGTTCTCTTGCTGACCTCGCTCAACATCAAGATCAGCTCTCGATTGGTGCTCCTCCAGAGTTCTCTGAACGTTCTTATGGGTTAGCTGGTATGAAAGAAAAATATGGTTTCACTCCAGCCTCGTTTAACCCTATTAACGATGGTGGTGGGCCGTTAACCGTTCAAGCGTTATTAGATAATCAAGTGCAGGTTGCTAATATTTTTTCCACCGATCCGGCAATTGCTCAGAATAATTTTGTGGTTCTTGATGACCCCAAAAATAATTTCTTAGCTCAACAAGTGATACCCGTTATTAACGCTCAACATGTTTCGTATGCTGCAGCACAAGTTCTTGATGAAGTGTCTGCACTGTTGACGACGGACGACTTAATTCATCTGAATAGTCGAGTCTCTGGGCAGGAAAAAGCAAACCCTTCACAAGTGGCTCAAGAGTGGGTGGAAGAACACTTCTCCTCGAAGAAGAACGATTAATGTTCTTTATCTGCTGAGTGCGAGTAAAGAAGCACGAGAGCTTGATAGGGTTCAAGAGTAATTGTTGATTGGGTAAGCTGCGGTTCTTCTTCACGGTTATTGAGTAGTATCTGCGCGTGAGAGAACTCTTCAGGCACGCTAATGGTGCTGTTTTTGCCGTAGAAATTGGTGATTACAAGCATACGATGTTTGTGGTCTTCACGGAAGAACGCGTAAATGTCTGGGTGCTCTAATTGATAGGGGGCATACATTCCGCGGGCAACAACCGCGTATTGTTTACGCAGTTGAATGAGCTTCCGATAATAGGGAAGGATTCTTCCATCACGTTCTTCTTGAGCAACATTAATCTGCTGTGCGTGGGTGGGCATGAGCCACGGTTGTACGTCGCTAAAACCACCATAGGTGCTGTGATCCCACGCCATAGGTACGCGTGAGTTATCTCTTGCCTTGGTACGAACAATGTTGAAGGCTTCCACGTCGCTGAGTCCTTGTACTCGTAGGCTCTGATAGGCGTGGTGTGCTTCAACATCTACATATTGGTTTATCTGGGAGTATGTTGGATCGACCATTCCGATTTCTTCACCTTGGTAGATATAAGGTGTGCCTCGAAGCATGTGCGTTACGGTCGCTAACATGGTGGCAGATTCTTGGCGATACTGTTGTGCATCACCAAAACGGTTGAGTGCTCTGGGCTGGTCATGGTTGTTGAAGAAGAGAGCATTCCAGCCCCCACCATTTTGCATGCGAAGAGCCCACTCGTTGAGAGTTTCTTTGAGTAACGCAAAATCAAAACGAGTGTTAGTCCACTTTTGTCCTTTGTCGTAGTCCACTTTGAGGTGGTGGAAGCTAAAGACCATCGATAATTCGTCTCGGCTAGGTTCGGTGTACCCAATAGAATGTTCGATGGTTGTTGAGGACATTTCACCTACGGTGATGACGTTTTGATATGGTCCGAAGGTTTTTTGATGTAGCTCTTTGACCCATGAATGAACTTGTGGGGTGTCGGTGTAGAGTGTCTTATCCACGACACCAGCTGGTGCGTCGCAGAGCTGTTTATCTTTACCGATGACGTTGAGCACGTCAAAGCGTAATCCTCGTACTCCTTTGTTGAGCCAAAAGTTGACGATGTTAAAGAGTTCTTCACGCACATTAGGGTTGTGCCAGTTGAGGTCTGCTTGGGTTTTATCGTAGAGGTGCAGATAGTAGAGACCGGTTTTTCCGAAGGGTTCCCATGCTGGTCCACCAAATTTAGATTCCCAGTTGGTCGGTAGCGAACCGTCTTGTTGTGGTGCTTGGATGTAAAAGTAGTCGTGGTATTTTTTCTCTCCAGCGAGTGCTTTTTGAAACCACGGGTGTTCGGTTGATACGTGGTTGAGCACCATATCAAACATGACATCGATATTGTGGGCGTTGAGTTTTTGGATGAGTTCTTCAACATCCTCCATGGTGCCCATGTTTGGGTCGATATTGTAGTAGTCGGAGATGTCGTATCCGTTATCGTGTTGTGGGGAGACGAAGAACGGGTTAAACCACACCATATCGATTCCTAATGACGCGATATAGGGTATTTTTTCGATAATTCCGCGGATATCTCCGATACCGTCGCCGTTACTATCGTAAAAAGATTTTGGGTATATCTGATAGATGGTGCGTTCTGTCCACGGCATAGTTAGTGGTATGGCGAAGGTCGCCTACTCCTTAGCGGTTAGTGGTGGAATCGTTGTCGGCGTGCAAAGTCTTGGTACACAAATTTATCGGCGCGGTGGCGTGATTCGGTGAATTGGAATGTTGTGGTGTCTTCAAGGCTTGTGACCGTTGTGGTAACACCGACGTATTCTCCGGCGGCTAGGTTCAGGCGTTCGCGGTCATCGATTGTTGCTGGTTCGATTTTGATTTGTTTACTGGCATAAGAGATAGCAAGCCCTAATGTGTCTTCAAGGTAGGTAAAGAGGGACTCTTCTGCAACGTTGCGCGGAATGCTCGGCACCACTGAACACAGAATATAGTTTCGGTCAATAATGGAGGGTTCCCCATCAATATAGTGCACGGTTTCTAGGTAGTAATAGGGACCGGTGGGGAACGATGGGGTAATAGACCTAAAGATATGTGGTGGGTGGTGAACTTTTTCGCCGCACGATATAACTTTGCTAGAGAAGCTAAAACCGCTGATATTTGCAAGTTCTTGGTAACTAGCGATAAAGGATACGGGAAGCGCATATTGGGGTCGGTTAATGACGATGGATCCTTTACCCATAATTTTTTGGATGTACCCGCGGTTGGTCAGGAGAGCTAAGGCTTTACGAGCTGTTTCGCGTGAAACTCCGTAATGTTCTGTGAGCTGTTTTTCGCTGGGTAGGAGGGAGCCTACCGAGTAGGTGCCATCATCAATCTTTGTTGACAAGTCTTGATAAACACGCTCATATTTTCCCATCGATCGATTACCTCTTCATGGTGTGTGTATGCGTCGAAAACTGCTGCTAACACTCATATAAAAAGTGGGAAGGATATAGCCATGAGTGCTTGGCAGTACAGCACAAGTTTAGGTGTGCTTTATAAGAGTGTCTACGTGTTAACTAAGCGTTACGTACTTTGGGGCATATAAGAGTTTTTGACATATTTTTTTCATTTTAACGCAATATTATGCTACAGGTACGGACAATTGGATAGCTGTTGTATCCTCAACACATATTGGAAGCTAAGACTAGCGCAGCAATATTCTCGGAATATGAGTACTTCACGGGCAGAAATTGAATGATTGCCCAGAAGCAGGCGTACACTTGAGGACAGTCACCACAGAACATAAGGAAGAAGAGCTATGCCCGAATTACGTTCACGTACTTCTACCCACGGTCGTAACATGGCTGGTGCACGCGCACTATGGCGTGCTACCGGAATGGGCGACGAAGACTTCGGGAAACCCATTATCGCCATCGCAAACTCGTTCACACAATTCGTTCCAGGGCATGTCCACCTCAAAAATATGGGACAACTCGTCGCCGGCGCTATCGAAGAAGCCGGCGCTGTCGCAAAAGAGTTCAACACCATTGCTGTAGATGACGGAATTGCCATGGGACACGACGGAATGCTCTATTCCCTTCCCTCACGAGACCTCATCGCAGATTCCGTAGAATACATGGTCAACGCGCACCGAGCAGATGCCCTCGTCTGCATCTCTAACTGCGACAAAATCACACCTGGAATGCTCCTTGCCGCAATGCGCCTTAACATTCCTACAATCTTTGTCTCCGGCGGGCCAATGGAATCCGGAGAAGGTATCGAAGACATCGTAGAACACCGCCTCGACCTTGTTGACGCTATGGTGATGGCCGTTGACGAATCAGTCTCCGATGAAGCTCTCGCACAAATCGAAAAGAATGCTTGCCCCACCTGCGGGTCTTGTGCCGGCATGTTTACCGCAAACTCCATGAACTGCCTCAACGAAGCAATCGGACTAGCACTACCCGGTAACGGCACCACTCTTGCGACCCAAATTGCTCGCAAAGAACTTTTCCTCAATGCCGGAAAAACCATCGTTGAGCTCACTAAACGTTATTATGAGCAAGACGACGATTCCGTTTTACCTCGTTCTATCGCCACAAAAGAAGCTTTCGAAAATGCTATGGCACTAGACGTCGCAATGGGAGGATCGACCAACACCGTCTTACACATTCTTGCTATTGCCCACGAAGCAGAAGTAGATTTCACCCTCGACGATATTGACGCCATCTCACGACGTGTCCCGTGCTTAGCAAAAGTAGCCCCAAACTCCACCAAATACCATATTGAGCATGTTCACCGTGCTGGAGGAATTCCTGCTCTCTTAGGTGAGCTATACCGTGCTGGGCTACTGAACACCAACGTTCATTCTGTCCATTCTGAATCTCTAGAACAATGGCTTAACACATGGGATATTCGTTCCGGAAAAGCAAGTGAACAAGCGCAAGAACTTTTCAAAGCTGCACCTGGTGGTGTCCGCACAACAGTAGCATTTTCTACCGCAAATCAATACGAATCTCTCGAGTACGATGCGCAGAACGGGTGTATTCGCTCTGTTGAACATGCTTACACCAAAGACGGTGGACTTGCTGTACTACGTGGCAATATCGCTCAAGACGGAGCCATCATCAAATCTGCTGGCATTGATGAAGAACTTTTCCATTTTATTGGCAAAGCTTTTGTTGTGGAATCTCAAGATGAAGCAGTACGAGAAATTCTTTCAAAGAATGTTCAAGCCGGCGATATCGTGGTCATTCAATATGAAGGCCCCAAAGGCGGCCCTGGTATGCAAGAAATGCTCTACCCCACCTCGTATCTTAAAGGTCTTGGACTAGGAAAAACCTGTGCGCTCATCACAGACGGAAGATTCTCTGGCGGCACATCGGGTATCTCTATCGGACATGTTTCTCCTGAAGCTGCAGCAGGTGGAGCGATTGGACTAGTGGAAACAGGCGACGAAATTGAGATTGACGTTTCTCGCCGTATTTTGCGTGTTAACCTTTCGGACGAGGTTCTTGAACAGCGTCGCGCTCGCAAGGGTGCTGTTCCGTGGAAGCCTTCAAAACCGCGAGAGCGTCGCGTATCAAAGGCGCTTCGCGCCTATGGCATGATGGCCGCTTCTGCTGATAAGGGTGGCGTGCGTATTCTTCCGCCGGAGTACAGCGACGAGACTTCTGTCTAAAAAATATTTTTAGCTCAACATAAAGGGTGGGGTGGGGCACCCATAAAGTGTTGGGC